>NZ_BAABHF010000031.1:0-4170 GCF_039541955.1 Actinoallomurus oryzae | reverse complement strand
AAGGAAGAGGAGAGGTGACCCCGCGGTCAACGCGGAGAGTCCCTCTCCTCTTTCTTGTTGTTACGGTGAAATGAAGGGGGAGAGGTCAACCGCGGTAGGCGGGCGGCCTCTCCCCCTTTCTTTTTTCGGCCGGCGTCGTGCTGGGGGCCGGCAAGGGCCGTACGCCTCCCGCGATCGCCCCCGCGCCGCCCTCTGCGATCACCGGGTTACACCTGAAGTCAGCGGCTGAGAGCGCCGTTCTCGCCTGCGCCCGCGATGAGCAGGCGGTAGCCGTAGTCCCTGTCGTGCACCAGCCCCTGCCCCGACGGTCCGCCGGAGGCGCCGTCGAGGGCGTTTTGGCCGAATGCTGACGAAGATCTTTACTAGTCCGTCAATCCAATTCAAGATCACGGTGTCCATTCCCGCCAGAAAGGGACATCGTGTCAATCCTCCGTCGTGTCACAGTGGCCGCCGCCACCAGCATGCTCGTGTTCGGCGTCCTCATCCCGGGTGCCGGCGCGGCCACGTCGCCAGCCGCCACCCATCCGACGCCGCCACAGACCCGCTGGGCGGTCAACCATTCCCCGGCCCGAACGGTGCGCTCGTACTGGAACCCGCGGCGCCTGGCCGAGGCCAAGCCCGCTCCTCTTCCCGCGCGCCCCGGCACCGCGAAGATCAGCAGTTCCCGTGACGGCGAGCCGCGCATGGTCCATGCGAGCCGTCCCACCGGCGCGGCAGGTGGGCTACAGCCCAACGCCAGCGAATGGGTGACGGTCGGGCGCCTGTTCTTCCACAACCCCGCGAACGGCGGCGACTACGTCTGCACCGCCAACGTCGTCACCAGCAACAACCACGATGTGATAGCCACGGCGCGCCATTGCGTCATGGACATCAGCACCGGCGCCTGGTACACCAACTTCCAGTTCGCCCCATCCTACAACAAGGGCAGCGCCCCGTACGGCTGGTGGACGTGGCGCTCGGCCGGCGTCCGTACCGACGACACCAGTCCCGGTGGAGACAACGCCTTCATCGTCCTTAACAGTGGCGGTAACGGCGGCGCGCGCGTCCAGGACGCGGTCGGTGGTTCGGGCATCGGCTTCAACTGGTCGACCAACAATTACGCGCACGCGATCGGCATTCCGGCCGGCGTCGACTACGCGGTGTGGTGCGAAGGTGCGCCGGTCGACAGCTACAACGGCGGCGTGCACATCCCCAACTGCCAGGGCCTGAGCGGTGGAGCCAGCGGCGGCCCGTTCATCGTCAACTACCAGTCCGACGGGTCGGCCGTACAGACCGCCACGTTCTTCGGCAGTTGGGGTTCGGGCACCGACGGCAACTCCTACTTCGCCTACTACCGCGACGCCGCCTGGAACGTCTACAACGGCGCCCAGAACGCCTGAGCTCAGGATTCTGACGTCGGAGGCACGCCTCGAACCGCTGGTTTGAGGCGTGCCCCCCGATGTCGTACCTCGCCGTACCCGTTCGTCCATGCCCAGGCCATTCCCGGGCGGGGCGGCGTTCAGTCTGTGTCAGCTTGGGGTGTCGCTTCGAGGGGGTAGCTCATCAGGTAGTCGTAGAGCTCCTGGGGGCTGGCTTCCCGGCCGGAGGCGTCGACGCGTTTGTTCCAGGCCCGTATGATTTCGCGGTGTTCGGCTCGGGCCGCGTCGTCGTGGGTGAGTTCGCGGCGGCAGGCGGGGAGGTCCATCGCGGCGAGGTTCCACGAGTCGGGGCCGCAGACCGTGTCCTCGCGGAGGGTCACCACGCCGCGCTGGATGCTCATCGGGAAGGTGCTGCACACCAGCGGACGGTGGGCGTAGACGCCGCACCGGGCCCTGCCCGAGGCGATCTCCATGAGGAACACACAGCCGGTGTCCTCCGCGGAGCGTTGCAGGTACAGCTTCTTCGCGGGTCCGTCCGGGCGGAGGCGGAAGCCCTCTTTCTTGGTGTTCAGCAGCCGGATGAAGTCGCCGGGACGCATGGCGGTTCCCTCGGCGAGCACCCGGACGTCCCTGACGGTCACCCCGACCTGGTACTCACGGCAGCATTTGCCGCCGCAGTCGGCACAGCCGGCGGCATTGACGGCGGTGCCGTTCATGCCGTCACCTCCTCGGGCCATTCCGCGCCGGTCTCTCGGGCGGACTGCGCCTCGAGCAGGTAGCGCTGGAAGTCCTTGATGTCGAGTTCCTCGTCGGACTCGGCGGCCAGCTTGTTCCACCGTGCCACGACCTCGAGCCAATGGTCGCGGTCGGCCGACCAGGCGCGCGTGGCCCTGATCAGCGCGCCTCGGTCCAGGTCCTCCAGCGTCCACTCCCGGCAGTCGCAGCCCGGCTCGGGGCGTATCGCCGGCGCGCCGTTCTCCGTGTCGGCCGGGAAGATCCGGCAGGAGATCGGGGCGACGTCCCCGAGGCCGCAGCAGGTGGCGCCGCTGGGAGTGCGGATCGCGAAGACGCAGCCGTTGGTGGCGTTGGCGAGCTTGAGGAAGACCCGGCGCCGGCCTTTGTCGAGGACGATCCCGGTCGGGTCGCCGGCCACGGCGGGTGCGGTCTGCGTGAAGTGCCACGGTTCCAAGGCGAGCGTACGGGAGATGCGGACGATGTCCGCTCCGGTGACGTACCGGGCGCCACGCGCACAGCGGGTCTTCGCCCGGCAGGCCTGCCACTGGGCTCGCGCACTCGGCGACTGATCCGACAGCAATGCCTCGTTCCCTCCGCTAGGGCAATGCAGAACAACCCCTTCTCCGGCATACGGAACGGAACGCTCGGCGGTTCAACACGTGTCGCCGGCAGGCGGCTCGACCCGCCCGTCCGGGGCCCGGGAAGCCGGGAGCCGCCGCGGTTTCGGAGCGGAGTCGATCACGACGCCCACGCCTCCGCCGCCGTCGTTCCTCGGCGTGGAGCCCTGATGATTCGGACTCAGCGGGCGGCCTGGGAGGTGACGCGCTGGATGGTCTTGACGGCGAGTTCGGGTTGGTCGAGGTAGATGTAGTGTTCGCTGCTCGTGGCGGTGATCAGCTTGCTGCGGCGGGAGATAGCGAGCCATTCGCGCTGGCCTTTGGCCCAGTCTTCCTCCAGGCGGGGTCCGTACTCGGGGAAGGCCGCGAGGTACTTCTTCCCGTGCTGGATGACCGCCGCGGGGATGTTGCCGGCCGAACGGACCTTCCCGTCGGTGATGATGAGCTTTTCGGGGTTGTTGCCCTGGTCGACCTGGAGGGTCTGTTCGCGGAGTTCGGCCGCGGGGCCGGTGGCGGACTCCGGGATCCCGGAGGAGATGTCGGCGACCGAGGTCGGTGAGGTGGCGTCCATCAGGACCAGGCCCTTGACCTCGCGGCGATGGTCGGGGGCGTATCGGGCGGCGATCATCCCGCCCAGTGAGTGAGCGGCCAGGACGACGGGACGGTGGCCGGCGACCCGGTCGATCACCCCGGTCAGGATCTTCCCGGTGTCGGCGAAGGTCTGCGGGCCGTCCGGCTGGTCGCTCGCGCCTTCGCCGAGGCGGTCGTAGGAGCAGACCCGGTTGTTCTCGCTCAGGGTCTTCTGGAGGCCGGCCATCTTCTCCAACCCGTCGCCCAGTCCGGGCAGCAGGACGATGACCGGCTTGCGGTTCATCGGGTTGCCCGAGCAGGACACGTTCACCGACCGGCCGTCGATCTTGATCTTCCTGGTTCCCGACAGCAGGCCATCAGCGGCTTTCCGCGCGACAGAGGTCACGGATGATTTGGTATCCGCATCCGAAACGTCTTTGCAGCCGACAAGCCCCGTGCCGGTCACGGCGAAGCACAGTGCGACTACGGCGGAAGCTTTGAACGTGGCATTCATATTCTTCTCCAGTCACAGAGTCGGCGAATCGAAGCGCCGTGGCGATGTGGAAAACGCTATTGAGCCGACCGCCGGGAATCGTCACCGCGCAGTGGACACTCACAGGTAGTCCGCACGGGGGACAGCAGCGCGATCGAGCCGACCGGACGTTTTCGGGCGGCTGCGGTGTGCGTCTGCCGGGGTGCGGATCGAACGGTGCGCCTGTCCCCCGTGCGAGCTACGCACCAGTGTCCACCGCACGGTGACGATTCCCGGCGAGCGAATCCCTAACGTTTTCCGTGTCGCCGTGGCGCTGGGCTGCGGAATCTCGCTAAGGAAATTTCATGAAGGATTCGTCATGCGATTGTTGAAGCAGCTCTTGCCGGTCGCGGTGGTC
>NZ_BAABHF010000030.1:0-73162 GCF_039541955.1 Actinoallomurus oryzae | reverse complement strand
CTACCAAGGCATGATCGACCTGGCCACCCTGCTCATATGGCTTTGAGGACACGCTCTAGAGGCCGAGGAGCCGGTCGACCTCCTCGCGGGTCGGCGCCGTCGCCGGCCCGCGCCGGGTGACCGCGATGGCCGCCGCCGCGTTGGCCCGCCGCGCCGCCGCCTCCGGTGGCAGCCCGTCCCCGAGCGCCGCGACGAACACTCCCACGTGCGCGTCGCCCGCGCCGTTGCTGTCGACGGCCCTCACCTCGAAGGCCGGGACCCGTACGGCCGGGGCGCCGCGCCGGGCGAGCACACAGCCACGCGGCCCCACGCGGACCACGACGCCGGAGCGCCCGGTCCGGCGCGCCAGCTCGGCCGCGGCCTGCTCGGGGTCGGCCCGACCGGTCATCGCGGTCGCCTCGTCGTGGTTGCAGCTCCACCAGTCCGTCCGGTCGAGCACCGGCCGCAGCACGTCGGCGGGGATGTCGGCGACCAGCGGCCCCGGATCGACGATCACGGTGGCGTCGCCGGGCAGCGTCGCCAGCCAGCGTGTCAGCGCCGTCCGGTTGGCCGGATAGGCCAGACCGTACCCGGACAGGTAGACCGCGTCAGCGCCGCGCACGCGCACGCCCGCGAGCTGCTCGTAGGTCAGGGCGGCCTCCGCGCCGACGCTCGTGGCGAAGGTCCGTTCGCCGCTGTCGTCGACGAAGGCCACGTCGAAGCCGGTGTCCGCGCCCGGGGTCGGCTCCTGGAGGACGGCGATGCCGGCCTCGGCGAGCCGGGTGCGGGCGAGGTCACCGAACGGCCCGCTGCCGTGACCGCCGGCGTAGGCGACCTCCAGGCCCTGCCGGACGCTCGCCACCATGACGTTGTAGCCACCGCCGGGCGTGACCTGGCTGGAGGTGGCGAGCACGTCGCCGCCGGGCCGCGGCAGCGCCGGGATCTCCATGACCAGGTCGATGACCACGTTTCCGGCGTGCACCAGCCGATCGATCACGACGCCGCCTCGCTCACCCGCGCCCGGCGCGACGCGGTGCCGCGGCCCGTCACGGCCTGGAGGATGAGGTAGATGACGGAGGCGACGGCGAACGCGACGAGCCAGCCGAGGCCGTTGCGCGCGGGCCAGGTCTTGGCGAGCGGCCCGGAGAACCACACGTCCGTGTCGGAGGTCTGGGCCACGGTCAGCATCAGCCCCATGACGATCCCGGCGGCCCAGGCGACGAACGCCGACCACGCCACGCCGCCGTGGTGCCAGTAGAGGCCGCCGCGCGTGGTGTCCATCAGCCCGGCGGGGTCGTACTCCCGCCGGGTGAGCATGTCCACGAGGAAGACCGCGACCCAGGAGGTGATCGCCACGGCGAGCAGCGAGATGAAGGTGATGAACGGGCCGTAGAAGTTCTTGGCGATGAGCATCAGGTAGACGCCGCCGGCCAGCGTGAGCACCACGTCGGCGCCGACGGCGATCACCCGGCGGACCCGGACGCCCAGAGTGATCATGGTGAGCCCGGCGGAGTACACCGACAGGTGGTTGGACAGCAGCAGGCCGCCGAAGGCGGTGAGCAGGTACGGGATGGCCATCCAGGACGGCAGCATCGCCTGGATCGCCGCCACCGGGTCCGACGCGGCGGCGAGCGTGTGGTCGCCGGTCGACAGCAGGCCGCCCAGGGTGATGAGCAGCACCAGCGGGATGCCCGCGCCGGCCGCGGCCGCCGCCACGATGCGGCGGCCGGAGACCCGCCGCGGCTGGTAGCGCGCCATGTCGGCGCCGGCGTTCGCCCAGCCGATGCCGGTTCCGCCGGCGATCACGCCGATCCCCGCGATCATCACGCTCATCGGCGCGGCCGGGGCGTGCAGGACCGTGTGCCAGTGCACCTTCGTGACGAGGAAGCCACCGACGATCAGGTTGAGGACGCCGAAGACGTACGTCGCCCGCTGCTGGATCCACACCAGGGTGGCGTGGCCGAGCCCGGAGACGAGCAGGGTGAGGGCCACGAAGGCGAGCAGGCAGACGACGGTGAGCGCGGAGCTCGCGCCGACGCCGAAGGCGATGTGCAGGATCGCCAGCAGCGCGTACGCGGCGGTGGTGGTGTTCACCACCTCCCAGCCGACCCGCGACAGCCACGACACCAGCGTCGGCCCGTGGTTGCCCCGCGGGCCGAACACCGCGCGGGACAGGGTCATGCTCGGCGCGCCGCCCCACTTCCCCGCGACGCTGATGAGCCCGACGACGGCGAACGACCCGAAGGAGCCGATGGCGCCGACGAGCACGGCCTGCCAGATGTTCATGCCGCGCAGCGCGACCAGCGTCGCGCCGAGGGGCAGCCCGAGGATGGAGATGTTGGCGGCGAACCACACCCAGAAGAGCTGGAGCGGGTTGCCGTTCCGGTCGCCGTCGGGCACCGGCTCGATGCCGCGGGTCTCGACGGCACCGACCTTGTTGTCGCTGGTCATGGGGGCCTTCTTCGGGGAGGAGGATCGGGTGTGGGCGGTCACGCCCGCGCGCGCAGGGCCAGCAGGCCGCGCGCCAGCTCGTCGAGGGGGAGCCGGTTGACGTTGAGGATCGTGGTGAGGGCGTCGTCAGGGAAGGAGCCGACGCCGTGGCAGGCACCGGCGATCGCTCCGGCGATGGCCGCGATGGTGTCGCAGTCGCCCCCGAGGGACGCGGCGAACAGGCACGCCTGCCACGGGTCGTCCGGATACACCGCCAGCACGGCGAACGCGGCCGGCACGGACTCCTGGGTGGCGACGCTGGTGCCGACCAGACGGTAGATGTCGGCCGCGGCGGCCTCGGCAGGACGGCCCGCGACCAGCTCGCCGGCCCACCGGATGCGCGAGGCGACGTCGGCGGCGGCGATCCAGTGGCCGCGGCGGGCACCGGCCGTCGCGGCCTCCTCCGCGCGCTGGACGGCCTCCTTCACGTCGGCTCCGTCGATCCCGGCGCTGACGGCGGCGGCGACCGCCGCGGCCCCGGCGAGGGCGACGCTCGTGTTGTGCGTCACCCGGCTGGCCTCGACGACGCTGTCGAGGAGTGCCGCGGGCTCACCGCCGGAGGCGATGCCGACCGGGGCGATCCGCATGGCGGCGCCGTTGGTGTCCCCGTACCGGCCCGCCTCCTCGACCGGTGTGCCGGCGGCGACCGCCGCGACGGCGCGCTTGGTCGACGGGCCGAGCAGATCCAGCGAACCGCGCCGGCGCATGTCCTCCTCCCAGTCCAGGAGGGCCCGTGCCAGCGCCCCCGGATCGACGTGCCCGGCCCCGTCGATGAGCAGCCGGGCGAGCAGGACGGCCTGTTCGGTGTCATCGGTGACCGATCCCGCGCGCATCCCCGCGGCGATCGGATGGTCCGCGGCGGCGGGCTCGAACCCGGTGAGCGAGCCGAAGTCACGCCGGATCCGCTCCCGGGACAGCGACTGGGTCGGCATGCCCAGCGCGTCGCCGATCGCCAGTCCGTACAGCGCCCCGGCGGCACGGGCGCCGGCGTCGGTCATGAGGTGCTCCCGAAGCGCAGGTGCAGCTCGAACCGGACCGGGTCGAGCCGGCTCTCGACGTGTTCCACCAGGTCGCCGGCGGCGGTCCAGCTGACGCGGCGCGCGCGCAGGAACCACTCACCGGGGCTCCGCCCCAGCTCGGCGGCGTCGGTCTCGTCCAGCGGCGCGGCGGTGACCCATTCGTCGCCGTGATCCGCGTGCAGCCCGGCGGACGCCAGCGTCGCCGTCAGCGACCCGTCGAGCAGGCCGCGTGCGGGCAGGTCGAGCAGGTCGCCGGTGGCGGGGATGCGGCTGCGCTCGAGGGAGACCGCCGGCCCGTCCGTCAGGGTACGGACGCGGTCGACGGCGAAGAACGCGGACGAGGCCAGGCCCAGCCGGCCGGCGAGTCCGGGATCGTCGACCCTCTCCAGACGCAGCATCCGGGTCTCGGTGGACACGCCCTGGGCCGCGAGGGCGCGGGCCCAGCCCAGCCGGTCGTCGAGCGGCCGCCCGTCGAAGGTGACGAACGACCCCTTTCCCGAGCGGGTGGAGATGAGCCCTTCCCGGCTCAGCTCGGTCAGCGCGGACCGGATGGTGTTCCGGCTGACCGAGAACCGCGCGGCGAGCGCGTGCTCGCCGGGAAGGCGGCTGCCGCGCTTCAGCTTGCCCGTCCGGATCTCCCGGGCGAGGGCCTGGGCGATGTTCTCGTGTTTGAGCCCATGCACGTTGTCCACCATGTCTACCCCTGCACCCAAACCTGTTCAAACATGTTCAGCAAGGTACGCCTGACATGGCACTTTGTTCAAGAGCGAGTTCTCCAGAGCCCGGCGAGTCCGTCGTACGGGGGCGGTCGTACGGGCGTCAGCGGCGTTCGAGGACGCGCAGGGAGCCCTCGATGCGGCGTTCGGTCCACCGGCCGGTCGCCAGGGCGCGCCGGTAGACGCGGTACGGCGCCTGGCCGCCGTCGGCCGGGTCGGGGAAGATGTCGTGGAACGCCAGGGCCCCGCCCGGCATCACGTGGTGCGCCCAGCCGTCGTAGTCGGCCTGGGCCAGGTCCTCCGCGTGCCCGCCGTCGATGAACAGCATGCCGAGCGGCTTGCCCCACAGCGCCGAGGCCGTCTCCGACGTACCGACGACCGCGACGACACGGTCCTCCAGCCCGGCCGCGACGATCGTCCTGCGGAAGACCGGCAGCGTGTCCATGCGACCGGTGGCCGGATCGACCAGGGTCTCGTCGTGGTACTCCCAGCCGGCCTGGTTCTCCTCCGAACCGTGATGGTGATCGACGGTCACCACGACCGACCCGACCGCGCGCGCGGCGGCGCCGAGGTAGATCGCGGACTTGCCGCAGTAGGTGCCGACCTCCAGGATCGGCCCGCGCGCGCCGTACTCCAGCGCCGTCTCATAGAGCGCGAGCCCCTCGGCCGGCGGCATGAACCCCTTGGCCTCCTCGGCGGCCCGCCGCAGCTCACCGGGCATCGGCGGTAGCCCCGTCGTCACGTCATCCACCCGCGCACTCTAACCGCAAAGCCGGAGTCGCCATAACGCGCACGGCGTTTCACCATTTCCCGCACATATAAGAGAACCCCCGCGCCCGTGCGGTCTACTTAAGGCACGCGACACCAGCAATAGAGAGCAAAAAGCATGAATCTCGGCTCCAGGGCCATTCCGAACATAGCACGCCTTGGTATTTTCCGGATCCCGGGAAGCCTTTTCCGTAGCTCCGCCGTCCGGGTGGCGACCGGAGTAGGCCACGCCGCGGAGTCGACACGTGCGCTTCGCACCGTTTTCCAGGGTTCACGGAGGACGCCCGCCTACCTTTCCAGGGTCGTGAGAGGTGACCCGATCGATGTGGCCGGCGGAGACGTGGTGCTGCGGCAGGTCGACGTGCACCTGGGCGGGGTGCTGCCGCTGGTCCTGGAGCGCACCCACGTGTCGTCGTACCGCGAGGGCCGGTCGTTCGGCGTGTCCTGGGCGTCGACGTTGGACCAGCGGGTGGAGCTCGACGCGGACGGTGCGTGTTTCGCGGCGGCGGACGGGATGATGCTGTTCTACCCGCCGGTCGACGCACCGGGGTCTCCGGTGCTGCCGACGGCGGGACCGCGATGGCCGCTGACGCTCGATGAGAACGGCGAGTGCACGGTCACCGACCCCGAGGCCCGGCGCATGCTGCACTTCGCACCGGTCGGGCCGCGACCGGGATCCCTACGGCTCACGGCGATCAGCGATCGCAACGGCAACCGGATCGATCTTCGATACGAAGCCGATGCGACGCTCGTGGAGATCCATCATTCCGGCGGATACCGGATCGGCGTCGAGACCGGCGACACCGGCCGCGTCACCGCCCTTCGACTGCGCTCCGGCGAGGAACTCATGCGGTACGGCTATGACGACGCCGGCAACCTGGCTGAGATCATCAACTCCTCCGGCAGGCCCCTGCGGTTCGACTACGACGCCGAAGGCCGGCTGACCGGTTGGATCGACCGCAACGGTCACTGGTATCGCTACACCTACGACGGCCAGGGGCGCGCCGTCCACGGCGACGGGCCGGACGGTCTCTGGAACGTGACGCTCACCTATGGCGACCGGGTCACGGTCGTGACCGACTCGCTCGGCCATCAGACGACGTATCACCTCAACGAGTTGGGGCAGGTGATCGCCGAGATCGACCCGCTGGGGCAGGAGACCAGATCGGTGTGGGACGGCCACGACCGGCTGCTGTCCCGTACCGATCCGCTGGGACGTACGACCCGCTATCGCTACAACGAGGCGGGCGACCTCACCGCGATCACCCGCCCCGACAGCCGGCAGGTCACCGCCACCTACAACGAACTCGGGCTGCCGGTCCAGATCACCGACGCCGACGGAACGGTGCGGCGGCACGATTACGACGATCGCGGCAACCTCGTGGCGCTGACGGATCAGGGTGGCGCGACGACGCTGTACGGCTACGACGAACGCGGTGGCCTGTCCACCATCACCGATCCGCTGGGGGCCGTGATCCGGATCGTCAACGACGACGCGGGCCTGCCGATCGCCGTCACCGATCCGCTGGGCGCCACCGACCGTTGCGTGCGTGACCGGTTCGGCCGGGTGACGGAGATGATCGACCCGCTGGGGAGCGTCACTCGCCTCCGCTGGACCGTGGAGGGCAGGCCGGCCGAGCGGGCGCGGCCCGACGGCGCGACCGAACGCTGGTCGTACGACGACGAGGGCAACCTCATCGAGTACATCGACGCCGCGGGCCGGGTCGCCCGCACCGAATACGGGCCCTTCGACCTGCCCAGCTCCCGGATCGGGCCGGACGGCGCGTCCCTGCGGTTCACCTACGACACCGAGCTGCGGCTGGCGGCCGTCACCGATCCACAGGGGCTGACCTGGCGCTATGCCTATGATCCGGCCGGAAACCTGACGGAGGAGACCGACTTCAACGGCCGCGTCCTACGCTACGCCTACGACGCGGCGGGCCAACTCACCGAGCACACCAACGGCGCCGGGCAGACCATTCGCTACAGCCGTGATCCGCTGGGGAACGTCGTCGGAAAACGCTCCGGTGACGCGGTCACGACATTCGCCTACAACGCCACCGGGCGCCTGGTACGAGCGGTGAACGCGGACGTCGAGGTGCGATTCGAACACGATCCGCTCGGCCGGGTGGTGGCCGAGGTGTGCAACGGCCGCAGGCTCGCCTCGGCCTACGACGCGCTCGGCCGTCGCGTACGGCGCCGTACGCCCTCCGGCACGGAGGCCGTCTGGCACCATGACGCGGCCGGCCGCCCGATCGCCCTGCACACCGCCGGCCAGAGAGTGCGGTTCGAGTACGACGCCGCCGGGCGGGAGGTCCGTCGTCACGTCGGTGACGTGGCGACGCTCGTTCAGGGATGGGAGCCCGGCGACCGGCTGAGTGACCAGACGCTGTGGGGCGCGTCCGCACCGAGCCGGCCGCTTCAGCACCGCGCGTATTCCTACCGGTCCGACGGCACCGTCGTCGGCATCGGCGACCACACCTTCGGCCCCCGGAGGTTCGAACTGGACGCTGCGGGAAGGGTGACCGCGGTCCACACGGAGGCGTGGAGCGAGCGCTACACCTACGATCCCGCCGGGAAGCCCATCGACGCGGCCTGGCCGGCGACGGACAGCGGCACCTTCGGCCCGCGTCAGTACGCGGGCACCATGGTCCGGTCGGCCGGAAACGTCCGCTACGACTACGACGCACAGGGCCGGGTCGTCCTCAGACAGCGAAAACGCTTGTCGGCCAAGCCCTTGACCTGGCGATACGAGTGGGATGCCGACGACCGTCTCATCGCGGTCACCACTCCCGGCGGGCAGCGGTGGCGCTACCTGTACGACGCCCTGGGACGCCGCATCGCCAAGCAACGGCTCGGTCCGGACGGCCGTACCGTCGTGGAGCAGACGGACTTCACGTGGGACGGCGCCGTACTCGCCGAGCAGACGCGCGCTGACGGCACGACCACCTGGGAGTACGAGCCCGGCGGCTTCCGGCCGATCGCCCAGACCGAACGGGACGAGGTCGATGAGCGGTTCTATGGAATCGTGTCCGACCTCATCGGTTGTCCCACCGAGATGGTCGGCTCCACCGGTGACCTGGCCTGGCAGCGCGTCTCCACGCTGTGGGGCCTCCGCGCCGTACAGGGGCAGGAGGACACGGACTGTCCGCTCAGATTCCCCGGGCAGTACCACGACGAGGAGACCGGCCTCCACTACAACTACCGGCGCTACTACGACCCCCACACGGGGCGCTACCAGAGTTCGGACCCCCTCGGCCTCACCCCCCAGCCCGACCCCTACGCCTATGTGCACAACCCCACGACGCGGGCCGACCCGCTCGGCCTGGCCCCCTATCGCCCGAACCCCGGGGAAGGGCGCCGTCTCGTCGGCGTCGCCCTGGCGGCGGCGCACAACCGTGGCCTGACGCACCGGCTCGCGGGTGCCTCACCCGAGCCCAACAGCACCGTTCGCGATCTCCTTGATCTGAAACCGGGGAATCCACCCAGGCCGCAGAAGGCGGAGAATTCGAACGGCCGCTCGGACGAGGAGTTGATACGGTCGGTCTTCAGTCCTCGGGACGGTCAGTTCATCGCCGTGCACTGGTTCTACCCCGACACGATTTTGCAGGGCAACCACCGGCGATATGAGCTCTTGAAGCGCGCCGAGAACCCCGATTCTTCGATTTCCTGGGACACCCCGATATTCATCAACAACTTCCGGAGTACCCGATGAGACGAAGCTTCGAAGGCGGAAAATGGCCGGACGTGGACCTCTACGCGGCCGGTGGCCGGGGAGACATCAAGACGTCGTCCACGCCGGAACTCGAACGCCTCATGGCGGCGGCGGGCGAGAACGGGTGGAGCGCCGTCGGCCGGCCGGCGTGGCTCCGGGCGCACAGAGACCGCATTCGCTCGCTGTTCCTGGTGGTCTTCGGGGTCGAGGAGCACACGGTGTACCGATGCCTCGTCACCGCCGTCCTCGACGATGGCTCCGGAGGCGGCTTCACCCTTGATATGTCCTTCGACGACTTCAACGGCCTGCCGGACGTCACACCGAAAGAACTGACGAGGCTGGCGCACCTGTATCTGGCACGGTTCCCGCCGGTGGAGCTCGATCCGGCTCAGCAGGAGGCGTGGGAGCGACTGGAGCATCCCGAGTAAGAGCCCGCGCGGGCAGTGCCGCGCGGCAGCGCGGTCCCCAGCCGCAGGGGCTCCAAGCCCCAGCCGTGACGGAAGTCACGTCATCGACGCCTATCGCCGATGTAATCGTTTCCATATCCTGCCGTGTAATCGTTTCCATGAAGGGAGTCGCGTGGCCGGCATCAAGGAGGTCGCCGCGCACGCGGGGGTCTCGGTCGCCACCGTCTCCCGGGTGCTCAACGGCAGTCCCCGGGTCAGTGAGGACGCGCGGGCCAAGGTGCGTGCCGCCGTCGAGGCGCTGCGCTACCGGCCGAACGCGGTGGCCCGCTCGCTGCGCACCGAGGCCACCCACACGCTCGGGCTGGTCATCGGCGACATCCTCAACCCGTTCTTCGCCGAGCTGGCCAGGGCCGTGGAGGACGAGGCCCGCGAGGCCGGCTACACGGTCGTGATCGGCAACGCCGACGAGCGTCCCGAGCGGCAGGACCACTACGTCCGCACGCTCCTCGAACAGCGCGTGGACGGCCTGCTCATCTGCCCGACGGCCGAGGTCACCCCGCTGGTCCGCGACTGCGTCGCGGCGGGCGGCCCGCTGGTCTTCCTCGACCGCACGCTGCCCGGCCTGCAGGTGCCCTCCGTACGGGTCGACGGTACGGGCGCCGTCCGGGAGCTCATCCAGCACCTGCACGGGCTCGGGCACCGCCGGATCGCCTTCATCTCCGGCCCGGACCTGCTGTCCACCGGTCGCGAGCGCACCCGGGCGTACGTGCACGCGATGCGGGCGGCCGGCCTGGAGATCCGCGAGGAGTACGTGGAGGCCGGCGACTTCCAGGCGGCGAGCGGGCAGGCCATCGCCGCCCGGTTCCTCGACCTGCCCGAACCGCCTGAGGTGATCTTCGCGGGCGACAACCTCATGGCGCTCGGCGCCCTGGACGAGATCCGGGCGCGCGGCATGCGGATCCCAGGCGACGTGGCACTCGCCTCCTTCGACGACGTCGCCTGGTTCGTCCACGTGGACCCGCCGATCACCGCGATCGCCCAGCCTGCCGGAGAACTCGGACGGCGAGCGGTACGGACCCTGCTGGAGCGCGTCGCCGGCCGGCCGGTGAAACCGGTCGTCCTCCCGGCCCGCCTCATGATCCGCCGCTCCTGCGGAGAGACAGGAAGGACACAGCGATGACCGAAAGCCCCAGGCGGGTGTACGACGTCGTGGTCGCCGGGTCCGTCAACGCGGATCTCGTGGTCCGCGTCGACCGGCGCCCCGGCGCCGGCGAGACCGTGCTCGGCTCGGACCTGGTGACCCATCCGGGCGGAAAGGGCGCCAACCAGGCCGTCGCCGCCGCGCGGCTGGGCGGCCGGGTGGCGTTCCTCGGCCGCGCGGGCACCGACGGCCACGGGGACTTCGTCCGTGAGACGCTCCGGGGCGACGGCGTGGACATCGGGCACCTGATCACCACGCCGGGCGCGAACGGCGTCGCCCTGATCACCGTCGACCCGTCGGGCGACAACAGCATCATCGTCTCGCCGGGTGCCAACGCGAAGGTCACCGAGCAGGACGTCGCCGCCGCGCGCCCGCTGTTCGCGGACGCCGCCGTGGTGTCGCTCCAGCTGGAGATCCCCCTCGACGCGGTCGTGGCCGCCGCCCGTACGGCGGACGAGGAGGGCGCGCGGGTGGTGTTCAACCTGTCGCCGGCCGCCGACGTGCCGGACGAGCTGATCGCGCTGTGCGACCCCCTCGTCGTCAACGAGCACGAGGCGGCGTTCCTGGGCGACACCCGCCCGGCCGGCCTGCTCGCCCGCGGCGCGCGGTCCGTCGTCATCACGCGCGGCGCGGACGGTGCCGTCGTGGCCGACGCGAGCGGCGTCACCGAGGTGCCCAGCCCCCGCGTGGACGTCGTGGACACCACCGGCGCGGGCGACGCCTTCACCGGTGCGCTGTGCCTGCGCCTCGCCCGCGGCGACGACCTGCCCACCGCGGCCCGGCTCGCCGCCCGCGTCGGCGCCGCCGCCGTACGCAGGGCCGGCGCGCAGAGCTCGTTTCCGACTCTGGAGGAACTGTAGGGCCCGCCTCGTAACCCGCCGTGGCGGCGACCGGGACCGCCCGCGTCGCGAGCGCGTCCTCGCGACGGCGCGCCCCGGCCTTGATGCGGCTGACTGAAACGTGTTCTACTTCTCGGCGTGAGTCAGCGCGCCCGGATCGCCATGACGGATGACGAGGTCACGGCGTTCATCGAGGAGAACCCCAAGTTCCAGCTCGCCACGATCAACCGCGACGGCACCCCGCACCTGGTCACGATGTTCTCCGGGCTGGTGGAGGGAAAGATCGCGTTCTGGACGTACCGCACGTCGCGCAAGGCGTACAACCTCGCGCGGGATCCCCGGGTCACGTGCCTGATCGAGGCGGGTACGGACTACTTCGAACTGCGCGGGCTGATGCTGTACGGCACCGTACGGACCCTGACAGAGCCGAACGACGTTCGGTATGTTGGCTCCCAAGTGGTTCGCAGGATGACGGGCCTCGATGACGACGACGCGATCGCCTCGGTCGTGGATCAGACCGCGGCCAAACGCCACGCCTATGTCGTCGAGCCGACCGGTGTCGCCTCCTGGGACCATCGCAAGCTCACGTGAAGGGGGAACAGCGTCATGCGAGTACGGGTGGACCCGCTCGTCTGCGAGGCCAACGGCGTGTGCGCCGGGCTCGTCCCCGAGGTCTTCGACCTCGATGACGAAGACGAGCTGCACATCACGCAGCCGTCGCCCCCGGCCGAGCTCGCCGACCGCGTTCGACACGCCGTACGCTCCTGCCCCAAGGCCGCGCTGACCTTCGACGAGAACTCCTAAGCCCCGATATCCGGCCGGCCTTGGGGGTCGGCCCCGTCCTGGAGGTGTGTCAGGTGCGAGCCGCGGTGATCCAAGGCGCCGGTGTCAAAGAGGTCGAGCTCCGTGACGACGCGACGACGGTCGGGCCGGACCCCGCCGAGGTGAAGGTCAAAATCAAGGCGACCGGGGTCTGCCACTCCGACCTGTCGATCCTCAGCGGCACCCTGCCGAACAGCTATCCGGCGGTGGTCGGCCACGAGGCGGCCGGCGAGGTCGTCGAGGTCGGCGAGCACGTCACGAACGTCGCACCCGGCGACCACGTCGTCATCAGCTGGACCCCGGCCTGCGGCCTGTGCCCCGACTGCGTCGCCGGGCGGCCCTTCCTCTGCGTGAAGTACATCATCGAGGGCTACACCAAGCCGCGGTTCCGCGTCGGCGACGGCACACCGGCGTACGGCATGGCGGGCTGCGGCACGTGGGCCGAGGAGATGGTGGTGCCGTGGGAGGCCTGCATCAAGGTCGCCGACGACGTGCCGTACGAGTACGCCGCGCTGCTCGGCTGCGGCATCTCCACCGGCGTCGGTGCGGTCATCAACACCGCCCAGGTGCGGCCCGGCACCGCGGTCGCGGTCGTCGGCTGCGGCGGCGTCGGCCTGTCGGTCATCCAGGGCGCCAGGGCGGCGGGCGCCGCGTCCATCCTCGCGATCGACCCGCTGGAGTCCAAGCACGAGATCGCCAAGAGGTTCGGCGCGACGCACACCGCCACGCCGGACGGGGCGGACGAGCTGCGGAACCTCCTCACCGGTGGCCAGGGCTTCGACTACGCCTTCGAGGTGGTGGGCAGGAGCGCGACGATCCGCGCCGCCTGGCAGCTGGCCCGGCGCGGCGGCGACGTGATCGTGGTCGGCGCCGGCGCGGCCGACGACAACGTGCAGTTCAACGCGTTCGAGCTGCTCTTCGACGGCAAGAACCTGCGGTCGTCGCTGTACGGAGGCTCCGACCTGCGCCGCGACGTTCCGCGGTTCGTGGACCTGTGGCGGGCGGGCAAGCTCGACCTGGAGAGCCTGATCACGCGACGGATCCGTTTCGAGGACCTGAACGACGCGATCGCGACGCTCGAACGCGGCGACGCGATCCGCCAGGTCGTCCTGTTCGACTGAGAGACACCCCGTACGGGACCGTCGGCGACGGAAACGAGGAGGGCGGCCGGCGTGCGCTGCCGAGCCGCCGGCCGCCCCTTCGCGACACCCGCTGCTCCGCACGAGAGGCGGCCGGGTGTCTCGCCGTGACGAGCGCTCCGAACCGGAACGCCCGATCATCCGCATGCGGTGACCTGCCTGTTACATCGCTTCGCACGGTACCGGTGCTACACGGCAGCCGCCGCATTATCGGGCAAAAGTTTTGAATGCCGTCCATCGGGCATCTGGCGAGCGTTCGAACAAGCCCAAGGAGGTCCCAATGCGGATACGGGGCGGAATCAGCTTTGTCGGCCTGATCTATATATTGATTGGCATCTTCGTGGCCTGGGACCGCGACTACATCACCCTCGGCCTGCTGAAGCAGGTGTTCAGCGCGCTGCTCGCGATCTTCCTGTGGTTCCTCGTCCTCCTCGGCGTGAATCTCAACGTCCACTGAATCCCCACGTCAACCGGCCTGACATCCCCCGGCTTCGCGGTCGCTCCGATCAAGGAATGCGACCGCGAAGTCCATTTCCGGCCTCGATTCTCAGGGCATCGGCGTGCGCCAGAGCGTGGGTCCGTCGGTGCGATAGTCGCCGGTGAAGCCGACCGCCAGGAGATTCGCCCCCAGGACCGTCAGGCCGTCGAGCTCCTGGACGCCAGGTCCGTCGAGCCCGAGGCCGTGCGGCCGTGTGGCGCGCCACGTCCGGCCGTCCGCCGAGGACCACGTCGCGACGTCCGATCCGGCCGTGCCGGCGAGCACGAACCCGCGCGACGTGGCGGTGGCCGCCGTGACGCGGGTACCCGGCGCCGCCCCGGGCAGCGCCGTCGGCTGCCAGGTGCGCCCGCCGTCGGCGGAGACCGACGCGAAGGCGTACGCCCCGGCAACCCCGGTGGCCACGAGCACCGCGCCCCGCGCCACCACCTTCGTCAGCGAGCCCTGCGTGGTGCCGTTCGGCAGCGCGGGCGCCGCCGCCGACAGGGTCCACCGCCGGCCGTCCGGTGAGGTCCACAGCGCGGGCTGCGACACCTTGTTCTTCGTCTGGCCGCCGACCGCCACGAAGCCGTTCGGCCCGGCGGCCACGTCGCTCATCCACTTCGGCGCGTCGCGGTCGCCGGTCAGGTCGTCCTTGCCCGCACTCGCGCCATGGGTCCAGGACTTCAGGTCCGCCGAGGTCCACGCGGCGGCGCTCGTGCCGCCCTGGGTGCCGACGACCACGTACGCCGAGCCGCTCGCCGCCGCCGCGGACGGCACCAGGTCACCGCCAAGCGTCCGGCCCGGCGCCGGCTGCCAGGTGACGGTGTCGCCCGACGTCAGCACCAGCGGGTGCGAGCCGGTGCCACCGACGGCCAGCCAGCCCGGCCCGCCGTGGACCGCGTCGACGAGCCGCTGCTGACCGGTGTCCTTGGACGCCGGGAGCTTGGCGCGCGTCCACGTGGCGGCGTCCGCCGAGGTCCACAGCGCCGCGCGGCCGTTCGTGCTGCCGACCGCGACGACCCGGCCCGCGTCGGACACGACGCCGTCGACCGTGCGCTCCGGGTGCACCGCGTCGGGGATCGCGGCCAGGTTGACGTCGCCCACGCCCGCCATCGTCAGGTACGCGCCGCCGTCGTCGCTCCGCCCGGACACGACCGGGCCCTGCGGGGTGAGCGCGGCGCCGGTGAGCGTACGGCCGCCCGCCAGGTCGCCCACGTGCCGCCAGGTCTTGGCGTCGCCGCTGGTCATGACGGCGGTCTTTCCGCCCTTGACGGGCACGAGGACCGTCAGGCCGTTGTCGGTGCCGCGCACCAGGCCGATCCGGGAGTACCCGGTGACCGCGAGAGTGCCGGCCGCCGCCCAGTTCTTGCCGTCCGCGGAGCCGAAGAACGCGCCGTACGCGGTGGTCTTCTTCTTCCTCTTGCGGCCGCTCGTGCGCGAGGCCTCCCGCGCGGCGAAGAAGCCGGTCTGGGTGGCGACGACGCCCACGACGTCACCGGACGAGCCCTGGCCCTGCGGGACCGTGAGCCGCGCCCAGGTGCGGCCGCCGTCGGGCGACCGCCAGAACGCCTCGCTCTCCGCGGTGCGGTGCGTCTTGCGCCGCTTCCCCCTGACCCGGCGGGTGACGGTCTTGGTGGTGCGCACCCGGCCGTGCGCCACGACGACGTCGCCGTGCGCCGCGACGTCCGACAGGCTCACGGCGGTGCCGCCGGACGGCGGCTCGAACCGGTCGCCGCCGAGCCGCGTCCACGTGGTGCCGTCGGCGGAGGTCCAGATCACGGCCTGCGTGCCGCCGTGGACGGTGGCGGTGCCCACGGCGACGAACCCCGAGGCCGTACGGGCCAGCCGCCGGACCTGGTCGCCCGGGCCGAAGGCGCCGGCCGGCGGCCGGCGCGTCCAGGTGCGCGCGTCGGTGCTCGTCCATCCGACGACGCCGTCACGGGTGGCGCCCAGCGCGGCCCACTTGCCGTTGCCGCCGGCGAGCAGCCCGGGGTACTCCCCCTGCGGCGGGTCGCCGCCGTCGGCCGCGCGCACCTTCGCCAGCTTCCACGTGCGGCCGCCGTCGGCCGAGGTCAGGAACTGCGCCCGCGAGTAGACACCGCCCTGCTCGGAGCCGAACGCCACGGTCGTGGTGCCGCCGGACGCCACGCCGTCGAGCGTGTGCACCCGGCCGCCGGTGGCCGCCGCAGGATCGAGCGCGAACAGCCGGTCGGCCGCGACCGCGGGCGTGCCGCCGTCCTGCTTCTTCCCGCCGCCGCCTCGGCCGAACAGCAGGTACGCCCCGCCGCCGACGACCAGCACGGCCACGACGCCGACGGCGATCGCCCGCAGCGGAAGCCCCTGCCCGGAGGGAAGGCGCCGGCGCCGCTTCGAGGGCGCCCACGGCTCCGCGTCGGCGGACGCGGCGTCACGCGGACCGGTGGCCGGGCCGGTGGCCGGAGCTGTAGCCGGAGCGGCCGGCTCGGCCGGCGGGCGCGGCTGCGGCACCGGGTAGTGCGGGGCCGTGGGCGGCGCGGCGGGCGCGGGAGCGCTCGCCGCCGGTCGGGACGGCCGCGGCTTGGTCTCGGCGCGGCTCCAGTCGATGCCCGCCTGGTGCCACACGGCGTTCGACCGCTGCCAGGGCGAGGTGTTCGGCATGCCGCGCAGGCGTGAGGTCTCGAGGGCGTCGGCGGCCTCGGCCAGCCGCTCGGTGATCCGGCGACGCTCGTTCCGGCCGCTCGGCGGCGGCCCCGCGGCGGGCCCGGATCGCTCCGAGGCGGCACCGCCGCCGAAGAAGTCCCCAGGGGAGGAGGCGCCGTTGCCGGTCGTGCTCACGCTGACCCTCTCGTTGAAACGTCCCGTGCAGAGGACCATCAAACCCTGCTTCGGCGCGCGATGAGGGCGGTAAGGGCGCATGTCCGGCACCCATTTACGGCCGGTCCGTTCGCGGGCGCGCTCACCCGCGGAGCCGCGGCAGCACCTCCGCACCCAGACGACGGATGTTCTCCCTGGTCAACACCGGATCACCGGTGCCATCGGCCATGAGGACGAAGTGGTCGACACCCGTACGCTCCGCGGTCGCCGTCAGCGTCGCGACGCAGTCTTCCGCGGTGCCGACCGGATGGATCCGGCACAGCAGCGCGGCGTACTCCTCCGGATCGCGGGGCCGGCGCGGACGGCCGTCGACCGGGACGTACCCGGCCAGGCCCGGCCCGAGCCAGCGCGGCATCGCCGTCCGCAGCGCCCGCTGCGCCTCGGCGCGCGTGTCCGCGACATGGGCGACGCCGGCCGCCAGGTGACCGGGTCTCGCCGGGCCGTACCGTGCGTAGTGCTCGACCATGGCGCGCTTGTCCTCGTCGGCGGCGTGCATGCCGAGCAGCATCGGCAGCCCGCGCCGCGCGGCCAGCTCGGCCGTCGCGGCGGAGGTGCAGGCCACGACGACGGGCGGTCCGGTGAGCGGGCGCGGCACGACGGGCACCTCGCGGAACGGGAAGGTCGCGGTGCCCGCGACCCGCTCCTCGGTCAGCGCGGCGAGCAGCAGGTCCAGGCTCTCGGCGAAACCGGACTCGTACCGCGCCAGCCCGGTGCCGAAGACCTCCAGGTCCACCCAGGGGCCGCCGCGCCCGACCCCGAGCCGGAACCGTCCCCGGCCGACCTGGTCGAGCAGCGCGGCCTGCTCGGCGAGCGCCACCGGGTGCTGGTTGGACAGCACGCTGACGGCGGTGCCGACCGTGATCCGGCTCGTGCGCCCCAGGACGTACGCGGCGAGGGTCACCGCCGAGGGGCAGACGCCGTAGGACATGAAGTGGTGCTCGGCGAACCAGACGCCGTCGAACCCGGCCCGCTCGGCCTCGACGGCCGCCTCGACCGTACGGGCGAGCACCTCGGCGTGCGACTGGCCGGGGAACTGCGCCGCCGGCAGGAAGAGCCCGATCCGCATCGGCGGATCAGCCGCGGACGTAGACGCGCGTGCCGATCGGCAGCAGCTTCGCCACGATCGTCGACGTGCTCATCGGCACCCGTACGCATCCGTGGGACGCCGGCCGCAGCGGCACCGAGGGCTCGCCGTGGATGGCGTACCCGCCGTCGAAGTAGTTGGCCTTGTAGAGCGTGCCCAGCGGCGAGGTCTCCCAGCCGGAGGCCTTGCGGTACACCCGGAAGTTCCCGCGCGGCGTGTGCGCGAACCCGGTGTGCCCCTGCGAGGAGTAGTACTGCTCCGACCCTGAGGAGATGTGGCTCGTCAGCACGAGGCGGCCGTTCTTGTAGACGTAGAGGAGCTGGTGCTTGACGTCGACCTCGGCCCGGTCGCCGGCGCCGCGCGGCACGAGCGGCTTGGGCGTCCGCGGCGCCGCGAACGCGCTCCAGAACCGCGCGCTCGTCCGCGACGCGGGCTTGATGTGGTTGACCTTCTGGAACGCCCAGACGGCGAAACTCGTCGCCGGCCCCCACCTCCCGTCGGCGCTGCCGGGGTCGTAGCCGAGGTCCACGAGCCGCTGCTGGAGCGCCTTCACCTCCGCGCCGTGGTCGCCCCGGCGGAGCGTCGGCCCGGCGGCCCCGGCACGCGGGATCGGGGTCGTGGCCGGGCCGCCGTCCACGGTGGTGTTCCGCGCCGGAGCGCTCCGTGCGGGTGCCCTGGGTGCGGCCTTCGCCGCGGCCCTGGGAGCGGCCTTGGGGACGGCCTTGGGGGTGGTGGAGACGTGGGTGGCCTGACCGGCGATCGCCGCGACCAGCAGTAACGCCGAGCCGGTCCCGGTGAGGACGACCGCGCTCAAGCGGATGCGCATCGGCTTCACTCCCAGGAGTCGAGAGGGATCGTCCTTTCCCTGCGTCCCCGCTGCCGCGCGCTTTACTCCTGCCGGCCCGTCGCTTGACGCGCGTCCGAGGTCAGCGGCGGGGCATCGTGCGGGTCTCGACGAGCCCCTTGTAGGCGAGCGCGCGTACGTACACGAGCGGCGCGTCGGCGGGCAGGTCGCCGCTCCAGTCCTCGTCGCGGGTGGCGCCGAAGCCGTTCACCTCGACCCGGACGCCCGGCGGCACGATGATCTCGATGTCGGACTTGTAGGCGACCGCGCGGATCACGGTGACCGGCTCGGTGAGCTCGGCGGCCCGCAGGTCGATCACCCCGCTGCCCTTGTAGACGATCGCGCGGAAGGTGCCCGGCACCCGCCAGCGGCCGGCGTACCGCACGCTGTTCTTGTACGCGACCGCGCTACGGCCCGGCTTGGGCATCCGGGCGGGCGCCGGGGCGGCCGGAGGCCCCGCGACCGGCGCGGTGGTGGCCGGCAGATCGGTGAGCAGCGCGTCGAGGTCGCCGTGGGTACGCGCGGCCAGCGCGGCGCGCATGCGCTCGTCGAACTCCACGTCGGCCAGGCGGCCCTCGGCGAAGGCGACCTGCAGCCGCTGGACGGTCGCGTCCCGCTCCTGGTCGGAGGCGCGCATGCTCGACGCGGGCATGCTCGACGTTGGCATGCTCGGCGCGGGCGGGCTCGGCGCGGGCGGGCTCGCCTCGCGGTACGGCTCCATCGATGAATCCCCCTTCATGGCCGCAAAACGAGATGTATCTTAAACCCACTTCTCTCTAATGGCGAGACCTTGCCCGGTGGGCGACTCGCCGGACCAGCGCGCCCGGGCGCCGGCCGTACGGGCCGTTAGGTTGGGCGTGTGCTGCTACTCACGACGCTCGACGCCTGGCGCGCCGAGCCGGACCAGCCGTTCCGCGACGAGTCCGCCGCCTACTCCCCCGAGGAGGACGCGGTCGCGCTGGCCAACGACGCCTTCCCCGGCGGTCAGGTGATCGCGCTGGTCGTTCCCTTCTCCCGCGTGCCGCTGCCCGGTGCGGTCAACCGGTCCACGGTCGAGGAGGTGCGGTACGCCCGGCGCGACCCGAGCGGCCGGGTGACCGGATTCCACGCCCGTCCCCCGGTGGCCGAGGCGCTGGACCTGCTGCCGCATCCGGAGGGCGGCTGGTTCCGCGAGACGTGGCGGACCGCGGCCCGGCTCCAGGCGCACGGCGGTGAGCGCGACACCGCAACCGGCATCTACTTCCTGCTCGGCGTCGGCGACGAGTCGATGTGGCACGTCGTCCGCTCCGACGAGCTGTGGCTGTGGCACCGCGGAGGCCCGCTGGAGCTGACGACGCGCGGCGACGCGCCGACCGAGGAGAACACCGTCCTGCTCGGCCCGGACCTGGAGCGCGGCCAGGTGCCGCAGGCGCTGGTGCCGGGCGGCGTCTGGCAGTCCGCCCGGCCGGCGGCCGGCCAGGAGGTGCTGGTGAGCTGCGTCGTCTCCCCCGGCTTCGACCCGGCCGACTTCAGCGTCTGAACCGGCGCCCCGGCCCGTACGGCCGGCTCTCCGCCGTGGCGCGGCGTCGGGGAACCTCCGCGTGGCGCCCCTCGTGAACCTCGGCCCCGCGCCCGGATGGGCCGGAACGCTCAGCGGTTGCGGAAGTGCGGCTCGCGCTTGGCCATCCTGGCCGCGAGCCCCTCGGCCAGATCCTCGGTGAGGAAGGCCATGGTCTGCGTGCGGTTCTCCACCGCGAGGTGACCGCGCAGCCCCGAGGTGTCGAGGGACAGGTTCAGCAGCTCCTTGGTATGCCGCAACCCGAACGGCGAGCGTTTCAGCAGGTCGGCGGCGAGTTCGAGAGCGGCGTCGAGGTCGGCCCCCTCATCGGCCCGCGTGGCGAGCAGGCCGAGGTCGTACGCCTCCGCGGCGGTGACCGAACGGGCCCGGTAGAAGATCTCCGCGGCCCGTGAGGCACCGATCAGCCGGGGCAGCAGCCAGGTGAGCCCGAGATCGCCCGCCGAGAACCCGAGCTTGAGGAACGGCGCGATGAACGTCGCCGTCGGGTCGGCGACCCGCAGGTCGCAGGCCAGGGCGATGGACATGCCCATGCCGGCGACCGGGCCGTGCAGCGCGGCGATCACCGGCTGCGGGATGTCGCGCAGCCGGAGGATGAGTTCGCCGCTGCGCGCCATGCCGCGGTAGACCCGCGCGACCCGGCCCTCCTCGGCTTCCTCACCGGAGCCGAGACCGTCGCCCCGGACGTCCATGCCGGCGGTGAAGGCCCGCCCGGCACCGGTCAGCACCACCACGCGGGTCTCGACGTCGGTGGCCAGCCGGTCCAGGATCGCGAGAAGCTCCTCGACCATCGCCGGCGTGACCGCGTTGAGCCGCTCGGGCCGGGCTAGGGTGACCACCGCCACCCCGTCCCGCCGCTCGAACGTGACCGCGCTCATGCGGCGATTCCCTCGGCACTCATCCGCGCCACTCACCGATAAGTTCGGAGGAGGCCCAGTTCTTCGAGGCCGGGAGGAAATCCGGCCCCCGAAAGAGCTGGCCCGACGAAGCCGGGTACTCCAGGCATGAAGCGTTCATAGCCGTCTTTCCATCCCGTTCTTCCGTTACTCGTTGCTGATCTTGGGGCACTGCGAGACTTTCGAACGTGCGTACGAGCTACAAGGTGCGGGCCTACCCCACCCAGGAGCAGGCGGCGATGTTGAACCGCACGTTCGGCTGCGTACGTCTGGTGTGGAACAAGATTGCGCAAGCAGTCGGCGACCTTCACCCGGTCGGCGTTTCGCTGGCGGGAGGGCCGCCTTTATCTGGCCAAGATGATGGACACACCGCTGGAGGTCGTGTGGTCCTGGCCGGATGTCGATCCCGCGTCGATCGAGCCGACGTCGGTGACGGTCTCGCGTGAGCCGTGCGGACGCTGGTACGTCTCCCTCGCCGTCGAGGTCCCAGGCCCTGAACAGGCGCCCCCGACCGGCGCGGTCGTCGGGGTGGACCTGGGCATCAAGGACTTCGCGGTCACCTCCGACGGAGGCAAGATCGCCAATGCCCGCCGCCTGGCCAAACGAGAACGTAACCTGGCCCGCTACCAGCGGCGCATGGCACGCAAGCAACCCGGATCGAACAACCGGGCTAAGGCAAGGGCGAAGGTGGCCCGCGCGCACCGCAAGGTCACCGCGTCCCGCACGGACTTCCTGCACAAGACCAGTGCCCGCCTGGTCCGCGACCACGACGTCATCGTGATCGAAGACCTGAACATCAAGGGCATGATCCGTAACCGGCGGCTCGCCAAAGCCATCTCCGACTGCGGATGGGGAGAGTTCCGCCGCCAACTGAAGTACAAAGCAGCCAGGCACGGTCGCCATCTGATCGTGATCGACCGCTGGTACCCCAGCTCCAAAACCTGCTCGACGTGCGGACACCTGCTCGTCGAACTCCCGCTTTCCACCCGGGCGTGGCGTTGTCCGTCCTGCCGTACCCTGCACGACAGGGACATCAACGCGGCAAAGAACATCCTGGCGGCAGGTCTTGCCGTGTCGGCCTGTGGAGGTGACGTCAGACACCCGGGGCCCCCTCGGGCGCAGTCGCCACAGAAACAGGAACCCCAGCCCGCGAGGGCCGGGATCCCCGTCCTTCAGCTTCAGGGCCGGGAATAGTCAATTGATCGCGTTGAAGACGGCCATGGTCTGCTCGCCGATGTCCTTGGCCAGCAGGTACGGCTCGACCTCGTTGATCTGCTGCCAGTTGTCGCGCACGTCCTCGACGCTGAGTCCGCCCTGCTTGGTGAAGCCCGGCCCCTCGGCCACGAAGACGCGGGCCACCCGTCCGCCACCCACGCTGTAGGTCTCGCCGGTCGACGCGTTGGTCTCGTGCGCGAGCCAGGCCACGACCGGAGTGACGAGCTCGACGCTCAGCTTCTCCTTGTACTCCGGCGGGAACAGCTCCTCGGTCATGCGGGTCCAGGCGATCGGGGCGATCGCGTTGACCTTGATGTTGTACTTGGCGCCCTCGGCCGCCAGCGTCTTGGTCAGCCCGACGAGCCCCATCTTGGCCGAGGAGTAGTTGGCCTGCCCGAAGTTGCCGAACAGCCCGGCCGGCGAGGTGGTCATGACGACGCGGCCGTACGCCTGCTCGCGCAGGTGCGGCCACGCGGCGTGGGTGACGAGGAACGACCCGCGCAGGTGCACGGCGAGGACCTGGTCGAACTCCTCCGGCACCATGTTCTTGAAGGACTTGTCCCGCAGGATGCCGGCGTTGTTGACGACGATGTCCACCTTGCCGAAAACGTCGAGCGCGGTCCGTACGATCGCCTCGGCGCCCTCGGGGGTCGCGACGTTGTCGGTGCTGGCGACCGCCTCGCCGCCGTTCTTCTTGATCTCCTCGACCACGGCGGCCGCCGGCCCGGCGGAGGAGCCGCTGCCATGGAGCGAGCCGCCGAGGTCGTTGACGACGACCTTCGCGCCCCGCGCGGCCAGCTCGAGCGCGTGCTGCCGGCCGAGCCCCTGCCCGGCCCCGGTGACGATCGCCACCCGTCCGTCGAACCGCAGTTCCGCCATGTCCACATCCTCCTCGCGACGCGTTACCGACTCCGTGTGTATCAAACCGAATCCGACTCGGACGGTCCAGGCGGACGCCCCGCCGGCGGTGACTCCCGGAGGAGGAAGACCAGAAGGGGTTCAGTCGTCGTGCTGGTGCTCGCGCAGGTCCTCGCGCAGGTCCTCGCGCAGGTCGGGAACCGACACCGGCTCCGGGGCGGTCTCGGTCTCCTGGGCCTCCTTCTTCCGGCGGCGGTACAGCCAGACGCCGAGCGCGATCACGACGATCACCGCGACCACGACCGCGAGGACCCGGCCGGCCCACTGGGCGACCTGCTCGAACGCCGTTCCGGCCAGGTAGCCGCCCATCGTGAAGCCGATGCCCCAGGCGATGCCGCCGAGGGCGTTGAAGACCAGGAACCGGCCGTACGGCATCCGCGCGCTCCCCGCGAGTGCGGGCATGATCGCGCGCAGGAGGGCGGTGAAGCGGCCGATGAAGACGGCGAAGGCGCCACGTCGGCGCAGCAGGTCCTGTGCGCTGCCGAGGCGGTCGCGGTGCTTGCGCAGCGCGCGGGTATCGAGCAGCCGGTCGCCGAACTTGCGCCCGATCTCGTACCCCACCGAGTCGCCCACGACGGCGGCGCACACGATCACGACGAGCAGGATGGGCAGCGAGACCCGGTGCTGGCTGGCGAGCACGCCCGCGACGACGATCGCGGTCTCCCCCGGGAAAACGAACCCGAAGAAAAGGGCGGCTTCGGCGAACACCAGCGCGGCGACCACCCCGTAGATGATCGGGCCGTGCAGGTGGAGCAGAGCGTCAGTGATATGACCCACGGGCGATCAGCGTCCCGTTTCCGGCGTCTCCATGACGATTATCGTATGAGCAGGTCGGCACCGGCGGATCGCTCTAAGGTCGCAGATTCCCGTCAATCGGAGGGACTACATGGCGAACATCATGAGCGCCGAGCTGAAGAACGGCCGCTTCGTCCGGCAGGCGAACCGGTTCACCGACCGCATCGGCACCGATGAAGAGCTCCCCGTCGAGACCGGCCGCTACCAACTCTACGCCTCGCTCGCGTGCCCCTGGGCGCACCGTTCACTGATCGTCCGCAGGCTGCTCGGGCTTGAGGATGTGATCGGAGTCACGATCGTCGACCCGATCCGCGACGAACGCGGCTGGCGCTTCACCCTGTCGCCGGACGGCCGCGATCCCGTGACCGGCGCGCGGTTCCTGGCCGAGCTCTACACCGCCACCGACCCCTCGTACGAGGGGCGGCACACCGTGCCGTGCGTCTGGGACACCGTGGGCGGGCGGCTCGTCACCAACGACTATCCCCAGATCACGCTGACGCTCGAGTCGGCGTTCGCGCCGTTCCACCGGCCCGGCGCGCCCGAGCTGTACCCGCAGGAGCTGCGCGCCGAGATCGACGCGGTGAACGACGAGGTCTTCCACAACGTCAACAACGGCGTCTACGAGGCGGGCATGGCGCAGACCCAGGAGGCGTACGAAGAGGCGTTCGACGCGCTCTTCGCCACCCTCGACCGCCTGGAGGCCCGCCTCGACAGCCACGACTACCTGGTCGGCGACCGGCTGACCGAGGCCGACGTACGCCTGTACCCCACGCTGGCGCGCTTCGACGCCGTCTACCACGGGCACTTCAAGTGCAACCTGCGGCGGATCGTCGACTATCCGCGCCTGTGGGCGTACGCCCGGCGGCTCTACGCCATTCCCGCGTTCGGCGAGACCACCGACTTCGACCACATCAAGCGTCACTACTACGAGACACACCGCCACCTGAACCCGTACGGCATCGTGGCCAAGGGCCCGGCGATCTCATGGACGTGATCGTCTCCGCGCGCCGGAGTACGGTCGAAGAATGGATGAGTTCGCACTCCGCCTGAACCGGCGGCTCGGCTCCGAGGGCGGCCTGGTCTGGTCTCCCTACTCCGTCGCGTCGGCGCTGGCGCTCGCGGCGGCCGGCGCGCGCGGCCGCACGTACGACGAGCTGGCCGGCGCCCTGGGCGGGGCGCCGGGCGAGCTGGGCCTCGCGGAGGCCGCGGCGCTCGACGACGCCGAGATCGCGGTGGCCGACACGCTGTGGCTGCGCGAGGGCGTGCCCGTCGAGGAGGAGTACGAACGCACGACCGGCGCGGCGCTGCACAGCGCCGACTTCGCCGGCGACCCCGAGGCCGCCCGCCGGGCCATCAACGCGGAGGTGGCCAAGACGACGCGCGAGCTCATCCGTGACCTCCTGCCGGCCGGCGCCGTCGACCCCGGCACGGTCGCGGTCCTCGTCAACGCGCTGTACCTCAAGGCCGCCTGGCGGATCCCGTTCTCCCACAGCGACACGGTCCCGGTGCCCTTCCACGGCTCCGGCGGGCGACGGCGGGTGCCGATGATGCGCCGCACCGGCCGCATGCCGTACGCCGAGGCCGGCGGCTGGCGGATGGTCACGCTCACGGCCGGGGGCGGCGTGGTCGCGGACGTGCTGCTCGGGCCCGAGGACGGCCCGCCGGCACCGGAGTCGCTCCGCCCGCTGTACGACGCGGCGCAGCCGGTCAAGGTCCAGCTGGCCGTGCCGAAGTTCCGGGTCGAGAGCGGAGCGAGCCTGACCGAGCCGCTCGGCGCCCTCGGCGTACGGACCGCCTTCACCGACGACGCCGACTTCTCCGGCATGACACCCGCGCCCGTGCGGATCGACCGGGTCGAGCACAAAGCCGTGCTCGAGGTGGACGAGCAGGGCCTGGAGGGGGCTGCGGCCACCGCGGCCGTGATGGTGCCGGCGGGCATGGACCTGAGCCGTCCGGTGGAGTTCCGCGTCGACCGGCCGTTCCTCGTGGTCGTACGCCACCCGGCCAGCGGAGCCGTCTACTTCCTCGCCCGCGTCGCCGAACCCTGATCACCGTCCGGGACCTCACCGGAACGCACGGCGGTAGGCGTTCGGGCTGAGGCCGGCCACGCGCTTGAACCGGTCGCGGAAGGCGGTCGGCGAGCCGAAGCCGACCTGCGCGGCGATGCGGTCGACCGGATGCGTGGTGGTCTCCAGGAGGTGCTGTGCCCGCCGGATGCGGGCGCGGTGCAGCCACTGCAGCGGCGTCGTGCCGGTCTGCTCGCGGAAGCGCCGGTTGAGCGTGCGGGTGCTCATCCCGGCGTGGGCGGCGATCTCCTCGAGCGTGAGGTCGCGGCCGGAGTTGTCCTCCATCCAGTGCAGCACCGGCTCCAGCACCGAACCGCGCGGCGTGGGCGGCTGCTCGTGCACGATGAACTGCGCCTGCCCGCCCTCCCGCTCCAGCGCCATCACCGACAGCCGGGCCGCGTCGGCCGCGACGGCCGAGCCGTGGTCGCACCGGATCATGTACAGGCACAGGTCGAGGCCTGCCGCGGCGCCGGCCGAGGTCAAAATCTGCCCGTCGTGCACGTACAGCACGTCCGGGTCGACCTTCACGGCCGGGTACCGCTCGGCCAGGAACCCGGCGGCGGCCCAGTGGGTCGTGGCGCGCCGCCCGTCCAGCAGCCCGGCCGCCGCGAGGGTGAAGGCCCCGGCGCAGATCGACGCGATCCGCGTGCCGGCCTCGGCCGCGCGCTGGAGCGCGGCGAGCACCTCGGGCGGCGGCGTGGCCGGCGCGGCGACGCCCGGCACGATGATCGTGTCCGCCTCCTCCAGCGCTTCCAGACCCCACGGCGCGCGGATCGTGAACGCTCCGGCGTCGACCTCCTCCGCGGGCGCGCAGACCCGCAGGCGATAGGGCGACCTCCCGTCGGGCAGGCGCGTACGCCCGAAGGCCTCCAGGGGCGTGGTCAGGTCGAATCCGATCACCCCGTCGAGCGCGAGCACCGCGATCGTGTGCATGGCCGTAACGTACGCCACCGCCGGTTTCCCGCCAACCATCCGTGACCGGCACCGCCTGCACGCATCAGGGCACCCGGTCGGCCGTCGTGGCGCGTCCACCGCCAGGTACGCGCCCCGCTCCCGGACTTGGCGAGAATCAGGTGGAGCGTGGCACTTACGCCACTGTCAAGCCCGGGGACCGGTCAATAGCGTCGTGCCCGCGCCGCCGTACGCCGGCGGCGATCACACCGTTCCCCGCATGAAGGCACCCGCATCCGTGACCAAGATCCTTCTCATCGTCCACGTCCTGGCCGCCGTCCTCGCCGTCGGACCGGTGGCCGTGGCGGCCAGCATGTTCCCCGCCGCGATCCGCCGGGCCTCCGCCCGGCCCACCCAAGAGCCCGCCCTCGAACCCGCCCTCGGATCCACCGCCACCCCGGGCGACGACGGCCCGGCGATGGCCGGTGCGCGGCTCCTGCACCGCGTCTGCCGCGTGTACGCCGTCGCCGGCGTCGCCGTACCGCTGTTCGGCTTCGCCACCGCCGGCGCCATGCACGTCACGGGCGACGCGTGGGTGATCGTCTCCATCGCCCTCACGGCGCTCGCGGCCGCCGTGCTCGCGCTGCTCGTCCTGCCTCGCCAGCAGGCGCTCCTCGCCGGCCCGCGGCCGTCCACGGCCACCGAGCGCGGCCCGGCGCGGCTCGCCATGTACACCGGGCTGTTCAACATCCTGTGGGCGGCGGTCACCGTCTTGATGATCGTCCGGCCCGGGTCCAGCACCGGAGCGTGATCTGCGTCACCGGGCGGTCTCCCGCGGCCGAGCCCCTCCACCGGAGGGCTCGCGGGGCCGTGAGCGGAGGATCCGGTCCGCGAACGGCGTTCGGCCAAAAGGACACGGCCATCGCGCCGTCCACCGAAAGCCTTTATGCACGCCCGAATTCGAGCGGAATATCCCTATCCGTGGGAGCGCTATGGATGAGCGTGGCCTGTCCACATCGTGAGAACCCTGAGCCTTGCATCGCGGACGGTCACGGACGAGTAGCCTTGTCTCGATTACAGATCCACCTGCGAGCGCGGAAGAGGGCGATCTCCGCCGTGTCGACTCAGTCGTCGCGATCCTCCGCCGACCAGACCACTCCAGACTTCGGTCCCAACGAGTGGCTGGTCGACGAGCTTTATCAGAAGTACCTCGAAGACCCCAACTCGGTTGACCGAGCCTGGTGGAACTTCTTCGCCGACTACCAGCCGGACCGCCCGGCCAAGGCCGCTGACGGCGCGGCCGCCTCTCCTCCGACACCCGCTCCCACGACGCCCTCCGCTCCGACCGCGCCCGTACCCAAGCAGAAGCCCGCCGCCGCTCCCGTCGCCAGGCCCGAGCAGAAGCCGGCCGCGAAGGCACCCGAGAAGCCGGCCAAGAAGGTCGCCCCGGCGCCCCAGGTCCCCGGCGGAGCCGAGGAGGTGCGCCTGCGCGGCGTCGCCGCCCGCACCGTCACCAACATGGAGGCCAGCCTGGCCGTGCCGACCGCGACCAGCGTGCGCGCGGTGCCCGCCAAGCTGCTGATCGACAACCGCATCGTGGTCAACAACCACCTCAAGCGCGGACGGGGCGGCAAGGTCTCCTTCACGCACCTGATCGGGTACGCCCTGGTCAGGGCGTTGCAGGCCATGCCGGAGATGAACGCCTTTTACGCCGAGGTGGACGGCAAGCCCACGCTGGTCCGCCCCGAGCACGTCAACTTCGGCCTGGCGATCGACCTGAAGAAGGACGACGGCCAGCGGCAGCTCGTCGTGCCCAACATCAAGAACGCCGAGACCCTCGACTTCCGCCAGTTCTGGGCGGCGTACGAAGAGGTCGTGCGCAAGGCGCGCAACAACAAGCTGACGATCGACGACTACGCCGGCACCACGATCAGCCTGACCAACCCCGGCACGATCGGCACGGTGCACTCGGTGCCCCGCCTCATGCCCGGCCAGGGCACGATCATCGGCGTGGGCGCGATGGAGTACCCCGCCGAGTACGCCGGCACGTCCGAGGAGGCGCTCGCCCGCCTCGGCATCAGCAAGGTCATGACGCTGACCTCGACGTACGACCACCGCATCATCCAGGGCGCCCAGTCGGGTGACTTCCTGCGCGTCGTCCACCAGCTCCTGCTCGGCGAGGACGACTTCTACGACGAGATCTTCGAAGCGCTGCGCATCCCGTACGAGCCGGTCCGCTGGGTCCAGGACATCAGCGCCACGCACGAGGACGACGTCGCCAAGGTCGCCCGGGTGCACGAGCTGATCCACGCCTACCGCGTGCGCGGCCACCTCATGGCCGACACCGACCCGCTGGAGTACACCCAGCGCCGCCACCCCGACCTCGACGTCCTCAAGCACGGCCTCACCCTGTGGGACCTGGAGCGCGAGTTCGCCACCGGCGGCTTCGGCGGCAAGCCGACGATGAAGCTGCGCGACATCCTCGGCGTGCTGCGCAACTCCTACTGCCGCACGGTCGGCATCGAGTACATGCACATCCAGGAGCCCGACGAGCGGGCCTGGATCCAGTCGCGCGTCGAGGTGCCGCCGGAGAAGCCCGACCGCGAGGAGCAGAAGCACATCCTCGGCCGGCTCAACACCGCCGAGGCGTTCGAGACGTTCCTGCAGACCAAGTTCGTCGGCCAGAAGCGCTTCTCCCTCGAGGGCGGCGAGTCGCTCATCCCGCTGCTCGACTCGGTGATCACCGCGGCCGCGCAGGAGCACCTCGACGAGGTCGTCATCGGCATGGCCCACCGCGGCCGCCTCAACGTCCTGGCCAACATCGTCGGCAAGTCCTACGGCCAGATCTTCGGTGAGTTCGAGGGCAACCTCGACCCGCGCAGCGCCCAGGGCTCCGGCGACGTGAAGTACCACCTCGGCGCCGACGGCGACTTCGTGGCCCGCGACGGCTCGAAGATCCGCACCTCGCTCGTGGCCAACCCGAGCCACCTGGAGACCGTCGACCCGGTCGCCGAGGGCGTCGTCCGCGCCAAGCAGGACGTCCTCGACCTCGGCGAGGGCGAGTTCACGGTGATGCCGATCCTCATCCACGGCGACGCGGCCTTCGCCGGCCAGGGCGTCGTGGCCGAGACGCTGAACCTCTCCCAGCTCCGCGGCTACCGCACCGGCGGCACCGTGCACATCGTCGTGAACAACCAGGTCGGCTTCACCACCGCCCCGGAGTACTCCCGGTCCAGCGTGTACGCCACCGACGTGGCGCGCATGATCCAGGCGCCGATCTTCCACGTGAACGGCGACGACCCCGAGCAGTGCGCGCGGGTCGCCCGGCTGGCGTTCGAATACCGCCAGGCGTTCAACAAGGACGTCGTCATCGACCTGATCTGCTACCGGCGGCGCGGCCACAACGAGTCCGACAATCCGTCGTTCACCCAGCCGCTGATGTACGACCTGATCGACGCCAAGCGCTCGGTCCGCAAGCTGTACACCGAGGCGCTGATCGGGCGTGGCGACATCAGCGTCGAGGAGGCCGAGCAGGCGCTCCGCGACTACCAGGAGCAGCTGGAGCGGGCCTTCTCGGAGACGCGCGAGGCCACCAACCAGCCGCCGCAGGACAGCTTCACCAAGCCCGACACCGAACGCATCCCGGTCGACCACAAGGGCGTTCCCACGGCCATCTCGGACGAGACGGTCAAGCGGATCATCGACACGCAGCTCAACCTGCCCGAGGGCTTCACCCCGCATCCGCGGGTGCAGCCGCTGCTGCAGAAGCGCGCACAGATGATCGAGGACAACGCGATCGACTGGGCGACCGGTGAGATGTTCGCGTTCGGCTCGCTGCTGATCGACGGCCGCCCGGTGCGCGTCGTCGGCCAGGACACCCGCCGCGGCACGTTCGGCCAGCGCCACGCGGTGCTGTTCGACCGCAAGACCGGCGAGGAGTACACCCCGCTCAAGCAGTTCGGGCAGGGCACGTCGAAGTTCTACGTGCACGACTCCCTGCTGAGCGAGTACGCCGCGATGGGCTTCGAGTACGGCTACTCGATGACCCGCCCCGACGCCCTGGTGTGCTGGGAGGCCCAGTTCGGCGACTTCGCCAACGGCGCCCAGTCGATCGTGGACGAGTACATCTCCTCCGGTGAGCAGAAGTGGGGTCAGCACTCCTCGGTCGTGCTGCTGCTGCCGCACGGGTACGAGGGCCAGGGCCCGGACCACTCCTCGGCCCGCATCGAGCGCTACCTCCAGCTGTGCGCGCAGGACAACATGACGGTCGCGCAGCCGAGCACGCCCGCCAACTACTTCCACCTGCTGCGCTGGCAGGCGCTGTCGCCGCGGGAGAAGCCGCTGATCGTCTTCACGCCGAAGCAGCTGCTGCGGCTCAAGGCGGCGACGTCGGCGACGTCGGAGTTCACCTCCGGCTCGTTCCGGCCGGTGATCGGTGAGAGGGCGGAGCTCGGCACGGTGCGCCGCGTCCTGCTCACCACCGGCCGCCTCTACTACGACCTGCTCGGCGCGCGGGACAAGGCCGGCGACACCTCGACCGCGATCATTCGGGTCGAGCGGCTCTACCCGCTGCCGGTCGACGAGATCAAGGCGGAGCTGGCGAAGTATCCGGCCGACGCGGAGCTGATCTGGGTCCAGGACGAGCCGGCCAACATGGGCGCCTGGCCGTTCATGTCGCTGAAGCTGCCCGCGCACCTGGAGGGCCGCGAGCTCAAGCGGGTGTCCCGCCGGGCCAGCTCGTCGCCCGCCGTCGGGTCGGCCAAGATGCACGCCGCCGAGCAGCAGGGCCTGCTCGCCGCCCTGTTCGGCGAACGCTGAGAGATCGGACCGCCCGGAGCCCTCGCCCGTCGCGAGCGGAATGAGGGTCTCCGTGCGGTCTCCGGCCTGCCCCAAGGTCCTCGCCGCGGCCCCGCACCGACCGGTGCGGGGCCGCGGCGCATACCGCTGCTACCTTGGGCGCCGTCCAGACCACCACCTGACGATTGCGAACGTGGACGCATGTACTTCACCGATCGAGGTATCGAGGAACTCGCCGAACGCCGTGGTGAGGAAGAGGTCTCGCTCGCATGGATGGCCGACCGGCTCCGGGAGTTCGTCGACCTGAACCCCGAGTTCGAGACGCCGGTCGAGCGCCTCGCGACCTGGCTGGCCCGCCTCGCCGACGAAGACGACGACTGACCGCCGTCCGATGCCCCGCTGCGCTCCGCATTGGACGGCGGTCAGTCCTGGTTTGTTGTGCTTCCCCGCAAGCCTTGATCGGCATCCGGCCACCCTCGAGGCCGAAACGCGATACATCTTGAACTTTCGTAAAACGCGACATATCTTGTTTCCATAGCGTTCCGACGGAAGGGAAGAGGCTCATGGCACGCTGGACGGTCGAGGAGCCGACGAAGATCGACTTTGACGGAGTGGTCGCCCTCAAGGCGAACATCGTGGCGGGCACCGTCTCCGTGCTGCCGACCAGCGACCGCCCCGCCCTGCACGTGAGCGAGGTCTCCGGCCACCCGCTCGAGGTCGCGCACGAGGCGGGCATGCTGAGCATCAGCCAGAAGCAGAGCGGGATCGAGGGCGTCTTCCGCTGGCTCCAGAACACCCGCGGGCACACCGCGATCACCATCACGGTGCCGGCGGACTGCCCGGTCACCCTCAACCTGGTCACCGCGAACGCCGTCGTCAACGGCATGTCGGGGCGTGTGTCGGTCAAGACCGCCTCGGGCGACGTGACGCTCGACGGCGTGACCGGCTCGATCGACGCCAACACCGCGACCGGCGCGGTCGAGGCGCACGGCGTCGACGGTTCGATGACCTTCAACTCCATGTCCGGCGACCTGGCCCTCGCCCGCGGCACGGTCGACCGGCTGAGCGCCCACTCCGTGAGCGGGCGGATCACCACCGACGTCGACCTCCGCGACGGCGCCGGCGTGCAGCTCCGGACCGTGTCCGGTGAGGTGACCATGCGCCTGCCGGCGTCCACCTCCGCCAAGGTCTCGCTGCTGTCCATGAGCGGCCGGATCGACGCGGCGTTCGACGGCCTCAGCCGGCAGGATCCCCCGGTCGGCAAGAGCATCAGCGGTACGCTCGGCGGCGGAGCGGCCTCCCTCAACGTCAACTCGGTCTCCGGCGCGATCACCCTGTTGAGCCGTCCCGATCCCGATGCACTGAAGCGAGAAGGAGCACACGACCGATGAGTCCGGTGTTCGGCCATGGCCGGCTGAGGCTGTACCTGCTGAAGCTGCTCGAAGAGAGCCCGCGGCACGGCTATGAGGTCATCCGGCTGCTCCAGGACCGCTTCCTCGGCGTCTACTCTCCCTCGCCCGGCACCATCTACCCCCGGCTCGCCCGGCTGGAGGAGGAAGGGCTCGTCACCCACGAGGTCGTCAAGGGCAAGAAGGTCTACCGGCTGACCGACGCGGGCCGCGCCGAACTCGAACGGCGCATGGACGAGCTCGCCGAGCTGGAAGAGGAGCTGACCGAGTCGGTCCGCGACATCGCCCGCGAGGTGCAGGAGGACGTCCGCGACACCGTACGCTCGCTGCGCGAGGAGCTGACCCAGGCCGCGCGCGAGATGCGCAAGCAGGGCCCGGCCGGCGCGACGCAGAACCTCAAGGCCACCACGCAGCGGCAGAAGGACGAGTGGCAGCGCCAGAAGGAGCAGTGGAAGCACCACAAGCGTGCGCTGAAGGAAGAGTGGCGGCACACCTGGGAGGACGCCTGGGCCACCGCCACCGGCACCCCGGACGACGCGGCCCGCGTCAAGCTGGATCGTACGCTCCGCCGCTTCGTCGAGGAGGCCCGCGCCGCCGCGCGCGAGGGCGTGAGCGATGAGCAGCTCGCCCGGACCCGCGAGCTGCTCGCCGAGACCTCCGAACGCCTCCGCACCGAGATCTTCCCTCCGCGGCAGTAGGGCGCGGCGGGTGGGGTGACCGCGCACCGCCGGGACGTACGCGGGCGTGTCATCGCGCCGGAACGCCCGGCGCGTTCCGCGCGTCAGAGTGAGCACTGCCACCCAGGCGGCCACCCGCCCCGTGTGTTGAGAGGCCTTCGCCCGTGATGTCACCCGAGCCGCAGCGTCCGGAAGAAGGCGGCCCTGACGGCCGCCGGCAGCCCCCTTCGTCGCCCTCGCCGGGATATGAGGCGACGCAGGCCTGGAGCCCGGCCGAGGAGGCGTCCGGCCCCCGCCGGGCGGGCGACGGTCCGGGCGCACAGCAGCCCGGTGGGTACGGCCCGGGTGCGGCCCAGAGTCCGTGGGGCCCTCCCCAGGGTCCGTGGGGACCTCAGCCGGGATCGTACGGACCCGGAGCCCAAGCACCGTACGGACCCGGCGCGAAGATGCCGTACGGGCCGGGCGGACCCGGCGGCCCTGCTCCCCGCGCGAAGAAGGGCGGAGCCGGGCGGCTCATCGCCGTGGTCATCGCCGTCGTCGTCGTGGTGGGCATCGGAGTCGGCGGCTACGCGGTCTTCGGCCGGGCCTCCGGCGGAACGGCCGCGTCGGGCGGGCCGCTGAAGGGCAAAGTGCTCTGGCAGAGCCAGGACGCGCCGCAGAACGCTCTCGGCCTCAGCTTCCTCGGCGGCTGGCACACCGCCGACCTGACCGTCACCGTCGCGCCGCGGGGGCTCGTCGCGTACGACGCCCGTACCGGGCGGCGACGCTGGCAGCTGCCCTCCCCACCGCTCCCCGCCGGCGGCGCGTCGCTCATCTGCGGCGTGAGCACGACGACCGCCGGCAACGTGGGCGTGATCGGGTTCGGCGCCGGCAGCGGCGGCACCGTCACCAAGTGCGAGGGATTCGCTCTGGTCGACCTCGCCACCGGCCGGACGCGCGGGCAGGGCACGCTGCAGTCCGGCACGAGCCTCGGCGACAACACCATGTCAGCCGAGGTCATCGCCGGCACCGCGGTGATCGAGTACGGCGGTAGCCTCACCGGCTACGACCTGTCCGGGCACCAGCGCTGGCGGCTCGGCCCGAAGGCGGCCGGCGGCGACTGTTTCGTCAACGACCTGCTGCCGGGCACGAACACCGCGACGGTGCTCTTCGACTGCCTCGGCTCGGACCACACCGTGACGGTCGCGCAGGTGTCGCCGGCCAACGGAACGATCGCCAAGAAGGCCCCCGTCACCATCCCCGCGAGCATGGATACCGCCACCTTCCGGCTGGTGTCCGCCCAGCCGGTCGTGCTGAGCGGCGGCCCGGTCGACAACGGCGCGCTCATCACACTCGACGACGCGTTCCAGGTCAGGGCGACCATCCCGCAGAAGGACGCCGCGGGAACCCTCGACCTGAGTCCCTACTCCGGCCTGGCGAGCCACATGCTCATCCACGCGGCCGTCTCCTCCGACACGCTCGTGGTGGAGACCAAGGAGACGGCCGTCAGCAGTCTGCGCGAGACGAACAAGATCGTCGCCTTCGACCTCGCGACCGGCCGCGAGCGCTGGGCGAAATCGCTCGGCGGGAAGGTGACCAGCGTGCCGGTGACGTTCGGCAAGGACGGGGTCATCGCGATGACGAACGGCACGTACGAAAACCCACCGCGGGTGTTCCGGCTCGCCGCCGCCGACGGCAAGGCGACGCCGATGGGCCCCGCGTACTCCCGCGACTTCATCCAGAAGCCCAGGACGAGCCGCCTGTACTGGGACGGCACCCGGCTCTTCGGCATCTCGCTGACGACCGTGACCGGCACCCCGAGCGTGTACGCCCTGGGCTAGGGCGTGAAGACGATCTTTCCGAAGAGGTCGCCCTCGGCCATCGCGGCGAAGCCGTCGCGGGCCTCGGACAGCGGCAGGACGCGGTCGATCTTCGGGCGTACGCCGGTGACGTCGAGGAAGCGGGCGAGCCGTACGAGCTGGTCGCGGGTGCCCATGGTCGAGCCCACCACCGAGAGCTGCAGGAAGAACACGCGGTTGAGCTCGGCCGGGGGCACCTGGCCGCTGGTCGCGCCGGAGACGACGATGCGGCCGCCGGGGCGCAGCGACTTCAGCGAGTGGCTCCACGTGGCCTCGCCGACCGTCTCGATGACCGCGTCCACGCGCTCGGGCAACCGGGCGCCGGTCTCGAACGCCTGGTCCGCGCCGAGCTGGAGCGCCCGCTCGCGCTTGTCGCCGCTGCGGCTCGTGGCCCACACGCGGTAGCCGGCCGCCGAACCCAGCGCGATCGCGGCCGTCGCGACGCCGCCGCCCGCGCCCTGCACGAGAATGGTCGATCCGGGCTCCAGCCCGGCCTTGCCGAACAGCATGCGGTACGCGGTCAGCCACGCGGTGGGCAGGCAGGCCGCCTCTTCGAACGACAGGGAGGCGGGCTTGGGCACGAGGTTGCGCCGGGGAACGGCGACCTTCTCGGCGAACGTCCCGTCGTAGGTCTCCGACAGCAGCGACCGTTTCGGGTCGAGCGTCTCATCTCCCCCGCCGCGCTCCGGGTCGCCGATCACCGAGTGGACGATCACCTCGTTGCCGTCCTCGTCGACCCCGGCCGCGTCGCAGCCGAGAATGATCGGCAACCGGTCCTCTCGTATTCCGACGCCGCGGAGCGTCCAGACGTCGTGGTGGTTGAGCGCGGTGGCCTTGACGGTCACGGTCGTCCAGCCCTCGGGCACCGTGGGCTCGGGGCGCTCCCCGTGCTCCAGACCGTTCAGCGGGTTGTCGGCATCGATGCGTGCTGCGGTGACGGCGAACATGATCCGCACTGTAGTTCACGACCCCCCGGCCGCCGCGCCCTACCCAAGGGGGTGTCGGTACCGCAATCCGCGGAGCCTCGCGAAGTCCCGGCCGCGGTGATGAACTCGCATCCGTGCTCCATCGAAACACGGTCCGTACTCTCGAATCGGAGTACGGACCGTGTCCAGTGCCGGACGGCTACAGGCGGGCGACGCCCTCCGCGCGGGCCTGGTCGGCGACCGCCTTGGTCACCGCGGGGGCCACGCGCTCGTCGAACGGGCTCGGGATGATGAAGTCCTCCGCCAGCTCGTCGCCGACCACGTCCGCCAGGGCGGTGGCGGCCGCCAGCTTCATGCCCTCGGTGATCGAGTGGGCCCGTACGTCGAGGGCGCCGCGGAACACTCCCGGGAAGGCCAGCACGTTGTTGATCTGGTTCGGGAAGTCGCTCCGCCCGGTGGCGACGACACGCGCGTGGCGGCGGGCGACCTCCGGGTGGATCTCCGGGTCGGGGTTGGACAGGGCGAACACGATGGCGTCGTCGGCCATCGCGTCCACGCAGTCCTCGCGGATGGTGCCGCCGGAAAGCCCGATGAAGACGTCGGCGCCGACCAAGGCGTCTTCGGTGGAGCCCTTGAGCTGCGCGCGGTTGGTGTCGCGGGCGAGCTTCTGCTTGATCGGGTTGAGGCCGTCGCGGCCGTCGTAGATGAGCCCCTTGCTGTCGGAGACGGCGATGTCGCCGATGCCGGCCTCCAGCAGGATCCGGGTGACGGCGACGCCGGAGGCGCCGGCTCCGGCCACGACGGCGCGCATCGACGACAGCGGCTTGCCGGTCAGGCGGGAGGCGTTGCGCAGCGCGGCGAGCGCCACGATCGCGGTGCCGTGCTGGTCGTCGTGGAAGACCGGGATGTCGAGCGCGGCCCGCAGGCGGTCCTCGATCTCGAAGCAGCGCGGCGCGCTGATGTCCTCCAGGTTGATGCCGCCGAAGCTCGGCGCGAGCCGGATCACCGTCTCGACGAGGTCGTCGGCGTCGGTGCAGTCGAGGCAGATCGGCACGGAGTCCACCCCGCCGAACTCCTTGAACAGCAGCGACTTGCCCTCCATCACGGGCATGGCCGCGGCGGGGCCGATGTCGCCGAGGCCGAGTACGGCGGTGCCGTCGGTGACGACGGCCACGACTTTGGAGACCCAGGTGTAGTCGTGCACGAGGTCGGGTTCGTCGGCGATCGCCGTACAGACGCGGGCGACGCCGGGCGTGTAGGCGAGTGAGAGATCGTCCCGGTCGCGGACCGAAACGGTCGAGCGCACCTCGAGCTTGCCTCCTCGGTGCAGCGCGAAGGCCGGATCGGCGTCGTAGTCACGCTCGGATTGATCAGGCTTGGGTTGGTCAGGCTTAGGTTGATCGGGCTTGGCAGCCACAGCGACCCCTGCTATTTCGTGACAAATACGGGCAGACATCCTTGTCATCCCTGGGTCAACGGGCGGCGCGGACGTCTCTCGGTGTACGGGGGTCACCCGTTCACCGATTGAACCACATCACCCGGCGAACCCCAGGCGGGGGACCGTACCACCCCCGAACACGGCGGCGCGCCGTGCCATTGGGACCCGTCCGTAAAGGGTTTATGCCATTGTTGGTCCCGCTTAGAGCGTGCCCGTCACACATGCCACCTAAGCCCCTTACCTGTACGCGCCCAACCTCCGCCCCCAGGAGAACGCTCTGTTTGCCCGGCCCATCGTCCGCCGCGTGGCCGCGGCGGCCTTCATCGCCCTGCTCGGAGTCCCCGCCACCGGCGCCTGCCGGAACACCTCGACCGGCGCCCTCGGCAGAATCCAGCGGGCGGGAAGAATCCTCATCGCCACGGACGCCCTTTATCCGCCGAACGAATTCAAGCGCGGTGACCAGATCGTGGGGTTCGACGTCGATCTCGGCAACGCCCTCGCCCGCAAGCTCGGCGTGCGGGCGGAGTTCCAGGACGTGCGGTTCGACACCATCCTGCAGGCCCTCGACGAGGGCAAGTACGACATCAGCCTCTCCTCCTTCACCGACACGCGCGAGCGCGAGAGCAGGTTCGACTTCGTCACCTACTTCTCGGCGGGCACGATGCTCCTGGTCCCCAAGGGCAACCCGCGGCGTCTGCGGCCCGACGGCCTGTCCCTGTGCGGCAAGAAGATCGCGGTGGAGAAGGGCACCACCCAGGAGGAGGAGCTCTCCCGCAAGGACGCGACCCGGCCCGGCACCGGCACGCGGATCGACGCCTGCCGCAGCGCCGGCCGGCCGGCCCCGATCCGGCTGTCCTACGACGACCAGGTGGCCGCCAATGAGGCCCTCGCGAAGGGCCGGGCCGACGCCTCTCTCACCGACTCGCCTTCGGCGGTCTACGGGGCGAAGGAGTCGGGCGGCCGGCTCCAGTGCGCCGGCTCCCCGTACCGGACCGGCCTGTACGGCGTCGCGGTGCCCAAGCGCTCGAGCGACCTGCGCGACGCGATCTTCAAGGCGATGAAGACGCTGATGTCCGACGGCACCTACCGGCGGCTGACCACGCAGTGGGGCCTGACCTCGGGCGCGGTGCCCGATACGCGGATCAACGCCGCCGAGTAGCCGTTGCGTGATTGTTTCAAGCCAGTAATCCCACTTGAGGCAGGGTTACGCCAAGATGTCCCCCATTGATCTGGCCATCATGGGACATCTTCCCCCCACTGAAGGAGGACGCCGTGCACACCGGTCCTCTGCGCAGCCGCGGCACCGCGTTGGGCATCACAGTCATCGCAGGCGCCCTCGCGCTGTCCGCGTGTAACGCCAAGACCACCACGCCGGGCAAGAAGAGCGCGCTCGACACGATCAAGAAGAACGGCAAGATCGTCATCGCCACGGACGCGTCGTACGCGCCCAACGAGTTCAAGCAGAACGGGCAGATCGTCGGCTTCGACATCGACCTGGGCGGCGCGATCGCCAAGAAGCTCGGCGTCCAGGCGGAGTTCCAGGACGTCAAGTTCGACAACATCCTCCCCGCGCTGCAGAGCAAGAAGTACGACATCAGCCTGTCGTCCTTCACCGACAACAAGCAGCGGGAGCAGAGCTTCGACTTCGTGACCTACTTCACCGCGGGCACCGGCCTGATGGTGAAGGCGGGCAACCCGCTGAAGCTCTCGCCGGACGACCTGTCGCTGTGCGGCAAGAAGATCGCGGTGGAGAAGGGCACCACGCAGGAGGACGAGCTGACGCCCAAGTCGAGCGCCAAGCCCGACGCCGGCGCCCGCGTGGACAAGTGCAAGCAGGGCGGCAAGCCGGCTCCGGTGAAGGTCTCCCTCGACGACCAGAACGCCGCGAACCTGGCGCTCGGCAACGGACGCGCCGACGCCGTGCTCGCCGACTCCCCCGTCGCCGCGTACGCGGCCAAGGAGTCGAACGGCAAGTTCGTCATCGCGGGCAAGGCCTACGACACCGCGCCGTACGGCATCGCGATCCCCAAGAACGAGAACGAGCTGCGGGACGCGATCCAGAAGGCGGTCAAGGACCTGATCACCGATGGCACGTACAAGCAGTTGACCGACAAGTGGGGCATCTCCGACGGTGGCATCACCGACCCCAAGGTCAACGGCGCCGCCTCCTGAGGACACCGTGACTGACATCGACACCACGGAACCGGTACGGCCTGAGACGATCAAGGCCGTGCCGGTCCGGCATCCGGGCAGGTGGGTCAGCGCGGTGATCGTGCTGGTACTCGCCGCGATGCTCGTCCACATGCTGTTCACCAACCCGAATCTGGACTGGTCGACGTTCGGGAAGTACTTCTTCGACGGCGGCATCCTCAAGGGCCTGGTGGCGACACTCGAGCTGACCGTGATCGCCATGGCCATCGGCATCGTCGGTGGCGTGATCCTCGCGTTGATGCGGCTGTCGGCCAACCCGATGCTGTCCTCGGCGGCGTGGCTGTACATCTGGTTCTTCCGCGGCACGCCGGTGCTGGTCCAGCTGATCTTCTGGTTCAACATCAAGGCCCTGTTCGGCGACATCTCGCTCGGCATCCCGTTCGGGCCGATGTTCATCACCTGGGACGTCAACAGCCTGGTCACCACGTTCGTCGCGGCGATCCTGGGCCTCGGCCTGAACGAGGCGGCGTACATGTCGGAGATCGTCCGGGCCGGCATCCTGTCCGTCGACGAGGGCCAGACCGAGGCCGCGCAGGCCCTCGGCATGCGGCGGCTGAAGGTGATGCGGCGGATCGTGCTGCCCCAGGCGATGCGCGTGATCATCCCGCCGACCGGCAACGAGACCATCTCGATGCTGAAGACCACGTCGCTGGCCTCTACCGTGGCCTTCACCGAGCTGCTGAAGGCCGGCGAGGACATCTTCAACGCCAACTACCGGACCATTCCCCTGCTGATCGTGGTGAGCGTCTGGTACATCATCGTGACCTCGGTGCTGTCGGTCGGGCAGTACTACCTGGAGCGGTACTTCGGCCGGGGCTCCTCCCGCGAGCTGCCCCCGACCCCGCTGCAACGGCTGCGGCGCAACCTCACGACGTTCCACGTCACACCCCCGCGGGTGCCGGAGAGGGGGACCTCATGACCGAGCCACAGGACAGCGTCGGTTTCGGCTCCGGCTCCGGTTCCCCTTCCGGCTCCGGCTCCGGCTCCGGCTCCGGGCCGATGGTCCGGGCGGAGGGCGTGCACAAGTTCTTCGGGCGGCTGCACGTGCTGCGCGGCATCGATCTGGAGGTCGAGCCCGGGGAGGTCATGTGCGTCATCGGCCCCTCGGGTTCGGGCAAGTCGACCTTCCTGCGCTGCATCAACCACCTGGAGAAGATCGACTCCGGCCGGCTCTGGGTGGACGGCGATCTCGTGGGCTACCGCCAGCGCGGCGAGAAACTGCACGAGATGCGCGAGAGGGAGGTCGCGGCGCAACGGCGGGACATCGGCATGGTGTTCCAGCGCTTCAACCTGTTCCCGCACATGACCGCGCTGGAGAACATCATGGAGGCGCCGGTCCAGGTCAGGGGCGAGTCGAAGGCCGCCGTACGCGAGCGGGCGATGGATCTGCTCGACCGCGTCGGCCTGTCGGAGAAGGTCGCCAGCTACCCCTCGCAGCTGTCCGGCGGGCAGCAGCAGCGGGTCGCGATCGCGCGGGCGCTGGCCATGGAGCCGAAGCTGATGCTGTTCGACGAGCCGACCAGCGCCCTCGACCCCGAACTGGTCGGGGACGTGCTCGACGTCATGCGGCAACTCGCCGTGGACGGCATGACGATGGTCGTGGTGACCCATGAGATGGGCTTCGCCCGCGAGGTCGGCGACTCTCTCGTGTTCATGGACGCCGGCGCGATCGTCGAGCAGGGCCGCCCCCGCGACGTGCTGACCGATCCCCAGCACCAGCGCACGCAGGACTTCCTGTCCAAGGTCCTCTGAGAGGGTGGCGGCGGAGTTATCCACAATCCGCCGCCACCACCTCCCAGCGGCGAGACGTCCGCTGGACAATGGAAGTGGGGTGGCCCCCCGGGCCGGGCGGGGACCATGCCGGGCGGGGACCATGCCAGGCGGGGACCATGCCAGGCGGGGACCATGCCAGGCGGGGACCATGCACACCATCCCGGGCGCGGGCCATGCCGAGCCCGGGGACCATGCCGGGCAGGCGGCGTCTGCTGCGGCCGAGCGAAAGACGCGCAATATCGCGGGGCAAATACGCCGTTACCCGGCAAGTCGGGCTTCCTCTCGGGGGCGGCGTGGAGTGTAATAGCCGGACAGCACCACAGCCTCTGCCTCGTGGTAGGAGCGGCCCGTGGACCTCGCGTCGTACGCCGACCTGGCGGTCCGGCTGGTGAACACCGAGACGCCCGAAGGTGACCGCCTGGGCGATCTCGACGCGCTCCGGGAGCTGCTCACGGCCGGCCCGCACCTGTCCGGCCGGGTCGGCAAGCCCGACCTCGAGGCGATGGTGCAGCTGCGGGCGGACCTCCGCGCGATCTTCGAGTCGGTGACCGCGGGCGACGAGGACACCGCGGCCGAGGGCCTCAACTCCCTGCTGCTCCAGCACCCGGTGCATCCCCAGGTCTCCGCCCACGACGGGCAGCGCTGGCACCTGCACATCACCGAGGGCGGTTCGGTGCCCGACCGGTACGCCGCCGGGGCGGCGATGGGCCTGGCGGTCTACATCTCCGCCGAGGGGCTCGACCGGCTCGCGGTCTGTCAGGCGACGCCGTGCCGCAACGTCTTCATCGACACGTCGTCGAACCGGTCCCGCCGCTACTGCTCCGACGAGTGTGCCGGACGCGCCGAGTCCGGCGTGCGCGCGCTCTCTCAGGGCGGGCCGAGCCGCAGCGACGGCCTCGGCCAGTAGCGCAGCACGACCCGCCCGACGATCAGCCCGTCGGGCACCGCGCCGAAGTCCCAGCTGTCCTGACGCCCCGCCGCGCGCTGGTTGTCGCTCTCGAGCCACCAGCCGTCCGCCTCGCGCCGTACGGCCCGCTTGACGATCAGCAGATCCCGGCGGGGATGGCGCGCGACAACGACGCTGCCAGGGACGATGCGCGCGCCGGAGCGTACGAGCAGCCAGTCTCCGGGACGCAGCGCGGGCAGCATCGATTCGCCCGTCACTTCGACCGCTCGCATGATGATGAACCTCTCCGCTCGGGGGTAGGGGGCCAGGAGTAGTGTCTTCAATCGCAGCACGCTCTACGAGAGACAACGGAAGGACACGCAGGTGCTTGCACGATTTCTGCGCCCCAAGACCACGGTGTCCGCACACTGTGACCTGCCCTGCGGCATCTACGACCCGGCTCAGGCCCGGATCGAGGCCGAGTCGGTCAAGGCGATCGTCGAGAAGTACGAGTCCAACGAGGACCCGGTCTTCCGCGCTCGCGCGCTGATCATCAAGGAGCAGCGCTCCGAGCTGGTCAAGCACCACCTCTGGGTCCTGTGGACCGACTACTTCAAGCCTCCGCACTTCGAGAAGTACCCGCAGCTCCACCAGCTGTTCAACGAGGCCACCAAGCTGGCCGGTGCGTCCGGCACCAAGGGCGGCGTCGACAAGGCGAAGGCGGACGAGCTCCTCGCGAAGATCGACGAGATCAGCAAGATCTTCTGGGAGACCAAGAACGCCTGAGAACCCCCGTTCGTAGCGAACCGGGTACACGGTTCCCGAGCGATCTTCGAGTTCGTCCACGGCGAGGACCGCCCGCGGGTCATCCGCGGGCACGGTCCTCGCCGTGTCCGTTTCAAGCTTGGTAACTGGAAGAATCCGCCGGTCAGCGCGCGTTTCCGCTCATAAGGGCAGGACTCCAGCGACCCGCCGGCGGACTCCCGCCGCGCAGTGGAAAGATCCCTTGGGGATATGAAGGCGCGCCGGACGCGCGAGTAGGTACGCGCAGGCGGTAGTTTCAAGGAAGCGGGAAGCCCCAACTAGGGAGTGACGTGACCGAGGAAACCGCAGCCATGCCGGCCAGTCTTTCTGATGTCCGTGATGTGGTGACAGTGCGGCTGCCGGCTGACAGCGCCTATCTGTCCGTGCTGCGCACAGCGACGGCCGGGCTGGCGGCGCGTCTCGACTTCAACCTTGACGAGATCGAGGACCTGCGCATCGCGATCGACGAGGCGTGCGCGATGCTCCTCGCTCAGGCGGTTCCCGGCACCGACCTGACGTGTGAGTTCGAGCTGACCGACGATGCGATGAGCATCGGGGTGTCGGTGCTCACCGTCGACGGCCGGCAGCCGAGCCGTGACACGTTCGCGTGGACCGTCCTGAGCTCGCTCGCCGGCGATGTCGACGCGGAGGTCGGCGCCGACGACCGGGTGACGATCGTCCTGCAGAAACGGCGCGGGCAGACGACGTGACCAGAGTCCAAGCGGCACAGCACCGCCCGTTCGGCCGTGAGTCCGAGCCGCGAGGCGAGGTGCTTCCGTGACCGAGAAGACGACCGTGGCGGGCAACGAACACAGCGTGCCGGACCGCGCGCGGGCACGCACGCTGTTCGAACGCCTCTCCACACTTCCCGAGGGCGACCCGGAGCGCCAGCGCATCCGCGACGAGCTGGTCGAGCTGCACCTTCCGCTCGTCGAATACCTCGCGCGCCGGTTCCGCAACCGCGGCGAGTGGCTCGACGACCTGATCCAGGTGGCGACGATCGGGCTGATCAAGTCCATCGACCGCTTCGATCTCGAACGCGGAGTGGAGTTCTCCACGTACGCGACGCCGACGATCGTCGGTGAGATCAAGCGTCACTTCCGCGACAAGGGATGGGCGGTCCGCGTCCCCCGGCGGCTCCAGGAGCTCAAGCTGTCGCTGACCAAGGCGATCAGCGACCTCGCCCAGCGCGAGGGCCGCGCGCCGACCGTCAGCGAGCTGGCCGAGCACCTGCAGATGAGCGAGGAAGAGGTGCTGGAGGGGCTGGAGTCGGCCAACGCCTACTCCACGGTCTCCCTGGACGCCCCCGACTCGGGCGACGAGGACGCGCCGGCGGTCGCCGACTCGCTCGGCATCGTCGACGACGCCCTCGAGGGCGTCGAATACCGCGAGTCGCTCAAGCCGCTGCTGGAAAAGCTGCCCGCACGCGAGAAGCGCATCCTGCTGCTGCGGTTCTTCGGCAACATGACGCAGTCGCAGATCGCGGCCGAGCTGGGCATCTCGCAGATGCACGTGTCCCGGCTGCTGGCCCGCACCCTCGCCCAGCTGCGGGACGGCCTCACCGCCGACGACTGAGACAAGACGACTGAGCGAAACCGCCCGGGAGCCCTCCACGAGGGTCCCGGGCAGTTTCTTGTCACGCCTGGCAGAGGTCGCCCACTCGAGGGCCCCGTGCCCCGCTCGGTCGGGTCGGGGACCGCCAGGGCGCGTCTCAAGGCCCCGCTGTCCTACTGCGCGGCGTCCAGACGCGCCCTAGTCCTCGTCGAGGGCCCGCGTGGTCGGCGGGCTCAGCAGCGCCGCACTGGCGGCGACGGCCACCACGATGAAGACGCCGCCGATGATCTGCCGGCTGCTCTGGATCATCGAGATCCCGGCGATCACCGCGAAGATCTGGGTGAGCAGGGCGGGCGCGCGTCCCCAGCGTCGCACCTGCCACAGCCCGCGGCCGACCGCGACGAGGCCGACGCCGGCCGCGATCGCCATGAGGGCGAGGACGATCGCGCTGGCCAGGTCGTTCGGGCTGCCGACGATCGCCTCGATCCCGACGTACAGGCCGACGGCCGCCACGGCGACCCCCTCGACGGCCTCGATGGCCGCCGCCGTGCTCAGAGTGATGGGACGTGTGGACACAGCCCCGAACACTATCCGGATCAACGGCGTCCGGTGACCGAGGGTGGCGATCGGCGCAACTCGCGTGGAAGCTACCCTTTTGCACGTGCGTGCACTTCTCATCGCCAATCCCAAGGCGACGACCACGTCCCGGCGGGCCCGTGACGTGCTGATGCGCGCGTTCGCCGGTGAGGTACGCCTCGAGCTCGCCGAGACCCAGCGGCGCGGTCACGCCACCGAACTCGCCGCGCAGGCGGCCGGTGAAGGGTACGACGTGGTGATCGCGCTCGGCGGCGACGGCACGGTGAACGAGGCGGTCAACGGCCTGCTCTCCGGCGGCCCCGCCCCGGACGGGCCCGCCCTCGCGATCGTGCCGACCGGCAGCGCCAACGTGTTCGCCCGCGCGCTCGGCATGCAGAACAACCCGCTCGACGCCGCGGGTCAGGTGCTGGAGGCGCTGCGCGCCGGCCGCAGCCGTACGGTCGGGCTCGGCCAGGCCGGCAGCCGCTACTTCACCTTCTGTGCGGGCCTGGGGCTGGACGCCGAGGTGGTGCACGCGGTCGAGAAGCTGCGCGACTCCGGGTCACGCGCCTACTCCACGCTCTACGCGCGCACCGCGCTGCGCCAGTACTTCGTGCTGACGGACCGTCGCCGGCCGGCGCTCACGCTGGAGGCGCCGTCCAAGCCGCCGCTCGGCCACATCTTCATCGGGATCGTCTCCAACACCGCGCCCTGGACGTACGCCGGACGGTGGCCGATCGACCCGAACCCGCGGGCGAGCTTCGCCACCGGGCTGGACCTGTTCGCGCTGCGCAGGTTCGACCTGCTGTCGACGCTGGGGGTGCTGGCCCAGATAGTGCCGCCGTTCAACCGGCTCCCGCGGGGCGGTCACATCCTCGGACTGCATGATCTTTCCGAGTTCACGCTGCGGTCCCGGCGGCCCATCGCGTTCCAGGTCGACGGCGACTATCTGGGGCAGCGGGAGTTTGTAACGTTCCGCTCTGTACCGAAGGCTGTGCGTGTTGTGATCTGAGGTGACCTGTCTGATGTGTGTTTCGATCGTGTGACACATCCGACAGCCATACTTTGAGAAAACTTTCTCAAAGGCCTTGCGCCCCTCCGGACGCCCTGCGAATCTCTAAAGAGGCGCGAGACATGGGAGAACACCTCGAGCGCGCCACGACAACTTCCCCGGGCCATGCCACCGCACCCGGTTGTTCGTTACATCGTGAAACCGTTCACAAGTGGAGTCATGGCTTCACGCTCGATTGAAGGAGTGGACCGCATGGACTGGCGCCACCGCGCTGCCTGCCGTGACGAGGACCCCGAGCTGTTCTTCCCGATCGGCAACACCGGCCCCGCACTCGTGCAGATCGAAGAAGCCAAGCAGGTGTGCCGCCGCTGCCCCGTCACCGAGTCGTGCCTGCAGTGGGCCCTCAACTCCGGCCAGGACGCCGGCGTGTGGGGAGCGATGAGTGAGGACGAACGCCGCGCGCTGAAGCGCCGCCGCGCCCGCGCCCGTGCGCGCGCCCACGCCTGAGCCTCGCCCCAAGACACGTTCCACCTGCCGTCGATCCCTCCGGCACCGCGCCTCCGACGTGGACTCGCGGTCTGCCGATCCAAGCGCCCGTGGCCCGACCACGGGCGCTGCGCTTTTCCGCCCTGGTCCGGACGAGCCGCGGACGAGCCTTCCGGCCCCGGCACGGACGGCCCGTTCCGCCCCGCCGCGGATGAACTCTCAGGTCTCGGCACAAGCAGACCTTCCCGGCGCGAACGGCCGACGGCCTGGGACCGGCGCCGGGCGCATGTCCCCACGGCGTGCGCTTTCCGGCCGATGACGATCGATGCCTCCCAAACCCGTCGTCTTCCCGAAGGTAACTTCCCCCGCGGCCGTCCTCTCACGCCTCAGAAATCGCCGTAATCCGTCGCGCCGCGGGGCGGCGGATCCGGGCAGTCTCTCACCACCCGTCCGCGGGGTCCGGGGCGGCCTCCCCCTCAGCCCGTCCGCGGCGTCTGCGCGAGCGGGATGTCGAGGGCCACCTCCGTGCCGCCCCCATCGCGTCGGCGCAGCTCCAGGATCCCGCCCAGCTCCCCCACGATCAGCGTCCGGACGATCTGCAGCCCCAGACTCGCCGCCGACTCGACGTCGAAGCCGTCCGGCAGGCCCTTCCCGTTGTCGGCCACCACCACGCCCAGGCGCTCGCCGCTGCGGGTCACCAGGACCTCCAGCAGGCCGGAGTTGTCGGTCAGCCCGTGTTCGAGGGCGTTCTGCAGCAGCTCGGTCAGGACCATGGCGAGCGGTGTCGCGATCGCCGCCGGCAGGACGCCGAAGCCGCCGACCCGCTTCGGCCGTACCCGGGTCTCCGGCGAGGACACCTCACCCGCCATCGCCATCACCCGGTCGGCGATGTCGTCGAAGTCGATCAGCTCCTCCGGCGTGTGCGACAGCGTCTCGTGCACGATCGCGATGGAGCCGACGCGGCGTACCGCCTCCTCCAGGGCGTCCCTGCCCTCCGGCACCTGGAGCCGGCGGGCCTGCAGGCGCAGCAGCGCGGCGACCGTCTGCAGGTTGTTCTTCACCCGGTGGTGGATCTCGCGGATCGTCGCGTCCTTGGTCATCAGCTCCCGGTCGCGCCACCGCAGCTCGGTGACGTCGCGCAGCAGCACGAGCGCGCCCGTACGGTGACCGTCGACGATCAGCGGGATGGCGCGGAGCTGGACGATCGCGCCGTTCGCCTCGACCTCGGTCTCCCGGGCCGCGCGGCCCCCGGCCACCAGGGCCAGGGAGTCGTCGACCGGCGCGGTGCCGAGGCGGGCGGTCGTCTCCGCCAGGTTCGTTCCCGCCACGTCGGTGGCCAGCCCCAGCCGCCGGTACGCCGACTGGGCGTTCGGGCTGGCGTACAGGACCCGCCCCTGACGGTCGATGCGCAGCAGCCCGTCGCCCACGCGCGGCGAGCGGGCGAGGTTGGGCTCCTGCTCCGGAAACGGGAACCGCCCATCGTTGATCATTTTGGCCAGGTCGCTGGCGCTCTGCAGATAGGTCAGCTCGAGGCGGCTCGGCGTACGGGCGGAGCTGAGGTTCGTGCTGCGCTGGATGACGCCGAGGATCCGCTCGCCCCGGCGTACGGGGATGGACTCCTCGCGCACGGGGACGCCGCTCCCCCACTCGGGGTCGCCTTCGCGGCAGATGCGGCCCTCGCGGTAGGCGATGTCGACCAGCGTGCGTTCGCCGCGGCCGGTCACCATGCCGACGAGGTCCTCGGGGTAGGCCGTCGGACCGGTCGTCGGGCGGATCTGGGCCACCGCCACCCAGCTTCCGTCCTCGCCGCGCTCGGCCGTCAGCGGCAGCCAGAGGACGAGGTCGGCGAAGGACAGGTCGGCGAGCAACTGCCAGTCCGACACCAGCGAGTGGATCCACTCCATGTCATCGGCGCCGAGGTCGGTGTGCTTTTTGATCAGGTCGCTCAACGTGGGCACGTCTGCATCATCGCAGGTGGTCCTGGCATGATTCGGCGGGTGGATCCTCTCGAGCGGCTGACGGCCGCGACACGGGAGCGCACGGCCGCCGGGCTGCGCCGTACGCTGCGACCCCGTACGCCCGCCCCGGTCCTGCTCGACCTGGCCTCCAACGACTATCTCGGGCTCTCCGGCGACCCGCGGCTGGCCGAGGGCGCGATCGAGGCGGTCCGCACCTGGGGCACCGGATCGACCGGTTCACGGCTGGTCACGGGCACCACCGAGCTGCACGCGGCGCTCGAGGAGCGGCTCGCCGGGTTCGTCGGGGCGCCGTCCGCGCTCGTGTTCTCCTCCGGCTATCTCGCCAACCTCGCCGCGGTCACCGCGCTGCGGCCGGGCCTGATCGTCTCCGACCGGGGCAACCACGCCTCGCTGATCGACGGCTGCCGCCTCGCCCGGTGCCCGGTCGTGGTCACGCCGCACGGCGACGTCGCCGCCGTGGACGCCGCCCTCGACGGGGCGCGCGACGCCGTCGTGGTGACCGACGCGGTCTTCTCCGTGGACGGCGACCTCGCCCCGCTCCGCGAGCTGCACGCGGTCGTACGCCACCACGGCGCGCTGCTGGTGGTCGACGAGGCGCACGCGCTCGGGGTGGTCGGCCCGGGCGGGCGGGGCGCGACGTACGCGGCGGGGCTCGCGGGCGAGCCGGACGTGATCGTCACGGTCACCCTGTCCAAGTCGCTGGGCTCGCAGGGCGGCGCCGTGCTCGGCGCGCCCGAGGTGATCGAGACGCTCGTCGACACGGCGCGTTCGTTCGTCTTCGACACTGGGCTCGCCCCGGCGTCGGCGGGCGCGGCCGCCGCGGCCCTCGGCGTGCTCGCCGCCGAACCGGAGCTGGCCGCCCGCGCCCGCGACCGCGCCCACCGCCTCGCCGCCGCGGCGGACGCGCTCGGCCTGGAGACGGCCACGCCCGCCGCGGCGGTCGTCCCGGTCGTCCTCGGCGACCCGGACCGCGCCGTACACGCCGCGGAGATCTGCGCCGAGCACGGCGTGAAAGTGGGCTGTTTCCGCCCGCCGTCGGTGCCGCGAGGGCGGGCGTGCCTGCGCCTGACCGGCCGTGCGACCCTGGAGGAGGCAGAACTCACAAAGGTCACGGGAGCTCTGACTGGTGTCAGAGAGCTGATCGGCCCGTACTCTGCTCGTAACGCCGACCCGACGCGGCGGTGAACATGAGGAGAGCATGTGACGGCTGAGCGGGCACCAGAGCTGGGGGTGGAACCTCGCGTTCCCAAGTACTACCGGTTGAAGAAGCACCTGGTCGAGCTGACCGAGGCACTCGCACCCGGTAGTCCGCTGCCGCCTGAGCGGAGCCTGGCGGAAAAGTACGGCACGTCGCGCACGACGGTCCGGCAGGCCTTGGCGGAGCTGGTGATCGAGGGGCGCCTGCAGCGCATCCAGGGCAAGGGCACGTTCGTCGCCAAGCCCAAGGTCGCCCAGGAGCTGCAGCTCGTCAGCTACACCGAGGACATGCGCCACCACGGCCTGAACCCGGAGACGCGCATCCTCGACATCGGCTACGTGACCGCCGACGAACGCTTCGCGCGCCTCCTCGGCATCCGCCCCGGCGGCCGCGCCCTGCGCATCCACCGCCTCCGCCTGGCCGACGGCGAGCCGATGTCGATCGACACGTCGCTGCTCCCGGCCCGCCGCTTCCCGGGCCTGCGCAAGGAACTCCCCCGCCACGACTCGCTGTACGAGACGCTGGCCACGGCGTACGACGTGCACCTGGCCGAGGCGGAGGAGACCATCGAGACCGTCCTGGCGACCCCGGACGACGCGAGCCTGCTGAGCGTCGACGTCGGGCTGCCCCTCCTCCTGCTCTCCCGCCACGCCTTCGACACGGCCGGCGAACCGGTCGAGTGGGCCCAGTCCCTGTACCGCGGCGACCGCTACAAGTTCATCACCCGCCTCCGCCGCCGCCACGAGACCCCCTGACACCTTCGCCGCCGATCTGGGTACGCCGATCCGCCACAATCCGAACCTGACCCGGGCTCGGCGCCTACCTGCGCTTCGAGTCGTGGAAGTTCGGTGAGGCGATCCGGCTGCCGGAGCCGTTCGGCATCGAGATCGGCACCGATCGCTGGACGTCCTGGGACGGGTGACGGGTCGTTACGGACGGCCCGGTACATGACTCGCTAGAGTCGCCCGGGTGAGTGTGCTCGTCGTCACCGGGACCGACACCGGGGTGGGAAAGACCGTGACCACGGCCGCGGTCGCGGCGCTCGCACGGGCGCGCGGGTGGTCCGTGGCGGTCGTCAAGCCGGCGCAGACCGGCGTGCGGCCCGGGATGCCCGGCGATCTGGACGAGGTACGCCGGCTGGCCGGCATCACCGACCTGCACGAGTTCGCGCGGTACGCCGCGGCTCTCGCCCCGGCCGCCGCCGCGCGGCTCGCCGGGCTGCCGCCGCCGGATCTGGCGAGCTGCGCGGAGCGGATCAAGGCGCTCGACCGCGACCTGGTGATCGTCGAAGGGGCGGGCGGGCTGCTCGTACGGTACGACGACGACGGCGCCACGCTCGCCGACCTGGCGCACTCCCTCGGGGCCGCCGTGCTCGTCACCGTACGGCCGGGGCTGGGCACGCTCAACCACACGGCGCTGACGCTGGAGGCCATGGCCGGGCGCGGGATCGACCTGGCCGGCATCGTGATCGGGGCCTGGCCGCGCCGGCCCCTGCTGGACGACCTGTGCAACGTGCGTGACCTGGAGACCGTCGCGGCGCGCCCGCTGTCCGGCGTGCTGCCCGAGCGGGCCGGGCGCCTCGACGGACCGGAGTTCCTGCTCGCCGCCCGTGCCGGCCTCGCGCCGCAGCTCGGCGGAGTGTTCGACCCGGCGGTGTTCCGAGAGGACTGCCGTGCCCGTGCGCAGACGTACGGGGAACTGACCCCACGAGAGGAAGAATCGTGAGCGAGATCGCTCCGACGTCTCAGAACGACATCCTCGCGGTCGCGCGCACCCAGGTGCTGGAGCGGGGCGAGGGGCTCGGTGAGCGGCAGATCCACGAGTGCCTGACACTGCCCGACGACCGGCTGGAGGACCTGCTCGCGCTCGCGCACGAGGTGCGCATGAAGTGGTGCGGCCCGGAGGTCGAGGTCGAGGGCATCATCTCGGTCAAGACCGGCGGCTGCCCGGAGGACTGCCACTTCTGCTCCCAGTCGGGCCAGTTCGCCTCCCCCGTACGCGCCGCGTGGCTCGACATCCCCTCGCTCGTACGGGCCGCCAAGGAGACCGCCGCGACGGGCGCCACCGAGTTCTGCATCGTCGCCGCCGTACGCGGGCCGGACGAACGGCTGATGGGCCAGGTGCGCGAGGGCGTCGAGGCGATCAACAAGGAGGTGGACATCAACATCGCGTGCTCCCTCGGCATGCTGACCCAGGAGCAGGTCGACGAGCTGGCCGCGATGGGCGTGCACCGCTACAACCACAACCTCGAGGCGCCGAAGTCCCACTTCGCCAAGGTCGTGACCACCCACACGTGGGAGGAGCGCTGGCGGACCTGTGAAATGGTGCGCGCGGCCGGCATGGAGCTGTGCTGCGGCGGCATCGTCGGGATGGGCGAGACGGTCGAGCAGCGGGCCGAGTTCGCCGCGCAGCTCGGCGAGCTGGAGCCCGACGAGGTGCCGCTCAACTTCCTCAATCCGCGCCCCGGCACGCCGTTCGCCGACTACCCGCTGGTCGAGGGCGCCGAGGCGCTGAAGACCATCGCGGCCTTCCGGCTGGCGCTGCCACGAACGATCCTGCGGTACGCGGGCGGGCGCGAGCTGACGCTCGGCGACCTGGGCACCAGGTCGGGCATGCTCGGCGGCATCAACGCGATCATCGTCGGTAACTACCTCACCACCCTGGGTCGTCCGACCGGCAGTGACCTGGAGATGCTGGACGAGTTGAAAATGCCGATCAAGGCACTGTCACAAACGCTCTAGAACCGTCCGGCGCCCACTACCGTCGGAGTTCGGACGGGAGGTGGTCACGATGAAGACGGCGGTCGTGATGGTGCTCGGCGGCGTCGCGCTGCTCGTTTCGGGGTGCGCCGGAGACTCGCAGGCCCAGGTCGGCGGCTCATCGTCCGCGAGGCCCGGTTCGTCGTCCCCGAGCCTCGGCTCGGCGGACGCCCTCGTGCTGCGCACGAAGACCACAGGAGGCATCGCCGGCCTGGGCGGGCCCGGCACCATGCCGGACTTCTCCCTGTACGGCGACGGGCGCGCGATCACCGGCGGCGGGCACCCGACCGAGTACCACCTCACGCCGCAGGCGCTGCGCCGGCTGGTCTCCGACGCGTCCGAGGCCGGGCTCGCCAGGTCGCGGACGGTCGACGACCGGAACATCGCCGACGCGACCTACAAGGTGATCACCTTCGTCACCGGAGGCCGGCCGCACACCACCAAGATCATCCAGGAGGGCCGGCACGCCGGCGACCCGGCCGCGCGGTTCCTGACCCGGCTCGTCCCGTCCTCCTGGCCGCGTGGGGACCAGAGCGCCGACCCGCGGCCGTACCGGCCGTCGCGCGTCGCCGTGCTGGCGGTGACCGCGCCCGCGGGCGAGGGCGCCGCGCCCAAGTGGCCGTTCAAGCCGCTGAGAACGGGCACCCAGGTCGGTGGCCGCACCTGCACGGTCCTCACCGGGCGCGACGCCGCGTCGGTCCAGCGCCTGGCCGGACGGCCGGCCTGGCGCGACCGCGGCCAGACGTACCGGGTGGCCGTCCGCCCGCTGCTCCCCGACGAGCACGACTGCACCGCACTCTGACGGGCCGTCCTTCGCTCCGGCCGGCAGCGCCCGCCGAGGACCCGCGGCCGTTACCCCGTCGTGACCGACCGCGTTCAGAGTGGCCCGCAGCGAAGCATGGTTTCGAAAGGGCCTCCGCATGTCTGATCCGCGTTCGACCAGACCCGCCGTACGCGTCGTGGTCGCGGTCCTGCTGATCGCGCCGTTCGTCGTCTATCTCGCCGTCCCGAGCTATGCCAAGGTCGAGCCGCGGCTCGCCGGATTCCCGTTCTTCTACTGGTGGCAACTCCTCTGGGTGATCCTCACCGCGGTGTTCATCGGCATCGCGTACCTGCTCACCCGCCGCGCCCGGCCCCCGCGCCCCGCCGAGGAGGAGGACGAGTAGATGAACGACGTCAACGGTGTCGAGCTGACCGTCTTCCTCATCTTCTTCGCCCTGGTCACCGTGATGGGCTTCCTCGCGGCGCGCTGGCGGCGGGGGCAGACGATCATGCACCTGGACGAGTGGGGGCTGGGCGGGCGCCGCTTCGGCACGTTCACCACCTGGTTCCTGCTCGGCGGCGACCTGTACACCGCCTACACGTTCATCGCGGTGCCCGCGGCCGTCTTCGCGAGCGGCGCGATGGGGTTCTGGGCCCTGCCGTACGCGGCGATCGCCTACCCGATCGTGTTCCTCATCGGCCCGCGTCTCTGGTCGGTGTCACACGTACACGGCTACGTCACGACCGCCGACTTCGTACGCGGGCGGTTCGGCTCGCGGTCGCTCGGCCTGGCCGTCGCGGTCACCGGGATCCTGGCGATGATGCCCTACATCGCGCTGCAGCTCGTCGGCATCCAGGCCGTGCTCACCGTCATGGGCGTGACGGGCTCCGGGCTCGCCAAGGACGTGCCGCTGCTCATCGCGTTCGCGCTCCTGGCCGCGTACACCTTCACCTCGGGCCTGCGCGCGCCGGCGCTGATCGCGTTCGTGAAGGACTCGCTGATCTACCTCGTGATCATCGTGGCGATCATCTACATCCCCACGAAGCTGGGCGGCTGGGGGCACATCTTCGACAGCGCCCAGAGCAGCCTGGCCAAGCCCAACCCGGCGACCGGCAAGCCGAACGGCTCGCTCGTCACCGGCGACATGACCCACTGGGCGTACGGCACGCTCGCGCTGGGGTCGGCGCTGGCCCTGTTCATCTATCCGCACACGGTCACCGGGGCGCTGGCGTCCGGGCGCCGTAACGTGATCAAACGCAACGCGGCACTGCTCCCGGCGTACTCGCTGCTGCTCGGGCTCCTGGCCCTGCTCGGCTACATGGCGCTGGCCCGGCCCGACGTCGCCGCCGCGGTCAAGGCCGCCAAGAACCCGCAGCTCGCCGTGCCGACGCTGTTCGACCACATGTTCCCGGGCTGGTTCGCCGGGGTGGCCTTCGCCGCGATCGGCGTGGGCGCCCTCGTGCCGGCGGCGATCATGTCGATCGCGGCGTCGAACCTGTTCACCCGCAACGTCTACACGGCGTTCTTCCGGCCGGCCGCGACGGCCGCCGAGGAGACCCGCGTCTCGCAGTTCGTGTCGCTCCTGATCAAGATCGGCGCGCTCGTCTTCGTGCTGGCCTTCGACAAGACCCTGTCGATCAACCTGCAGCTCCTGGGCGGCATCTGGATCGTGCAGACGTTCCCGGCGCTGGGCCTGGGGCTCTACACCCGGTGGTTCCACCGGTGGGCGCTGCTGGCCGGCTGGGCGGTCGCGATGGTGTACGGCACGGTGACCGCCTACGACCAGCACTCACCGACGCAGAAGCACTTCGCCCAGTCCACCGCGGACATCCCGTTCCTCGGCCACCCCGGCTACATCGCCCTGACCGCCTTCGTCATCAACATGGTCGTCGTGGTCGTGCTCACGGTGATCTTGCGGGCGGCCGGCGTACCGGACGGAACGGACGAGACCCGGCCCGATGACTACACCGCCGACGCCGACGACCCCGGCGTACGAGACCTGCCCGAGCTCGTCACCGACTGATCGTCTCGGACCGGCATGTTCCGTGGGATCGGCCCCCCGGTGACCGGACTGGGGGACCGATCCCTCTTTGTGGTGGTCTAGGCTCTGACCGTGAGCGAGGAGACTCGGCCACCGGACCAGCCCGCGCCCGCGCACCCTCCCGGCGTCGAGATCCGGTTGGCGCGGCCGGACGAGCTCGCCCGGATCGGCGAGCTGACGGCCGCGATCTATGTCGCGGCGGGCTACATCAGCCCGAACAGCGGCTACATCCTGCGGCTGCGCGACGCGGCCTCCCGCGCCCGCGAGGCCGAACTGCTCGTGGCCACGCACGAGGGCGAGCCGACGGGCACGGTGACCTACTGCCGGCACGGCAGCCCCTGGGCTCAGCTGACGGTGCCGGGCGAGGCGGAGTTCCGGATGCTGGCCGTCGTACCGGCCTCACGCGGGCTGGGACTCGGCGAGGCACTCGTCCGCCACTGCATCGCCCGCGCCCGCGAGGACGGATGCCGAGCCATACGGCTGTCCACCGAGCCGATGATGCACGCCGCGCACCGGATCTACCGGCGGCTGGGTTTCACACGAACGCCAGAGCGCGACTGGCAGCCCCAGCCCGGCGTGGACCTTCTGACATACGCGTTGGCACTCTGAACCCCTCACCGGCGCTCTGACTCGCTCCTGGAGCACCCACCGCACCGCGACGGGAACTCTCCGCACCCCTCACCAGCGCCCTGACTCTGGAGCACGCAGCGCACCGCGACGGAAGTTCTCCGGGCCTGTCGCCGGTGCCGTGGGTCGCTTCTGGACTACGCTGCTGCACCGTGACGGCGACCTACTGCGACCACTGCGGAGACCCGCTCACCGGCGGTGACCATGGAGGGTGTCGCGTGGCGCGGACGATGGAGCCTCCGCGTTACTGCCCCGAATGCCGCCGCCGCATGGTCGTCCAGGTGACGCCCGGCGGCTGGACCGCCGACTGCAGCAGGCACGGCAGGCTCACGGGCTGAGAAGCCGCCCGTGACCCGATACCCGTAGCCACGGCGTGCCTACGGGCCGAAAGACCACCCGGGGCTCGAACCCCTGCCGAGCGGCGCCCAGGAAACGCCTCGCCGTCTCGTCGATCGCCCGGGGGCCGAAACCAGGCCGACTGCCCGCCGTCCTGCGACGCGCCCCCTGGCCCGCCGTTCGCGGCGGGCGGGGGCTCGGGGCAGTCGTCAAGCCGGGGTCCGGCGGCCTTCGTGGCTACTCGATGACGGCGATCAGATCGCCTTCTTGAATGACATCGCCCTCGGCGACCTTGAGGCTGGCGACCGTGCCGGAGTCCTCGGCGATGACCGGGATCTCCATCTTCATGGACTCCAGGATGACGAGAGTGTCGCCGTCCTCCACGGTGTCGCCCTCGTTGACAACGACCTTCCAGACGTTCGCCACCATTTCCGCGCGCACCTCAGCCAACGCGGCTCCTTCCCTCAGACGCCGGCGCCTGCCGGACGCTCTTGCCGATCCAATTGTGCGACGAGTCCTTGATCATGCGCGCATGCGGTCCACCAGTCCGGTGTCGTAGTCGCCCGAGAGGAACTCGGGGTTGGCCAGCAGCTCGGTGAAGAACGGAAGGTTGGTCTTGGGGCCCTCGACGCGGAACGCCTCGACCGCCTCCCGTGCCGTGGCGAGGGCCTGGGCCCGGTCGGCGCCGTAGACGCACAGCTTGGCGAGGAGCGGGTCGTAGAACGGGGTGACCTTGTTGCCCGCCTGGTAGCCGGCGTCGACCCGGATGACGTCGCCGGACGGCTCCTCCCACACCGTGATGTCGCCGGGGCTGGGCAGGAACCGCTTGGGGTCCTCGGCGTAGACGCGGAACTCGATCGCGTGCCCGCGCGGCTCGACGTCGGTGAAGGTGACCGGCTCGCCCGCGGCGACGAGGAGCTGCTGCTCGACCAGGTCGATGCCGGTGACCAGCTCGGTGACCGGGTGCTCGACCTGGAGCCGGGTGTTCATCTCCAGGAAGACGAAATCCTGCGCCACCGGGTCGACCAGGCACTCGACCGTGCCGGCGCCGCGGTAGCCGACCGCCTCGCCCGCGCGTACGGCGGCGGCGAGCATGCGGGACCGCAGCTCGGCACCGACGCCGGTGGACGGGGTCTCCTCCACGACCTTCTGGTGCCGGCGCTGCACCGAACAGTCGCGTTCGCCGAGGGCCACCACCGTGCCGTCGGCGAGGCCCAGGATCTGGATCTCCACGTGCCGGGCCCGCTCGATGAAGCGCTCCAGCAGGATGTCGGGGTTGCCGAAGAACCGCTCGGCGCGCGTGCGGGCCGTCTCGAAGGCCTTGCGCAGCTCGTCCTCGTCGTAGGCGACGCTCATGCCGATGCCACCGCCGCCGCCGGACGCCTTGACCATGACGGGGTAGCCGATGCCCGCGGCGACGGCCGCGTCGGCGTCGGGGACGGGCTCGTGCGTGCCGGCCGCGACCGGGACTCCCGCCTTCTCCATGAGGTTACGGGCGTTGATCTTGTCGCCCATGGCCTCGATCGCCTCCGCGGGCGGGCCGATCCAGGTCAGCCCCTCCTCGGCGACCCGGCGGGCGAACGCGGCGTTCTCCGACAGGAAGCCGTAGCCCGGGTGGATGGCGCGAGCGTTGGTGCGCCGCGCGGCCTCCATCACGGCGTCGGTGTCGAGGTAACTCTTGGCGGGCTGCGCCGGGCCGATCAGGACCGCCTCGTCGGCCTCGGCGACGTACGGCAGATCGGCGTCGGCCTCGGAGTAGACGGCGATCGCCTTGACTCCGAGGGCACGCACGGTGCGGATCACCCGACGGGCGATCTCCCCGCGATTGGCCACCAGTACCGACTCGAACACCGCTCCTCCTCAATTCGTCAGCGCAGGCAGAATAACCACGCATGGGCCGGCCGAGCGCGATGCTCGCCGACAAAAACCCGAGTGCCGCCTTGTCAGCGCATACGGTCGACAACGTGCCCGAGCGCCTCGACCACGGTCGGGTCGTACTCCGCGGCCGAATCACCCCGCAGGCGTTCGAGCACGGCCGCCGACCGATCGCGGTCGGACGACGCCCCGACAAGATCATCGTAGGCGTTCGCGACCTTGATGACGCGGCTGGCCAGCGGCGGAGCGGATCCCTCCGCCGCGCGGTACGGCTCGGACTGGCGTCGGACGATCTCCGCGACCTCGTTCAGCACCCCGGTCTCGGTGATCACGTTGGCGCCCAGCCCGGCGATACGGCGCTGTTCGCTGGGCGAGGCCAGGACGGTCGCGCCGCCCGGGATCGGATCGCGCAGCGACAGCTGGCCGATGTCGTGCATGAGCGCGGCGTACTCCAGCTCGAGCAGCGCCTCCTCGTTCATACCCAGCTCGCGCCCCATCTGCACGGCCAGCTCGCTCACCCGCCGGGAGTGCCCGGCCTCGACGTACCCGCCGACCTCGGTCACCTGGGACAGGGCGCGTACGGTCTGCAGGTAGGTGGCCCGGATGCCGGCGAAGCGCCGGAACGCGACCTGGGTCACCAGGATCGGCGCGCTGAACACCAGCAGCGCCACCGGGCCCATGACGAACGTGCTCACCGCGATCAGGATGCCCGTGGCGCCCGAGGCGGCGCAGAGCGGGACCTTCGCCCGGATCTCGTCGCCGAACGCGATGGCGAACCGCGTGCGCACCGCCTCGGCGCGGATCGTCGCCGCGGTCACCATCTCGGCGGCGCAGGCGAACATGACCGTCAGCACCATCACCGTGATGAGCAGCGGCCAGTGGTGCTGCAACGAGGAGGTGCCGATCGGGCGGAAGACGAAGGCCACCAGGGCCGGGCTCAGGACGCGCCGGGCCATCGCGTCGAGCGCCGGGATGCGGCCGACCGCGATGTGCGGCAGCGCGCCGATGAGCGTGCCGCAGGCCGTCACCGTCACCGCCTGGAACGCCGAGTGCGTGGCCGGTTCGCTGCCCACCCGCAGCAACAGGGCGTACCCGACGGAGCCCGCGCTCGCGATCGGGGCGACCTCGCGGCTGCCGGGCATGATCATGCGGAGCAGCTCGCCGATCGCGATGAGCGCGCCGAACAGGATCGCCGTACGGGAGTCTTCGAGGCCGACCGCGCCGACCTGGGTGACAGAGGCGATGATCAGCATCCCGGCCGCCGCGATCAGCAGCAGCTGGGCGGAGTCCAGCGACTGCCATGCCGGGCGCGGGCGTCCGGCCTGAGCGGTCACGTGCGCGCTCCCCCCGCGGTGCTCCGGCGCGCCGCCACCCGGGCCACCGGACGGGTCACCGGACACCCTCTCCGGCGACGCGCAGGGGCGCGCTGGGGTCGTCGTGGTCCTGCTGGGTGGTCTCTTCGCCCTCCTCGGGCGGCGGGACCGGGTCGGGCTGGGTCCACCCGTGGCGGGTGATGGCGGCGATGAGCGCCTCGACCATCTCCGGGTCGAAGTGGGTGCCGGCCGAGCGCCGCAGCTCGGCGATGCCCTCCTCGATGGACCGCGCCGGACGGTAGGACCGGGTGGAGGTGATCACGTCGAACGCGTCGGCCACCGAGATGACGCGAGCGAACTCCGGGATCTCCAGGCCCGCCAGCCCCATGGGGTAGCCCGTGCCGTCCATCCGCTCGTGGTGGTGCATGATGCCGGCGAGCGCCTCGTCGAGAAAGCCGATCTCACGGACGATCTCCAGGCCGCGCATCGGGTGGAGCTGGATCGCGGCGTACTCCTCTTCGGTCAGGGCGCCGGCCTTCTGCAGCACCTTGGTCGGCACGCCGAGCTTGCCGACGTCGTGGAGCATCCCGGCGTAGCGGATCGCGCCGACCCGCTCGGGCCGCATCCCGATCGCCTCGGCGATCATGACCGCGCCGCGGGAGACCCGCTCGCTGTGGCCGCGCGTGTAGTAGTCCTTGGTCTCCACCGCCTGGCAGAGCGCCGCGATCGTCGCGGCGTGGGCCTGCTGCTGGTCGCTGGTCTGCTGGAACGCCCACCGGGCCAGCAGCATCGGCATCAGCACGAGCACGGCGGAGAACGGGCCGATGAGCCCCCACGGCGCGGCGATGAGCAGGCCGAACATGCCGTACGCCAGCTGGCCCGCGGCGAGGCTGCCGATGGGCCGCCAGCGGAACCCCCACAGGGGCGCCGTCTTGGTGAGCACGAGGACGACGCCGATCAGGGCGAGGTTGACGGCGACGTAGGTGACGACGGCGGTGAGGTAGGGCGCGATGATGTCCGGGAACGAGCCGTTGGTGGGCTTGCCGGTCGTGCCGCCGGCCGCGCTGTACACGACGCCGGCGAGGTAGCCCGAGAGGGCGAACTGGGCCCCGTTGAACAGCCGTTTCACGACGCCCATGTCGCGTCGCCAGGCGATGATCGCCGACGCGCCGACGATCGCGGCGCCCGTCGGGCCGAGCAGCACGACCGAGGCCAGGCCCGCCGAGTAGCTCAGCGACACCCGGGCGTTCTCGCTGTTGAGCAGTGCCGGCGCCGACTCGCAGATCACCGACAGCACCGCGAGGACGGCAAGGGTGGTCCAGTCGATGCCATCGAAGGACGAGAGACCGATGGACGACGCCGCGAGCACGACGACCGTGCAGACGTACGCCCATGCGGCGAGGGGTAGTCCACGCAATGCCGCCCCCACAGGTTATGGGCTAATTCCAGGACACGCCTTGACGCATCTTTCTCCGCCTCCCCGTCGGGCCCCGGCTACGGGAGCCCTTCATCCCTGACTCACCGCCCGCCTCGGATCGACGCCGGAAGAATCGGTGGTAAGCCTAACCCGACAGCCCCTGCTCACGCAGACGCGCGAGGAAACGTGAGCAAAGCGTGAATGAATCGTCACCTACGGTCGGCGGTATCGCCCGTGAGCTGCGAAGCCGGTCATTCGACGAGATTGGCGCGAACCTCTTCGATTCGCCCAAGCACCTTCGCCCGGAGGTCCTGCGGCACCGGGTCGCAGCCGCAGCTCTTGTGCACGAGCTTCTTGACCGACTCCTCCAGGCCGTACTCCCGCAGGCAGGGACCGCACTCGTCGAGGTGCTGCCGGATGTCGGAGCACCCGTGCTCGTCCAGCTCGCCGTCCAGGTAGGAGTAGATACGGGCGAGGACCTCCGTGCAGGGGGTCTCATGAGGCTTTCCGCAGCTCATTTCGCCACCTCACCAGGGTGCGCGGGCGTCCGGTCGCTCATGCGGAGTCCTCCTTGCGCCCGGACCCGTTCGCGCGGGCGAGCCCGCGCTCACGCGCGTAGTCTTCGAGCATCGACCTCAGCTGCCGCCGGCCGCGGTGCAGCCGGGACATCACGGTACCGATCGGAGTGCCCATGATGTCGGCGATCTCCTTGTACGCGAAGCCTTCGACGTCCGCGAAGTAGACCGCCATCCGGAAGTCCTCGGGCAGCGCCTGCAGGGCCCGCTTGACGTCCGAGTCGGGAAGGTGCTCGAGGGCCTCGGCCTCGGCCGACTTCAGGCCGGTCGAGGTGTGCGACTCCGCCCGCGCGAGCTGCCAGTCCTCGATCTCCTCCGACGCCGACTGCTTCGGCTCCCGCTGCTTCTTGCGGTAGGAGTTGATGAAGGTGTTGGTGAGGATGCGGTAGAGCCAGGCCTTGAGGTTGGTGCCTTCCTGGAACTGGTGGAAGGAGCCGAACGCCTTGGCGAACGTCTCCTGGACCAGATCCTCCGCGTCCGCGGGGTTGCGCGTCATGCGCAGCGCGGCGGAGTACAGCTGGTCGAGAAACGGAAGCACGTCACGCTCGAAGCGCCGACTGCGCTGCTCCAGAGTCTCCACTGCCTCGGGTACCTGACCCACCCCCTCCGTCGCGCCGGTGCCGGGCTCGGGGCCGGCACCGAAACCATACGCTCCAGACGATAGCGGGTGCGCCACCGGCGCATCGCGCCGGTCCGCCAGCAAGACGGCCATCATCACCTCGAACTTTCGCAGGCCGGTGTCCGTTATGACGCTGTGCAACGCGCCACGCGCCCACGGGATTCCCAGGAGCGGGGGAATGCTCCGGCACACCGGCATGAAGTGTGCGATAGCTCGTACCGCCAACAGGGAAGGATTGGGAGAAATGCATCCCCGAGGAGCCGCCGTGCTGTCCATTCCGGCGAAGCATCCCGCAGTCGGCGAGTCCGAGTCGCTCGCGAGCTACTGGACGTTCTACTGGGCCGTGGCCGCCGCACAGCTGTCCCGGTGGCTGCCGCGCCGGCCGTCACGGGTGCTCGACCTGTCCGGGCCCCAGTCCCGCTACGCCGACCAGGCGGCGCACGCGGGCCACACCGTGGTCGAGGTCCGCGACGCTCCCCGCGGCACACCACAGCCCCGGCGCACCCGCACGATCGTCGCGGACGCGTCCTCCCTCGGCTTCCTCTCCCCCGGTTCGTTCGACGCCGTCGTGGCCGAGGGGCGCATGCTCTCGCGCCATCTGGTCACCGAGAACGTCGTCGCGGAGATCGCCCGCGTGCTCCGTCCCGGCGGCCGGGTGCTGCTGAGCGTGGACTCCCTCGTCCTGGGCATGGCCATCCTGGCGGAGCAGAACTACTGGGCACACCTGTCCGACGTGCCGCGCTCGGAGGTCGTGCTCGTGCCCTGGCCGGACGGCACGATCACCCGGTGCTTCGGCGTCGAGCAGCTGCGCGACCTGCTCACCGAGTGCGGCCTGGAGGTCGAGTGGATCCGGCCGCGCACGGCCTTGTCGCCCTCGACCGTGGAGCACGTGCTGAACGCCAGCCCCCAGTCGCTCACCCGCCTCGTACGAGCGGAGCTGACCGCGCCGCAGGCCGAGGAGCCGGTCGGCATCCACCTCGTCGCCAGCGCGATCAAGAAGACCGGGTAACGGCCGTCCCACGGCCCGAGGGCAGCGGGGACCCCGGCCGGCCGGCATCCACGTCCCCGCAGGCGCGGACGAGGAGACCGGGTGGCGGACCTTCCACCGCCCCCGGCTCGCGACCGGGGGGCGAAGGAGCGGTGCTACCGGTGGAGCCGGTCGCGTTTCCCCTGGCAAGCGACGCAGCGGGACGCCTCAGGGCGAGCCTCCAGGCGGCCCTCGGGAATCCCCAGGCCGCAGTCCACGCATTTGCCGTACGTGCCCTCGTGGGCGCGTGCGAGCGCCGCGAGCACCTCGGCCCGCTGGCGCCGCAACGCCGCGAGGGCGGCGTCGACCCGGTCGGTGTCCGACAGGCTCGCCCCCGCGTCGGCCGTGTGGTGTTCGGCCTCCGGATGCTCCTCCTGCACGGCCGTGATCGACCGTTCGAGGTCGGCGAGCATCTCGTCGAGGCGCTTGCGCGCGGTGTCCAGAGCCATGCGCACCTCCGACACGCGGTCAGAAGAGAGTGAGGGGAGATACTGAAGGAATACCCATCTGGGGCAGGGGTCTGACCAGTTCTGGGCCGTTATTTGCCACCTTGTTCACCGCGGTGGACACCGGGTACGACTCGAGCCGCCCCTCCGCGGCCGGAACGAGCAGCGACCGGACCTCCTCGGGGTCGGTGAGCGCCGGGTCCAGCCAGGCGCCGAACCGCTCGGGCTCCACCAGCATCGGCATCCGGTCGTGGATGCGGCCCACGTCGTCGGTCGCCTCGGTGGTCAGGATCGTGCAGCTGAGCAGCCGTTCGCCGGCCGCGTCCGGCGACCGCCACACCGCGTACAGCCCGGCCATCGCCAGGATGCCCCCGTCGGCGGGGCGGATGAAGTGCGGCTGCTTGCCGCCGTCGGTCGCCTGCCATTCGTAGTAGCCGTCGGCGGGAACCACGCAGCGATGCAGCGCGAACGCGCGCCGGAACGCGGGCTTCTCGTGCGCGGTCTCGACCCGGGCGTTGATCAGCCGCGCACCGATCGAGACGTCCTTGGCCCAGAACGGCACCAGCCCCCAGCGCGCGACGTGCAACTCACGCACGTCCTCCGACCGCGCCCGCTCCTCACCGGCTCCAAGGACGCCTGCTCCCTCACCGCCCCCTCCAGTCACCGCGTCGCTCCCGCTCGGGCTTTCTGGTCGCGTCCGCTCCTCACTCGCTCCGCGGACGGCTCGTCCCTCACCGCCCACTCCACTCGCTGCGTCGCTCCCACTCCGGCTTTCTGGTCGCGTCCGCTCCTCACTCGCTCCGCGGACGGCTCGTCCCTCACCGCCCACTCCACTCGCTGCGTCGCTCCCGCTCCGGCGGGTCAGGACCACCGGTACCGGCTTGGTCGGGGCGACGTTGTAGTCCGGTTCGAGATCTTCGGCCTCGTCGTGCTCGACGCCGAAGAAGTCGACGAGCTCCTGGCGCCCGCGCGTGGACGCGTACCGGCCGCACATCGCCCGGCGCTCCCCTCTCTCTCCCGCTGCCCGCTCTCTCACCGAACCGCGCTTGACCGCGCCTTCGATGGGCATGACCGGTGTTATGCAGATCATCAGGACCATCGCGCGCCCGCTCGTCGCGGCGCCATTCATGGTCACCGGACTCGAGACATTGCGCAATCCGGGCCCCCGCGCGGAGAAGGTGGCCCCGGCTCTCAAGCCGCTCGCCGACCGGGTGGCCTGGCTGCCGTCCAAGGATCCCGAGACGCTCGTACGGATCCAGGGCGCGATCGGCCTCGGCGCCGGCGCGCTGTTCGCCCTCGGAAAGTTCGAGCGCCTCACGACGCTCCTGCTCGCGGCGGAGATGGTACCCGCGCTGCTCACCGAGCACCGGTTCTGGAAGGAGGAGGACCCTGAGCGTCGCGACGTCGAACGCGCCCTGATGCTGAAGAACGCGGGGCTGTTCGGTGTGCTGCTGTACGCCGCCGCGGCGCCGAGCCGGCACCGCCCTGTCAAGGCAGCCAAGACCAACCTGCGCGAGGCACGCCTGCAGGCGGCGGTCGCCAAGGCCGAGGCCGGCCGCAGGGCCGAACGCGCCCGCCGCAAGGCGGCCAGGCGCGCCGCCCACGCCCAGCGCCGGGCCGTGAAGGTCGGCCGCTGAGGGATCACCCGGAACCCTCGCCCGTCGCGGGCGGCGTCCGGCCGCCGCGTCGCAGGGCGCAGGAGGAAGCCAGGTGCCGGCTTGCCGGCCCACGGCGACGCGGCGAGACGGCGCCTGGACGCCGTGCGGCGGGGCAGGGGGTTCCGGGAAGTCTCTGAGAGCCCGCACGCGAATCTTTGCCGGGGGGACGGCCGGGCGTGACCGCCGGCCGGCGTTCGCCGGCGAGCCGTACTCGGCATGTTCGCCTCCCGGAAACTCCCCAGGAGCCTCTGGGGACGCACCGACCCCAGGACCACCGCACCGGTGTCCCATCGGTCTCCGCGGTCACGGTAGAGCGGGGGCCCGACATTTCACGGCGCGCCCCGCCACGTCGGCCCCGGCCACGACCGTCGCGGCACCTCGGCGTTCCGCAAGATCTCACCCCTTCTCCGGCCGGTACCCTTCATTCATGCCTGAGATGTGGTCCGCTCCCGTGGCGGCCGGTCCCGTCGACGCCCTGGTCACGCTGCCGGGGTCCAAGTCGATGACCAACCGCGCGCTGATCCTCGCCGCGCTGTCCGACGGCGAGTCGCTGGTGCGCCGGCCGCTGCGCAGCCGCGACACGCTGCTCATGGCCGGTGCGCTGCGCGCGCTCGGCGCGTCCGTGGACGACGCGGGCGCCGACTGGCGGATCGTGCCCGGTGAGCTGCGCGGCCCCGCGACCGTCGACGTCGGCCTGGCCGGCACGGTCATGCGGTTCGTGCCTCCCGTCGCGGCCCTGGCCACCGGCGAGATCCGCTTCGACGGCGACCCGTACGCCCGCAAGCGGCCCATGGGCGCGATCCTGGCCGCGCTGCGGATCCTCGGCGCGGACGTCGACGGCGACGCCCTGCCGTTCACCGTGCGCGGCACTGGCGCGGTGCCGGGCGGCTCGGTGACGATCGACGCGTCCGGCTCGTCGCAGATGGTCTCCGGCCTGCTGCTGGCCGCGCCCCGCTACGGCAAGGGCGCGGAGGTACGCCACGAGGGCCCGCCCGTGCCGTCGGGCGCGCACCTGACGATGACCGTGCGGATGCTGCGCGACGCCGGCGCCACCGTGGAGACCGAGCCCGACGTGTGGCGGGTCCAGCCGGGCCGGCTGCGCGCCGGTGAGATCGACATCGAACCCGACCTGTCCAACGCCGCGCCGTTCCTCGCCGCGGCCCTGGTCTCCGGGGGCCGGGTCACCGTACGCGACTGGCCGGCCGAGACGACCCAGCCCGGTGACGAGCTACGCCACCTGCTGGCCGCGATGGGCGCCTCGGTGTCGTACGAGGACGGCGACCTGACCGTGCGCGGCGGCGCCGTCCACGGCATCGACGTCGACCTCGGCGACGTCAACGAGCTGACCTGTGTGATCGCCGCGCTCGCGGCGCTGGCCGACGGTCCCTCGCGACTGCGCGGCATCGCGCACATGCGCGGGCACGAGACGGACCGGCTCGCGGCGCTCACCACGGAGATCAACGGCCTGGGCGGCGACGTGCGCGAACACCCCGACGGCCTGGAGATCCGGCCGCGGCCGCTGCACGGCGGCGTCTTCCACACCTACGACGACCACCGGATGGTGATGGCGGGCGCCGTGCTCGGCCTGGGCGTCCCGGGCGTCGAGGTGGAGAATCTCGCGACGGTGGGCAAGACGCTTCCCGAATTCGGCGAGCTGTGGGCGGAGATGCTGCGTTAGGCATGGCGCGCGATTGGGCGAGGCTCGACGAGGATGACGTGCGGGTACGTCCGGGCCGCGGCTCCCGGCCACGTACCCGTCGCCGTCCCGCGCACGAGGACGCCGTCGGCGGCTTCGTGATGGCGGTCGACCGCGGCCGTTACACCTGTCTCGTCGACGGACGCCCCGTGACGGCGATGCGAGCGCGCGAGCTGGGGCGCAAGAGCGTCGTCGTCGGTGACCGCGTCCGCCTGGTCGGCGACGTCTCGGGCCGCCCGGACACGCTGGCGCGCGTCGTCGGCATCGAGCCGCGGACCTCGACCCTGCGCCGTACCGCCGACGACAGCGACCCCGTCGAGCGGGTCATCGTCGCCAACGCCGACAACCTCGTCATCGTCACCGCCCTGGCCGACCCGCCGCCCCGCCCCCGGATGATCGACCGTTGTCTGGTCGCCGCGTTCGACGCGGGCCTGTCACCGCTGCTCTGCCTCACCAAGGCCGACCTGGCCGCGCCGGACGCGCTGGAGGAGATGTACGCGCCGCTGGGCGTCACGTACGTCGTCACGCGCAAGGACCGGCCGGTCGACGAGCTGCGCTCCCACCTGGCCGGCCGGATGAGCGTGCTCGTCGGCCATTCCGGTGTCGGCAAGTCGACGCTGGTCAACGCCCTGGTTCCGGACGCCGAGCGGGCGGTGAGCGCGGTCAATCCGGTGACCGGGCGGGGCCGGCACACGTCATCGTCGGCGATCGCCCTCGCCCTGCCGGACGGCGACGGCTGGATCATCGACACGCCGGGCGTGCGCAGCTTCGGCCTCGCCCACGTCAAGCCGGACGACGTTCTGGCGGCGTTCCCGGACCTGATCGAGGGCGACGCGGAGTGCCCGCCGCACTGCACGCACGTCCAGGACGACTGCGCCCTGGACGCCTGGGTGGCGGCGGGCCACGCCGACCCCTCACGCCTGGACTCGCTGCGGCGGCTCCTGCTGAGCCGCGACGCCGACGAGGCTTAAGGGGCTGGAGTGGCACAGTGACCCGTCGGCGCCGTTGACGACGGGTCACAACCGAGAGGACAACAGAAGTCGCCGCGACTGGCAAGAGTGCACACATGATCTGGACGATTTGCTGAATTTTGATCTGTATAGCGATTAATGTCTGGTCAGATCGCACAGTGACGGCATTCGCGCCGTTCTCCCCCCTCCGCCGGCGCGGCCTCACCTCGGCGCGGCCGAGGACGCCTCCGGCGTCGTACCGGCTCCGCGAGACCTCGCGCCGCCACCCCTGACGCCGATGATCTTGGACCGTTCGCCGGGCCGGTCTGTCTGCGCACGCCTGTGTCGCGATAGCGTTGCACGCCGTGGCGGACTATTCGGATGACCTACGCCTTGCACATGTCATGGCGGACGCGGCCGACGATGTCGCCACGCGCCGGTTTCGCGCTCTCGATCTGCGGGTCGAGACGAAACCCGACCTCACGCCGGTGAGCGACGCCGACCGCATGGTCGAGGAGATCCTGCGCAACACGCTGAAGCGCGCGCGGCCCCGTGACGCGGTGCACGGCGAGGAGTACGGCCGCACCGGCTACGGCCCGCGCTGCTGGGTGATCGACCCGATCGACGCCACGAAGAACTACGTTCGCGGCGTGCCGGTCTGGGCGACGCTGATCGCGCTGATGGAGGGCGACGACCCGGTGGTCGGCCTGGTGTCCGCGCCGGCGCTCAACCGCCGCTGGTGGGCCGCTCGCGGGGGCGGCGCGTGGACCGGGCGCAGCCTCGCCAAGGCCACCCGCTGCCGCGTCTCGGGCGTCACCGACCTGCACGACGCGTCGTTCTCCTTCTCCAGCCTCACCGGGTGGGAAGAGCAGCGGCGCCTGGAGGGGTTCCTGGACCTCACCCGCTCCGTCTGGCGCACCCGGGCGTTCGGCGACTTCTGGTCGCACGTGATGGTCGCCGAGGGCGTCATGGACGTGTCCGCCGAGCCCGAGGTGTCGCTGTGGGACGTCGCGGCCCTGCAGGTCATCGTGGAGGAGGCGGGAGGCGTCTTCACCGACCTGGCCGGCGTGCCGACCGCCGACGGCGGCAGCGTCGTGTGCACCAACGGGCTTCTGCACGCGGCCGTGCTCGACAAGCTCGGCGGCGGCCCGGTCATGCGCCGCGTCTGACGCTCAACGCGATCGACACGATATATCTTGTGATTTGAGGAACAGCGGCGTCGTGCCCGCTCGTTCTCCTAGCGAAGTCCACGGAACGGAGAAGATCGTGGGACGCACCGGATACGTCGTCGTCGGGGTCATCGTTGCACTGATCGCCTTCATCCTGCTGCCCGGCTGGGTCAAGCTGCTCGGCGTGCTGCTGCTCGTGGGCGTGCCGACGGCGGGTTACCTGATGCTCGACCCGTCACAGCGCCGCCGCCTGCGCGGGCAGGCCCGTAAGCGCCTCGGCTGACCGATCTCGACCGCCCCGGAGTCTCGGGGCGGTCACCGCCGTACGACGCGCCCAGCGGCCTGTCAGGCCGTCGCGTGGCCCGTCAGTGTCCGTACGTCGCGGACGGTCAGCACGGCGAGAGTCGCGGTGAGGATGACGGCGCCGTTCAGCGCGATGGCGCCGCCGAGTCCCAGCGCGGCCATCGCCGGGCCGGCGAGGGTCTGGCCGAGCGGGTTGAAGACCAGCGAGCCGAGCGAGTCGTACGCGTAGACCCGTGACAGTGCCTCGGGCGGCACGTTGTGCTGCACCACGGTGTCCCACTGCACCCCGAAGATCTCGAACCCGGCGCCCGCCGCGAAGGCCGCCGCCAGCATGACCGGCACCGGCGCGGCCACGGCGAGCGCGAACAGCACGGACGTGCCGGCCAGCACGCCGTACGTCGCGAGCAGCAGCGGCCGGCGTGGCCGGTGCCACAGCGACGACAACCCGCCCGCGATGAACCCGGCCGCCTCGAACGCGACGACGAGCCCCCAGGCCGTCGCGCCGCCCAGGTCGCGCTTGGCCACCAGCGGCCCGAGCACGTTGAAGCCGCCGGAGAACGCCGCGTTCACGAACGCGAACTGCGCCACGATCGTCCACAGCCACGTGCGCGAGCGGAACTCCCGCCAGCCGCTCCTGAGCTCACCCAGCACCCCCGGCCGCGGCAGGGCGACGCGGGGAAGAGCGAGCCGGCCGAAGAACACCGCCGCCACCACGAACGTCGCCGCGTCCACCGCGATGGCCCATCCCGGCCCGTACGCCGCCACGACCACGCCGGCCAGCCCCGCACCGATCACCTTCGCGGCGTTCATGGCGAGGCGGAGCAGGGCGTTGGCGGGCTGGATGAGGGACGGCTCGACGGTCTGCGGCACCACCCCGAGGGAGGCGGGCCCGAGGAACGCCGCGGCCATCCCGTTCGCGGCCTCCAGGAGCGCCAGCTGCCAGACGCGCGCGCTCCCGCTGATCAGCAGGACGGCCGCGACCGACTGGGTCCCGGCCGCGACGAGGGAGAACACCACGAGAATGACGTGCCGGGGCAGCCGGTCCGCCCACACGCCGCCCAGCAGGAGCAGCGCGACGGTGGGCAGGCTGCGCGCGGCCAGCACGAGCCCCAGGTCGCTCGCCGAACCCGTCAGGCCGAGCACCGCGAACGCGAGCGCCACCGGCGCCATCGCGTTGCCAAGAAAGGACACCAGCCGGCCAAAGAACACCATGCGAAAACGCGGGGCGGCGAGTGGCCTCAGAGCGGATCTCACAAGCCGATGACCCTAGAGCCGTTCGGCTCCGATGTCCGCCCGCGCGGGCGCTCGCCGCGACCGGGCCGGTGGACGCCCCCGGCTTCGCGCCCCTCTCCGGCGCTGTCGTGTACGGCCGGTTTGGGCCGGACTCACCCAAGGGGGTGCCACAGGCGTACGGAAGGCGCCTGACCTGGAGGATTACCCGCCGGGGGTGATTTCTCTTGGCCTCGCACCGGCCGATCTTCATTCTGGGCTGCCCGCGTTCGGGCGGGACGCTGCTGCGGCGCATGCTGCGCGCCCACCCGCGCATCGCGATCCCGCCGGAGACACGCCTCCTGCTCGACGCGTACGAGCACCGGAGCGCGTACGGGGACCTGCGCCGTCTGGCGAACCGGCAGGCGCTCGCGGAATGGATCGTCGCCGGCGCCGGCACCCGCTTCGACGGCCTCGGCCTGGACGCCCGTGCGGTGGCCGAGGAGATCGTGGCCGGGCCCCCGACCCTGGGATCGGCCCTGGAGATCGCCTGGCGCGCGTACGCGCGACGGCTGGGCAAGCCGCGCTGGGGCGACAAGCGACCGGGGTACGTGCAGCACATCGACGCGCTGCTGCGCCTGTTCCCGGAGGCGCAGATCGTGCACGTGGTCCGCGACGGGCGCGCCTGTGTCGCGGAGCTCAAGGGCACCTCGTGGTGGCGCATGGGCGTCTACCACGCGATCGCCACCTGGACCCAGGCGATCGACGCCGGCACCTCCGCCGCCGAACGGCTGCCGTCGTCGACCTACACGGAGGTGCAGTACGAGAGGCTGGTCGCGGACCCCGAGAGCGAGCTGCGACGCCTGTGCGCGTTCCTGATGGAGGATTACACGCCGGAGATGGCGGAGCAGCGACCGTGCGGCGAGCCCCAGGACGGGAAGACGGAGACCCCGCTGGAGCCGTGGGAACGCGAACTGTGCGAGGCCGTGATGACCGAACGCCTGCTCGCGTACGGGTACGAACCGGCCCCGGCCGCGCGCCCGTCAACACGCCACCTGGCGCGGTACGCGGCGATCACCGCCCACCGCCGCCTGGCCGCACGGAAGCGCGCCGTCCTGGACGCCCACGTCCGCTCCGCCGAGCCACAGCCCGTGGCCTCCTGCCTGACCTGACGCCGCCTGGGCCTGACGAACTCGAAGCGCTGAGACCTCTCCTGAGGAGCCGTCCCCGGCGACGGGACTGGCCTGCCGGGGCCGACCGGTCCACGGTTCCCAGACGCGGCTTGGCTGCCGGGCCAGCGCTTCCTGTTTGATCAGCGAACACCACGACGGTGGCACTGAGGGCGTCAACACCCGTCATCGGTGGGAAGAGGCGATGTTGGCCTGTGAACAACGTCCCCTGACGCCTGGGCGTTGTCGAGCCCCTGCGGGCACCGGGGGCTTCGGACGGGCGGTCAGACTACGAAGCGCTCGTCGAGCAGGGCGCGCATGTCCTCGGGCAGCTCGTGCTTGCCGGCCTTGATGCGGTCGAGGAAGTCTCTCCAGGCGCTCACGCTGAAGAACAGCTTGGGACCGTCCGGGTCCTTGCTGTCACGAACCGCGATGAGACGCTCGCCCCGGCCCTCTTCGGACGCGTCGGACACCGCGCACCTCTGTTCTAGTGAGGAATCGCTGATGAGACGGCTCTTTGCCGCTCCTCAGAGTCAACGTGGTAAACGGTAGCAGGGACCGCCGGTCACGGCGGTGTCTTGGGGTTTCCTGTTCGTATCCGACGCCGCAATGGCCTCATGTCCACCGTACGGTCGGTCGCCCCGTTCCTCCCCAGGCCATCCCTCACCGAGATCGACGGTATCCAGATCAGCCGGAAGAGCTCCAAGGAGCGCCAGGAGGCCCCCTTCTATCGGCACCATCATCACCAACCGGGCGAATGTCGGCGTATCGCGCTATATCGGTGCACTCGCGCCGCCGAGACCGTACAGCCTCAGCGTGACCCCGCCGGCGAAAAAGAAAGGGGGAGAGGCCGCCCGCGTACCGCGGTTGACCTCTCCCCCTTCATTTCACCGTAAAAACAAGAAAGAGGAGAGGGACTCTCCGCGTTGACCGCGGGGTCACCTCTCCTCTTCCTT
>NZ_BAABHF010000029.1:0-43667 GCF_039541955.1 Actinoallomurus oryzae | reverse complement strand
TCGGCGGCCGCATCCGACTCGACAGCCCCCGCGGCACCGGGACGAACCTACGCGCGGAATTCCCGCTGACGAACGCCAACAACGACGTCACCTCTCCGTAGCCCGGACGCGTGGATCGCGGGCCAGGCGTCGACGCCGGCGGGCAGGTCCCGTTCGCCCCGGGGGTTCACCGGCCCGGCGTGCGGAGCCGGTGTTCGGGGATGACGGCCACGCCGAGGATCTCGATCATCGCCTCGGGCTGCCACAGGGCGGTGCAGCCGATGCCGGCCATGGCCGGGTACACCGGGCCGGCGAGCTCCCGCCAGACCCGGCCGATCTCCTTCCCGTGGGCCTGGTAGCCGGGGATGTCGGTGAGGTAGAGGGTCACGCTGACCAGGTCCTCCGGCTCACCTCCGGCCTCTCGGAGCGTGGTCAGCAGGTTGCCGAACGCCTGCCGGAACTGCTCGACGATGCCGCCCGGAACGATCTTCATCTCGGCGTCGAGAGCGGTCTGCCCGCCGAGGTAGAGCGTGTTGCCCACGAGGGTTCCGTGCGAGTAACCGCGCGGATCCGGGAGCGCGGCCGGGTTCACGGCGACGGGAGTCATCGGGCCTCCTGTTCGGCTGGCGAGATATATGGAGATTACTTGACGGTCGTTAAAAACACGAGATACAACGAAGTTGTGGCGCCCTGACCCGCGCACACCGGAACGGAGCAGATCCATGGAGCCTGACCTCAGCAAATACCGACTCGAGGGCGACAACTCGATGTACCGGCTGCCCAGCGGTCTCGTCGCTCCGGTCGTGACCCGCGGCGGTGGCGAGGACGCCAACACGGCCGACTCGGGCGGAGCGATCCGGATCTCGGGGGTCAGCATCCAGCACACCCCGGCCACCAGGCTCTGGTTCGGCAAGGTCAGCAACGAACCCGGCTACCGCTCGGTCACCCACCACCACGGCGAGGCCGAGACCGGCGGCTACGTTCTGTCGGGCCGGGCGCGGATCTACTTCGGCGAGAAGTTCGAGGACTACGTCGACATGGAGGAAGGCGACTGGGTCTTCGTGCCGCCGTTCATGCCGCACATCGAGTGCAACCTCTCGCGCGTCAAGCCGCTGACCTGGATGACCACCCGGACGCCGGAGAACATCGTGGTCAACCTGCCCGACGTCGCCGACGCGGACCTGCGCGACTGGCTGGACCGATGAAGACCCAGACCCTCGGGACCTCGGAGATCTTCACCTCCGCGGTCACGCTGACGCCGGAGGCGCCCGAGCGTTTCGACCTGGCCTTCACCGCGATGACGCAGCCCTGCCCGTGGCCCAAGGCGTACGGCGGAGACCTGGTCGCCCAGGCCGCCGCGGCGGCCATGCGGTCGGTGACCGACGGCAAGACGCTCCACTCGATGCACAGCTACTTCCTGCGTCCCGCCGACATCGGCGCGGCGGTGCGGTACGAGGTGGAGCTGCTGAGGGACGGCCGCGGCTACAGCACCCGGCAGGTGCGCGCCTACCAGAACGACAAGCCGATCTACGTGTGCCTGGCCGGCTTCGCCGCGGGGGAGCCCGGCGGCAGCTTCCTGGCCGAGCTCACCGAGCCCGTCCCCGACCCCGACGACCTGCCCAGCTCGGCGGCGTACCTGGCCGGGCGCGACGGGGGCTCGATGACCGAGCGGTCGAAGGAGTACTGGTCCGGCGGCCGGAGCTTCGACATGCGGCACGTGCCCGGCCCGGTCTACCTCACCGTCGAGGGCGAGCCGGTGCCGCACCAGGCCGTGTGGGTGAAGCCCTTCGACCCGCTCCGGCCGGTCGCGGGGCTGACCGACGCCCAGCGGGACCTGGCCGCGCTCGCCTACGTCTGCGACTACACGATTCTCGAGCCCGTCCTCCGGGTGCTCGACCTGGCCTGGGCCCGGCCGGAGCTCGTCACCGCCAGCCTCGATCACGCCATGTGGTTCCACCGCCCCGGACCGGTCGAGGGCTGGCTCCTCTATGTCCAGGAAGCGGTCGCCGCCGAGGCGGGCCGCGGCGTGGGGCTCGGCCGGTTCTTCACGCCCGACCGGCGCCACCTGGCCACGGTCGTCCAGGAGGGCATGATCCGCCTCGTTTGACCCGCGGCGCCCGTCCGCGGCTATCGGAAGGACTTCCGTTGCTTTCCTCCCCATCAGCGCACCGGGACACCTTCACGCGCGACCACCTGCCCCCGGCGGACCTGTGGCCGACGATCGAGTTCACCACTCCGGATCTGCGATACCCGGAGCGGCTCAACGCCGCCACCGAACTCATCGACGTCCCCGCCTCGACGTTCGGGGCCGACCGCCCGGCGCTGCGTACGCCGGGCGGGGAGACCTGGACCTACGGCGAGCTCCGGACCCGGGCCGACCAGGTCGCCCAGGTGCTGACCGAGGATCTCGGCCTGCTCCCCGGTCAGCGCGTCATGCTCCGCTCGCCCAACAATCCGTGGACGGTCGCGGCGTGGCTCGGTGTGCTCAAGGCCGGTGGCGTCGTCGTGACCACCATGGCCGCCCTGCGCGCCCGCGAGCTCACCCCGATCGCCGAACGGACGCGGCCCTCGATCGCGCTGGTCGACCACCGCTTCGCCGGTGACGTGTACACCGTCAGAGACACCGCGCTGCCGTCGCTGAAGGTCATGGAGTACGGCGGCGCCGGCCCCGACGACCTCCTCGCTCGCGCGGCGGCGAAGTCCGGTGAGTTCACCGACGTGGAGACCTCCGCCGACGACGTGGCGCTCCTCGGGCCGACGTCGGGCAGCACCGGTGTCCCGAAGATCACCATGCACTTCCACCGGGACATCCTGTCCATCGACAGCACCTTCTCCCGCCACGTGCTGAAGCCGGCCGCCGACGACCTGTTCGCCTGCACCGCCCCTCTCGCCTTCACGTTCGGGCTCGGCATGCTCGCGGTCTTCCCGCTGCGGGCCGGAGCCTGCTCTCTGCTGACCGAGACCGCGCCCCCGCTCCAGCTGGCGGAGATCGTCGAGCGGGAGGGGGTCACCGTCCTCGCCACCGCGCCCACCGCGTACCGGGCGATCCTCCGCGAGGGAAGGGAACATCTGCTCGCGGGGCTGCGGGCCGGAGTGTCGGCCGGGGAGCACATGCCCCGCGGCGTCTGGGAGCAGCTGCGGGACCGGATCGGGCTGAGGGTCATCGACGGCATCGGCGCCACCGAGATGCTGCACATCTTCATCTCGGCCGCCGGCGACGAGATCCGTCCCGGCGCCACCGGGAAGCCGGTGCCGGGCTTCCGCGCCACCATCCTGGGCCCCGACGGGTCCGAACTCGGGCCGGGAGAGCCGGGACGGCTGGGAGTCATCGGCCCGGTCGGCTGCCGCTACCTCGACGACGCGCGCCAGGCGTCGTACGTCGTGAACGGCTGGAACGTCACCGGCGACATCTTCTCCCGGGACGAGGACGGCTACTTCTACTACCACTCCCGCAGCGACAACATGATCGTCTCGTCCGGCTACAACATCGGCGGACCCGAGGTCGAGGCCGCCATCGACACGCACCCCGACGTGCTGGAGTCGGCCGTCGTCGCTCGCCCCGACGCCGAGCGAGGCTCGGTCGTCTGCGCCTTCGTCGTCCTCCGCGAGGGCGTGACCGGCGACGCGGCCAAGGCCCAGGAGATCCAGCGCCACGTCAAGCAGTTGCTGGCGCCGTACAAATACCCGCGCGACGTGCGGTTCCGCGACTCCCTGCCCCGCAACGCCAGCGGCAAGCTGCAGCACTTCGCGCTCCGCAGGCTCGTCGAGGCCGAACACGCCGCCGAGCCGGCGGCCGAGGCCTCTACGGCCGTCCGACGAGAGGAGCTCGCGTGAAGGTCGCGATCGCCGGCGGCGGCCCGGGTGGCCTCTACTTCGCCGCTCTCATGAAGCAGCTCGACCCGGCCCACGACATCACCGTCTGGGAGCGCAACGCGCCCGACGACACGTTCGGCTTCGGCGTGGTGTTCTCCGACGAGACGCTCGGCGGCATCGAGAACGCCGACCTCGGCATCGCCGAGGCCATGGCGCGCCGGTTCGCCCGATGGACCGACATCGACATCCACTTCCGTGGACAGAGTCACACCGTCGGCGGTCAGGGCTTCGCGGCGATGAGCCGCAGAGAACTCCTCGACCTGCTGCGGCAGCGCTGCCACGCCCTCGGGGTCGTCGTGCACTTCTCGACGCCCGCCCCCGACGTCGAGGCACTCCGCGCGTCGCACGACCTGGTGGTCGGGGCCGACGGCGTCAACTCCTCGACACGGGCGGCCTACGCGGAGGTGTTCCGCCCGGCGCTGGACCGGCGGCTCAGCAAGTACATGTGGCTGGGCACGGACCGGGTCTTCGAGGCGTTCCAGTTCTTCATCAAGGAGACGGAGTGGGGGACCATGCAGGTCCACGGTTACCCCTACTCCGAGAGCGGCTCGACCTTCATCGTGGAGATGCACGAGGACGTCTGGCGCCGGGCCGGCTTCCACGCGAGCGAAGGAGCCGAGTTCCCGCCGGGCACCTCCGACGAGCAGGCCATCGCGAGAATCGGGGAGATCTTCGCCGGAGAACTCGCCGGCCACCGGCTGTTCGCCAACAACTCCAAGTGGCTCAACTTCGTCACCGTGCGCAACGAGCGGTGGCACCACGGGAACATCGTCCTCGTCGGCGACGCCGCGCACACCGCGCACTTCTCGATCGGGTCGGGCACCAAGCTGGCGATGGAGGACGCGCTCGCCCTCGCCGCCTGCCTGCACGAGCAGCCGGACGTCGAGTCGGCGCTGACGGCCTACGAGGCGGAACGGCGGCCGGTCGTCGAGTCCACCCAGCGCGCCGCCCAGGCATCGCTGGAGTGGTTCGAGAACATCGGCATGTACGTCCACCAGGAGCCGACGCAGTTCTGCTTCAACCTGCTCACCCGGTCACGCCGCATCACCTACGAGAACCTGCGGACCCGCGACCCGGAGTTCGCCGACCGCGTCGACGCCGCGTTCGCCGCGGCCCAGGGGCTGGAGAGCGGCACGCCCGCGATGTTCCAGCCCTTCCGGCTCGGCCGGCTGGAGCTGAAGAACCGGGTCATCGTGTCGCCGATGGACATGTACTCCGCCGTGGACGGCGTGCCGGGCGACTTCCACCTCGTCCACCTCGGCTCCAAGGCGATGGGCGGGGCCGGGCTGGTGATGACGGAGATGGTCTGCGTCTCGCCCGAGGGCCGCATCACCCCGGGCTGCACCGGCCTGTGGACCGACGGGCAACGCGACTCCTGGGCGAGGATCGTGTCCTTCGTCCACGAGCGGAGCACCGCGCGCATCGGCCTCCAACTCGGCCACTCGGGCCGGAAGGGTTCCACCCGGCTCATGTGGGAGGGCATGGACGACCCGCTGCCGACGGGCAACTGGGAGGTCGTCGGCCCTTCACCGGTGCCGTACGGCGCCGGCTCGGCGATGCCGCGCGAGATGACCCGCGCCGACATGGACCGGGTCCTCGCCGACTTCGTCGCGGCGGCGCGGCGCGGCGCGGAGGCAGGGTTCGACCTGCTCGAAGTCCACTGCGCGCACGGCTATCTGCTCTCCTCCTTCCTCTCGCCGGTCGCGAACCGCCGCACCGATGAGTACGGCGGCTCCCTGGAGAACCGGCTGCGGTTCCCCCTCGAGGTGTTCGACGCCGTTCGCGCCGTCTGGCCGGCCGAGCGGCCCATGAGCGTACGGATCTCGGCGACCGACTGGCTCCCGGACGGCAACACCGAGCATGACGCGGTGGAGATCGCCCGCGCCTTCATCGCCCACGGGGCGGACGCGATCGACGTCTCGTCCGGCCAGGTCGCCAAGGACGAGCGCCCCGCGTTCGGCCGCTCCTACCAGACACCCTTCGCGGACCGGATCCGCCACGAGGTCGCCGCGGCCACCGGCACGGCGGTCATCGCCGTGGGCGCCATCGCGTCCTACGACGACGTCAACTCGATCCTGCTGGCCGGCCGCGCCGACCTGTGCGCCCTCGGGCGTACCCACCTATATGACCCGCACTGGACCCTGCACGCGGCGGCCGAGCAGGAGTACCAGGGGGCCGCCGCGGACTGGCCGGACCCGTTCCGTGCGGGCAGCCGCAAGCCGCCGACCTCACGCACCGACGCCGTACGACCTCGTCTCTCCCTGCTGCGGGCCGAGGAGTCCGACCAGGAGGTCCACCTCCGATGGACGCCCTCCCACGAGTCGATCCCGGTCTCCTGAGACGGCGGGCGCCGGTGCGGAGCCCCCGCCGAGGTGGCCCGGCGTTTCGTGGTCTCGACGCAGCGTCACGTAGGGTGCGGGCATGACGGCAGAGCTCCAGTCGAACTCCGATTCCGTGAGCGGCCGGAACACTCGCCTCGCTCAGTTCATCATCACGATCTTCGGCCTGTACGCCCGCGCCGAGGGCAACTGGCTGTCGGTCGCGTCCGTGGTGGAGCTGATGGCGGATCTCGGGATGGAGGGGCAGGCCGTACGGTCCTCGGTCTCCCGCCTGAAGCGTCGTGGCGTGCTCCACGGCGAACGCCGCGCGGGTGTGGCCGGCTACACCCTCGACACCCCGACGCTGCAGGTGCTCGCCGAGGGCGACGTACGCATCTTCGAGCGCACCCGGGCGTCCGTGGAGGACGGCTGGATCGTCGTCGTGTTCAACGTGCCCGAGGCCGAACGCCAGAAGCGCCACGCGCTGCGGTCGAGCCTGACCCGCCTGGGCTTCGGCACCGCCGCGCCCGGCGTGTGGGTCGCGCCGGGCAACCTGGCGGCGGAGACGAGCCAGACCCTGGAGCGCCAGGAGCTGTCCGCGTACGTCGACATCTTCGCGGGCCACCACTTCGCCTACGGGGACCTGGCCGCGAAGGTCCGCACGTGGTGGGACCTCGTCGAGCTCACCTCGCTGTACGAGGACTTCCTGGGGCGCTACCGCCCCATCCTGGAGCGGACGTCGGCCGAGGGCACGACTCCGCGGGAGGCGTTCCAGATCTATGTGCCGATGCTCACCCTGTGGCGGCGGCTGCCCTACCGCGACCCCGGCCTTCCCCTGTCGCTGCTGCCTCCGGAATGGAAGGGAATGACCGCGGGCGCGCTTTTCGACGAGCTGAACGACGTGCTGCGGCCCTTGGCGCAGGAACACGCTCTGGCGGTGATCCACGGAGAGAATCCATCCGGCTGAGCTCTCCCGCTCCCATCGATCCGGAACCAATCCGCCGGAAATGGCGTCCTAATTCTGCTTCACAGCGATGAGGCAAACGCTACGATCTTCCGGACATTGACGCATTTGGGGAGTGGGTCACCGTGCAACCCCCGCAGCCGCCCTACGGCGGCCAGCCGCCCTACGGCGGCCAGCCGCCCGCGTACGGGCCTCCGCCTCCGCCCGGCCCGCCGGGTGGGCCGATGCCGCCCGGTCCGCCAGGGGGGCCGATGCCGCCGGGCCCGCCGGGATGGGGTCCGCCGGGGCCGCCCGGGCCGCGGAAGCCGAACAACGGCAACGCGGCGGTCATCATCATCATCGCGGTCGTCGTGGTGCTGGTCGGCGGCGGTGCCCTCCTGTGGTGGGGGTTCGACGTCGGTTCGTCGGGGGGCAGGCGGACGGTCGCGGCGCCCACGTTGCCGGACCTGCCGACGCCCCCGACCTTCAGCCCGCCGGCGCTGCCCAGCACAACGCCGTTCTCTCCGCCGGACGACACGTATTCTCCGCCGGAGGACACCTACTCTCCGCCGGCGCAGCACTGGGGTGCCATCGCCGTGGCGCACGACGGCAGCGTCGGCAAGTCCTGGGACTACAGTTCGGAGTCCGCCGCGGAGAAGCGAGCGCTGAGGGAGTGCCCCCGCACCGGCTGCAAGGTCCTCGTGTCCTTCGTCAACAGCTGCGGTGCCGTCGCGTTCAACCCCCACACCAACAGGTACTGGGGCGGTCGCGGCTCCACAAAGGCCGCGGCCGAGAAGGACGCCATCTCCAACGCGGGCGGCGGCCACTGGATCACCTGGGTCTGCACCACGCGGTAGGGGAGCCGGAGATGGTCGGCCGGTCGCCGCTGAGGGCGTTCCGGAGGGGCTCCTGGCCTGTCGGCACGGGCCCCGTCCGGCTGACCCGCACCGGTGCCGGCCTGGTCACTCGGGCGGGCCGATGAGCTCCGGGGGGAGTCCGGTGCGGGCCCTTTCCGCCCAGGGACGGGCGCCGACCTGATCGGTGGCGGCCTGCTCGTCACCGGTGGCGGTCGTCCGTGCGGCCGGACGTGTCTGCCCCCGCTCTTCCGTGCGCCCACAACGGCGAGGGGCTCAGGCCCGTGGCGTGTCAGGAGGCGCTGCGGACGAGGTCGTGGACGGCCTCGCTCATCGTGACCGGATCGACCTCGCCGAGCGGCACCGTGTCCTTCGGCGAGTGCCCCGGCGCCGGGCCCGCCCACAGGGCGTTGATCTTCTGGTCCTCGCCTTCCCCGTACATGTAGTAGTAGAGGCCGGGGCTCAGGCCCGCCACGACGTAGAGACCCGCCGGGTCGCGCCGGGCGAGCCATCCGCCCGCGAACTCGCCGCGGGCGTCCAGCGACTCCCAGCGCCCCTGGGAGTGGCCCTTGGCCTTGCCGTAGGGGAGCACCAGGCCCTCCACCCGGGCGAGCCGATGCGCGCCGCGCTCGTCGTCCGTGAGCCGGTAGAAGGGGCGTCCGAGCTGTTCGAACGGCTGCAGGATCTCGTAGTCGGCGAACAGCTCCACCCAGGCGGCGAGGTCGTCCTCCAGCAGGATCGGGTGGGCGATGCCGATGCGGGCGTCCGGCGCCGGGGTGAACAGGTCGTCGTCGACGCCGGCGTAGGTGTGGTCCTCGGCGACGCGGAACGAGGTGCCGTCGTCGGTGATCCACACCAGGCGGCGGACGATGTGCCCGAGCAGCGGGTGGGTGACGAACAGGGCGTGGAAGTCGTCCGGCGTCCAGCTCCGCCGCGAGATCATGGCCAGCTCGAGGCGCTTGATCTCCTGATCGGCGATCGTCCGCACGTCCTTCTTCAGCCCGGTGAACAGGGCGTGCGCGGCCGAGGCCAGGGCGGGATCGTCCTTGGGACCGGGCTTGGGCGCGCTCTTGCGGACCTTGCCGTTCGGCTCCACGACCAGCGGCGCGAGCTGCTGGTCGAAGGTCACGGTGAACCGGCGTGGGCCGTAGTCGAGGACGAGGGTGCCCTGGGCGTCCAGGCCGAAGTCCGGGACGGCGCGGTCGGCCAGGTCATCCGGCGTGATGCCGCGTGCGGCGGCGATCTCGTCGATCTTCTGGACCGCCTTGCCCTTGAGCCCCTTGTACTTGCCTCGGCGGGCCAGCTCGAACAGGTGGGTGAGGGCGACGTCGGAGCCGATCGCGGCCAGGACGTCCAGCGCGGCGACGGCCCGGCCGGCGGCGCTCTCGCCGGGCCAGGCTCTGATCAGCGGGCTGAGCCGCCGCACCGTCGTGTCGTCGCCGATCAGGCCGAGCTGCGCCAGCGCCCAGTTGTGCCGGCTGGGCGAGCCGAGCGCGTACCACCGCTGGAACAGCGCCCAGGAGAACTCGGCCAGCGAGTGCCGGTCACAGAACGCGCGGACGGCGGCGACCTCGGGGGCCTTCTTCGCGAGCAGGTGCAGGAGGCACTTGGTGGCGCTCGCGGGCAGGGCCCGGTCGCGGTCACGCGTGAGGATCCGCGGAAGCAGCGCCGGGTCGGCCCAGTCCACCTTCGCGCTGCGGGCGGGCCTGCCGGTGAGGACGTCGGGCAGTTCTTCGCCGTCGGGGACGGCCGGTCGCGGCAGGAACGCCTCGACGGCTCCCGGCGGCAGCGCCTCGGCCAGGCTGGGCTCGGCGTACAGCAGTCCGCGCAGCAGCCCGGCCGCCCGGAGGCCCAGGGTCGTGCCGTTGTCGGCCTGCGGCGCCAGCGCCCGGAGCGCGTGGAGCGGGTGCCGCTCGGCCGCCTCCTGCAGGGCGGCGGGCCCGCCCTTGTCGCCGATGCGGTCGAGCAGGGTGGGGAAGATCCGCTCGTCCGGGACCTCCAGGATGGCCCTCCGTACGGTCGGGCGCGTCTCGTAGGCGTTGGAGTAGGGATACCTGAGCGCCTGGTCCAGCAGTGGAAGAGCGTCCGCGCCCAGCCCGTCGAGCAGCGTTCCGAGCACGGCGGGGGCCGGCGGTATCCAGCCGATCCGCTCGACGTGCGCGGCGCTGGACAGGGAGCAGACCACGTGTTCGTGGTCGAGGACCCGCGCGCTGGAGGGGTCGTTCAACGACTCGTCCATCCAGGCCGTCTCGGTCGGGAGGAGGTAGGACGCGGTGCAGCGCCTCAGGTCGTCGCCGCGATGCGCCGACACCCGCGCGACCGCGTCGCGGTATTCGTCCTCGGGAGCCTCCGCCAGCAGCGCGCGGAGCCGCTTGGCCACCGCGTCCACGGCGATCCACCTGCTCACGGTGACGTGGTCGTCGTGGGTCGTGCGCCGGATCTCGCCGCGCCACCCACGGGGCCCCGGGCCGGCGTGGGCGACGAGCTCGATGATGCCGGTGCCGCGTGTCACCCGTCGCGGCGGCGGGCCGAGCGTGATGGAGGACGCCTCGGTGACCGCACAGGCGGCGAAGGCGAGCCCGTGGTCCAGCACCCAGGCGTCCAGGAAGGCCGCGCCCTCGATGCCCTGAAGATGCTTGATCGCGACGGTGGCGACGGCCGCCGCGCCCACCGGGTCGGGCTCGCCGTCCAGCCACGCGCGTACGGCCTTGCCGAGCCCGGGGACGGTGCGCTCGTGCTCCAGCATCTCCTCGGCGATCGGGCGCGCCGCACGCTCCCACTCGCGCGCCCTCGGCGCGGCGTCCTCGTCCAGGACGACCTCCGGCCCGGCGACACCGCCCCGCCGAGGATGGATGTGCTCGCGCCACTCGACCGGAACGCTCACCGTCTCGACCATGGCACCGCAACCTAGCGGCCACGGCCGACACTTCCGTCAGGGTGCGGGAAGCCGGCGCGACGGTACGTTCGCGGGCCGAGAACGGAAACGCGAACCGGCGCGGGGATGAACAATGCCCGCACTCTGGCGAGGGGGGTGTTTCGAGGCGATCGCATGCGCTTGGCTGGCCCCTCGTGCTCTGCTTCCGGCCTGCGCTCCGTATGATCGCGATCTGTCTGCTCCTGGCGTTGATGGGGTGTGCCGCTCATCGTCACCCGGCTCACGAGGCCGGGGGCCGTACGCCCTCGCGGGCGGAGCAGCCGAACATCGTGTTCGTACTCACCGACGACCTGTCCACGGACCTGCTCTCGTACATGCCGAACGTACGGCGGCTGCAGCAGGAGGGCCGGTCCTTCACCAACTACTTCGTCACCGACTCGTTCTGCTGTCCGTCCCGGTCGTCCATCTTCACCGGGCAGTTCCCGCACGACACCGGCATCTATACGAACAGCGGGCCGAACGGCGGTTTCGCCAAGTTCACCCGGACCGGCAAGGACCGCCAGACGTTCGCGGTCGCGCTGCGGGCGAACGGCTACCGCACCGCGATGATGGGCAAGTACCTCAACGGCTACGACAAGACCCCCTATGTGCCGCCCGGCTGGAGCCAGTGGGACGGCGTGGGCACCGGCGGCTATGGCGGATACCACTACGTCCTCAACGAGAACGGCGGCCTGAGCACCGGCGGCACCTCACCCACCGACTACCTCACCGATGTGCTGTCCGCGAAGGGCACCGCGTTCATCGACCGGTCGGCGGCGGCACGCACGCCGTTCCTGCTGGAGATCGCCTCCTTCGCGCCGCACCTGCCGTCGACTCCGGCGCCACGCGACGCCCACCGCTTCCTGGACGCCCGGGCCCCGCGCGGACCGGCGTTCAACGAGCGCGACATCGCCGACAAGCCGCGGTGGCTGCGGAGCTATCGCCGCCTCGGGCACGCCCGGCTCGCCGAGATCGACCGCCAGTACGTCCGCCGGGTCCAGTCGGTGCAGGCGGTCGACCGCATGGTCGGCCGGCTTCGGTCCACCCTCCAGGCGCGCGGCCTGGCCAAGAACACGTACTTCGTGTTCAGCTCCGACAACGGCTACCACATGGGCGAACACCGGCTCATGCCGGGCAAGACCACCGCCTTCGACACCGACATCCGGGTGCCGCTCATCGTCGTCGGCCCCTCCGTACGGGGTAGCACCGACGCCACGCTGGCCGAGAACACGGACCTGGCACCGACGTTCGAAGAACTCACCGGGACGCAGGTCCCGGCGTCGGTGGACGGCCGGAGCCTGGTCCCCCTCCTGCGCGGCGAACGCGACACCGGTGCGCCCGACGCGATCCTGGTCGAACACCACGGGCCCAGCCTGGCCAAGGACGATCCCGACCGCCCCGGGCCCGCCGGTGGAAACCCGCCCTCCTACACCGCGATCCGGACTCTGGACGCGCTCTACGTCGAGTACAAGGACGGCGACCGGGAGTACTACGACCTGCGCACCGACCCGTACGAACTCGACAACACGGTGGCGACCCTGCCACCGGCGCGACTCGCCCAGCTCCAGCGGACGCTCCACAACCTGCGTACCTGCCACGGCAGCCGCCGCTGCTCCGCCGCAGCCCGCCTCAACTGATCAGCCGGGGCGCGGTCGGCGCTGTCAGACGGGCAGCCCGGTCAGGGCGAGGAACTCGCTGCGGGAACGGGCGTCGGTGCGCAGCGCGCCGAGCAACGTCGAGGTCATGGTGGTGGCGCCGGTGGCCTGGACGCCCCGCAGGGTCATGCAGGTGTGCTCGGCCTCGATGACCACGCCCACGCCCTGGGGCTCCAGCTGCTCCTGGAGCCAGTCCGCCACCTGCTTGGTCAGGCGCTCCTGCACCTGGGGGCGGCAGGCGAAGTGCTCGACGACGCGGGCCAGCTTCGACAGGCCGAGGATCCGCCGGCCGGGCAGGTAGCCGACGTGCGCCGTGCCGACGAACGGCAGCAGGTGGTGCTCGCACACCGAGCGCAGCGGAATGCCACGGGCCAGCACGAGCTCGTCGTACCCCTCGTCGTTCGGGAAGGTCGTCAGGTCGAACGGACGAGGGCTGAACAGTTCGGCGTACGCCCGGGCCATCCGCGCGGGCGTACGCCGCAGGCTCTCGGTGTCGGTGCTGATGCCGAGCGCGTGCAGGAACCGGGCGGCGGCCTGCTCGGCCGCGGCCAGGTCCACGCCCTCGGTGTCTCGGACGACGCGTAGCGCGGGTGTCGCGGGGATGCTCACGCGGGTCACCTCCATTTCGCCAACGAGTATTGGTCTTATTGGTGTGCGAGGTCAAGAAGCCCAGCTGTGATGGGCGTCGCCAGGCATTGCGCCTGTGCCCGTAGGCGTTACCGTGGGTGGTGTGGGATCCGACGCCAACCCGCCCGGCACAGCGGACACCGCGCTGGAGTCCGTCCACGTGCTGGGCGATGAGACCCGGCGGCGCATGTACGCCGTCGTCCGCCGTGCCGGCCGGCCCCTGACCCGGGACGAGGCGGCCGCCGGCGTGGGGGTCTCCCGGAAGCTGGCCGCGTTCCACCTGGACAAGCTGGTCGACGCCGGCCTGCTCCGTGCCCACTACGAACACACCGACGGCCCGCACCGCGTCGGCCGCCGGCCCAAGCTCTACGAGCCGTCCGGCGTCACGGTGCAGTTCTCCATTCCCGAGCGCCGCCACGAGCTCCTCGCCGACCTGCTCATGGAGGCCGTCCTGACCGAGACCCGCTCGGAGAACGCCCGGCAGGCGGCGGTACGCGTGGCCGCGGAACGCGGTCGCGCCCTCGGCGCGGCCGAGCGTGAGGCGACGCGCCCGGGGCGGCTGGGGGCGGAGCGGGGCCTGACGATCTGCGAACGCATGCTCGAGCGCCACGGCTTCGAGCCCATCCGCGAGACGACGACGCGGGTCCGGCTGCACAACTGCCCGTTCCAGCCGCTCACCGCGAAGGCGCCCGACCTCGTATGCGCCATGAACCACGCCTTCCTGGCCGGCTACCTCGACGGCCTCCAGGCCACCGCCCTGCGAGCGACCCTGGCCCCCCGGCCCGGCGAGTGCTGCGTCCGGATCTCGCCCGCCGACGCATAGCCGGCGCCCCGGCCCCGACGCTCCGGTCCGCCATGATCCCTCCCTGAGGTCGGGTGACCACTCAGGGTGGCGAAGATGGCGGAACGGGCCGACGATTCTCGTGAGGGGGTCGGGCGGGTGGTCAGCCGGTGCGGCCGGCGACGTATGACGGGGCGAAGGTCACCGGCAGGGAGACCAGGCCGCGCATCCAGACGGACGGTGACCACTCCAACTCGTCGGGTTTGACCGCCAGCAGGACGTCCGGGAGCCGGTCGAGGAGCACCTCGACGGCGGCCCGGCAGATGACCTCGGCCAGCTCCGGCGCCGGATACGGGCACCGGTGCTCGCCGTGGCTGAACGACAGCATGGCCTGGTTCCCTGCGGTGGCCGACTCGGGGTCGGGCCGTACCTGCGGGTCGCTGTTGGCCGCCGCGAGGCCCAGTACGAGCAGGTCGCCGGCCTTGATCTGCTGCCCGCCGAGCTCGATGGGCCGGGCGGCCCAGCGGCCCAGGTAGTTCTGCGTGGGGGTGTCCTCCCACAGCACCTCGTTGAGCGCCTGGCCGACGCTGCGGCGACCGCCCGCGAGGTTCACCGAGAACCGGTCGTCGGTCAGCATCAGCCGGATGGTGTTGCCGATCCAGTACGCCATCGGCTGCTGCGCGGCGGTGATCACCAGGACCAGATCCTGGATGAGCTCCTCTTCGGTCAGGCCGACGGGATTGTTCAGCAGGCGCGTGGTGAAGTCCGATCCCGGCTGTTCGCCCTTGTGCGCCACCAGCCGCCGCATGGCCGCGTCGATGCCCTGCTTCGCATCGAGTGCGCCCTCGCCGCCGTTGACCGTGGTCATCATGTCCCGCAGCAGACCGGGCGTCTCCGGCTCGGGCAGACCGAAGATCTTGGCGACGGCCAGCAGCGGCAGCGGGTGCGCGAACTCGGCCATCAGGTCGACCTCGCCCGCCTCGACGAACGTGTCGATCAGGTCGTCCGCGATCTTCTCGCACTGCATCCGCAGGTCGAACTGGTCGACGGCGAACAGGCCGTCGCTGAGCGCGCCCGCCCGGCGCCGGTGTTCGTCCCCCTCGGCGAACAGCGTGGAGGGCTGGTAGCCGACGAACGGCATCAGCGGCCAGTCGGGCGGGATGTTCGGCCACTGGTTCCAGCGGCGGCAGTCGCGGGCGAACACGTCCGGGTTGCTCAGCACGTGGTGGAGCTCCCGGTAACCGATCACGAACCAGGCCGGGATGTCGCCTTCGATCAGCACCGGGACGACCGGCCCGTGCTCCTGCCTCATCTCCCGGTACAGGTCCGCCGGATTCCGCAGGAACCGCGACCCGTACAGCGGCAGCGCATCAGGGTGGGCCGGGCAGCCCGGCGCCCCCGCGCCGGTGGGGACGGACGACGGCTCAAGGTCAGTCATGATTTCTTTCCGCGATCAGGTCGGCGAGGGATCCGCCGAGGGCAAGAGTCGGGGAGAACCGCACGGGCAGTCCCATCAGCCCGCGGATGTGGAATGACGTCCGCCAGACGAGGTCTTCGGCGGGCACGGCGAGCGCGACGTCCGGGAGCCGGTCCAGCAGCACCTCGACGGCGGTTCGCGCGATCACTTCGGCGATCTCGCGCGTGGACGCCGGGCATCCGTGGCTGCCATGCCCGAAGGTCAGGTAGGCCTGGTTTCCGGAGATCCCCGTGGCGGAGCCGGGGCGTACGTGCGGATCGGTGTTCGCGCCGGCCATACCGATGATCAGCATGTCTCCGGCCCGGATGCGGCGGCCGGCGAGTTCGGTGTCCCGCGCGGCCCACCTGCCGACGTCGTTCTGTACCGGCCCGTCCTCCCAGAGAACCTCGTTCAACGCCTGGCCGACGCTGCGGCGGCCGCCGGACAAGGTCAGGGAGAACCGGTCGTCGGTGAGCATCAGGCGCAGTGTGTTGCCGATCCAGTTCGCCACCGGCTCCTGCCCCGCCACCACCACCACGACCAGGTCCTGGGCGATGCCCTCCGCGGAACCGGGATGCGTGGCGACGATGCGCGAGGCCACGTCGGTGCCCGGGTTCTCCTGTTTCAGCGAGACGAGATCGCGCATCGCGGCGACGACCCGGCCGTGCGCCTCCAGCGCACCGTCGCCGGTGTCCAGCGCCTCGACCAGGTCCCCGGCGACTCTCTCGATCCGCGTCGTGGGCACACCCACCAACTCGGCGAGGACGAGCACCGGCATCGAGTAGGCGTAGTCGGTCAGGACCTGGTGCAGTTCGCGGTAGCCGATGACCAGCCACGCGAACACGTCGTTCTCGAGGAGAACGGGGACGACCGGCCCGTGGTCGCGCCTCAGCTCCGCGTAGAGGGCGACGGGATGCTCGTCGTAAATGCGCTCGTACAGGCGAACCGCCTCGACAGCGTGATCACTCGAAGCGGTCATGAGCCCTCACTCTTTGCCCGACCAACCCACCCCGACCGACCTCCCGGCGTCGGGGAGGGTGACCACGGGGGCGCGTCTTCGATTCCCTCGCTGCGCCCGGTCATGGAGCGTGTTCTCTCGTGGAGAGGCTGTAGAGGTGGTTCACGAGAGTGACCAGCACCTTCTTGCTGGACGCGCGTTGCCGGGCGTCGCACTCGATCAGCGGAACGTCTTCGGACAGGTCGAGCGCCTTCCGGATGTCCTCCGCCCGGTGCTCCGGCCCGCCGAAGTCGTTGCGGGCGACGATGAACGGCATCCCGTGGTGCTCGAGACGGTCGATGGCGTACCAGGAGTCCTGGACGCGCCGGGTGTCCACGAGGACGACCGCGCCGAGGGTTCCGGAGAACAGCCGGTCCCACAGGAACCAGAACCGCTGCTGGCCCGGTGCGCCGAACAGGTACAGGACCATCTGCTCGTTCAGGGTGATCCGCCCGAAGTCGAACGCCACGGTGGTCGTGGTCTTGCCCTTCACCTCGCCCGCGTCGTCGATCCCGACACCGGCCCGCGTCATGACCTCTTCGGTGCTCAGCGGCCGGATCTCGCTCACCGAGCGGACCATGGTCGTCTTGCCGACGCCGAACCCGCCGACGATGACGATCTTCAGGGCGTTGTTGACAGTGCTCGGCAGCGGCGAGCTGGTGACCGGGTCAGAGCTTTTCAAGTCCAACGAGCACCTGCTTCAGAACGGCGGGTTCGGGGAGTCGGGTCTTGGAGTTGGCCCGGGCGGGGACCGCGGTGGTGGACGGATGGCGCGCGGTGATCCGGCCGGTGTCGAGCAGGTCGCACACCAGGATCTTCACGACGCTGACCGGCAGCCTGAGCTCGGCCGCGATCTCCACGACCGCCGTGGGGCTGGTGCACATGCGGAGGATCTTCACGTGTTCGGACTGCATGCCCGGCGTCGGATCGCACTCGCTGACGATCAGAGAGACGCTGTCGATCGAGCTCTCGTCCACCCGGCTGCGGCCACCGGTGACGATGTACAGCCGGTCCGGGTCCTCCCTGTCGACGGGGCGTGTCATCGCGCGCCGGTGCCCTGGTGTGGTTGCCGGGGAGCGGCGACCAGGTGTTCACCGAGCTGCTCGACGAGCTCGTGCATGTTGTGTCCGATCATGCCGACGTCGGCCTCCTCGGTCGCCACGACGGCCAGATGGGCGCCCTCGCCGGCCTCCACGATGAAGAGCAGCCCGCCGTGGAATTCGGTCATGGACTGGCGCAGGCCGCCGGAGCCGTCGCCGAACTCCGCGGACGCCCCGTAGGCGAGGCTCTGGATGCCCGAGGCGATGGCGGCCAGCTGGTCGGCCTGGTCGACGCTCAGCCCGTACGTGTGGCAGAGCTTGAGTCCGTCCTTGGACAGCACCAGGGCGTGCCGGGTCGCGGGCGTCCTCTCCAGGAGGTTCTCCAGCAGCCAGTCGAGATCGCGATCTGTGGTCTTCATCGGTTCATCGGGGAAGGTGCTCCGGGTCTCCGCGCCGGAGGCATGCCCCCTGCCTCCAATCTCTTGTCGTTACATTCCGGTCTGGCGGGCGAGCCGGGCGTTCAGGCGTCGTCCGCCTCGGAGGCGTGCGCGTCATTCGCCGTCCGCTTGCGACGACCGGCCTCGTGGAAGGCACTGAACTTGGCGCTGGGGTCGACGGGCTTGGCGGACCTGTCCTTCGGCGCGCCGGCGGGCGTGGCCGACGCCGCCGACGCCGCCGCGAGCGTCTGTCCCCTTCGACGCTTCGGCAATCCGGCGATCATGTTCTCCCCGGTGGCGTCGCTCTCGGCCCCCGGCGTACCGGGCGATGAGACGGCCGGCTCCGCGGCATCGGCGGAGGCCACGGCCTCGGGTGCGGTGAGGGTCGCGGTGGCGGCCGGGGCGCCGTCGCTCCGGCCGGAGGCGGTCTCCGTACGGTGGCCGGTCCCCATCGCGCGAGAGCCGGCCAGGGCGAGCTCGGGCGGCCGCTGCGTGATGAGCTGCCGCGGGATCATGACCACCACTCCGGTGCCGCCGCGCGACGACGGGCGGAAGGAGACGGTGAGACCGTGCTTGCGGGCGAGGCAGCCGACGACCGCGAGCCCGAGGCGCGTGCCGGAGAGCGTCGTCAGGTCCAGCGTCTCCGCCGACACCGCCCGCTCCGCGCGATCGAGCGCGGCGGGGCTCATCGCCAGGCCGCCGTCCTCGACGGTCACCACGATGCCCGTCTGCACCTCTTCGACGTACACGTGCACCTCCTCGGACGGAGGCGAGAAGCTGGTCGCGTTGTCCATCAGCTCGGCCAGGGCGTGCATGACGCCCTCGGCGGCGTAGCCCGCGATCGCCGCCGTGCTGGTCGAGTGGATGCGGACCCGCTGGTAGGCGCTGATCCGCCCGACCGAGCCCCGGAGGATGCTCTCCATCACGATCGGCTTGGTCCAGCGCCGGCCGGAGCGGGCGCCGGTGAGCACGGCGATGCTGTCCGCCAGGCGTCCCGCCTGGGCGGTGGCGTGGTCGAGCTTGAGCAGGTCGCCAAGGGTCTTCTCGTCGTGGCGGTCCTCCATCTCGCGCAGGTCGGCGAGCATGCTGGTCGACAGCGCCTGGACGCGGCCGGCCGCGTTGGCGCAGGCCGACATGGCCGCCGCGCGCATGCGCTCTCCCCGGCCGACCTCGTCGACGAGGGCCCGCAGGATGCGCCGGTGGGCGGCGTTGGCGGGCTGGACGACCGAGGCCAGGACGGTGTCCGAGGACGCCCCGTCGCGCAGCCGCTGGACCGCGGCGGGCAGCGTCTCATCGGCCAGCCGGGTGAGTTCGGCGTTCATCGTGGCGATGCGGCCGCGCAGCTCGCGTGCGGTCTGGAACCCGTAGGCGGCGAAGGCGAGCGCGGCGCACAGCGCGAGCGAGGCCACCCCGGTGTACGCGGCCACGAGGGAGCGATCGCCGGCCGGTACGGAGGCCGTCGCCACCAGGCAGCCGCAGCCGGTGACGATCACGGCGGCCAGCAGGACGAGCAGAGTACGGTCCATCGGCGGGCGCCCCGCCCGTTGGCTGCTTTGAACGTGTGCTGACATCGATCAGGTCCTCGTCGGCGGTTGGTACGGGATCGGAGCATCCGGAGGCGTGAGCCGGGCCACCGCGCGTCGGGGAGACCGCCCAGGCTCAGGAAATCGCCGTTAATTCGACGTCCGCTCGTCGTTCGGCGCGGGAAACGACAATGGCCTCCGGCTCTGCCGGGACCTGCGCGGCGACGCGGCGGGAGCGACAAAAAGCGAATGTCATTCGTTTTCGCCGTCCCAGGTGCTCGCGCATGTATCTCGTGTTCCCTCGCCTCAGCCGCGATGTCCGTCCGGTTCCTACCAAGATCCGGTCGGCGCGGGGGAACGAAATAGTAGTGCTTTCGTAGTTCCGGCGCTACGGTTCGTCACTCTTTAATGTCATTCTCGCGCTTTGCGGCCGAAGGGGCGCGCCGTCGGCCAGCGGTCCGGTCGTCCGCAACGGCGAATTCGGACCGGAGGGCGGGCGCTCCAGCGGGCGCCCTCGACCGCCGGAGGCACCGCGCGGCGGTGTGGCCAAGATTACTACGGCGCGTAGTACTACAGCCGGTAGTGTGTACGACGAGACGTAGTACTACACGCGGTAGTAGTTAGATGGGGGCCGCGGGATGAATCCGCTCGACATCGCCCGGTGGCAGTTCGGGATCACGACCGTCTACCACTTCCTCTTCGTTCCTCTGACGATCGGGCTCTCCGCCCTCGTCGCGGGGCTGCAGACGGCGTGGGTGCGCACCGGCAAGCCGCACTACCTGCGCGCCACCAAGTTCTGGGGCAAGCTCTTCATGATCAACTTCGCCATGGGGATCGTGACCGGCATCGTGCAGGAGTTCCAGTTCGGGATGAACTGGAGCGCCTACTCCCGGTTCGTCGGTGACATCTTCGGGGCGCCGCTCGCGATCGAGGGCCTGCTCGCCTTCTTCGTCGAGTCGACCTTCCTCGGTCTGTGGATCTTCGGCTGGGACCGGCTGCCGAAGCGGATCCACCTCGCCTGCATCTGGATCGTCTCGGTCGGGACCCTGCTGTCGGCGTACTTCATCCTCGCCGCCAACTCCTGGATGCAGCACCCGGTCGGCTACCACCTCGACACCGCCACCGGCCGCGCCCGGCTCACCGACTTCTGGGCCGTGCTGACCAACTCGACCATGCTCGTCGCCTTCCCGCACACGATCACCGCCGCCTTCGTCACCGCCGGCCTGTTCGTCGTCGGGATCAGCGCCTGGCACCTGGCCCGGGGCCGGCACGTCGAGGTCTTCCGGCCGTCGCTGCGGATGGCACTGGTCGTCACCTTCGTCGCCTCGCTCGGCGTCGCCGTCACCGGCGACCAGCAGGGCAAGGTCATGACCGCGCAGCAGCCGATGAAGATGGCCGCCGCCGAGGCGCTGTACACCACCGAAAAGCCCGCCTCCTTCTCGATCTTCACCGTCGGCACGCTCGACGGTGGCCGCGAGGTCTTCAGCGTCAAGGTGCCCGGCGTGCTGTCGTTCCTGGCCACCGGCCACTTCGACGGCAAGGTGCTGGGCATCGACGACGTGCAGGCCGCCGAGCAGGCCAAGTACGGCGCGGGCGAGTACCGGCCGATCGTGCCGCTCGTGTACTGGAACTTCCGGATCATGGCCGGCATCGGGTTCCTCACGGCGGGCATCGCCCTGCTCGGCCTGTGGCTGACCCGGCGCGGGCGGCTCCCCGCGAACCGCTGGGTGTGGCGGGCCGGCGTGGTCTCGCTCACTCTGCCCTTTATCGGCAACTCGGCCGGCTGGATCTTCACCGAGATGGGTCGTCAGCCGTGGTCGGTGTACGGGGTGCTGAAGACGTCCGCGAGCGTCTCGCCGGGCGTCGGCGCCACCTCGATGTTCGTCTCGCTCCTGTCGCTGACCGTCCTGTACGGCGTGCTCCTCGTGATCGAGACGCGGCTCCTGGCCAGGTACGCCAAGGCCGGTCCGCCGACGGAGGAGGAAGTCCTCGGCGGGGACGACCGCGCCGAGCCGTCGCTCACGTTCGCCTACTGAGAGGCCTGGAGAAAGAGGAGCGCGCCATGGCCGCCACGACCGTCTGGTTCATCATCATCGCCTTCCTGTGGACCGGCTACTTCTTCCTGGAGGGCTTCGACTTCGGGGTCGGCGTCCTGCTGCCGGCACTCGGCCGGAACGAGGCCGAACGCAGCGTGGTCCTCGGCACGATCGGCCCGGTCTGGGACGGCAACGAGGTGTGGTTCATCGTCGCCGGCGCGGCCACGTTCGCCGCGTTCCCCGAGTGGTACGCCACGCTGTTCAGCGGCTTCTACCTGCCGCTGCTGGCGATCCTGCTCGCGCTGATCGTGCGCGCCGTCGCGCTGGAGTACCGCGGCAAGCGCGACGACGCGTCCTGGCGCCGCCGCTGGGAACGGGCGCTGTTCTGGGGCAGCCTCGTGCCGGCGTTCCTGTGGGGCGTGGCGTTCGCGAACCTCGTGCGCGGGGTGCCGCTGAACGCCGCCCACGAGTACGCCGGGACCGTCGCCGATCTGATCAACCCGTACGCGCTGCTCGGCGGGGCCGCGACGCTCGCGCTCTTCGTCCTGCACGGCGCGGTCTTCGTGGCGCTCAAGACGACCGGCGAGGTACGGCGGCGGGCGGGCCGGATCGCGCGCCTCGCCGTCGCCGCCGCGATCGTGGTCGGCGGCGCGTACCTGCTGCTCACCCAGCTGCTGTACGGCAAGCCGGTGACGTGGCCGGCCGTCGCGGCGGCGGCCCTCGCGCTGGCCGGCGCGGCGCTGGCGAACGCACGGGGCCGCGAGGGCTGGGCCTTCGCCGGCACCGGCGCGGCCATCGTGCTCGCCGTCGTGACGATGTTCCTCGCGCTGTTCCCGCACGTCATGCCGTCCACGATCGCCGCGGCGAACGGGCTCACCACGGCCAACGCCGCCGCCTCGCCGTACACGTTGAAGATCATGATGATCGTCGCGCTGGCGATCACGCCGATGGTGCTGCTCTACCAGGGCTGGACCTACTGGGTGTTCCGCCGGCGGATCGGCGTGCCGCACGCCCCGCAGCAGCCCCACACCCCGCAGCCGGTCCGATGAAGCCGCTCGACCCCCGGCTGCTGCGGTACGCCCGCACGACCCGGGTCTACCTGGCCCTGTCCGTGGCCCTGGGAGGCGCCACGGCCGGGCTGGTCATCGCGCAGGCCACGCTGCTCGCCGACCTGATCGCCCGGGCGTTCCTCGGCGGCGCGTCACTCGCCGCGCTGCGCACGCCGCTGCTGCTCCTGCTCGGCGTCGTGGCGGGCCGGGCGTTCGTCGCGTGGCTGCAGGAGGTCGCCGCGCACCGTTCGTCGGCGGAGGTCAAGTCGCAGCTGCGCGGGCGGCTGCTGGCCCAGGCCGTACGGCTCGGCCCGGCCTGGCTGTCCGGCGAGCGGGGCGGGGAGCTGGCCACGGTCGCCACGCGGGGCATCGACGCGCTGGACGGCTACTTCTCCCGCTACCTGCCGCAACTCGTCCTCGCCGTCATCGTGCCGTTCGCGGTCGGGCTGCGGATCCTGTCCGGCGACTGGGTGTCCGCGCTGATCGTCGCGCTGACGCTGCCGCTGATCCCGGTCTTCGCGATTCTCGTCGGGCTGTCCACCCGGGCGAAGATGGACCGCCAGTGGCGGACGCTGTCGATGCTCGCCGGTCACTTCCTCGACGTCGTCGCCGGCCTGCCGACGCTGAAGGTGTTCGGCCGGGCGAAGGCGCAGGCGCGGACCGTGCGCGAGGTCACCGACCGGTACCGCCGGGCGACCATGGCCACGCTGCGGGTGGCGTTCCTGTCCGCGCTGGTCCTCGAACTGCTCGCCACCCTCTCGGTCGCCCTGGTCGCCGTCTCGATCGGGCTGCGGCTGGTGAACGGGGAGATCGGCCTGCGGACGGCGTTGCTCGTGCTCATCCTGGCGCCGGAGGCGTACCTGCCGCTGCGGCAGGTCGGCGCGCAGTACCACGCGAGCGTCGAGGGACTCACCGCCGCCGAGCGGATCTTCGAGGTGATCGAGACGCCGGCGCCCCCGGCCGAGACTCTCACCGACGTGCCGGATCCGGCCCGGGCGGCGATCCGGCTGCGCGGCGTCACCGTGGGGTACGCGCCCGCGCTCGCGGACCTCTCGCTGACCGTCCACCCGGGCGAGACGGTCGCGCTCACCGGGCCCAGCGGCGCCGGCAAGTCCACGCTGCTCGCGGTCCTGCTCGGCTTCGTCCGCCCGGACGCCGGCCGCGTTCTCATCGACGGCGCCGACGTCGCGGCCCTCGACCCGGACGCGTGGCGGGCGCGGATCGCCTGGGTGCCGCAGCGGCCGTACCTGTTCGCCGGAACGGTCGCCGACAACATCCGGCTCGGCCGCCCGGACGCGACGGACGACGACGTACGGCGCGCGGCGTCCGACGCGAACGCGCTGGAGTTCGTCGAGGCGCTCCCGGACGGCTTCGCCACCCGGCTCGGCGACGACGGTGTGGGGCTGTCGGCCGGTCAGCGGCAGCGCGTCGCGCTGGCCCGCGCGTTCCTGCGCGACGCGCCGTTGCTGCTGCTGGACGAGCCGACCGCGAACCTCGACGCGGAGAGCGAGGCGGCCGTGGTCGAGGCGATCCGGCGGGCCGCCGCCGGGCGTACGGCCGTCGTCGTCGCCCACCGCCCCGCGCTCGCGGCACTCGCCGACCGCACGGTACGGATCGATCCGGTGGAGGTGGCGGCGTGAAGACGTTCACCCTGGTCAGGCCGCCGCAGACGCGGCTGCTTCTCGCGCTGCTCTTCGGCGTGCTCGCGCTGGGCTCCGGGGTGGCGCTCATGGCCACCTCGGCCTGGCTCATCTCCCGTGCGGCGCAGCACCCGCCGGTGCTCACGCTCATGGTCGCGATCGTCGCGGTACGGGCGTTCGGCATCGGGCGCGGCGTCTTCCGCTACGCCGAGCGGCTGACGAGCCATGACGCCACGTTCCGCGTACTCGCCGACCTGCGGGCCCGGGTGTACGAGCGGCTGGAGCGTCTCGGCCCGTTGCGCGGCGGCGACCTGCTCGGCCGGCTCGTCGGCGACGTCGACGCGGTCCAGGACCTGTACCTGCGGGTGCTGCTGCCCGGCGCCACCGCCGCGGTCGTCGGCGGCGCCTCGGTCGGGCTCGCCTGGGCGCTGCTGCCCTCGGCGGGCGCGATCCTGCTCGCGGCGCTGCTGGCCGCCGGGCTGCTGGCCCCGTGGCTGTCCGCGGTCGTCGCCCGGCGCGCGGAGAGCCGGGGCGCGGAGCTGCGCGGCGAGCTGACCGCCCACGTCGTCGACACGCTGCGCGGCGCGCCCGAGCTGATCGCGTACGGGGCGGCCCCCGAGCGGCTCGCCGAGGCCGCCCGGCTGGACCGCGCGTACACCCGTACGGCGGCTCGCTCCTCCGCCTCGGCCGGCGCGGGCGCGGCGCTGGCGACGCTGGCCGGTGGCCTGGCGGTCTGGGGCGCGCTGGCCGTAGGCGTGCCCGCCGTACGGTCCGGGCGGCTCGACGGCGTGCTGCTCGCGGTCGTCGTGCTGCTGCCGCTGGCGGCGTTCGAGGTGGTGGCCGGCCTGCCGCTCGCCGCGCGGTCCCTGGGCGGTGTCCGCCGGTCCGCGGACCGCGTCTTCGCGGTGCTCGACCGCCCCGACGCCGTACGCGAACCGGCCGCGCCGGAGCCCCTGCCGGCGCCGCCGTACACCCTGCGCGTCCGGGACCTGCGGGCCCGATGGACGCCCGGCGGCCCGTACGCGCTGGACGGGGTCTCGCTCGACCTGGCGCCCGGGCGCCGGTGCGCGGTGGTCGGGCCGAGCGGCTCGGGCAAGACGACGCTGACCACGGTGCTGCTGCGGCTGCTCGACCCGGCCGGCGGCGAGGTGACGCTGAACGGCGTCGACCTGCGCGAACTGGCCGGCGACGACGTACGGCGCGCCGTGGGGGTGTGCGGTCAGGACGCGCACCTGTTCGACACGACGATCGGGGAGAACGTCCGGCTCGCCCGCCCGGACGCCTCCGACGAGCAGGTACGCGACGCGCTGCGCCGCGCCCGGCTGCTGGACTGGGTCTCCGCGCTGCCCGCCGGCCTGGACACGTACGTCGGCGAGCACGGCGCGCGGGTCTCCGGCGGCCAGCGGCAGCGCATCGCCCTGGCCCGTACGCTGCTGGCCGACTTCCCGATCCTGCTGCTGGACGAGCCGGCCGAGCACCTCGACGTCGCGACCGCCGACGCTCTCACCGCCGACCTGCTCACGGCCACCGAGGGCCGTACGACCCTGCTCGTCACCCACCGCCTGGCCGGCCTGGCGGAGGTCGACGAGATCCTGGTCCTGGCCGACGGCCGCGTCGCCGACCGCGGCACGCACGCCGACCTACTGTCGCGCCCGGGCCCGTACCGGGAGATGTGGAAGCGGGAACGCGAGCACGACGAGACACTCACCGGAGCCGCCCCGTACACCGATCCACGTGAACTCGTCGGGGTACGTCACGGGGCGGAATAATCTCAGCAGCAGATGAGAGAAGGGCCGTCCGTGGAAATCTGGATCAACCCGAGATGCTCCAAGTGCCGTTCGGCGCTGTCGCTGCTGGACGCCGAGCGGGCCGGGTACACCGTGCGCCGCTACCTGGACGACCCGCCGACGACGGAGGAGCTCGAGGACGTCCTCGCCAGACTCGGGCTCGAGCCCTGGGACATCACCCGGACCGGCGAGTCCGTCGCCGCCGAGCTGGGCATGAAGGACTGGCCGCGCGACGCCGCGAGCCGGAGCCGATGGGTCAAGGCCCTCGCCGACCACCCGATCCTCATCCAGCGTCCGATCATCACCGCGGACGACGGAACCGCCGTGATCGGCCGCTCCGAAGAGGCGGTACGTTCCCTGCTCACCTGAGCGGGATCGCTGCACGCGCACGCGCCTACCAGTGGCACGTGCGCGAACACCCTCGGTCATCCCGTAGGCGCCTGCCCTGACCTCGCCCGCGGGTCCCGGGTCCTACGGCCTGTGTCCGGCTGTCCGCTGCAGGTCCTGAAGGGTGAACACCGCGCGCCCGAAGATCGCTGTTAGACACTTGCGCTGTCGGTCGGTCAACTCGTTGTAGAAGATGACCGCGTCGGCGCGGGCATGAGCACACGCCTCGGCCATCTCCTCTACCTTGCCGGTGCTCATCAGCGTCCGCCCCGAGTAGGGCTGATCCATGCTCGCCCTGCCACCTGGGGAATGGCCCTTCTTGTCCCCCGAGATACCACGACGCTGGACGAAGCGAGCTGCCACTATGCCGCCGAGCTTCGTCACCTCGGCCTCAAGCTCGTCCATGAGATCGACATGGTCCCTGCGCTTGGCGGAGAAGAGACCGGCGATGACGACGTTGGCGTTGCCGATGACATCGCGCGGACACTGAAGTGCATGGCTCGCCCCTGGCCCGCGATCCCGACGGGCACCAGAGCGCGGATGCCGCCGGCGATCCATGAGCTCACGATAGGCATCGGTGAGATCCGATGGCCACTGCCTTTCTCGCGCCGCTGCGGTGTAGCCGATGGGGCGGCGCTTTGTGGACGTCGACCTCGTGGCCGGTGAGCCGTTCGGCGGAAGTACCGCATCGTCCGGATCGGCGCGGTCCTCCACGCTCGCGTCCGCACGGGACGTCTTTCCCTGACCGGGCTGAGGACCGCGCCGATGATCGCGGTGCTCCGGAGGCTCAACCGCCGGAAGCGGCCTCGTAGCACTCGAGTTTGCGTTGCTGCTGTTCTGGGGTCGCTTCTGGCATGGCGTCGCAGACGGCCACTGCGGCGTCGCCATCGTCACCGGCGCTTTGGTTGGTGTACCACCAGGCGCCCCCTTCGGCCGGGTGCCGCTGCGCGCGGCCGGCGTTGATATTGAATGACGCGGACGCCGCGGCACCGAGCACGCCGGCGAACTGGTTGGTCTTCGCGCCGCGGGCGACGGTGAGCATGTTGTCCGGGTCGGGGCCCAGCAGGGTCCGGACGATGGCCAGCTTCCGGGTGGCGACGGGCTTGCCGGCGGCATTCAGCCACGTCATGGTGTTCATCTCGTGGATCGTGACATCGTCGGGGTTCCCGGTCGCGGAACCGATGATCTTCGCGATCGCGTGAGTGATATCGGGTCGGCCGGCCACCGTGCATGAGGGGAAAGTGATAGAGCCGCGCGCGCTTGCGGGTTCTCCCGTAAAGTGCGTCACCTTCAGGTGGAGCTCGCCGATGCAGGTGCTGTTACCCACTCGGGCCGGAGGGGTCGGGCCGGGAACGTCCGCATGGGCCGCCGCCGTGATGGCGAACGTTCCCAAACCGGTCAGGAATGTGGCGGCCATCAGCACCGCCTTGCGGCTTGCCGCGTGTCATGTCAGACATCATCTTAAGTCGGACGTGTAACTCGACATGGAAATATGTCGGACGCAGGCCGCATATTCTCCGGACACGGATTAATGGCCCTGTGTGAATAGCGGAGATCTTCCTCGGGTACAGACCCTGCCGATTCCATCTTCCACACTCTCACCAGGGGGAATATCTATGCGTCGACTGATGGCCGCCGCCGGGACCACCGCACTGCTCGGGCTTGCCGCTATTCCGGCCCACGCCAGTGCCAGTTCCGCGACACCGTCCCAGCGGCACCAGGGGCCGACGACGATGACCGGAGCCGGTGGAAGCCGCATCGCCCGGGCACTGCCGGGAGACATCGCCTACCTGAACACGACGTTCAATCTCCAGCCGTACGCGTCGGGGCGCTGGGTCAACACCCCGCTGCAGGTCACACTCCCGCGTGCCGGGCGATACCACGTCGACGTGAACGTCCAGGGACGGCTCTGGGGTGCACCGCCGACCAACCTGGTCATCCTCGCCCGGCTCGCGGACGCCACCACCGGCACCGTTCTGTACAACACCACCCGTCTCGTCGATCACCTGGTGGACATGAACCCCTGGGACCGGCCGATCGGGCAGCGCGCGACGGCTTCGATCGACGATGAGATCAGGGTGACCCGGCCCACGCGAATCGTGTTGCAGGCCACGCGGCTCAACCAGGCGGGCACGAGCAGCGTCGCCGAGATCCTCCCCGGGCCGGGCGGCGGCCGTACCTCGTTCCGCTTCGAGCGCGTCGGGCCCTGACGGCACCGCTCCGGCTGACCACGCCCGAGCCCTCGTGAACACACCGCCCCGCTTTCCTCCGGTTCGCCGGCGAAAAGCGGGGCGGTTCCGCTCGTGGCGGCCTCGCACGACTCGCACAGGCGGCAGGTCGACGCCAGCGGTCCACCGAAGAGGCGGGCGGACGAAAACCGGCATTCAGCGGCCAGAGGAATGTCGGGGAAGGCCGTCCGATCAAAGCCCAGGTGATGCGCCGGTCCGAAGGAGTCGTTCCAGCCAGGTCTCGGCGGCGTCGACGGTCGTCACCGCCGGCGCGGCGGGCATCGGTGGACGGTCGACCATGACGACCGGCAGGCCCAGCAGCCGGGCCGCGGTGAGCTTCGCGGCGGTCATCTCGCCGCCACTGTCCTTGGTGACGAGCACGTCGACCGCATGCCGCCGCATCAGTTCCAGTTCCCCCTCGACGGTGTACGGGCCGCGCGCCAGCAGTACGGTCGAGCGCGGTGGCAGCGGAGGCGGTGGCGGCTCGACGGACCGCACGAGGAACCAGCGGCGGTCGTCGCCCGCGAAGATCGGGAGGCCGTCCCGGCCCGTGGTGAGGAAGACCCGTTCCCCGGGCGGATCGGCCGCGGCCGCGAGTGACGGCACCCGGCGCCAGTCGTCGCCCGGTCCCTCGTGCCAGCCGGGCCGGCGCAGGACGAGCAGCGGGACGCCGGTCCGCGTAGTCGCGGTCACGGCCGAGACGGTGATCTCGGCGGCGAACGGGTGTGTGGCGTCGACCACCGCGTCGATGCGCTCGGCGACAAGCCAGGCGGCGAGCCCGTCGGTGCCGCCGAAGCCGCCGACGCGGGTACGGCCCGCCGGCAGCGCGGGCTCGGCGACCCGTCCGGCCAGCGAGGTGATCACGTCGAACCCCGCTCGCCGGGTGAGCCCCGCGGCGAGCCGCCGGGCCTCATTCGTGCCGCCGAGCAGCAGGACGCGCATCCCCGCATGGTAGGGCGCGTCCCGAATGCCCCCCTGTGTCGGCGTCGGCCGAAACCGACACACTGAGCGGCATGAGGCAGATCATCGTGATCGGCATCGGCGCGGGGGATCCCGAGCAGGTGACCGTGCAGGCCGTGAACGCTCTCAACCGCGTCGACGTGTTCTTCGTGCTCGACAAGGGCGCGGTCAAGCAGGAGCTGACCGACCTCCGGCAGGAGATCCTCGACCGGTACGTGCGCGATCGCGACTACCGGATGGTGTGGGGGCGTGACCCGGATCGCGACCGTACGGCCTCCGCGTACACCGAGGCCGTGGACGACTGGCGCCGCCGCCGCGCCGACGTCTGCGCGCGGCTGATCGCGGACAACCTGGAAGACGGGGAGACCGGCGCGTTCCTGGTGTGGGGCGACCCGGCTTTGTACGACAGCACCCTGGCGATCCTCGCCGACGTCCGTGAGCGCGGCGACCTGCCGTTCGAGATCGAGGTCGTCCCCGGTATCAGCAGCGTCTCGGCCCTCGCGGCGCGGCACGGAACCGGACTCAACCAGGTCGGCGGGGCGGTGCAGATCACGACGGGCCGGCGCCTCGCGCGAGGGTGGCCGGCCGGCGCGGACGACGTGGTAGTGATGCTCGACGCCCACACCGCCTTCGCCGAGCTGACCGAGCCCGATGCCGAGATCTTCTGGGGCGCCTATCTGGGCACCCCGGACGAGATCCTCGTGTCGGGCCCGGTGTCCGAGGTCGCCGATCGGATCGTGTCGCTGCGCGCGGAGGCCAGGCGCCGCAAGGGCTGGATCATGGACACCTATCTGCTGCGCCGCCGGTCTCGTTGACGCCCGACGAGGGCCCCGCATAGCCTATCGATCGATCGATAGAGGCCTTTGCGCCGGTCAGAGCACGGGGGGACGCGGTGACGTCTGTGGTGGAGTTCGCCGTCGAAGACGGCGTCGCGCGGATCCGGCTCAACCGCCCGCACCGGCTCAACGCCGTGGTCCCCGAACTGGTGGACCAGCTCGTACGCGCCCTGGCGCGGGCGCGGGCGGAGCGGGTACGGGCCGCCGTGCTGGCCGGCAACGGCCGGGCGTTCTGCTCGGGCCATGATCTGAAGGCCGAGGCACCGGTCCTGGAGGCCGGGGCGAGCCGCGAGCGCCTGGACCGCATCCAGGAGGTCACGCGGGAGATCCGGCGCGCTCCGTTCCCGGTGGTCGCGGCGGTGCACGGGTACGCCCTGGGCGCGGGCTGTGAGTTCGCCCTGGGCTGCGACCTGGTGGTGGCCGCCGAGAACGCCAGGTTCGGCTTCCCGGAGGTCGGAGTCGGGCTGAGCGTGACGGGTGGGATCTCCCGGCTGCTCACGTCCGCCGTCGGCGCGCTCAAGGCCAAGGAGCTCATCCTGCTCGGCGAGCACTTCGGCGCCGCGGAGGCCGCCCGGTACGGGCTGGTCGCCCGGGTCGTCCCTGACGGCGAGCACGAGCGGGCCGCGCTGGAAGTCGCCGCCGACCTGGCCGCCAAGCCGCCGTACGCCCTCGCCCTGGCCAAGCACGCCATCGACCAGGGCATCGACGGCACGGTCGAGGACGCGTTCGCCCGCGAGGTCGCCGACGCGCAGCTCACCGAGTACGCCGGTGAGGCGGACCGGGCTCAGGAGGAGTGGCGCGGCCGATGACGATCACGGATGTCGCGACACTGGTAGTGCGGGCCGCCGAACGCCGGCCCGACCGTACGGCGTGGACCTTCGACCAGACCGGGGAGTCGCTCACCTTCGGACAGGTCGCCGACCGCAGCGCCGCCCTCGCCCGGACGCTCGCGGGGCTGGGCGTACGGCGCCGGGACCGGGTGGCGGCACTCCTGCCGAACATCCCGGACTTCCCGCTGCTGTGGCTGGCCCTGGCCCGCCTCGGCGCGACCCTGGTCCCGGTCAACCTCAACTACCGCTCGCACGACGCCGGGCACGTGCTGACCGACTCGGGGGCGAAGCTGCTGGTCACCACCGGCGCACACGCCGAGCTGGCCGACCGGCTCGGCGTACCGGTCCACTACCTCGGCGACCCGACGCCGGAGGCGGAGGCTCCGCTGGACCGCAGCCGGCCCGAGGACCTGCTCAACATCCAGTACACCTCCGGCACCACCGGCCTGCCCAAGGGCTGCCTGCTCTCGCACCGCTACTGGACGGCGCTGGCCGACAGCATGGTGACGGCCTTCCCTCACCTGGGGGAGAACGACGTCATGCTCACCTGCCAGCCGTTCTCCTACATCGACCCGCAGTGGAACGTCCTGGCCGGGCTGCGTTCCGGCGCCCACCTGGTCGTGCTGGACCGGTTCCACCCCGCCGCCTTCTGGGCGAAGGTCCGTGAGTACGGCGTGACCTACTTCTACTGCCTCGGCATGATGCCGGCGCTGCTGCTGCGGATGCCGTCCGACCCGCGCGACCGCGACCACGCGGTGCGCGCGATCCAGTGCTCGGCGATCCCGCCCACGCTCCACCGCGAGCTGGAGGAGCGCTGGGGCGTGCCCTGGTACGAGGCGTTCGGCATGACCGAGACCGGGGCCGACCTGCGGGTCGAGCCGGACGACCACGACGAGACCGTCGGCACCGGCTGTATCGGACGGCCGCTGGCGCACCGCGACGTCCGCATCGTCGACCCGGCCGACGAGCCGGTCGAACGCGGCTCGGTCGGCGAGATCGTCCTGCGCGGGATCGGCCTCATGGACGGCTACCTCGGCCATGAGGAGGCGACCGCGCGTGCGTTCCGCCGCGGCTGGTTCCACACCGGTGACCTGGGCCGGATGGACGAGCAGGGCCGGGTCTACTACACCGGGCGGCTCAAGGACATGATCCGGCGCAGCGGGGAGAACATCTCCGCCACCGAGGTCGAAGAGGTCCTGCTGCGGCATCCGGCCGTCCGCGCCGCGGCGCTGGTGCCGGTCCCCGACGAACTGCGGGGCGAGGAGGCCAAGGCGTACGTCGCCACCGACGGCACGGTCTCGGCCGCCGAGCTGGCCGCCTACTGCGACGAGCGCCTGGCCTACTTCAAGGTCCCGCGCTACTGGGAGCTGCGCGACGAACTGCCGATGACGGCCTCCCAGCGCGTGGCCAAGGGCGCGCTGCCCCGCGAGGCCGCCGGCGCCTACGACCGGGCGACGCGCATGAGCGGGCGGGTACGTCTGGTCAAGGAGGAGGACACATGAGCGAAAAGGCCCACTTCGCGTGGGACAGCCCGGTCTTCTTCGACGAGATGGACCCCAACGGAACCCTGCACAACAGCCGCTTCGCCGTCCACGTCGAGCGGGCCCTGTCGGCCTGGAACGAGGCCGAGGGCATGGGCTGGCGGCGCCTGGAGGACCGGCACGAGGACCTGCGGTACGCCGTACGCGCGTTCGCCATCGAGTTCCACGCCCCGGTCGTGGCGCCGGGTGCGATGCGCGTCGAGCTGTGGCTCGACCGGGTCGGCACCACCAGCGCGGTCCACCGCTTCCGCTGCGCGAGCCCCGCCGGGGCGCCGGAGTTCGCGACCGGCCGGCGCACCATCGTCAAGATCGGCTCTTCGGGCGCCGAGCCGTGGGGCCCGTGGTTCCGTGCGCTCGCCGAGAGGTACGTGACCTGATGCGCATCGACACCATCCTGACGAACCTGTCGGCCGTCACGGTCGACCCGGCCCGTCCCTCGGCCCGGCGTATCGGCATCCACCACGGCCGGATCGTGGCCCTCGACGACGAGCTGGACGGCGTCACCGCCGCCGACGTCGTCGACCTGGCCGGAGCGACGGTCGTGCCCGGCTTCGACGACGCGCACAACCACATGATCCTGTTCGGTCTCTCACTGACCGAGCTCGACCTGTCCACCCCGCCGATGCACACCCTGGAGCAGGTGTACGACGCGGTCGCCGAGCGCGCTCGCAGCCAGCCGCCGGGCACCTGGATCATCGGCTCCGGCTACGACCAGAACAAGCTCGGCGGCCACCCGCACCGCGACCGCCTGGACGCCGTGGCACCCGACCACCTGGTCTGGCTGCGGCACACCTCCGCGCACATGTCGGTGGTGGGCGGCCGGCTGCTGCGTGAGATCGGCGACCGGCCGCCGGACGGCGGCGTCGTCCACCCCGACACCGGGCTCCTGGAGGAGGCGGCCCAGCAGCTCGTCCGCGACCTGCGGTACCCGCTGCCGCGCGAGCAGCTCGTTCAGGCCATCGCCGCCGCGAGCGAGCGCTACCGCGCCGAGGGCATCACGTCCTGCACCGAGGCCGGTATCGGGCTGGGCTGGATCGGCCATTCACCGACCGAGGCCGCCGCCTATCAGGACGCCCTCGACGGCGGCGCACTCGGCGTCCGGGTACGCCTGATGGTCACCGGCGACTCCACCCACCCGATCGAGGGAGCCCCGGGCGCGCTCGGGCTCGACCTGGGGTTGCGTACCGGGTTCGGCGACGACCGGCTGCGGCTCGGGGCGGTGAAGGTGTTCGCCGACGGCTCGCTCATCGGACGGACCGCGGCGATGCACGACGACTACGCCGACCAGCCCGGCAACCGCGGCTACTTCCAGCTCCCCGCCGAAGAGCTGCGGGAACGCATCGTCGGCGCGCACGCGGCGGGCTGGCAGGTGGCCGCGCACGCCATCGGCGACCGCGCCATCGACCTGGTCCTGGACGCCTTCGAGGAGGCGCAGACCCGGTTCCCGCGCCCCGATCCCCGGCATCGCATCGAACACTGCGGGGTGGCCGGCCCCGGTCAGGTCGCCCGCCTCGCCGAGCTGGGCGTCATCCCGGTGCCCCAGCACACCTTCGTGGGCCAGATCGGCGACGGCATGCGCGCGGCGCTCGGAGAGGAGCGCGTGCGCTGGTGTTACCGACACCGTTCCCTCCTGGACGCCGGGCTCGTCGTCCCCGGCAGCTCCGACCGGCCCGTCGTACGCGGGGCTCCGCTCCTCGGCATGCGCGCCATGGTCGGCCGCCGGACCGAGAGCGGCCGGCCGTTCGTTCCCGAGGAGGGAGTCACCCCCCTGGAGGCGCTGCACGCCTACACACTCGGTTCGGCCCGCGCCGCGTTCGAGGAGCGCCGCAAGGGCAGCATCACCCCCGGCAAGCTCGCGGACCTCGCCGTACTGTCCGCGGATCCCACGTCCACCGCCACCGAGGACATCGCCGGCATCCGCGTGCTGGCCACCCTCGTCGGCGGACGGCTCGAGGAGGTCTGATGCCCGTACGACCCGCGGAACCCGCCGACTTCGAGGAGATCTGCGCCCTGCTGCTGGCCCACGCCGCGCACGAAGGCGTCGCCGACCGGGTGCGGCTGGACCGGCAGGAGACCTACGAGGCGCTGTTCGGGGAGCATCCGGTCGCCTGGGCCCACATCGCCTCGCCGCCGGACGAACCGGACGCCGTCGCCGGGTTCGCGCTGTGGTACCCGACGTTCTCCTCCTGGGACACCCGGCCCGGCATCTGGCTGGACGACCTGTACATCAAACCCGAGTACCGGCGGTACGGCCTCGGCCGCGAGCTGCTGTCCGCCCTGCGGTCGCTGACCCGCGGCCGCCTCGAATGGGACGTCGCGCACGGCAACGACGCGGCGGAGAGCTTCTACCGGAGCATCGGCGCCGAGCCCGTCGGCGGCTGGACCCGCTACCGGTGGAACGTCCGGTGAGCCGGCCGCCCCAGCCCGACGGCCGGGTCCGCGCCGCCGCGGTGGCGCTGTTCGCCGCCAAGGGCTTCCACGGGACGGGCATCCGTGAGCTGGCCGACGCGGCCGGCCTGTCCTCGGCGACGCTCTACCACTACATGGGGACCAAGGAAGACCTGCTCGTCGACATCATGCAGACGAGCCTGGACCGGCTGCTCACCGCGGCGGGCCAGGTCCTGACGGAGTCACCCTCACCGGTGGCCGCGATGAACGGCCTGGTGCAGACCCACGTCGTGGCTCACGCTCTGCGGCGGTCCGAAACGCTCGTGGTCGACACCGAGCTGCGCGCGCTCTCGCCGGAGCGCCGCCGTCCGATCGTCGCGCTCCGCGACGAGTACGAGGACCTGTGGGAATCGGTCATCGAGAAGGGCCAGGCGGCCGGCACGTTCCAGGTCCCGGACCCCTCGGTGGCACGGCTCGCCCTGCTGCAGATGTGCAGCGGCGTCGCCAACTGGTACACCTCGGGCGGCCGGCACGCCCTCGCCGAAGTCGCCGAGACGCACGCCCACCTGTCCCTGGCCATGCTCGGCGCCGCACCGGACCCCGGCCTGCCGCCCGCCGGCCACTACATCCGCCTGGTCACCGGCGTCTGGGGCGACGACGCCACCGCGGGCTGAGACACGCCCTAGGAGGCACGGCCAGGCGGCGCAGCACTCCCTGACCGGCGGTCGCCGTCTCGGCCCCGCGCGGGTCGAGCGGTTCGTCGTCACCGGGAAAGCGGGCCTGCCGGGTCGCGGCGGTGGCCGCGTGGGTGACCAGCAGAGACGAACGGCCATGGGGTGCGACCTCCCGCGATGTTGACGGTCCGGAACGCCGGTCGTACGCTCCGGACGAACGTGATGGTAAGAGGAAGCCGGTGCAAATCCGGCGCGGTCGCGCCACTGTGATCCGGCCCACGGGCCGGGAAGTCAGACCCTCCGCCGTCAGAAGCGCTCCACCCGTGACAGGGACGCCGGATCCCTTTAGGAGGCTCTTGCGATGACCACCTCGACGCTGCCCACCACCCGTACGACACCCCTCGTCGTGCCGGGCGCCCGGGCCGCTCTGTGGCTGTTCGGCACCGTGCTGCTCTGCCTGGCCGCGTACTACTTCATCGGCGTCGACCAGGGCGCCACCTCGGTGTTCGGCGACAACATGTACATCCACGAGTTCGTGCACGACGCGCGTCACTTCCTCGGGTTCCCCTGCCACTGATCCCGCGACACCGCACCCGAAGGAGTACGCCGTGGAACGGCGATTCATCGTGCGTGGGCTGCTCGTTGGCGCGATCGGAGGGATCCTGGCGTTCGTCTTCGCCCGGATCTTCGCCGAGCCGCAGATCCAGGCGGCCATCGACTACGAGAGCGGGCGCGACGCCGCCCAGGCCCTGCTCGACAGGGCGGCGGGCATCACCCCCGAGGCCGCGGGGTCGGACCTCTTCAGCCGTACGGTCCAGGCCAACGTGGGGATCGGCGCCGGCGTCATCGTGTTCGGTGCCGCGATGGGCGGCCTGTACGTGGTGGCCTACCTGCTGGCCTGCGGCCGCACCGGGAACCTGCGGCCACGGACGCTGGCGCTGCTGGTCGCCCTCGGCGGCTTCCTGGGCTTCTACCTGATCCCCTTCGTCAAGTACCCGGCCAACCCGCCCGCGATCGGCCACGAGGAGACGATCCGCGCGCGGGGCGGCCTGTACCTGCTGATGGTCGGGTTCTCCATCGCGTTCCTGGTCCTGGCGGTCTTGCTGTTCTCCTTCCGCCTGTACTCGGTGGCCGCCCAGGCGATCATGTGGGCCGCGATCGGCCTGTGCTTCGCGCCGATGGCCGAACGCCTGCTCGCCCGTGCGGCCGGTGAACCCCGGTCCGTGGAGGCACCGGCCACGGCATAAGGCCCGAGCGAGAAGACTCCCGGCAGGTCGGCCGCCGGGAGTCTTCGGCATGCCCGCGTACAGGGGCACAGCGATGACGCACCCAACATCTAGGGGTGCTGTGGTGTGGATGCCACTACATGTATGGTTCTCGTGTTCCTTGTGTGCCTGTTGCCTCTGCGGCAATCGGTGCCAGAGGGAACCCAGTGAAAGAAGCTCGCGAGGAAGAGAGCACGTGACACAACAGCTCATCGCGCCGCCCGCGTCGGACGGCGATCCGGAGCGCACGCTCGCCGTGGAGATCGAGCGTGCCTGCGCCGGTCTGCCGGACGCCGACCCGCTCCGCGTCGGCGACGCCGGCGACCTGGCCGAGGCCGTACGACGGGCCGCCGCGCTGGTGATCACCGACCCTGCCTACTCGACGGTGGCGGCGCGCCTGCTGGCCCGGTCGATCGCCGAGGAGACCGGGCCGGTGACGTTCACCGAGTCCATCGCGGCGGCCTATGAGCAGGGGCTGCTGAACGAGGAGACCGCCGGGTTCGTCGCGCGCGAGGCGGCGGCGCTGGACGCCCTGGTGGACCACGGCGCGGACGACCGGTTCACCTACTTCGGGCTGCGTACGGTCTATGACCGGTACCTGCTGCGGCATCCGACGACGCGGCGGGTGCTGGAGCGGCCCCAGCACTTCTTCCTGCGCGTGGCGTGCGGACTGGCCGAGAACGTGGGGGAGGCCGCCGAGCTGTACGGGCTGATGTCGCGGCTGGCGTACCTGCCGAGCTCGCCGACGCTGTTCAACTCCGGCGCCGCCCGCCCGCAGCTGTCCTCCTGCTTCCTGCTCGACTCACCGCGCGACGAGCTGGAGGCGATCTACGAGCGGTACGGGCAGGTCGCGCGGCTCAGCAAGTACGCGGGCGGGATCGGGATCTCCTGGAGCCGGGTCCGCAGCCGGGGATCGCTGATCCGGGGCACGAACGGGCACTCGAACGGGATCGTGCCGTGGCTGCGGACCCTGGACGCGTCGGTCGCCGCCGTCAACCAGGGCGGGCGGCGCAAGGGCGCCGCGTGCGTCTACCTCGAACCCTGGCACGCCGACGTCGAGGAGTTCCTCGAACTGCGCGACAACACCGGCGAGGACGCGCGGCGTACGCACAACCTCAACCTGGCCAACTGGGTGCCGGATGAGTTCATGCGCCGGGTCGAGGCCGATGAGGTGTGGTCGCTGTTCGACCCGAAGGAGGTGCCGGAGCTGGTCGACCTGTGGGGCGAGGAGTTCGACCGGGCGTACCGGGCGGCCGAGGCCGACGGCCGGTCCGTGCGCCAAATCCCGGCGCGGCGGCTGTACGGCGCGATGATGCGCACCCTCGCGCAGACCGGCAACGGCTGGATGACGTTCAAGGACGCGGCCAACCGCGCCTGCAACCAGACCGCCGAGCCCGGCAACGTGGTGCACCTGTCGAACCTGTGCACCGAGATCCTGGAGGTCACCGACGACTCCCAGACCGCGGTGTGCAACCTCGGCTCGATCAACCTCGCCGCGCACCTGACCGACGACGGGGTCGACTGGGCGGGTCTGCAGGCGACGGCCCGTACGGCGGTGCGGTTCCTGGACCGTACGATCGACCGCGGCCTCTACCCGACGCCGGAGGCCGCGAACGCGAACCGGCGGTGGCGGCCGGTCGGGCTCGGCGTGATGGGTCTGGCGGACGTGTTCTTCCGGCTCCGGCTGCCCTTCGACTCGGCCGAGGCGCTGGCCCTGTCCACCCGCATCGCCGAGGAGATCGCGCTCGCGGCGTACGGGGAGTCGGCGGCGCTGGCGGCCACGTACGGCCCACATCCCGAGTACGGCCGGACCCGCGCCGCTCGCGGCGTCCTGCACCCGGACCACTGGCCGGACGCCGCGCCGGTGCACGCCGCCGAGTGGGACGCGCTGCGCGCCCGGATCGGGCAGGTCGGGCTGCGCAACTCGCTGCTGGTGGCGATCGCGCCGACCGCGACCATCGCCTCCATCGCGGGCTGCTTCGAGTGCATCGAGCCGCAGGTGTCCAACGTCTTCAAACGCGAGACGCTGTCGGGGGAGTTCCTGCAGATCAACACCTACCTGGTGGCGGACCTGAAGAAGCGGGGACTGTGGACGCCGCGGGTCCGCGACGCGATCAAGCGCGCCGACGGCTCGGTGCAGGGGATCGAGGAGCTCCCCGGCGACCTGCGCGCCCTGTACCGGACCGCGTGGGAACTCCCGCAGAAGGCGCTGATCGACCTGGCCGCCGCCCGGACGCCGTACGTGGACCAGGCCCAGTCGCTGAACCTGTTCATGGCGAGCCCGACCATCGGCAAGCTGTCCTCGATGTACGCCTACGCGTGGCGCTCGGGCCTGAAGACCACCTACTACCTGCGGTCACGCCCGGCGACGCGTATCGCCCAGACGACCGTGACCCCGGTGGCCGAAGCGGTCGCCTGCTCCCTGGAGAACCCCGAGACCTGCGAGGCGTGCCAATGAGCGAGCGCAGCGAGCGAATCGAAAGCACAGTGTCTCTGGATCACTCCTCCGACGAAGGAGGCCGCACGAGCTTGCTGGACCCGGGGATGGATCTGACGCTGCGGCCGATGCGCTATCCGGACTTCTACGACCGGTTCCGCGCGGCGATCCGCAACACCTGGACGGTGGAGGAGGTGGACCTGCACTCCGACCTCGCCGACCTGGCCCGGCTGACGCCCGAGGAACTGCACCTGGTGAACCGGCTGGTCGCGTTCTTCGCCACCGGTGACACCATCGTGGCGAACAACCTGGTGCTGAACCTGTACGCCCACCTCAACGCGCCCGAGGCACGCCTGTACCTGTCGCGGCAGCTGTTCGAGGAGGCCGTGCACGTCCAGTTCTACCTGACCCTGCTCGACACCTACCTGCCCGACCACGACGAGCGGGCCAGGGCGTTCGCCGCCGTGGAGAACATCCCCTCGATCCGCGACAAGGCGGAGTTCTGCTTCCGCTGGATCGACTCGATCGGCGAGCTGCGGGAGCTGCGCACCAAGGCGGACCGTCGGGCGTTCCTGCTCAACCTGATCTGCTTCGCCGCGTGCATCGAGGGCCTGTTCTTCTACGGCGCCTTCGCCTACGTGTACTGGCTGCGTTCCCGCGGGCTGCTGAACGGCCTGGCCTCGGGTACGAACTGGGTCTTCCGCGACGAGTCCATGCACATGGAGTTCGCCTTCAGCGTCGTGGACACCGTACGCGCCGAAGAGCCGGAGCTGTTCGACGAGGAGCTGACCGGGCAGGTGACGGCGATGCTGGAGGAGGCCGTCGCCGCCGAGCTGGCCTTCGCCCGCGACCTGTGCGGCGAGGGCCTGCCCGGCATGAGCGCCATCGACATGCGCGCCTATCTGGAGAACGTCGCCGACCAGCGCCTCGCCCGCCTCGGCATGCCGATCCGGTACGGCACGGAGAACCCGTTCGCGTTCATGGAGCTCCAGGACGTGCAGGAGCTGTCGAACTTCTTCGAACGCCGGGTGTCGGCCTACCAGGTCGCCGTCGAGGGGACGGTGAGCCTCGACGAGACGTTCTGAGGCCGGCGGAGGCCGTGGTCAGGCACCCGGCGCGCCTTTGTGAGGATTTCCCTTCGCCTTGCCTTTCGGGGTGTTGATGGGGTGCGTCTTGTTCTTCTGGTGCGGCGTCGGCCGTGGACGGGGAGGCGCGGGGTGCGCGGGCCGCGGGGCCGGCCGCCGGGCGGTCGGGTGTACGGATCGTCGTGGTGTGTCGCGGGTCAGGGACGTCGTGGACGTGTCCGCCGTCCTGGTGCGATGGGGCCGCCGGTCTCTCGGCGGGGCGGCGAGGTGATGCGCGGTCGCGGCCACGGCGACGCCGCCGGTGAGGAGGAGCGCGAGTCCGATCAGGATCGCCTTGAGGCTGAGCAGAGCGGGGATCCGTCGTCCTCGCCGTGCCCGGCGGCCGAGCCGGGCCGCGCGGTACGCGGCGAGGGCCGCCCGTTCGCCCTCGGCCGGTCCGGTCTGCGGAGGGGCCGAGGCGGCGGTGAGCAGCCGGGCGAGACGGGGAGGGCCGGTGGGTTCTCCGCGGAGCATCCGTTCGGCGGTGTCGGGATCGAGGCCGGAGTCGTCGTTCATCGCGGGGGCTCCAGGTCGTTGATGAGGTGCTCGAGGCGGCGCAGGCCGCGGTGGGCGGCGGTGCGTACGGCGCCGGGGCGTTTGCCGATGATCTTGGCGACGGTCTTGGCGTCCAGGCCGACGACGACGCGCAGGATGATGATCTCGGCCTGGTCGTGGGGGAGGCGTGCGATGAGCGCGAGGGCGGCCTCGGTGGACAGTGAGTTCAGGGCCGTCGTCTCGGTGTCCTCGGGTGCGGTCTGCTCGGGGAGCTCGTCGACGGGGGTGTGCGCCACGGGGCGGCGTTTGCGGTGGCGGAGGTGGTCGAGCGCGCGGTGGCGTGCGATGGTCGCGGTCCAGCCGCGGAAGCCGTTGATGTCGCCCTCGAAGATGGCGATGTCGCGTGCGATGTGGAGCCATGCCTCGGAGGTGACGTCTTCGGCGTCGTCGCCGACCAGGGTCCGTACGTAGCGCAGCAGCCGGGGGTGGATCTGCCGGTACAGCGTGCGGAACGCGTCTTCGTCCCCTTCTCGCGCGGCTCGCAGGAGGGCGTCGGGCTCGTGCTCGGCGCCGGTGCGGTCGGCGGCCAGCCAGGGCGGGGGATGCAGTTCCTCGGCATGACTCACCCGCGCAATGATGCGGCATTTCCCCCGGAAAGGCATGTGTGTGCCGAATGTGCACCGATCTGGGGTGTGGAGCGTCGCGGTCACCCTCGTCGCGCCGGTCCGGTCGCCGCCGACGCCGGGCCTCCGCGCGGCGGTGTGGGACGGGGCCGTACGGCTCAGCGACGGCGGTGCGAAGGCCGCCGGCGCTTTCGGCTCGTACGGCGGCCGCCGATCACGTGCCGGATGGACAACGCAAGGCCGAACAGGCCGGCCAGGACCAGGGCCGCACCGGTGAGCTGCGCGGCGCTCATCGCCTCGCGCCACGTCGTTCCGACGAGGCGACGGCCGGGGGGACGGCCGCGAGTGCGGTAACCCGAGTGCGCGCCAATCTGGGATGGCTCCTTTCGCGATGCTGGGTGGGTGACCAGGCACGGCCACCGGGCTTGGGCCGAACCGCCGCCCGCCCCGGGAGATGGGCGTCTGGATCCCGGGGCGGGCGGGCTTTGCGCGGCGGCCCCGCAAGTGGGGCCGCGCGATGTCACCATCCCTCTACACCGCCGGCCCTTCCGGATCCGTTACCGGGGAGGCGGAGCCTTTCAACCGCCCTTCCCCCGGACGGGCGCCGGCGAGCACGGGTCGGGTCGCCTCTTGCTACGGAAAGGCCGCCCCGGGGCTACGAGGTAACCCCGAGGCGGCCGGAGGTGCGGCGGTTCAGGGGTAACCGCCGCACATCGCCTACAGCGCCATCCGCACGAGATCCGTTACCGAAGGGAGGACTCGAAGAGTCGGCCGATCGCCCGCCCTAACGTGCGACCTGCGAGACGACGCGCTGGATGGCGTGGACGGCGACGTCGGGCTGGTCGACGTAGATGTAGTGCTCGCTCTGGGTGGCGGTGCTCAGCCTGCTGCGGTGGGAGACGGCGAGCCACTTGCGCTCGCCAGCGGTCCACAACTGCTCCAGGCGCTGCCCGTACTCGGGAACGGCCGCGGCGAGGTACTGCTTACCGTGCTTGATCACCTCTACCGGGATGTTTCCGGCGGAGCGCACCTTCCCGTCGGTGATGACGAGCTTCTCCGGGTTCTGCCCCTTGTCGACCGCGAGGGTCTGCGCCCGCAACTGGGCCGCGGTGCCGGTGGCGGACTCCGGGATCCCGGAGGAGATGTCGGCGACCGAGGTCGGTGAGGTGGCGTCCATCAGGACCAGGCCCTTGACCTCGCGGCGGTGGGCGGGGGCGTATCGGGCGGCGATCATCCCGCCCAGTGAGTGAGCGGCCAGGACGACGGGACGGTGGCCGGCGACCCGGTCGATCACCCCGGTCAGGATTTTCCCGGTGTCGGCGAAGGTCTGCGGGCCGTCCGGCTGGTCGCTCGCGCCTTCGCCGAGGCGGTCGTAGGAGCAGACCCGGTTGTTCTCGCTCAGGGTCTTCTGGAGGCCGGCCATCTTCTCCAACCCGTCGCCGAGCCCGGCCAGCAGGACGATGACCGGCCTGCCCTTCGCCGCGCTGCCCGAGCAGGACACGTTCACCGACCGGCCCTCGACCTTGATCTTCTCGGTCCCCGATGGCAAGGGCTTATCGCTTTTGTGCGCGCCGGCACTGTGGAATGCCGACGGAGCCGTATTCGAGTCGGACTTGCAGCCGGTAAGTCCCGCTCCTGCCACCGCGCAGCTTAGCGCGATCACAGCGGATGCCTTGATATTGCGAATCATAACGTCCTCCATTTGGCGATTAATCAGCGATCGGCGATGTCGATAACGCTATGGCCTCGAGGCCCTCCGGATCGTCACCACACGGTGGACACTCGCGGGGATCGCTTGTCCCCCGTGCGAGCTACAAGCGAGTGTCCACCGCACGGTGACGATTTCCGGCGGGTGTATCTCTAGCGTTTTCCGTGTCGCCGTGGCGCTGGGCTGCGGAATCTCGCTAAGGGAATTTCATGAAGGATTCGTCATGCGATTGTTGAAGCAGCTCTTGCCGGTCGCGGTGGTC
>NZ_BAABHF010000028.1:0-79414 GCF_039541955.1 Actinoallomurus oryzae | reverse complement strand
TACCCCACCTTCGCCCACCGGGCCGAGACGGCCGGTGACACCGACGCCGCCCGCATGTTGTCCGGCACCGCCACGGACGAGGGAGAGCACGCCCGCGCCTTCGAACAGGCTCGGGACCGCCTCGACCAGGACACCGCCGCCTCGTCCTCCTGAGCCGGGGTCAGAGGGCGTAGACCCCGGATGAGAGGGAGAAGTACGCCTCTTCCTCTTGGGCGAAATGCAAGGTCAGTACGGCATGGAGGCCGTAGAGGCACGCCTTGAGATCGTCGAGCTGGTCGGGCCGGAGACCGTCGTGTGCGGCGAGGCCGAGGTGATGGCCCAGACGGCGTACGAGACGCTCGATCTCGGCGTGCCCGCGGCTCATCGTGGTCGTTGCCTCCGTACCGCCGAGCGCCCGCGCCACGGCGGGATACAGCCGGGTCTCCTCGGCGCGTTCGTGCGGCAGGAGGGTCTGGACGAGAAACCGGTGCACGTCGCGAAGACGTTCCAGGGCCTCGGGGGTCGCCGAGAGTGAGTCGGCGACCGCCCGGATGTTCGCCAGTGACGGCCGGAGGAAGGCGTGCTCCCGGCCGAAGCGGCGCAACAGCGCGTCCGTCGAGATGTCGAGCGGGACGCGGGTGCCCCGGCCCTCGCGCAGGGCCCGCAGGGCGTTGAGGATCACCGCGGCGTCGATGCCCTCCTGCAACAGCGCGCCGGCCGCGGGCGGGATCAGGCCGATGGCCGCCCCGGCCATCGCCGCCAGCGACAGCAGCATGCCGGCGCCCGCGCTCTGCACGGCGATCCGTCGTGCCCGGCGCGCGACGTCCATCGCGTCGGCCAGCCGGCCGAGCCGGTCGGTGGTGATGACGATGTCCGCGGCCTGCGAGGACGCGGCGGCGCCGCGGGCGCCCATGGCGACGCCGACGTCGGCGGCGGCCAGCGCCGGGCCGTCGTTGATGCCGTCCCCGACCATCGCGCTGACGTCCGGCTCGGCCCGGACCGCCCGCACCTTATCCTCCGGCGAGCACTCGGCCTGAACCTGGTCGATCCCGAGCACGGTCGCCACGCTCTCGGCGACGTCGGCACGGTCACCCGTCAGCATGACGATCCGCCGGACACCCGAGGAACGCAGCCGCCGGAGCGTGCGGGGTGCGTCGGGCCGTACGGTGTCGCGGAGCAGGACCACCCCTCGCGTCCGCCCGTCGACGGTCACCCACACGGTCATGGCGCCGTCCAGCGCCGCGCGGGCCCGTACGCCGGACATCCAGGCGGCCTCCGAGACCGCCTTGCCGACGGCGACGCATCGGCCGTCGACACGGCCCTGGGCGCCGCGACCGGCGATTTCCCGGACCTCATGCGGCCGGGGCAGGCTCAGGCCGCGTTCGTGAGCGGCCCGTACGACGGCTTCGGCGAGCGCGTGTGAGGACATCTGGTCGACGGCGGCGGCCAGCCGCAGCAGCTCGGCCGGGTCCGCCTCCGCGTCGGTGGCCACGTCGGTGACCTCGGGCCGGCCGGTGGTCAGCGTGCCGGTCTTGTCGAGGATGAGGGTCCGGGCGTGCCCCAGGGTCTCCAGGGCCGCGCCGCCCTTGACGACGACACCGTGACGGGCCGTACGCGAGATGCCGGCGACGATGGCGGCCGGCGCGGCCAGCAGCAGCGGGCAGGGCGTCGCGACGACGAGTACGGCGACCGCGCGGACGAGCTGCCCGGACGCCAGCCATGCCCCGCCCGCCACGGCCAGGCTCAACGGGAGGAAGAGCACGGCGAAGCGATCAGCGAGACGGACGACCGGTGCGCTTTCGGCCTGTGCCTCTCGCGCCAGGCGCACGACGCCGGCGTAGGTGCTCTCCTCGGCCGTCGCGGTGGCGCGCAGGTCGAACGGATCGCCCGCGTTGAGCGTCCCGCTGCGCACCGCCGCGCCCACGTCGTGTTCCACCGGCAGCGCCTCGCCGGTGAGCGCGGACTCGTCCAGGACCGCGGCGTCGCGCTCCACCACGCCGTCCACCGGCACGACCGAACCCGCGGGCACGAGCAGGCGGTCCCCGCGTACGACGTCCTCCACCGGAACGTCCCGTACGGCACCGTCCTCATAGCGCCGCGCCTCTCGCGGAGTGCGTTCCAGCAGGGCCCGCAGATCCCGTCGTGCCCGGCGGCTCGCGTAGTCCTCCAGCGACCGCCCCGTCGCCAGCATGACCGCGATCAGCGCGCCGGCGAGATACTCCCGGACGAGCAGGGAGCCCACGAGCGCGAGCACCGCGATCAGGTCCACGCCGAGTCGCCGCTGCCGGAGGGCGGCCAGAACCCACCACACCGCCGGGACCAGCGCGAAGAGCGTCGCCGCGGCCCACAGAACGTTCGCCGGTCCGGTGAGCCCGAGGACACGGCAGAGCCCGCCGGCCGCCAGCGGTCCGGCGGTGCCGGTCATCAGGGCAACGCGACGTGCGCCGGATGGGGTCATCCTCGTTCGTCCTCAAGCCGGAGCGACCCTCCTGCCGCCGGATCGGTGGCGGGTCCGTCTGCCGTCCTATGCGTCTCCCCAACCTCGCCGACCGCCGGAGTCGCAGCCAGGGGCTTCGGTCCTGGCGCCGCCGCCCGAAGGGCCCAGGCCGGTGCATCCGGTCATACGGCCGAAGCGAGCGCCGGAACGTGCTTCGGCATGCCAGGGGTCCACCGGACGCCGGTCCGACGGTCGACGACGAGTGCGTCATAGGCGGTCCGCTCGGCGAGTGCGCTGAGCCAGTCGAACGCCTGCGCGCCGAGCGCCATCGCCGCGGTCGCGTACCCGTCGGCCCAGGTCAGGCTGGGTCCGATGACGGTTACCTGACTCAGGTACGAGGCCGGTCGGCCGGCCTTCGGATCCCAGATGTGCGCGCCGCGCTCGGTGGTGCCCGAGGTCGCGACGGCGCCGTCGCGTAGCTCGGCGACGGCGAGAAGGCGGCCCGGCCGGTGCGGGTCGGTGATGCCCACCCGCCACGGCCGGTCGCCGCAGTCGCCACGGACCCGGACGTCGCCGCCCGCCCCGAGGGAGTGTCGCGTCACGCCGTGTGCGGTGAGTGTCGCGCCGGCCTGCTCGGCGGCCCAGCCCTTGACCGCGCCGCATGGGTCGAAGGCCGGCGGATCGCCGACCGCCCAGGCGTCGAACGCGCCTCCGGTCTGGGCCTTCAAGGCCGAGCAGATGTCGAGGACCTCACGAATCCACGCGGCGTCCGGGTGCTCGGCAAGATCAGCCAGGGGCAGCCGGCCGTCCCTGATCCGGCTGATGGGGCTGGCCGCTTTGAAGGGCGAGAAGACATCGTCAGCATGGCGCAGGCACGTGAACGCCGCCTGGGTGGCCGCCGAGAACATCTCAGGATCGGTGTCCGCGGGGGCGGCGATGGACATGACGGTACCCATGCTGGTGGCGGTCGCGGTGCGCCGGCCGGTCATATACCGGCCTTGTCCAGCGCGGACTGCAAGGACGTGGCGTAACCCCTCGACGTGTAGGTCGCCCCGGACACGACGTCGATGTCCGCGCCGTGTGCGGAGAGCGCCTCGGACCGCAGGACCGGAAGCGAGGACGCGTCGATCTGCGCGCTGCGGCCACCGACGTCTGTGTGCCGCAGCACCTTGACGTTCGTGAGCTTGCCGGCCGTGATGACGGCTGCCACCTGCATCGTCCCGTACGGGGTGTCGATCGGGTCTCCGGCGAAGACGCCGCTCCGGCCGGCGGGGCGCTTCATGGACCTCGTACGGGAAGGGGACGCGGTGCCGTGTGGGCTGCGCGTCCCGGCCGTCGCTCCGGAAAGCGCGGACCTCGGCGGGCCGGCCGAGTGTGACTTGAAGGACAGCAGCAGTACCAGGCCGATGGCAGTGGACACCAACGACATGACGACCTTGATCATGCGGACATCTCCCTCTCATTCCACGGAGCTCTACAGGTCGAAGGCTTCGACATGGATACGGCTCCTGGGCACACCCGCCTTCCTCAGGTGTCCGGTGGCTCCCTTCACCAGGCCTGGAGGCCCGCACAGGTAGACGTCGCGCTGGGCCACGTCGGGTACGAGTCTGAGGAGCGCCGACGCGTCGAGCGGATCTCGGCTCTTCCTCACGTGCCCGCCGACGATCGGATGGAGACCGAAGCCCCGATGGCGGGCGATGTCCACCAGTTCCCGCCAGAAGACCAGGTCCTCATTGCGCGACGCCCGGTACAGCAGGATCACGTCCGAGCCTGATCCGGGGAGGGTCTCGTACAGCGCGCGGATCGGCGTGATCCCCACACCGCCCGCGATCAGCAGGCTCCGTGGCCGCCCGCCGCGGCGGGCCCTGCCGCGGCCCGCGGTGAACGCCCCGTACGGTCCCTCGAACCAGACCCGGGTGCCGGGACGCACCTGGCGAAGCCGCCCGCTGCCGTCGCCGAGATCTTTCACGGTGATGCGGATCGTCCGGTCGGTGGGTGGTGCCGACAGGGAGTACGGGTGCGACTCCCACCAGAGCCCGCGGTCGAGGAACCGCCAACGCAGGAACTGCCCGGCCTCGGCCTTCAAACGGTTCAGGTTCCGACCGGTCATGTAGACGGACACGACGCCGGGCCCTTCGGTCACGACCTCCGCGACGCGCAGCGAGTGCCCGACCGACCGCCACACCGGCACGAGCAGCCGGAACACCACCAGCGTGGCGAACACACCGATGTGAACGGCGGACCACAGCACCCGGTTGCGCAGCGACCCGGAGAAGTCGGCGCCGTTGGCGAATTCGTGCGCGAATGCCAGAGCCATCGCCAGATAGACGTACAGGTGGGTGAGATGCCAGCTTCCGTAGGCGAGCCTGGGCCGTACGGCACGCGCCGACACCACCCCGACCATGACCAGCAGACCCAGCGCGGCGGTGGACATCAGCACGTCGGGATACGACACCTCGACGGTGACGGTCTCGGCGACCGGACCGGTGCCGTCCTGCAGGCCATAGCCGACGACGAGAAGAATCGCATGGGCGACCAGCAGGATCACCGTGTACTCGCCGAGCGCCCGGTGGTAGCGCGCGATCACGTCGGAGCCCACCCGGTTGTCCAGCCAGGGCATCCGCGACATCAGCGTCACCAGGACCAGCAGCAGGTAGGCGCCGAGCATCCCGGAGACGCGTCCCGCCGCGACCAGGTGGTCGCCGATGCCGCGCAGTGAACCCGCCGGCGTGTCCTGCCACCAGACCCCGAACACCGGAACCGCCCCGGCGATCATCACGGTGACGAGCACCCGCTCCCACAGGCGTCCGGGTCCGGGGAGCATTCCGCCGCCGGGCACCGCTCGTACGGGGCTCGCAGGGCGCCTCATGGCATTCGTCGTGGGCATCGGCGTACCGGTCAGTGATGCGGTCCGGAAACCTGGCCCGACGTGGTGGCGACGCCGTGCCACGCGGCCCGCGCGCCGCTGTCGCCGATCCGTGCGACCTGAACGCCGCTGGCGACCGCGCCGACCACGGCGACGACCGCCGCTCCACCGGCGACGTACCGGGTCCAGCCCACTCCTCGTGTGGCGCCCAGCCGGCGTGCCGCGACCAGCACGGCCAGTGCCAGCCAGAGCAGACCCATGAAGGGCAGCAGACCATCGGCCATCGAGGTGTGCCGCTCCACGAAGGCCGAGGGGTGAACGTGGCGCTCCAGCTGTTCGCCGGTGTGCGTGGCGAGCGGGACCGAGATCAGCGCGAGCGTCGCGAGGAGCAGCGCCGCGGGCGCGTAGCGGTCGCGAGCCGCCGGCCACACCGCGACGACCAGTGCCGACAGGGCGGCGAGCGGTACGAGGACGACGACCGCGTGCACGACCAGGGGGTGTGCGGGCAGCCCGAAGACGGTGGAGAACATCGGTGTCCTTCTCGACGGGAGCGGGGCCCTCCACCCTTCCCGGGGACCTGCCAGGACCGGGTTAGGGAAATGTTCGGAACTCGTTCAGATCCCCGGAATGCTCATACGGTGAGACGGTGACCAGCGCTTCGGCACGTGTACTGATCGTGGAGGATGATTCCGGCATCGCCGATTCACTCGTCCGCGGGCTGACACGTGCGGGTTACGCCGCCCGGACCGTGTCCACCGCCGAGGATGCTCGGGCGGCCGATACCTACGACGTCGTCCTGCTCGACCTGGGTCTGCCCGACGGCGATGGGGTCGAGTTGTGCACCGAGCTGCGTTCCCGGTCGGACGCGGCGATCCTGGTGATCACCGCGCGTGGAGAAGAGCCCGATCGCGTCGCGGCGCTGGACGCGGGAGCCGACGACTACATCGTCAAGCCGTTCGGATTCGCCGAGTTGACCGCCCGGATCCGTGCCGTACTGCGCCGCAGTCGCATCACCGGCCCCGACGCGCTCACCCACGGCCGATTGAGGATCGACACGCGTACCCGCCAGGTGCACTGCGGCGATCAGGAGATCGCCCTCACACCGACCGAGTTCGACATCCTCGAGTGTCTCGCCACGGATCCAGGCCGGGTGGTGGCGCGGCAGGAGATCATCGAGCGGGTGTGGAACACCCAGTGGTACGGGCCGACCCGCGTGCTCGACGTGCACATCGCGGCACTGCGCCGAAAGCTCGGTGATCCATCGGCGATCCTGACCGTCTACGCTCGTGGCTTCCGGCTCGGGGACCCACGGTGACCAGCCGGATCCTCGCCGCTCTGCTGGCGCTCACCGGCGGCCTCGTGCTCGGCGGGCTCCTCCCGCTGGGCTTCGCGATGGAGAACCAGCACGAACGCGACTACCGCACCGGCACCCTCACCATCGCCCACACGCTCGCGGCGGCCTCTGAAGAACGACTCGCCGACCATGAGAAGTCCGCCGCCCTGCCGCGGACACTGGGCGCACTGCGCGCCGAGAACGACGGCGGCGCGGGCATGGCCGTCACCGTGGTCGACGACGACGGACACACCGTGATCGGTGCCGACACCGGCCTGTACACCCCGGCACGGGCGACACCCGCACTGGCCGGCCGGACTCGCCTCACCCGGGACGGTGACCGGCTCATCGCCGCCGTACCGGTGAGCGGACACGCCGAAGCCGTGGCGGGCGCGGTCCTGCTGTCCCGGCCGCTCGGCCCGCTGAACGACCGCGTCATGCGCTTGTGGGGCCGCCTCGCGACGGTCGCGGTCGTCGCGGTGGCCGGGGCCGTCGTACTCGCCGTGTCACTCGCCCGCTGGGTCGGCCGTCCCCTGCGTGCTCTCGAAACGGCCGCGGAGTCGCTCGGCACGGGCGACCTGACCGCGCGCGCCGCCCCGCCCCGCCGGCCCGTCGAGGTCCGGCGGCTCGCCGAACGCTTCAACGTCATGGCCACCCGTCTGGAAGGCCTCGTCCACGACCACCGGACCATGATCGCCGATGTCTCTCACCAGCTCCGTACGCCGCTGGCCGCGCTTCGGCTGCGCATGGAACTCCTCGCCACCGAGACCGGCGACGGCGCGGAGTTCGACGGCGCGCTCGACGAACTGGCCCGCCTCTCGCGGATGGTCGACGGGCTGCTCGCCGTCGCACGGGCCGAGAACGTCACCGCGACGCCGGAACACGTCGCCGTATCGCGCATGCTGGACGAACGGGTCGAGGCATGGCGCCCCGTCGCCGCGGAGCGCGGCGTGCGTCTGTCCGCCGAGACGAACCGTCCGGTCGCCGCCCAGGCCGTACCCGCTCATCTCGAGCAGGTGATCGACAACCTCATCGACAACGCTCTGACCGCCACTCCGCCAGAGGGACACGTACGCCTCGGAGCGCGTCGCTCCGGCCGCCGGACCTGCGTCACCGTCATCGACGACGGCCCCGGGATGAGCGCGGAGGCCATGGCAGTGGCGTTCCGCCGATTCCGCACCGACAGCCCGGCGGGCACCGGCCTCGGCCTGGCGATCGCCCACCGCCTCATCACCGCCGACGGCGGAACCATAGAACTGTCCGAGACACCCGGCGGTGGCCTCACCGCCACCATCGACCTCCCGGCAGGAAGCCGATAGGAGGTACGGGCCCAGGCCCGGCACCACGAGGTCGAGAGCGAAACGGGAACCAGGCCACCCTGTCCGTCGGTGTCGGGGCCGCTCAGCCGGCCTCCGTGCCGGGCGGTACGACCGCCACGGGGCAGCGGGCGTGGTGGAGCAGGCCGTGGCTGACCGAGCCGAGCCGCAGGCCGCTGTGCCCGCGTGCCGTGACGACGACGAGGTCCGCGTTGGCCGAGGCCGTCACGAGCGCCTTGACGGGATGCTCACGGGGAGAGTCCTCCGTCACCGCGATCCCCGGATACCGTTCGCGCCACGGTGCCACGATCCGATGTGCCTCCCGGTGGGCGGCCTCGGCCAGCTCTCCGACGTCCAGGACCGCGTACCGTCCCTCCGGCGGGCACCAGGCATAGACCACGCGCACCAGCGCCTCGCGTACGGCCGCCGCGTCGAACGCGTACCGTAGCGCGGCGGCTGAGTGCCGCGACAGGTCGATGCCGACGACGATCTCCCGTTGCTCGGGGCGGTCGCCGTCGCGTACCACCACGACCGGGACGCTCGCGTAGCCCGCCGTGCGCAGGCTCACCGAGCCGAGCAGCAGGCTCGCGAAGCCGCCGCGGCCCCGGTGCCCGACGACGACCTCGTAGGCCTCCTCGGCCTGCCCGCGCAGCGCCACGGACGCCGGCTCGGCGAGGAGGGCCGTCGTCACCGGCGGTCGGGGCTCCCGCCCGCGTACGTCCCCGACGGCCTGTTCGAGGATCGCTCCGCCGACCTGTTGAAGTATCTCCGTCGTCATGGCGACCGGGTAGAAGGGCGCCTCCGCCCACGGATCCAACGCGTGCACGATCCGCAGCGGGCGGCCTCGCCGTACGGCCTCCTCGGCCGCCCACCGCAGCGCGACGCGCGACGGCTCCGACCCATCGACACCGACGATCACCGGCGACAGTTCCTCGGCCACCAAATCCTCCAGGGAGCGGCTCACGGCAGAGCCGGCACACCCTGAAGGCGTCCCACCCACGCCTTCATGTAACTCCCCGGCTTCGGACATCGTTGTCCAAGCGCCACCCGGAAACGACGCGTCAGGAGTGCCGCTGCGCCCCGTACGTCACAGGCGGCCGATGAGCGGAAGGTCAGGCGTGTCCACCTATGTCATACCTGTCGGTTCTCGTGAGACGGTATCGATGGTGCCGGCGGACGACACGGCCGAGAACGACAGGCGAGAACGACAGGCGAGAACGACAGAGAGGAACGACGGCGTGCCTGGTCTGGACGAGAAGCTGCACGACATCTACGACGAGGTGCTACGACGCAATCCCGGCGAGACCGAGTTCCACCAGGCGGCGCACGAGGTTCTGACCAGCCTCGGTCCGGTGGTCGCCAAGCATCCCGCGTACGCCGACGCGGCCGTGATCAGCCGTCTGTGCGAGCCCGAACGCCAGATCATCTTCCGGGTCCCCTGGGTCGACGACGCCGGCACCGTGCGGATCAACCGGGGCTTCCGGGTGGAGTTCAACTCCGCGCTCGGCCCGTACAAGGGTGGCCTGCGCTTCCACCCCAGCGTCTACCTGGGCATCATCAAGTTCCTCGGCTTCGAGCAGATCTTCAAGAACGCCCTCACGGGCATGCCGATCGGCGGCGGCAAGGGAGGCTCGGACTTCGACCCCAAGGGCCACTCCGACGGTGAGATCATGCGGTTCTGCCAGGCCTTCATGACCGAGCTCTACCGGCACATCGGCGAGTACACCGACGTGCCCGCGGGTGACATCGGGGTCGGCGGCCGCGAGATCGGGTACCTGTTCGGCCAGTACAAGCGGATCACCAACCGCTACGAGTCCGGCGTCCTGACCGGCAAGGGCCTGACCTGGGGCGGTTCGCAGGTACGCACCGAGGCCACGGGCTATGGCACCGTCTTCTTCGTCGATGAGATCCTCAAGACCCGCCGCGGCTCCTTCGACGGCAAGAAGGTCGTGGTGTCGGGTTCGGGCAACGTCGCCATCTACGCGATCGAAAAGGTCCAGCAGCTCGGTGGCACCGTGATCGCCTGCTCCGATTCCGGCGGCTACGTCGTCGACGAGAAGGGCATCGACGTCGAGCTGCTCAAGGACCTCAAGGAGGTCCGCCGCGCCCGTATCTCCGCGTACGCCGATGCCAGGAGCGACGTGGCCCGGTACGTCGAAGGCGGCTCGGTGTGGGAGGTGCCCTGCGACATCGCCCTGCCCTGCGCCACCCAGAACGAGCTCAACGGCGCGGACGCCGCGACACTGATCCGGAACGGATGCACGATCGTCGCGGAGGGCGCGAACATGCCCTGCACCCCCGAGGCCGTCCAGCTCATGGCCGAATCCGGTGTGGTCTTCGCGCCGGGCAAGGCCGCCAACGCCGGGGGCGTGGCGACCAGCGCACTGGAGATGCAGCAGAACGCCTCCCGGGACTCCTGGAGCTTCGACCACACCGAGGAACGCCTCGCCGACATCATGCGCGGCATCCACGACCGCTGCCTGGAGACGGCCGATGAGTACGGCAGCCCCGGCGATTACGTCGCCGGAGCCAACATCGCCGGCTTCACGCAGGTCGCCGACGCCATGCTCGCCCTCGGCATCATCTGAACGAAACCCGGCACCGAGCGGTCGGTCATCCGGTCCGTCTGCTCGGCTCGAGGAACCGCTGGACGCCCGACCTTCGGATCGCGACACTTGCTCCACTACCGGGCGAAAACCAGCGTGTACGAGGGAACGGGTGTTACCGGAGCAGCAGCAGAAGCGAGCGCGGCCGGCCGGCTGGCAGGCCGGCCGCGGTGACCGGCTGACCTTCGTGGCCCGCTCGTGAGGAGAAGCACCATGGTCAGGGAGAACGCCGCGAGGCTCGCTGTGCTCATCGACGCGGACAACACGCGGCCCGGCGTCACCGACGGGCTGTTGGCCGAGGTCGCCAAGTACGGAACCGCGCACGTCAAGCGGGCCTACGGCGACTGGACGGGGACGAGCCTGCGGGGCTGGAAGGACCAGCTGCTGGCCCAGTCGATCCAGCCGATCCAGCAGTTCGCCTACACGACCGGCAAGAACGCGACGGACGCGGCCATGGTGATCGATGCCATGGACCTGCTGTACACCGGGCGCTTCGACGGCTTCTGCATCGTCTCCAGCGACAGCGACTTCACCCGTCTCTCCTCGCGGATCCGCGAGTCGGGTCTCACGGTTTACGGCTTCGGCGAACGCAAGACCCCCAAGCCGTTCGTCTCGGCATGTGACAAGTTCGTCTACATCGAGAACCTGCCCTACTCCCGCAACATCGCCTCACCCGCCCACGCGCTGCCCGAGCCCACCGCGGCGTCACTGGCGGTGTCTCTCGAGGCGGACACCGAACTGCTGGGCCAGCTCGTCAACGCGGTCGACGCGGCATCCGACGAGGACGGCTGGGCGAATCTCGCCAACGTCGGCTACATCGTCACCAAGCAGCGCCCGGACTTCGACTCCCGCAACTACGGCTACCCCAAGCTCAGCGAACTCATGGCCGCGATCGGGCAGTTCGCCCTGGACCGCCGTAGCCCGGGCGACGGCAAACCGGCGGTCGTCTACGCCCGCAACAAGCGCGAACAGCCCTGAGCCACCACCGCCTACGACCCGGCTCTCGCGACCGCGGTCCTTGATTCCCAGGCCGGTACGGGTCTCGGCCGGCGATATTCGCACCGGTTCCGGCGCATCCGGCTCTATGATCTTCGTCGCCGTCGGGGGGCGGGAACGATTGACGGGAATCTCAGTGACGCCACCTCCGGACGAGCAGCGGATCGCGTATCGAAGCCACGCCGTTTGGTTCTGGCCGGTGTTCTGGCCGGTCGCCATCGCGCTCAGGTGGTTTCTCGGCTGGGACGCCGGCGGGCCGATGGTCCTGTGGATCCCCGGCATCGCGCTCCTGGAGGTGAACGCCGTCCTGACCGCCCTGCGCGCCAGGCGCGGCCTGACCCTCACCGCGTACGGGATCACCTGGCACAAGTACGAGATGCGCCTTACGTGGTCCAACGTGACGGCGGTGGAGCAGAGCGGCAGCCGAGGCGCGACGCGGCTGGTCGTACGCGTGGGCGAATCCGGCCAGGCACTGGAGGACGTGCCGGTCCCGGCCCGCCTGGAGGTCCGCGCGAAGCTGTGGCGGTTCGGCGCCCCGATCGCGTTGCGCGCCGGACGCCTCGCACGCCCTGCGGCGGAGGTCATCGAGAGCGCCGACCGGCTGCGGCGGGAGTACCAGCCGGCCGCGGGACTCAAGGGGTTCATGACCCGTGACACCCCACCCGCGGCGGAGCGGGCCCGGCGGTCCGCTCGCTGGTGGATCAGGCTGGCGAGCACCGGCCTCGGGCTGGTGCTGTTCGGAACCGTCATCGTCAACATCGCGCCGTCGAGCCCGGACTCGGAGATCGCCTTCGCGTTCAAGCGGACCAGCGGCCCGGGCTACATCGACCAGATCCTCCAGATGACCAACTACGGGTTCACCGCCACGGCGCCGACCCTGGAATTCGTCCCGCTCGACCGGGCGGGCCACGCGCTCCGCGGCGTCACGGTGCGGACCGCGTACGGGAGCGACCGCGGGCTGGTCGTCCTCCCGCCCCGCTCGCCCGGTATCGACGTGCTCGCCTTCGACGGGCCCGGCTTCCGGGACGTCGCCGACGTCGAGGTGACCGTACGGCACAAGGAGCGGGTGAAACGACCGGTGAGCGCCGCCGACGAACTGCACGCGCGCCGCTTGCTGGGCACCCGGTTCACCGAGCCCTCCCAGGACTTCGACACGCTGCTCGTGCACAACACCAACGGCGTGGCGGTCGCGGTACGGGTGGTGTGCATCCTCTGGGAGGACCCGCCTCCGGGAGCCGCCCAGCAGATGGTGCGCAGCCTGCCCATCGGCGGGCTGATCTCGATCGCCGCGTTCGACGAGGCCCGGGTGCCGGTGACCGGGACGGTACGGAAACTCGCGAGATTCTGCGGGAGCGTCAAGGTCTACTACTCCAGGCCGGCGCCCCCGGTCAGCGCGTAGGCCGCGCGCTCACGCCGTCCTTTTCTTCTCCGCGACCGTTTCGTCGCCGACCGGGCCGGGTCGTTCCTCGCGAAAGTCGATCTCTCGGTGGGTTCCGTCGCACAGCGGCTTGCCGGCCGAGTGCCCGCAGCGGCACAACGTCATCCTGTTGCGGGTCTCCAGCGGCTGCCCGTCCGCGCGTTGGACGGGCACGCCGCCGGTGACCCACAGCGAGCTGGCCAGGCCGTTCTCCTCCTCGAGGACCGAGACGGCCTTCGGGAGGTCGGGCTCGATGGACTCGCCTCCGCCTCGCAGGGCGTAGCTGTACGACCCGGAGGGGCAGTGCTCGATCCGTCCCATGACGTCGGAGCGCACGTCGCTGTCGTCGGTGTCGGCGAGCATCGCGGCGATCGGTCTGGTGCGCCCGATGCAGAACGCGGCGTGGACGCAGAGTTCGCCGACGCGCTGAGCCGAGATGCCCACGCCGTCGTGCACGTGCTGCCGTTCCTCGTACGGCCGTACGTCGGCGGACTCGGTGCCGTCGAACCCGACCCGGGCGTGGGTCCCGTCGCAGAACGGCTTCGCGCCCGACCGGCCGCAGCGGCACAGGGCGTAAGTGGGCTCGGTGGCCAACGTCTCGCCGGTCTGCCAGGTCAGCGCGGCGTTGTTCTCGGCCGCGACGATCTTGCGTTTACGCTTCAGCGGAACTCCGCCGTACACGAGGTACGGGCCGTCGGGGAGCACGGCGATCCGCTGCGGGTCGTCGGCGCTCCACGGACGCTGCTCGGGCGGGACGTACTCGAAGGTGGGGCCGGCCGTCGTGCCTTCGCCGTCGGGCATCCGCATCAGGGCCTGGGCCTGTGTCCTCAGCTTGTACATGGTGGCGGTGGCGACCGCGAGCAGCCGCGGGCTGCCGTTGAACGCCTCTTCCAGCAGATGCAGAAGGGTGCAGTAGGTCCGGTCGAACTCCTCCTGGGCCGTACGGATCGCGCTGCCCGGAGCGTGGTCGGCGAGTCGCGGGTTGGGCCTCATCGGGAGGACGCCGAGCGGGTCCACGCTGATCGTCTCGCCGGTGGGGCCGGACCGCGGAGTGTCGCCGCGCCGGTAGCGCCGGCCGGCCCTGAGCTCCTGGAAGCGGTAGTAGTGGGCGACCTCGTCCCGGTCGGGATGGTGGACGTCCGGGTCGCCATCCCAGACCGCGCCGCGCGACGTGCCCTCGCCCTCTTCGACGATCTCCTCCAGCGCGGCCAGCGCCGAGGTCAGGTCGGTGACGGCGATCATCCGTCCGGCGGTGTGCCGGAAGTGTCCGGCGTGCACCTGGCGAGCCGGATCGCCGCGGAAGACCTCCCGCTCGCCGAGCCGGTCGCACAGGTGGCGCAGCCCGTCCTCGATCGCCGCGTAGAACTGCCCGATCGTCTCGTAGCGGTCGCCCTCCGCCGGGGCGCCGGGCGGCGCCGGCCGTTCGAGCCGGAGGAACATGTCGAGTGCCTCGTCGCCGAACGGGAGCAGCGACAGCTCCAGGGAGGCGTCACCGTGCGGCAGCCGCCGGGGGTGAGGCGGCAGCATCCGCGGCGAGTCCAGCCGCGGGTGCCCGCCGACGGCGTTGAGCAGGTTCGCGGCCAAGGTCAGGTGAAGCATCTCTTCGATGAAGACTCCGGCCACCACATCGACGGCTTCGGAGTTGCGTTCCGGGTCGAGCGAGTAGAGCGCGCACAGGTACGGCGGCAGGGTCGCGTGTTCGAGTTCGACCGCCCACTGCAGGTGCTCGCGGAGATCGTCCATCGTGGCGATCCGCGCGGGGGCGGCGGGGTGCCGCCGCGGTGTCGGGTGATTCATCGTGTCTCGCTTCTGCCGTCTTCCCGGGCATCGGTTGCCGCCCGGCCGTCAGTTAAGACCGGGAACCTCGCGGGGCTGTGACAGCCGCCGGCGGGAGATCGTGTGTCACAGATGTGACCACTGCCTGGTCTCTTTCAGCAGGACGGACGTCGGGAGTGACGGGAGCGAGACCGTGCCGCCAGCGCAGATCAGGTACCGGATCCGGGTCCGGATGGCCGCGCGTGCGATCGACGAGCCGCACCGTGTCTCCAGCCAGCTGGAGCTGTTGTTCGATCTGACCTTCGTGGTGGCGGTCGCGGCCGTCACCGCGCAGTTCGCGCACCACATCGCCGACGGCCACGCCCTGGCCGGGCTCGTTCCCTTCCTGCAGGTCTTCTTCGCGGTGTGGTGGGCGTGGATGAACTTCACCTGGTTCGCGTCGTCGTACGACACCGACGACGTCCCGTACCGGCTGCTGACCATGGTGCAGATGGCCGGCGTGCTCGTCCTCGCCGCGGGTGTGCCCGCCGCGGCCGACCGTTCCGACTACCGCGCGGTCGCGATCGGCTACCTCGTCATGCGGGCCGCGCTCGTCGCGCAGTGGCTGCGGGCCGGCGCCGAGGACCCGGCCGGCCGTCGTACGGCGCTGCGGTACGCCCTGGGCATCGCCGTCGCGCAGGCGGGCTGGATCGCCTGGCTCGTTCTGGCGGGAACCGGCACCCTGCCGTCGTCGGCCCAGGTGCCGTGCTTCGTCGGCCTGGCCGCCCTGGAACTCGCGGTGCCACGGTGGGCGGAACGGCCCGGCCCCACCAACTGGCACCCGCACCACATCGCCGAGCGCTACGGCCTGTTCACGATCATCCTTTTCGGCGAGAGCGTCCTCGCAGCGTCGAACGGCGTCGGGGCGGCGCTCGACGGGGGTGAGATCAACCGGCCGCTCATCATCATCGCCGGCTCCGGGCTCGTGCTGCTGTTCGCCCTCTGGTGGCTCTACTTCCTCGCCCCGGCCGGCGAAGGGCTCAACGACCGCCGCCACCTCTCGTACCGGTGGGGGTACGGCCATTACGGCATCTTCGTCAGCCTCGCGGCGCTCGGTGCCGGGCTCGAGGTGGCGGTCGGGCAGACCGGACACGACCTCCGCGCGTCACCCCTGGCGATCTGCTACGCCGTGGCGATCCCGACCGCGCTGTTCGTGACGTTGCTCTGGATGGTCCACACGCCCCTCCTGGCCGAGCCCGTCCTTCGCCCCACCGTCGTGGTGTGCGGCGTCACCGCCGTCCTGCTCCTGCCGCTGGTGGCCTCACGGATCGGAGTGGTCACGGTCGTCGCGGCGATCGCCGCCGTCTGCGTCCTGATGACCATGGTCACCATCGGCGCGCGTCACAGCCCGGCCGTCCCGGAACCGGGCGCTCCCCTCCCATCAACGCAAGGAATGACCAACGATGACCTCTCACGGTGACCTTCCCACGCCCGAGCACGGCCTCCTCCTCTCGTACTTCCTGACCGTGCGCGACGTCGCGGTCTCGAGGCGCTTCTACGCCGACGTCTTCGGCGGCGAGGTCGTGATGGAGGAGAACCCGGCGATCGTGAAGGTCGCCAACAGCTGGATCATCATGAACCCCGGCGGCGGGCCCACCCCCGACAAGCCCGACGTCACCTTGGACGTGCCCCGGAGCGGCGAGCGGGTGTCCAGCTTCCTGAACGTGCGCGTGGCCGACATCGACGCCTTCTACCGGCATGCCGTCGCGAAGGGCGCCCGCTTCCTCACCGAGCCCCTCGACCGCAAGTCGGAACTGCGCTGCTACCTACGCGACCCCGACGGCTACCTCATCGAGGTGGGCCAGTCGACCGGCCTCCTCAAGGGAGTCCTGGCCGATCCCCCCGCGGACTCCGCACCGCCTCCCGGGGCGGCTCGGGAGGCGTCCCCCCGAAAGATGTAGCGCTGACCATCGTCGGGTCCCCGCCCTCCTGCCTGACCTGCTGGTTGGGCCCCTGAGCGGCGGGAAGTCTCTGATCTGGGTTCACCCACTCATCCGGATCGGGGGACAGGGACCGTTGATGGCTGATGACATGACCGGCGCGGAGTCCGGCGGCGCGTCGGAACGGGAGTCCGGGGGCGGGGCACCGGTGCCGGAAGCTCTGGACGAGGCCGAGTGCCTGCGGTTGATCTCGCCGGGCGGCATCGGGCGGCTGGCCTACCTCGGCCGGTACGGTCCCACGATCCTGCCGGTCAACTACCGGCTGTACGAGGGCACCATCGTCTTTCGAACCGCCCACGACAGCCCGACGGATGAGGACCTTCGCACCGGGATCGCGGATGCCGACTACAAGGTCGCGTTCGAGATCGACGAGCTTCGCCCCGAGACGCGGGAGGCCTGGAGCGTTCTCATCCAGGGATCGGTGCGTCATGTGGAGTCCGAGAACGAACGCGCGTCGGTGCGGGAATCGGGCGTCGAACCCTGGGCGGGCGGCGCCAGGGAGCTCTACCTGCGCATCCAGCCCACACGCATCACTGGCCGGCGCATCGGCGGCAAGCCGCCGGCCGCCGCGGACCGATAGGGCACCGCTCACTCGGAGGCAGGGCGGACGGCCAGCCGGCCGCCGCGCTCGGTGACCTCCGTGCCGAACCTCGCGCAGGCGGACCTGAGCCGGTCGACGATCCACGTACGGTCCTCGTCGCGGGCGAGTTCGGTCCGCGCGTAGTCCAGCGTCAGCGGCAACGCGGTCACTCTCACCTCGCCGAGGTCACTGATCTCGACTCGCCACGCCAGACCCAGATCGTTGCGCAGGTACTCGTCCGTGGCGTAGTCGTCGATGAGGTCGCCCAGGTCGTAGAGGACGTTGCCTCTTACTCCGTGGAAGACGTGGGCGGAGTGGCCGGCCACCAGCGTGGCTCCCGCGTTCACGAAGCCCTCCGCAGCCCGGCGGACGTACGGCAGGGGCTCGGTGGTCATGTTGGGCCCCCAGTGCGGCGTCACCAGGACGACGTCGTACTCGGCCGCCGCGTCCTCGATCCCGCGGGACAACCACGACGGCACACCCTCGCTCAGCGGGGCGTACGCGACTCCGGGCGCGGTCTCCGACGCGGCGAAGTCGCTCGGGTGGTCGGTCACGCCGATCACGGCCACGCGCGTACCGGCTCTCTCCAGTACGGCCGGCTCCCGTGCCTCCTCGCGGTCAGGGCCCGCGCCCACTGCCGCGATGCCGGCCCCGGCCAGATGCCGCAGCGTGTCCTCCAGCGCCTCGTGACCGTAGTCCAGCGCATGGTTGTTCGCCAGGGTCACGCAGTCGACGCCCAGCCCGGTCAGCACGCCCACGGCCTGCGGCGGGGCGCGGAAGTGGAACGGCTTACCCGGCGCGTCCCACCGCCGGCCCCGGTCCGAGACGCAGCACTCGAGGTTCAGCACGGCGAGATCGGCCTCGGCGAACGCCGCGCGTACCTCCGGGGCGAACAGGCCCTCCGGCCCGGCGTCCGCGATCACCTCGCCGACGCCACGGCCCAGCATCGTGTCGCCGCCCAGGGCGATCGTCACGGCCATGTGCGTTCCCCCTTCCCAGCATCGCGCGGCCGTACGTCCGAGGGCGCCCGACATTCGGCGGGGCTCGGTGGACCTTCGGCCCTATCCCGGCCGGGTCCCGCCGAGCGACGGTGACCACATAGCCGGAGATGGGAGGGGCCAATGCGAGCGCACACGGGCGATGCGTTGCTGGTCCGGGGTCACCACGTCGGGGACCACGATCGTCAGGCCGTGATCATCGAAGTGCACGGGACGGACGGGGCACCGCCGTACCTGGTCCGCTGGGAGGACGGGCACGAGAGCGTGTTCTTCCCCTCCTCGGACGCGTTCGTCGAACGGATGCCGCACCGCGAGAAGGCCGACTGAGGCGTGCTCCACCCGTAGCGGCCCGGCCGAGGGATTCGCCTGGGAGCAGGCCGGCTGAGGGGTGCTCCAGCGGGGAACGGGATCGGCTGAGGGGTGCTCCAGCGGGGAACGGGGTCGGTTGAGGGGCGCCTTGTCGTGTGAGACTGCCGGACATGAGTCTGGCTAGGGAACTCGAAACGATCGGCCGACCACTCGTCGAGGAGCAGCTCCGCCACCCGACGGTGGCCGGGATCGCGCGCGGCGACCTCGACCTCGCCGTCTTCCGCGGGTGGCTGGAGCAGGATTACCTCTTCCTCCACGACTACGTACGGGTGTTCGCGCGGCTGGCGTGGCAGGCGCCCGACGGGCATCTCGGCGACCTGGTGGAGCTGGCGCACTCGACCTTCTTCGACGAGCTGTCGCTGCACCGGACCCTCGCCGCGGAGTTCGGCGCGGATCTCGAGGGTGCCGTCAAGGGGCCCGCCTGCGCGGCGTACACCGCGTTCCTCCTGGACTCCGCCGCCTCGTACGGCGAAGGGCTCGCGGCTCTCTATCCCTGCATGTGGGGGTACTCCACGCTCGGCCGGATCCTGGCGGAGGACCCACCGGCCGATCCTCGCTACCGCCGCTGGGTGGACGCGTACGCGGACCCGGGCTTCGCGATGCTCGCCGGGCGGGTCGCGGTCATGATCGACGAAGCCGCGCCGGACCCCGAACGGGCCCGTACGGCGTTCCTCGAGGGCATGCGCCACGAGCTGGCGTTCTGGGACGTGCCGTCCTAAGTTCTGGTCAGCCGACGCCGACCTTGTCCACAGGGCTGTGGACAAAGGTTAGCCTTGGGGCATGCCGGAGCTGCCGGAAGTCGAGTCCCTCGCCGCGTTCCTGCGCGAGAACGCCGTCGGCCGGGCGATCGCCCGTGTCGACGTCGTCGCGATCTCGTGCCTGAAGACCTACGACCCGCCGATCACCGCGCTGAGCGGACTGTCGATCACCGATGTCACCCGGTACGGCAAGTTCCTCGATCTGGACGTGGACGGCCTGCACCTGATCGTCCACCTGTCGCGGGCGGGCTGGCTGCGCTGGAAGGACAAGCTGCCGGCCGCGCCGCCGAAGCCCGGCAAGGGCCCGCTCGCCATGCGCGTCCACCTCGACGACGAGTCCGGGTTCGACCTGACCGAGGCCGGCACGCAGAAGCGGCTCGCGGTCTATGTCGTCCGCGACCCGCAGGAGGTGCCCGGCATCAGGACGCTCGGCCCGGACCCACTGCGCGAGGAGTTCGGCGCCGAGACGCTGGCGAAGATCCTCGACGGCCGCCGTACGCAGATCAAGGGCGTGCTCCGCGATCAAAGCGTGATCGCCGGCATCGGCAACGCCTACTCCGACGAGGTACTCCACGCCGCCAAGATGTCGCCGTACAAGCTCGCCGCGAGCCTCACCGAGGAGGAGGTCGCGACACTTTACGAGGCGATCGTCACGACGCTCGGCGATGCCGTTGAGCGTTCGAAGGGCCTCGCGGCCAAGGACCTCAAGGGCGAGAAGAAGTCGGGCCTGCGGGTACACGGCCGCGCCGGCGAGAAGTGCCCGGTCTGCGGCGACACGATCCGGGAGGTCTCGTTCGCCGACCGGGCACTGCAGTACTGCCCAACATGCCAGACCGGCGGCAAACCACTCGCCGACCGCCGAATGTCACGCCTGCTCAAGTAGATCGGCCGTAGTTATCCACAGGCTGTGGAAGCCCCTTGCCCCCACCGCCCAGCACACGAAACGATGAAATTGGGATGGCTCCCCCTGGGCGGGCGGGCTTCGCGAGGGCAGGCTTCGCGAAGGCAGGTCCCGCCAAGGGGCTCGGGTCGGCTCGGCTCGGGGGCGGTCAGTGTGTTGGGGTGTGTGCCAGGGGTCCGAAGAGGGCGGCGAGGTCGTTCCAGCGCTTGATCTCGCAGCCGTTCTTGCGTCCGAACGTCGTGTCGACCTTCTTGCCCTTCCAGGTGCCCTTGACCGTGGCGGTCTGCGGGCCGCCGTAGATCTGGGTGCACATCTGGCCCTTCGGCGTCGGGGCGAACGGGTCGCCGCCCTTGGCCGCGGACACCTTTTCCAGGCTCGCGCACGCCTGGGCCGCGTTCGGGGTGTTGCCGCCCGTCGGGTCGCAGGTGAGTGTGCGTGTGATCGGGTGGGAGTTCGGTGACATGCGTACCGTGATGGTGAGTTTGGTCCCGTCCGTGCCGATTTTGCCACCGGGGGGCGGGGTGGGGGTCTGCGAGACGGGCGCCGGTGCCTGTGAACCGGGCGTCGTGCTCTGTGCGGGCGGTGAGGCCTGGTTGCTCGGCTGGCTCGTCGCGGTTCCGTTGTCCTTGCAGCCGGTCAGCGTCAGTGCCGTGACCACGCCCGGCACGACGATGGCCGTCCTTCCCAGTCTCGATAGAGATTGCCTCATGACGATTCGACTCCGGCCGCTCGCACATGGTTCCGTGGACATGTGAAATTCTTCAACGATCCGCTACCCAGCGTGGCGGTCGCCGAGGTTCCCGGTGACGGCTACCTGCTCGACGTGCGGGAGAACGACGAGTGGCAGGCCGGGCACGCGCCCGACGCCGTCCACATTCCGCTCAGCGAGCTGAACGCCCGAGCCCGTGAGGTCCCGGAAGACCGCGATATCTACGTTATCTGCAGGTCAGGGGCGCGATCCGCGCAGGCCGTGGCAGCGTTCAACAACGCCGGATGGAAGGCCGCGAACGTCGACGGCGGCATGCACGCCTGGGAGGCGGCGGGGCTCCCGATGGTGAGCGAGTCCGGCGGCGAACCGTACGTCGCCTGAACGCCATAGGTCACCGAAACCCGTACGCGTCCAACCCCGTAGGTCGTCTGGTGCTCGCCCGAGCCCCCGACCGGTGTGTGACGGTGCGGTGAACACGTACGCCAGCAGCGGCACCTCCTTCCACACCGTCACCAGGGCGGCGGCCACGGGGCGGGCCTCGTCATCCGCGACGAAGGACGCCGTCGGAAGAAAAGGTCCATGGGTCCCGGTCAAGGCCAGCCGGATCTCCCCCGTCGCCGAGGCGACACTGCCCCCGGTGTCCTCCTCATCGGGTGTGCCCCGGTACGCGTCCCACATCAGCCGCCCGAGAGCGGGTATGTCGGCCTCGGCCGGGTGCCGGAAGTCGTGAGCCGGCACCTCCCGCGGCAGTCGAACGTCGAGACGGAACCGCTTCGTAGCCGCAGCGGGGCGATCGGTCATACCCAGACTCCTCGCGTCCGAGCCGGCGACGTACGCGGCCTGTGTGGCATCGGTCTCCTGCCGGTGGAAAATCCGCTGAACCGGTATACATTGTCACCGGCCAACTTGATAACGCGGGAGCTCGGGCGTCGACCGGGCTGAGAGGGCGGCTTCGCAGGTGCCGCCGACCGCTCGAACCTGACCGGGTAATGCCGGCGTAGGGAGTGTGCTCTGTGAGCACTGCCGTCGACCAACCACGCAACGAGGCTCCGTACACGCTCGACCAGCCCGCGCCCAAGGTCCTCAGCTTCTGGGACCAGAGCGCGTTCTGGGCCAACCTGGGCGTCAGCCTGCTCGCCTTCTCCGGCGCGGTCACCGTGCTGGCGCCGGACGCGCAGGGCACGCCGCAGCTGCCGATCATGGCCGGCATCGTCGCGATGATCGTCGGTACCGCGATCGGCGGGATCATGCTCGGCCTGGCCGCGGTGCCGGGTACGCGGGCCGGCGTACCGGCCATGATGCTGCTGCGGGGCCTGTTCGGCACCCGGCTGTCGTACGTGCCGACGGTGTTCAACATCCTGCAGATGATCGGCTGGGGCACCTTCGAGCTGATCGTGATCGCGGACGCCGCCGAGCAGATCTTCGGCGGTGGCCCCCACTGGCTGTACGTCGTCGTGGCCGGGGTGATCACCACGGTGCTGACCATCTGGCCGCTCGGCTCGGTACGGGTGCTGCGCCGCTACGTGACCACCGCGGTCGTGATCGCCCTGATCTACTTCTACATCCAGCTCACGCGCCAGCCGCTGCCGAACCTGACGCACGGCTCTTGGAGCCACTTCTGGATCGGCGCGGACGCGGCGCTGGCCGTCTCGATCTCCTGGGTGCCGATGGCCGCCGACTACACGCGGCACTCCAGGTCCGAGCGTGCGGCCTTCGGCGCGGCCAGTGTGGCGTACGGGGTGACGCAGATCGTCGCGTACGTGCTCGGCCTGCTCGCCCTGGCGCTGGTCGCGGAGGACTCCACCAAGGTGTTCGGGCCGTTCCAGCACGTGGCGCTCGGCACGCTGTTCTTCGCGGTGTTCGTCCTGCGCGAGGCCGACCAGTCGTTCGCGAACGTCTACTCGACCGCCATGTCGATCCAGAACCTCGCCCCGCGACTGGACCGGCGCCTGCTGACGGTCGTGCTGGGAGCGCTGATCACGGTGTTCGCGCTCGCGCTGAACATGAACGACTACGCCGGCTTCCTCACGCTGATCGGCTCGGTTTTCGTGCCGATGCTGGGTGTGCTGGCGGTCGACTTCTTCTGCTTCGGCGGCCGTCGCGGCTGGGATGTGTCGGACGGGGCCCCGGCCCGCTGGTCGATGATCGTCGCCTGGGCGGCGGGCATCGCCACGTACCAGCTGATCAACCCGGGCACCGTCGGCTGGTGGTCCCGCATGTGGACGAACGCCCAGAGCGCGCTGCACTTCACCCCGTCGAGCTGGATGAGCGCCTCCCTGCTGTCGTTCGCCGTCGCCGGCCTGGTCACGGCGGCCATCGGCGCTCTGCGCCGTACGGAACGTCCCGCCACCGAAGACGTCTGACCATGGGCTTCGTCCGGCCCGACGACCCCGCGGTCGCCGATCTCGTCCGCCGCTACGTGGTGTGGTCGTCCGCCCCGGATCAACGGCGCTACCTTCGGCTTTTCCACGGCGGCGCGCTGGGGGAGGATCGCGCGTTCCTGCGCGCGCTGGCCGAGGACGCACGGCGGATCACCGATGAGGAGCTCGGCCGGCTGCTGACCGTGGAGTGGCGCTCTCGCCTCACCGCCGCCTGGCTGATCGGCTTGGACCGCCGCACCGTGTTCCGTCGTCTTCTCGGCGAGCTCCTCCTGGAGAGCGAGCTGATGTACTCGGGTCAGGCCTACTGCTTCGCCCTGGCGCGCTTCGGCGGGCACGAGGACGCGGACCTGCTCGCCGCGTATCTGGATCGTTATCTGCCGCGGCGTGACTGCTACTACGACCAGCACTGGGCGATCGGCGCGCTGCTGTACCTCGACGACCGTCTGGGCGGCCACCGCGCCGCCCGCTTCCTGGGTGCGGACGGCCTCTGGGCGCGCTCGGCAACGCGCGACCTGGACCCCGCCGAGTACCGGCGTGTCACCGGCCGGCTGTGTGCGCTGGCGGACGACATTCACGGCGCCGGCGGTGACTCATCCACAAATGCGAAGTCTTCTTGACCTTCGTTTAAGAGCGGTTTCGCAACCGTTCGACCCGTCGGCGGTGGCACTATGGCCCCGTGAACACCTCCGACGCGACGATGCGCGCGGCCGTGGCCTCGGCCGCCGACGCAATGATCGCGCTCGGGCCCGACCTCACCGTACGCCTGTGGAACCCCGCCGCTGAGCGGCTGTTCGGCTGGGCCGCCGACGAGGCGATCGGCCGGCCGCTGCGCACGGTTCCGGAGGAGTACACCGCCGAGCACCGGGCCGTGCTCGAGCGCGTACGCGAGGGTGGGCACATCTCCTTCGCCACCCGGCGGCTGCACCGCGACGGGCGCCTGCTCGACGTACGCGCCGTCGTGAGCTGCATGCGGTCCGACGACGACGAGTTGCTCGGCTGGGTCGGCTTCTACCGGGCCGCCGACGAGGACGAGGCGGTCCAGCACCAGGCGGCCGAGCGGATCCGTCTCGTCCGCCGGCTCAACGACGTCGTGGCCGACCTGAACGCCGAGCGGGAGCTGTCGGCCGTCCTCGACCGGGTCGCGGGCAGTGTCATCGAGCTGACCGGCGCCGACGCGGCCGGGTTCGTGCTCATCGAGCAGGCGACCGGCACGCTGCGGCTCGTCAGCATCAGCGGCCTGCCGGAGCGCCTGCGCGGCGTCACCTCCGACCTGCGCACGAGCCTGGTCGGCGAGCTGCTGCGCTCCGGCCGTACGGTCATGCTCGCCACCGCCGACACCCGCAGCCTCGGCGATCTGATCTGGTCGGAGCTGGAGGGCCTGCACACGATCGCGCTCGGCGTCTCCACCGTGCACGGCCGGCCGTACGGCGCCCTCTACGCCCTGTTCTCCGGCCACAAGGCGGGGCACATCGAGCTGGAGCTCCTGGAGCTGTTCGCCGGGCACGCCGGGGTCGTGGTCGGCAACGCGGTCAGCTACTCCGAGGTGGTCAAGCAGCGTAAGCACGAGCGGGCCGTCATCGAGGCCAGTGCCGACGGCATCGCCGTGCTCGACCGTGACGGCATCGTCCGGCAGTGGAACCCCGCCGCGCGCGCGATCACCGGAATGGACGCCGACGAGGTGATCGGCCGGCCGCTGCCGTTCGCGCTGCCCGCGCCGGACGCGGAGCCGACGATCCAGGTCGAGTCGGGCGTCTGGCTCAACGTGCTGTACTCCGAGATCGAAGACCACGACGAGATCGTCGTCGACTTCCGCGACGTGACCGAGGCCAAGTCGCTGGAGGCCGCCAAGGACCTGTTCCTGTCGATGACGAGTCACGAGCTGCGCACGCCGATCACCGTCGTGCACGGGTTCGCCCGCACACTCGTCAACCGGTGGGACAAGCTCGGCGACGCCGACCGGCGGCAGGCGGTGGCGATCATCGCCGAGCGCGCCCAGACGCTGGGTCAGCTGGTGGACAACCTGCTCTACTCCCGCGCGGTGCCCGACGGGCTCGACGTGACCAACGAGCCGTTCGACCTCGACCGTCTCCTGCACGGCGCGGTCGAGGGCTTCCGCGGGATGTCGGAGCAGCACACGCTGGAGCTGATGATCGACGAGAAGCTGCCGGAGGCCCTCGGCGACGCGATGGCCACCGACATCATCATCGGGCAGCTTCTGGAGAACGCCGTGAAGTACTCCCCGGGAGGGGGCACCGTCACCGTACGCGCGGACGCCGAGGACGAATTGATCGTTGTCACCGTCGAGGACGACGGTGTCGGCATCCCGGCCGGAGACCGCGAGCGGGTCTTCGAGCGCTTCGTCCAGGGCGAGGCGGGGGACCGCCGCCGGTTCGGCGGACTCGGGCTCGGGCTCTACATCGTGCGCAGACTCGCCCGCGCCCAGCATGGAGAGGTCACCGCGCACGCCCGGCCGGACGCTCCGGGCACGCTCATGCGATTCACCCTCCCCCGTGCCGACCACCGACAGTAGTCGGTCATACTGTACGTTCTGTGGCGATCTACACCATCATTTCGTGCGCGGTCGAGGTCACCGTTGCTCGTTGTGTTGGCAATAGATTCCTGTGGCAGGGTTTCCGACCGCTTTAACTGGGCATTTCGGTCGTACCGGAGTGACGTTACGGGGAGTGTCCGGGAGAAGTTCCGCGCCCCCTGGGGAGGTGAGGGCGTCGAGCGTCGTATTCCTGCCGCATGCGCCGTCGAGTGTTTCGGTGGTCCGCAGGCGTCTCGCGGCGGAGCTCCTCGAGTCGGGGGTGTACGAGGACATCGCCGATGACGCAGCCGTGATCGTCAGTGAGCTGATCAGCAACGCCCTTCGGCACGCACGCCCCCTACCCTCCGGGGACATACGCGTCGCGTGGAGCCGCCAGGGCGATCTCATCCAGCTCGCGGTCAGCGACGGCGGTGCCATGACCGAGCCCCGGCGCGCCCGCGCCACGCTGTCCTCGCTCGGCGGGCGCGGCCTCGGCATCGTCGAGTCCCTCGCGGACGGCTGGGGAGTCCACCACGATGACGGCGGCACCACCGTCTGGGCGACCCTGCACTCCCCGCACACGAACAACGGCCGGTCGGCCGTCGATCCCCCGTACGGCCTGCTCAACCAGGCCCACTGATCCCACACCGGACGCCGCCCGCGGGGCGGGCTCTCAGGCCGGGTCGCGCAGCACCGGGCAGGACATGCAGCGCGGGCCGCCTCGTCCGCTGCCCAGCTCGCTGCCCTCGATCCGGATGACCTCGATGCCCGCCGCCTCCAGCCGGGCGTTGGTCTCGACGTTGCGCTCGTACGCCACCGCCAGCCGCGGCCCGACCGCGAGCGTGTTGTTGCCGTCGTCCCACTGCTCGCGCTCGGCGGTGACCGGGTCGAGGCCGGTGTCGATCACGCTCAGCCGGTCGATGCGCATGGCCTGCGCGGCGGCCTCCAGGAACGGGCGGGCGCGAGACACCCGCAGGTCGCCGTTCTCGCTGGTCACGGTGTAGGCGGTCAGGGAGTACGCCACGGCCGGGTACATGACGACCTTGTCGACGTCGACCATCGTGCAGATCGTGTCGAGGTGCATCGTCGCGCGGTCCTGGGCGATCGGCACCGCGAGCACGGTGTGCACCAGCCCGCTGGCGAAGACCTGCCGGGCCAGCCGCTCGACCCCCGCCGGCGTCGTACGCTCCCCGGTGCCGATGGCCAGCACGCCCGGGGCCAGGAGCAGCACGTCGCCGCCCTCCAGGTGCTCCAGGGCGGGCTCGTACACGGGTGCGGCGTTCTCGAACCTCGGATGGTGCCGGTAGATCAGCTGGGTGAGCGCGGTCTCGCGCTGCCGTGCCGGCATCGCCAGGCTCGTCACGGCCACCCGGTCGCCGATCCAGACGCTGGAGTCGCGGGTGAACAGCAGGTTCGGCAGCGGGTCGATGACGAAGTCGTGCCGGTCCATGAGCTGGTAGACCAGGCCACGGCCGGTCTTCAGCTCCTCGTGGGCGAGGCCCGCGACGAGCACCTGGGTGAGGGCCTCCGGCGTCAGGTCGCCGAGGAACGCTCCCAGGATCTTGCGAAGCTGGTCGCCGAGCCGGGGGTCGTCGAGCACACCGGCGATGGCCTCGTCGCGCGCCGGCTGGTACTCCAGCGTGTCCTGGAGGAGTTCGGTCAGGTAGAGGACCTCGACGTCGTGGTCCCGCAGCGCCTGCGCGAAGGCGTCGTGCTCCTGCTGGGCACGGCCGACCCAGGGGATGCCGTCGAAGAGAAGCTGGTCGTTGTTCCGCGGCGTCAGCCGCCTCAACTCAGCGCCTGGACGGTGCAGGAGCACGGTCCTCAGGCGGCCGACCTCGCTGTCGACACGGTAGGCATGAGTCACATTTGCGAGCTTAGTCGCCCTAAGTGAAGCCGTGAGTTTTCGCCCAGTAGGCATCTTTCATGGACTTTCCCACCTGCTCATGGCAGAAAGATGCCGTACTCCTTGATCTCCGGTGTCAGGTCCGGGTGCAGGTCCGCGGTCGCCACGAGCTCCTCGGCGGAGGAGAAACGGCCGACGTGCTCGCGCATCGACACGATCCGCTCGGCGATCTCCGGAGTCACGCCGGACAGCATGGTCAGCGCGGGTGCGGGCACGTGGTTGACGTCGATCAGCCCGCCGTCGTCGTACTGCCGGGGCAGGTCGGGCCGGCCGATGCGCAGCTCGCGGGCGAGCGCGACGTCCTCGGCGGCGTGCTCGCGGGCCTGCCGGCGCAGTTCGCGGCGCATGTTGGCGGCGGCGATCGCCTGAGCGTTGGCGTCGCCACGTTGGCGTCGCCGCGGCCGGGCCGGCGGTGGGGCGACCATCGGCGCCGGCCGGCCGTTGAACAGCACGACGCCGTTCGGATCGACCGTGATGATCACGCGCTTCTCGTTGCCGACCAGGCCGATGATCAGCCAGACCGGCAGCCACGCGCCGCAGGTCAGCACGCTGATCAACAGGTGTGCCGCATGGTTGACGTCGCCGCCGTTGGCCATGATCGCCTGGTTGTCGACCTGCGACTCGATCCGCCAGCCGCGCGCGACCTGGCGCATGACCGCGTTGCCGAGGATCGCGCGAAGCCGGTCCGGCGGCAGCGGAGATCCAGGCTGAAACGGAACCATGCTCCCCCTTTTGACCTCGTGTGCCCGGCTCAGCGCACCGCGCGGGACTCTCCGGCCCAGTACGGCTCGCGGAGCTGCCGCTTGAGGACCTTGCCCGTCGGGTTGCGCGGGATCGTCTCCACCCACTCGACCGAGGTCGGGCACTTGAAGTGCGCCAGCCTCTCGCGGCAGTAGCCGATCAGCTCCTGTTCGGTGATCTCGCCGCCGCGTACGACGATGGCCTTCGGGGTCTCGCCCCACTTTTCGTCCGGTACGCCGATCACCGCGCAGTCGGCCACCGCCGGGTGACTCATCAGGGCGTTCTCCACCTCGGCCGGGTAGATGTTCTCCCCGCCCGAGATGATCATGTCCTTGACGCGGTCGTGGATGAACAGGTAGCCGTCCTCGTCGAGGTAGCCGGCGTCGCCCGTGCGCAGCCAGCCGCCGGGCAGCAGCGTCTCGCGTGTGGCCTGTTCGAGCGACCAGTAGCCGCGCATGTTCTGCGCGGTGCGGCAGACGATCTCCCCGACCTGGCCGGTGGGCAGCTCGTCGCCGGTGGCCGGATCGAGGATCCGCAGCTCGACGCCGGGGCCCGCCGTGCCGGCGCTGCGCAGCCGGGTGCCGTCGGGCACGTGATCCGCCGGAGGCAGGTACGTGATCGAGCCGGTCGTCTCGGTCAGCCCGTACACCTGCATGAAGCCGGTGCCCGGCAGCAGCTCCATCGCGCCGCGCAGCACCTCGTCGCTGATCGGGGAGGCGCCGTAGAGCAGGAGCCGGAGACTGGACAGGTCCGCCTCGCGGACCTGCGGGATCTGCTGCATGAACAGCAGCAGCGCCGGAACGAGGAACACGTGCGTGACCCGGTGTGCCTCGATCGCCCGGGCGATCGCGACCGGGTCGGGCTCCCGCACGATCACCGCGGGGATGCCGGCGTAGACCACGCCGACCGCGAGGGCGCAGCCCGCGATGTGGTACAGCGGCATCGCGACCATGTTGACGCTCTCGGGCGTCAGATCCCAGAGCTGGTCGACGACCGGCAGCAGCGCGAGGAAGTTGTCGTGCGTGAGCATGACGCCCTTGGGCCGCCCGGTGGTGCCGGAGGAGTAGAGCTGGGCGAACACCTCGCCGGTGTCATCCCGCCGCTCCGGCTCATCCGCACCGCTGGTGCTCCAGGTCGCGTAGCTCTCGTAGCGCTCCGTTTCGCCGACCACGATCACGTGCTCGGTGTGCTGGAGATCGTCGGCGATGGCGTCGAGGACGGGGACGAACTCGGGTCCGGCGACGAGGACCTTCGCCCTGGCGTTGTCGACGATGTAGGCGACCTCGGCGGGCGCGAGCCGGTAGTTGACCGGCACCTGGACCCCACCGGCACGCGCCGCGCCGAACAGCAGCTCGACGCAGGCCAAGGAGTTTTTGTCGAGCACGGCGACACGGTCACCGGGCCCCACGCCGGAGGCGCGCAACGCCGCCGCGACAGCGTCCACGCGCCGATCGAACTCCGCGAAGGTGACCTGCTCGCTCTCGTAGATGTAGGCGATCCGGTCGGGGTGCGTCGCCGCTTGCTCGCGGAGCATGCCGGTGAGAGTCATGGCCGAATCATGCGGGACCCGACATCACGCGACAAGGCTCGCGCTAACTGCTCTTCGCCATTTTGCTGATGAGGGTCACGATCACCGCGCCGATGACCGCGAGGAAGCCGATCCAGATGAGGAACTTCAACGCCGAGATGATCATGCCGATCACCATGAAGACCAGCCAGATCGCCAACAGCACGCCGACAATCGAAAGTATCGCCTTGCCCATGGGGCGAGCGTACGCGTTCAGCGCGGCGACGGCACCGGTTACAAGCCCTATCAAAGTGACAATCGCGACAAGATGCCTCCCGTACGCCTGCGGGAGCACCGACGGATTGTCACTCCGCCGGCCGAATCCGAGCACCGCGGGCAGCGCGACGAGTGTGACCGTACCTGCGACGACGGCCGCGCGGCGCCACACCGCCGGCGCGCGCCTCGTCACGTACGCCGCACCGAAGACCAGCGGCGCGAACACCGCGTCGTGCGCGACCGCGACACCCGCGAACCAGATCGCCCAGCCCACGACCCCGATGTGGCGGCCGATTCCGGCGAGCCCGACGCCGATGAGCACGGCACCGGCGGCGTAGAGCATCCGGCGCACCATCAGCTCACCTCCAGCTTCGCGACCCACTTCGTCTGCATGACGCCCGGCCGGTCCGGCGCGATCAGGCGGCAGGGGTAGCCGTGGTCGAGGGAGAGCGGCTCGCCGTTCACCTCGAGCGCCAGGAGGGTCAGCGGGTCGTGCCAGTGCGGCGGATCGACCTGGGACGTCCGGTAGAGGCCCTCCTTCTGCAGCGACTCGACCCGTACACGCGCGTCGTCCTCGACGCCGGCCGCGCGCAGGACGTCCCTCAGCCGCACGCCGGCCCAGGTGGCCTCGGCACTCCACCCCTCGACGCAGGCGATCGGCAGCCGTACGACGTGCCGGGGCATCCCGCGCAGGTCGTCCAGGCCGAGCGAGAGCTCCCGTCGTACGGCACCGGTGACCGTGAGCCGCCAGCCGGTGCTCCGGGTGACGCCGGCCGCGAGCGCGGTCTTGTTGACGGGCAGGCGCTGCGGACCGGTGCCGGGGCGCCGGGGGGCGAGGACGGCCAGGTCGCCGAGTGGTGTGAACGTCTCGCCGACGGTCGTCACCGCGACGAGGCCGCAGGCTCCCGCGACCGTGGCGAGGAAGCCGCGCCGCGACGGCCCGTACGGCGGCGGAGGCCGTCGCAGCCCCTTGACCTTGGCCCACTCGTCGGCGGCGTGGATGAGGACGGCGCCGAAGACGACATAGGCGGTCCAGTAGTGCGCCACCGTGAAGAAGAACGGGAACGGGTACCAGTAGTCGACGTTGAACAGGCCGGTGACCAGCTGGAACAGCGAACCGCCGACGAGAAGGAAGACGACGCCGCGCCGGGCCGCGTGGGCCACCGAGCGGATCGGCGGCCACTGCCACAGCTTCGGGTACACCGTCCACAGCTTGGCGAGCAGGAGCGGGATGGTGGCCATCCCGCAGATGACATGCGCGCCCTGGGTGAACCGGTAGAGCCCGACCGGCCGCGACGGCCAGACCATCCATGACGGCGGATGCTGCATGAAGTGACTGACCAGGCCGGTGACGAACGCGACGGTGAAGCTGACGCCGAGACACAGCCCGAGCCAGGCCGCGACCCGTTCGTCGTGGAGACGGCTGGTGAAGACCGTGCCGATCCGGCGAGTGAGGCGTTCGGCGTCCGTGCCGACCCGCCGTGTCAGCCGCCGGGAATCGGCGGCGGCCATGCGGGTGATACGCGCTGGGGCGACGCGGCGTATCAGGCGTCGGGGATCAGCTCGGCGAAGCATCGCGCCGCCTCCGTCCAGATGGTGGTCACGGTCAGCCCGGCCTCGCCGGCGCAGGGGCCGATCGCCTCCACGTCGAGATGGGCCCAGCGGAACCAGTCCCCGGCCCGCCCTCCGTCGCGCAGCCGCAGCCGTTCGGTGCGGGTCGTGTCGCCGAGTTCGACGATGGCGCGGCCGGTCCGGTCGAGGAGCGCCGCGACGCGTCGCAGGAGCACGGGCGGGTCGCCGCCGATGCCGATGTTCCCGTCCGCGAGCAGCACGGTCTGCCAGCGCCCCGCGCCGGGGATCCGGTCGAACACGTCGCGGAGCAGCGCCATGCCGCCCGCGGCCCGGGTCATCTCCACGGCGTACGGGGTGACGTCGATGCCCAGGGCGGGCAGCCCGCGTTCGGCGAGGGCGACGGTGAGACGTCCGGGACCCGACCCGATGTCCAGCGTCGGTCCCTTGCACCGGTCGAGCAGGGCATCGTCGCCGGGCCGTCCGTCGCGCCACTGGTCGACCGGGAGCCGCTCCGTACGCCCGTCCTCGTGTTCGATCACGACCTCGCCCAGGCCGGCGAGCGAGCCCTCGTACAGGTGGCCGATCATCGTGCTCCCGCGTGGACGGCGTGTTCGGCGGCGCGTACGGCGGCGGCGAAGCGTGTGCCGGGAGCCTGAGCGGCCACGCGTACCGCGTCGCCGGCGGTGTCGACGTCCCGCAGTGTGCCGAGCGTCGCGACGCGGAGCCCGGCCAGGCGTTCGAGCTGGCGGGCGCCGGTGTCGGGACGGGACATCGGGACGCCTCGGAGCCGCTGCGGGTCGGGGTCGCGCAGGCCGAGCAGCCAGAACCCGCCGTCGGCGGCCGGCCCGTACACCGCGTCGCAGTCGCTGAGACGCCTGCCCGCGTCGGCGAGCATCCCGGGTGTCACCTGCGGCGTGTCCATGCCGATCAGTACGGCGGGCCCGTCGACGTCCGCGAAGGCGTTCGCGAGCCGTTCGTCGAGCCCCGCACCGCGCTGGGCGATGACCTCGACCCCGCGCGGCAGCCACGCACCGGGCCGTCCCTCCAGCGCGACCACGCGACGCGTCGCGGGAGCCGCGACGACGGTGTCGAGCGTGTCGGCGAGCGCGGCCTCGGCGATGAGCGCGGCCTGCCCGGACGTGTACGGCGGGCTGAGCCGGGTCTTCACCCGGCCCGGCACCGGCTCCTTGGCGATGACGAGGAGCGTGAAGCTCACGTGCCTTCCTTCGCCGGCAGCGCGTCCGGGCGCGTGCTCAGCGCTTCGCCGCCCTCTTTCGCCGGGACGCGCCTGCGCATCGGTTCGCCCGCTTCGCTCACTCATGAGGCCTCCAGGACGCGGCGCATGTCGCGTACGGCCTGGAGCGTGCCGCGTACCGTCCCGGTGACCTTCGACCGGCCCGTACGCGGGTGGTAGGCCACGTCGGTCTCGCTGATGCGCCAGCCGTTCTCGGCGGCCCGCAGCACCATCTCCAGCGGGTAGCCGGAGCGCCGGTCGGTCAGTTCCAGTCCCAGCAGCCGTTCGCGGTCGACGGCCCGCATCGGGCCGATGTCCCGCAGCCCGAACCGCCGGGCGATGAGCGCGTTGCCGAGACGGGCGTGCGGGGGCCAGGCGCCACGAGCAGTGGGCCGCCGGCGGCCGAGCCCGAGCGCGGCACCGCTGAGAAGGCCCGTGACCTTCGGCAGTTCCGCCGGGTCGAGCGAGGCGTCGGCGTCCATGAAGCAGACGATGTCGCTGGTGGCGGCGAGCAATCCCGCGTGACAGGCGGCGCCGAATCCTCGTCGCGGCTCGTGCACGACGTGGGCACCGTGCGCGGCGGCGACGTCCGCCGAGCCGTCGGTGGACCCGTTGTCGACCACGATGGCCCGATAACCGCCGGGCATGCGGCCGAGAACCCAGGGCAGCGCCGCCGCCTCGTCGAGGCAGGGCAGTACGACGTCGATCATGCGAGGACGCTAAGCCCGCGGAACCGCCGCCGACCCTTACAGGATGATGACGCCGCGTCACAGCCGGTCACCGCACAGATGCTTACGAAGCGATGACGCCGCCTTCGCCGCAAACCCTTACGGAGTGATGACGTACCAGGGGTGTCCGGGCTGGTCAGCCCTAGTGTCGGAGGGTGTCCCGCTCCCAGACGCCCGGCTCCGAACCCACGGTCGCCGACCCCGCGCCCCTGTCCGGCGACCTCGTTGCGCCGGACCGACCTGAGGCGCACGGCGAGCCCAGGGAGCCCAGCGGGTCCGGCGGGAGCGGCACGGTCGGCGCGGTCGTGGTCTCAACTGGAGACGACGTCTCCCCACGGCACCCGGGACACCGCCGGACGGCGATCTGGGCGGGGGCCTGGGCGGCATTCGTCGCCGTCGCCTTCGGGGTGGGAGCCGCGTTGCGAGCGGCCGGAGCACTCCCCGTGGACGCCCTGCCGCCGCTGCACGCCTCCGCGCGCCTGCTGATCGGCCCTCTCGTCCCGGCGGTCGTCGTCGCGTCGGCCGGCGTCGCCTTCCTGCCCGCGGCAGCCCGGCGTCTGCGCTGGCGGCCGCTTCTCGCGGTCGGCTGGCTCGCATCCGCCCTGTGGGCCGTGACCCTCCAATGGCCCGACGGCGTGGGCCGCCCGCTGACCGCGCCGACGGAGTATCTCGCCGGCCTGCCCGCGATGGGCGACCACCCACTGGCCTGGCTGCGCGGCTTCACCCGCCACCTCCAGGAGTACCCGACACACATCAAGGGCCATCCACCGCTGCCGGCCCTGATCCTGTGGATACTGCGGTGGACAGGCCTCAACGAACCGGTCTGGGCCGCCGCCCTGGTGATAGCCGTCGGCACGTCGTCGGTCGCCGCGATCGCCATGACGATCCGCACCCTGTCCGATGAGGAGACCGCCCGCCGCGCCCTGCCCTTCGTAGCGCTGGCACCCACGGTCATCTGCCTCGCGACCAGCATGGACGCCCTTTTCCTGGGCGTAGCGGCATGGGCCGTCGCCCTGACCGCCGAAGCGACCGCCCGCGCCGGGGAGGATGCTCCCCACCCGCCCGGGGGGACCAGCCCACTCCAATCATCAAGCCCTGTGGATGATGGGCACAAGACCTTCCACAGGCTGTGGATAACCGTTCGCCTGTGGGGCGGTTTCCACGCCCCCGCGCGATCCACGGATCACGACATCTCACCGGACGCGCGGCCACCCAGCCTCGCACGCGAGCGGTCGCCGGCCGAGTTTCCTCCGCAGCGATACGGACTCGCGCGGCGGTTGCCGGTCGCGGTCGTCGCGGGGGTGGTGACGGGCTCCCTGCCGTACCTCAACTATGGGCTCGTCACGATTCTCGCCCTGCCGCTCGCGGTGTTCCTCCTCACCCGGCCGCGGCGCGCGATCGTTGGCGCGTTCGTCCTCGGCTGTGCCGTGGTGCCGCTCGCCTTCACGCTGGGCGGGTTCCTCTGGTGGGACGGGGTGATGGCCACTCACGCCGCCTGGGCCGCGGGTGCGGGATCGGACCGGCCCTACGCCTACTTCTTCGTCGGAGATCTCGCCGTCCTCGCGCTGATCATCGGTCCCATGGCCGGCGCGGCGCTCCCGTACGTCCTGCGGCGGGGGCGGGCGCTCGGGGTTCTCCTCGCCGCGGCGCTGCTCGGCGTGCTCGCGCTCGACCTGTCCGGAGTCACACGCGGTGAGGTCGAGCGGATCTGGCTGCCGTACGCTGCGTGGTTGACGGCGGCCGCCGCCGTCTACCGGCCTCCCGCCCGGCGAGCGCTGCTCGTCCAGGCCGTCACCGCCCTCCTGATCCAGGCACTGGTGAGATCGCCATGGTGAACACCGAGACCGGCCGCATCCTGGTCGTCGACGACGATCCGACCGTCGCCGAGGTCGTCGCCCGCTACCTCATGCGCGACGGGTACGACGTCGACTGCGTCGCCGACGGGCACGCCGCGCTGCGCGTCGCCGCGCAGAGCGATCCCGACCTGGTCGTCCTGGACCTCATGCTGCCCGGCATCGACGGCCTCGAGGTCTGCCGCAGGCTGCGGGAACGCCGGCCCGTGCCGATCGTCATGCTGAGCGCGCTCGGCGAGGAGACCGACCGCCTCGTCGGGCTGGAGACCGGCGCGGACGACTACGTCACCAAGCCGTTCAGCCCCCGCGAGCTGGCCCTCCGCGTGCGGTCCGTGCTCCGCAGGGCCCGCGGGGCCCTGGCCCCGACCGGCGAGACGATCCACGACGGCGACCTCACCGTCGACTCCGCCGCGCACGAGGTACGGCTCCGCGGCGAGTCCGTCTCGCTCACCGTACGGGAGTTCGACCTCCTCGCCTTCCTCATGCGGCATCCGCGGCAGGCGTTCACCCGCGCCGAACTGCTGGAGAAGGTGTGGGGCTGGGAGTTCGGCGACTCCTCGACGGTGACCGTCCACGTTCGCCGGCTGCGCGAGAAGATCGAACCCGACCCCACCGCCCCCCGGCGCATCCTGACCGTCTGGGGCGTCGGCTACCGCTACGAGCCCACAACATGATCCCTTTCCACGCGTTCGCCGAGGTCGTCGCGTACGCCGCCGGGGCCGCGCTGGTCGCCGGCGCGGTCGGCGTCGGCCTCCTGTACGCCCTGCGGGCCCGCTCGATCACGACCCAGCTGGCCGTCGTCTCGGCGGCGACCGTGCTGGCGACCGTCGCCGGCATCGTCACGATCACCCTGAAGATGCTGATCACCGACCACGACCGGTCGGTGACCCTGACCGTCACGGCCATCGCGGGCCTCGTCGGATTGGGCGTCTCGCTGCTGCTCGGCCACCGGCTGATCGCGGGCAGCCGCGCCCTGCTCGACTCCGTACGCCGCGCCGGTGACGACGGCCGCTTCGTCCCGCCGGACCGTACGCTGCCGGCCGAACTGGACGGACTCGCCGCCGAACTCTCCGCCGCCTACACGCGCCTGGAGACCGCCCGCGCGCGCGAGCGCACGCTGGAGGCCAGCCGCCGGGAGCTGGTCGCCTGGGTCAGTCACGACCTGCGTACGCCGCTGGCGGGGCTGCGGGCCATGGCCGAGGCGCTGGAGGACGAGGTCGTCGCCGACGCCGAGACCGTACGCCGCTACCACGCCCAGATCCGCGCCGAGGCCGACCGGCTGGCCGCGATGGTGGACGACCTGTTCGAGCTGTCCCGGATCCACGCGGGCGCGCTCCGCCTGTCGCGCCGGCGTGTCGGCCTCGCCGAGCTGGTCTCCGACACCGTGGCCGGTACGGAGCCGCTCGCTCGCGCCAAGGGCGTACGGCTCAGCGGCCTGGCCGACGAGATCCTCCCGGTCGAGGCCGACGCCGCCGAACTCGGCCGCGCCCTGCGCAACCTCGTCGTGAACGCCATCCGCCACACCCCGGAGGACGGCGGCGTGGAGGTCGTCGCCGGGATCGAGCAGGGCATGGCGTGCGTGACCGTGTCGGACGCGTGCGGCGGCATCCCCGAACAGGACCTGCCCCGGCTGTTCGACGTGGCCTTCCGCGGCGAGGCGGCCCGTACGCCGGGCGGCGGCGCGGGACTGGGGCTCGCCATCGCCCGCGGCATCGTCGAGGCCCACGACGGCGAGATCGGCGTGTCGAACGCCGGCACCGGCTGCCGCTTCGTCATCCGCCTCCCCCTGGGCGTCTAGAGGTCGATTACGAACTGCTCGATCGTCCGGCCCGGTTCGAGCAGCGCGGTCCGGCCGCTCGGCGCGAACCCGGCTCGCCGGTACAGCCGCTGCGCCCGCTCGTTGCCCGAACCGGTCCACACCTGCAAACGCGTGCCGCCGAGCGCGGCCACGTGCGTGCGCAGCCGCTCCAGGAGCAGCCGGCCGACGCCCTGTCCCTGCCGGCCGGGATGCACGAACACCATGGAGATGTGGCACAGCCCGTCCACCCGCGCCCCTCGTCCGTCGAGGTCACGGCCGGGCTCGGCCAGGAGCATCCCGCATACCCGCCCGGACGCGACCGCCACGATGACGATGGCGTCCGGCTCACCGAGCTTGGCGCGTACGCGATCGACCCGCGCGGCCTCCGGCGGCCGTCCGCGCGCGACGTTGGCCGCACGCCACACAGCGACCGCGTCATCGTGGTCCGCACTCTTCGCCAAACGCGTCGTCATCAATGGGAGCTCCGTTCTGTGGCGGCCCGGGTCGTCCGGACCTTGGGCATGGTCAGTTGGTGACGCGGCCGCCGGCGACGTCGACGGTGATGCCGGTGAGCCAGGAGGCGGCGTCGGAGGCCAGGAAGAGGGCGGTCCGGGCCACGTCCTCGGTGGTGCCCAGGCGCCGGAGCGGGTGCGTCGCGGCGACCTTGGTCCGCACGTCCGGGGGCATGTTGGCCAGGACCTTCTCGGTGGCGATGGCCGAGGGCGCGATGGCGTTGACGCGGATGCCGTGCGGTCCGACCTCGGTGGCCAAGTGGCGGGTCAGCATGACCAGACCGGCGTTGGCCACGCCGTAGGCGAGGTTGGCCTGGCTGGGCTGCCGTCCTGCGGCCGAGGACATGGTGATGATCGACCCTCGGCCGCGTTCGATCATGCCCGGCAAGAACGTACGGATGGTGAGGAACGCCGAGGTCAGGTCGGAGTCGAGGACCTGACGCCAGCGCTCCTCGGTCAGCTTCGCCGTGGGCACCGGGAAACCCTGGCCACCGGCGAACGCGGCCAGTACGTCCACCGGGCCCAGCTCGTCTTCGGTCCTCCGGCGAGCCGCCTCCAGGGCGGCGGAGTCGGTGACGTCGGCCACGACGGCGATCGCCGTCCCGCCCTTGTCCTGGATGCCGGCGACGACCGAGTCGAGGGCCGCGCGGTCGCGGCCGACGACGGCGACCTTGGCGCCCTGGGCCGCGAAGTCCCGCGCCGTCTGCGCGCCGATGCCGCGCGATCCGCCGGTGATGAAGACGACACGACCGTTCAGGTCGGGGTAAGTGCTGGACATCGCGGAACGCTCCTTCGGTCGGGTGGGGGTTGGGTCACGCGTTCTGGTGCCGCGTACGGTGCCGGGTCTTGGGCAGCAGGGCCGCGACGAACACCAGCCAGACGAGGCCGCCGAAGCGGACGATCGGCAGGAGGAAGCCGAAGCCGGACGCCACCAGGGTCAGCAGGGACACCATTCCGATGGCGGCCAGTGGCAGCCCGGTCCAGGTCACGCCGCGCGGCAGCAGGCCGGCGAGCAGGCCCGTCACGGAGATTCCGGCGATGAGCAGGGCGAACGTCGCCGCGTAGAGCGGGCCGCCGGACAGGAACGACAGGTCGGCGAGGGCGCGGGCCAGGGCCGGCGGTGCGTCGGCGGCCAGCCGGCCACCGGCCCAGCCGAAGATCGAACTGAGCGCCAGCGCTACGGACCCCAGCACTCCGCCGACCAGGGTGATCGCCGATCCCGGCGCGGTGATGCCCAGCGCCCGCAGCCGCCGGTACAGCACCGCGGCGCCCAGCGCCAACGGCACGGCGGACGCCAGCATCAGCAGCGCGCCGACCTCGGCGGCCGTCTCGTGAGTCTGCGCGTAGTGGAGAACGGCCGCGCCCGAGGCGTCGGGGTGCGGAGTCTCCCTGTTCACGATCGTGTAGGCGACGGTCGTCACCGCGAAGGCCACGACGGGGGCGAGCAGCGGTGGCCCGGCCTGCGGTCGGCGCCCGGAGCCGGTGGAACGCGGCGAGGTGGACGTGTCGGTCATGATCTCTCCTTCGATCGGTACACACTCGATAATGATTACAGATCTGAACGATTGTCAAGTGTGTATGATGTCCGCATGAGTACGAACCGCGAGAAGGAGAGCCCGGCGTTCCGGGGCGGCGCGGCGTTCCTGCTGTCGCAGCTGGGAGCCCACGTGGCTCAGCAGTTCGCGGACCGGGTCGCCGAGCTGGATCTGACCCCGGCGCAGGCGGGGCTGCTGCGCATGCTGGTTCAGGCGCCCGGCCGCAGCCAGCGTGAGCTCGCCGAGATGTTGGGGATGCCGCCGAGCCGCTTCGTACCGTTCGCCGACGGCATGCAGGAACGCGGCCTGATCGAGCGGCGGAGGAACCCGGACGACCGCCGCGTCTACTCCCTGACCCTGACCGACAAGGGCATGGAGCTACTGGCCCGCCTCGGCACCGTGGCCAAGGCGCATGAAGAACAGGTCTGCCAGGCGCTGGCGCCTGACGAACATCAGCAGCTGATCGGCCTGCTCCGTCGCATCGCCGACCAGCAGCAGCTCACCCCGGGCGTCCACGGCGGCTACCGCCGCCTCCGCTCCGGCTGACCACGGCCCGCTGCGGGTGTGCGATACGAGGGAAGTCGTCGCAGTCAGAAAAGGGGTTCAGCGGAGCGGGCGGAAGAACGCGCGGACGTCCTCGATGAGCAGGTCGGGTGCCTGTAGTGCGGCGAAGTGCCCGCCCCGGTCGAACTCCGACCAGTGCACCACGTTGTGGTCGCGTCCGGCGAGGCGGCGGATGGTCGAGTCGCCGGGGAACACCGCCACGCCCAGCGGCACCTTCGAAGGCTCGGGCGGTCCCCACGACGCGGCGCTCTCCCGGTACAGCCGTGCCGCCGAGCCGGCCGTCCCCGTCAACCAGTAGACCGTCACGTTCGTCAGGATCGCGTCCCGGTCGATCGAGCCCACGGCCTCGCCGTAGTCGTCGAACCACTCCGTGTACCAGCCGAGCTGCCCGGCCGGTGAGTCCGCCAGCCCGTACGCGAGGGTCTGCGGCCGGGTGCTCTGGATCGTCGCGTAGCCGGACCGCTCCCGCTTCCAGCGGTCCAGCCCGGCCAGCCGTTCCCGCTCGGCCTCGGTCAGGCCGGTCAGCTCATCGGGGTCGCCCGAGGGCAGGGCCGTCAGCGCGTTCGCGTGCACGCCGACCACCTGGGACGGGGCGACCCGGGCCAGCTGAGGGGAGATCCGGGCGCCCCAGTCGCCGCCCTGCGCGCCGTACCGCTCATGGCCCAGCCGGCCCATCAGCTCCGCCCACGCCCGCGCCACGCGCGCCACGTCCCAGCCCGCCGACCGCGTCGGGCCGGAGAATCCGTACCCCGGCAGCGAGGGCACCACGACGTCGAACGCGTCCGCCGGGTCGCCGCCGTACGCGCCGGGGTCGGAGAGCGGACCCAGGAGATCGAGGAAGTCCGCGACCGTGCTCGGCCAGCCGTGGCTGAGGATCAGCGGCATCGCTCCCGGCTCCGGCGACCGGGCGTGCAGGAAATGGATGCGTTCCCCGTCGATGACGGTCGTGAACTGCGGGAACGCGTTGAGCCGAGCTTCGTGCGCGCGCCAGTCGTAGCCGGTGCGCCAGTATTCGGCCAGCTCCCGCACCCGCGCGAGCGGCACACCGTACGACCAGCCCGCGTCCGGCAACTCGTCGGGCCAGCGCGTACGGGCCAGCCGGTCGGTCAGGTCGTCGAGGTCGGCCTGCGGGATATCGATGTGGTACGGATGGATGTCGTCGCCCATGCCCGCATTCGACCATCCATTCAGGTCAGGTTCTGTCCTCTGCGAACTCCGCCATCCCGTCGGCGAAGGAGATCGAGGCGCGGAAGCCGAGCTCGGCCGCGGCGCGTTCCGGTGAGGCGATGATGTGCCGGACGTCCCCGAGCCGGTACTCCCCGGTCACCGTCGGCTGCGGGCCGCCGTACGCCTTGGCCAGGGCGATCGCCATCTCCTCGATCGTGTGCGGCTCGCCGCTCGCCACGTTGTACGCCCGCAGGGCGCCGGCGGTATGGGGGTCGGACGACAGCGCCAGCACGTTGGCCCGCGCCACGTCGCGTACGTGCACGAAGTCGCGTCGCTGGCCGCCGTCCTCGAAGACCCGCGGTGGCTCGCCGTGTTCGAGACGGGACCGGAAGAGCGCGGCGACACCGGCGTACGGGGTGTCGCGCGGCATCCGCGGGCCGTACACGTTGTGGTAGCGCAGCGCGGTCACCGAGCCACCGGTCGCCCGCGCCCACGACGCGGCGAGGTGCTCCTGGCCCAGCTTGGTGTCGGCGTAGGCGTTGCGCGGATCGGCCGGGGCGTCCTCGCCGACCGTGCCCGGGGTCAGTGAGGCGCCGCACGTCGGGCACCGGGGTGAGAAGCGCCCCGCGGACAGGTCGGCCTCGTCGCGGGGCCCGGGCCGTACGCGGCCGTGCGACGCGCAGTCGTAGGCGCCCTCCCCGTACACCACCATGGACGAGGCCAGCACGAGCCGCCCGCAGTCCGCCCGCGCCATCGCGGCGAGCAGCACGGCGGTCCCCACGACGTTCGTGGACGCGTAGTCGGGCAGGTCGGAGACGTCGACGCCGAGCCCCACCTTCGCCGCCTGGTGGCAGACCGCGTCGACGCCGTCGAGCCGGCGCGCGACGGTGGCCTCGTCGCGTACGTCCTCGCCCGAGCGAAGGTCGAGAGTGCGCACGTCATGGCCGCCCTCGCGCAGGGCGTCCACGATGTGGGAGCCGATGAAACCAGAGGAGCCGGTCACGAGTACACGCATGGCCGCACGCTAACGACGCGTCCCGTGCGGCGTCCCGCTCCTGACGTGTGCCGTAGCACTTCGGTAAGAACCCAAACCATCCGCGGATGTCCGCTTTCGGCATTTTGTACCGGTAAACCCCCCAGAGATTCTCCACGTCTCCTGATCGTCACTCGACATCGCGAGTGGCAACCTGAGGAGGTCTGGTGAAAGTACGCGTTTTCTCGCGCGCGCTGGCCGTCACCGCGGTCACCGCACTGGGGGCGGCGGGTATGGCGGGCGTGGCCGGTACGGCTCACGCGTCCGCCCTTCCGAGCACGGCACAGGCGGCGGTGAAGGCCGCGCCGGCCGGAGCCAAGCCGTACGACTTCAACGGCGACGGATACTCGGACCTGGCGCTGGGCAGCCCGTACGGCACCGTCGGCAGCGCCACCACCGCGGGCTTCGTGACGATCGTGTACGGCTCGGCGTCCGGGCCGAACACGGCCAAGAAGCAGATCATCTCGCAGAGCACCGCGAGCGTGCCGGGCGTCGTGGAGAACGCCGACCACTTCGGGTTCTCGGTCACGTCCTTCGACTACGACGAGGACGGGTACGCCGATCTCCTCGTCGGCGCGCCGGACGAGGACACCACCGACGGCACCAACGCCGGTTCGGAGACGATCCTGTGGGGCTCGTCGTCGGGCCTGAGCGGCACCGACTCGCAGGCCATCGCCGAGCCCGACTCCCCGGGCGCGAACCACCGGTTCGGCTATGCCCTGGTCGCGGCCGACTTCGACGGCGACGGCCACACCGACTGGGTGGACGCCACGCCCGGCGTGCAGGCGTTCTACCCGTTCCGCAACCCGGGTCCGGCCGCCGTCGCGGCCAAGAGCACCTCCGCTCACCCCGGGCGGGCCCTGCCGTCCGCTCCGCAACGCCAGACGGTCCGCAGGGCCAATAAGGGCGTGAAGGCGGCCGCCGACACGGCGTACACCGGGATGGTCCTGGCCGCCGGTGACATCGACGGCGACGGGAAGCCCGACCTGGCGGTCGGCTGGCAGGACACCGACGATCCGACCTCCGGGTTCGGCGTGTGGCACAACTTCAGCGACACGGAGATCCCGTTCGCGAACGAGGCGATCACCAACGTCACCAGCCTCGCCGTGGGCGACTTCGACGGTGACGGGTACGGCGACATCGCGGTCGGCAGCGCCGACGAGAGCAACGGCGTCGGCGGCAACGTGACGGTCTACAAGGGCGACGCGACCGTCAGCCTCGGCACGACGAGCACGATCACGCAGGACAGCGACGGCGTGCCGGACACGGCCGCGGCCGGTGACCGGTTCGGCTACTCGCTGGCGGCCGGTGACGTGAACAAGGACGGCAAGGCCGACCTGGCGGTCGGAACGCCCTACAAGACCGTCTCCTCGCAGTCGCACGCGGGAGAGTTCTTCCTGCTGTACGGGAGCGCGTCCGGCCTGCCCGGCGCCGCCTCGCAGGTGATCAGCCAGGACACGACCGGTGTACCCGGCGCGTCCGAGGCCGACGACGAACTCGGCTGGACGGTGAACGTGACCGACGTCAACAATGACGGCTACGCCGACGTGATCGGCGGCGCCCCGAAGGAGAACGGCACCGACGGAGCAGTGGTCTACATGCCCGGCAGCGGCACGGGCCTCACCGCCACGGGCTCGCAGGGCTGGGGCGCCGGCACGCTCGGCATCACCGGCCTGGACGCCCAGGTCGGCGTCCGCCAGGGCCGCGACGGCTGATCCACACCGGATGCGGACCGGCCGCTCGCTCAGGAACCGGGCGGCCGGTCCACCGACTCCTCGACGGCGCGGATGGTCGGGCACGGCCAGCGCCACATGCACGCCCGGCAGCGGCGGATCGGGCTGGCCGGGTCGCTGGAGATGCCGCCCGCGTCGCGCGGCTGGTGCAGGTCGAGCAGTCGCAGGCCCAGGTCGGCGAAGGCGACCACCTCGTCGCGGGCGGAGGAGAGGAACCGCAGGTCCTCGCGCGAGAGCCGGGCCTTCACCGGCACGACGCCCTCACGGTTGATCAGTCCCGAGAAGTAGTGCGTGACGGACCGCCACGATGTGGACTTCTGGGAACGGGTCCGGATGAGCTCCAGGCGCTCGCGCAACCGGGCGCGTCGCGGATCGTCGAGCCTGTCGCCGGTCATCGCGCCCGCCTCGGCCGCCGCGTGGCGCGCGAGTAAACGATCGGATACGCCAAGTCGAATCGGCGCTGGATCGAACTCGCGAAATCGCTGGCGCCGACCCGGCGAACGTTCGTGGACACCGCACTAGCTTCCCTTACGCGCGACGCGCCGGGGGGTGAAATCCCGCACATCTGGTCCCGGGAGCCGAGATGATCTCCATGTGCCCTGACCTGCGTCGGAATAATTTATAAATGTCTGATTAAAAGCGGAAATCTGCACAGCGTTCAGGCAAAGGACACCCCACCACCGGGCAACGGACAGTCCCTAATCTGGCTCGCCTCTGGTTCCTCCGGGCGGGGGACGCTAGTGTGCGGCACGTGGAGCTAAAGATCTCGACTGCATCTCAGGGAGGTCACGCCGTCGTCTCTGTCTACGGCGAGGTCGATCTCTATACGGCACCTAGACTGCAAACGGAGCTCGCCGCGCTGGTGCGCGACGGAGTCAGCCGGCTCGTCGTGGACCTCAGCGGGGTCGAGTTCTGCGACTCGACCGGCATGAACGTCCTGCTGTCGGCGATGAAACGCATGCGTGAGAACGGCGGTTCGCTCGAGCTCGCGGCGCCGCGTTCGGCGGTCCGCAGGATTCTCCAGGTCACCGGCCTCGACACGGTGTTCTCCGTGCACGATGCCGTACCTGCCTTCGGACGGACGTAGCCGCCACTACCATCGCCATCATGCAGGCGGACATCCAGGCCGACACGGCCGTGATCATCTCGGCCAAGGACGAGCAGGACCGCATCGCCGCGACCGTGGAGGCCGCCGCGTCACTACCGGGCGTCGACCTGGTGGTCGTCGTGGACGACGGCTCCACGGACGCGACGGCGCGGATCGCCGAGGGCAGCGGCGCCAAGGTCGTCCGGCACTCACGCAACCGCGGCAAGGCCGCGGCCATGGAGACCGGCGCGTCCGCGGTGCGTCTTCTCGACGGCGACGTGCCGCGTCACCTGCTCTTCCTGGACGCCGACCTGGGTGAGACCGCCAAGCAGGCCGGTCCGCTCATCGAGCCGGTACGCGGCGGGTCCGCCGACATGACCATCGCGGTCTTCAGCGAACTGGTCAGGCTCGGCGGGCACGGCTTCGTCGTCCGCCTGTCGCGTGACGGCATCAAGCGGCTCACCGGCTGGTCCGCGACCCAGCCGCTCAACGGCCAGCGGTGCCTGACCCGCGCGGCCTTCGAGGCGGCCCTGCCGCTCGCGGCGGGGTTCGGCGTCGAGACCGGCCTCACCGTCGACCTGCTGCGCAAGGGGTTCAGGATCACCGAGGTCGAGGTGCCGCTCGCGCACCGCGCCACCGGCACCGACTGGCGCGCCCAACTGCACCGCGCCCGCCAGTTCCGCGACGTCGGCCGCGCTCTGGCGGCCCGCGAGCCGGCCGTGGTCCGGCAACGGGACCGCCTGCGCCGTGCCGGACGCTGACCTGCCCGCACACGCCGGCAACGCTCCACCCGTCGCCTCCGCCGTGCCGGACGCCGACCTGCCCGCACACCTCGGCAACGCCCCACCCGTCGTCTCCGCCGAGCCGGGGCCACGGGCTGAAGAACCCGCGGACCGCGCCGCCGCGTCGGACCACCCGCCCCCGAGACCTGCGGGCGGGGCCGGTGAAGCGCCGCCGGGCGGGCCCGGTGTCCCCACCGCACGCCGTGATCACCGTGGTCCGGCCGGGCTGGGGCTCAGCGCCGCCGGCCTGACCTGCTTCCTCCTCGTCGCCCTGCTCGGCCCCTCCGTCATGCAGCCCGCCCTGCCCGGCAGCGCCGGGCAGCCCCCGTACTCCCTCGTCGTCCACCCCTCCGCGTATCTCGTCGTCGCCCTCACCGTCGCCGGCGTCGTCCTCACCGTCGCCGGCCTGGCCCTGTGCGCGCTCGCGGCGCGTCGTGGCTGGACCTTCCGGCCACGCCTGCTGCTGGTCGCCGGGGCCGTCGCCGCCGGGGCGTTCGCGCTGATGCCTCCGGTCGGCTCGGCCGATCACCTCAACTACGCCGCGTACGGGCGGATGGCCGTCACCGGCAACGACCCCTACGTCACGACCGCGCGGAGCCTGCCCGCCGACCCGGTCGCCCACGCCGTGCAGGACTGGCGCGACACCCCGACCGTGTACGGGCCGATCGCCACCGCGCAGCAGACGCTCGCCTCGCTGGTCGGCGGCACGTCGGTGCGGCTGACGGTGTTCGTCATGTCGCTGACCAACGCGCTCGCCTTCGTGGCCGCCGGGCTGCTGCTCTACCGGACCGCCCGCGGCGACCCCGGCCGCGAACTGCGCGCCGTGCTGCTGTGGACCGCCAACCCGCTCCTGCTCTTCGAACTCATCGGCGGTGCGCACAACGACGTCCTGGCGATCGCGTTCGCGGTGGCCGGGCTGGTGGCCTTCGGGCTGCCGGACCCGCTGCGGCCACGCCCGGGCGACGGCCGCAGCCTGAGCCGCTGTGTGTCCGCTGGCATCCTCATCGGCGCGGGCGCCGCGATCAAGATCAACGTCGCCATCGCCGGCGGCGGTCCGCTCCTGGTGCTCGTGAGCGAGTGGTGGCGGTCGCGCGGCACCGGCGAGAGCGGGCACCGTAACGGCCTCGGGCCGACCGTGGCGCGCGCCGCGGCCCTGTGCGCCTCCGCGGCGGCCGTCACCGGTCTGGCCTATCTCATGGCGGGCCCGCACTCGTTCGACCAGCTCGGCCGCGCCTCCAAGTCGGTGTCCCTGGCCACGCCCTGGCACCTGCTGGCGGGTACGGGCGGCGGCCTGCTGGTGACCGTGTCACGCTCGGGCGTACGGCTCGGCTCGGTGCTCCTGACGCTCGTACTGGTCGCGCTGCTGCTGCGTGCGCTGCCCCGGCCGCACGTCGGCGGCCTGACCGACCCGATCGGCGACGAGACGTTCCGTATCGCCGCCGCGCTGGCGCTGGCCTGGCTTTTCGCCGCTCCGTACGCCCTGCCCTGGTACGACGGGCTCGGCTGGGCGACGATCGCGCTGCTGGCCTGGTCGCGGTTCGACGGGCTGCTGCTGGTGCGCACCGGCGTGCTGGCCCTGGCCTACCTGCCCGCCCGAGATCCCCGGCACGCCGGGCTGCCGCACGACCTCGACTGGCTCGTCACGGTCGTACGGGCCCAGGTCACCCCTTGGGTGCTGACGCTGACTCTGATCGCTCTGATCGCGGCGGCGACGCGCTGGTCGCCTCGGGCCCAAGCGCCCGGATGCTCGCCGCGAGCGCCAGCGGGATCGCCACGGTGAACGCCAGCGCCGGGATCGCCACGCCGGAGTCGTTGACCAGCATGCCCGCCCCCGCCGTCACCAGCACGCCGACGAGCGTGGGCCGCAGCGCGGGGGCGCGCTCGTAGGCGGTCTGCAGCACGGCGGCGCGCCAGGCGAGCGGCCGCATCAGCGCGAAGACCAGGAAGGCGAGGGCGGCCACCGCGATGAGCGACAGCTCCCAGTTACCGAACGTGCCGACCATGCCGCGGAACTTGCGGAACACGACCGTGCCGCCGTCCCCGTTCAGCAGGCTCTTCCAGAACTCCCCGATGTGGGTCGGCTCGGCGCGCAACGAGTCGAGGAACGCCACGCCCAGCACCACGACCGCCCCCACGACCAGCACCGCCAGCAGCCGCGACGGCCGGATCCGCCGGCCCGCGATCATCAGGGCGAACACGGCGAACCCGGGGAAGATCGCGATGATGCCGCCGAAGTCGGCACCGGCGAACGGCGCGCCGTCGATCACCAGGCCCAGCACCCCGGCGCCGACCACGGCCGCCGTCGCCGCGGTGCGCCGACCGGCGTCCAGCAGCCATCCGGCCACCGCCCCGGTCGCGATGATCAGGCCGGTCACCCACAGCGCCCAGGGGATGTTGCCGAAGCCGTAGAAGCGGCCCGCGACCACGGGCGTGTACCCGAGCATGCTGCACGTCTGCAGGCGGCTGCCGGTGAGCACGTCGAGCGTCAGGACCAGGGCCGTCACGGCGCCGATGACGGCGCCCGCTCCGGTGATCGAGCGGCGCCACGGCCCCGCCAGGGCGACGGCGGTGATCACGGCGATGCAGACGAGCACGCCGGTGACCATCACGATCGCCGGATGCCCGGCCGACCACCATGGGATCACGTTGGCGAGGAACGTCGCCGCGGGCAGCGCGGCGCCCGCCAGCGAGGCGACCCTGGCCGCCGCCAGGAGGCGGCGCTGTTTGCGCCTGAGGGCGAACACGCCGAACGCGTACAGGGCCACCTGCACGATGACGAGGGCCAGGAAGAAGGACGAGAGGACTCCCCGGTAGACCTGCGCCTGGACGTCCCTGTCGTTCAGCCGGTCGGCGAGCGTGGCCACCGAACGCGGCTTGGCGCCGTCGTCACGCCACCGCGTGCCCACCGCGTCGCTCGGCTGCTTCAGCCCGAGGGAGTGCAGGACCGTCGCGGTGACGTCGGTCAGCGTGACCAGCCCGCCGGTCCGGGTGGAGTCGGCGGTCAGGTAGTGGGAGGAGTACCCCGGGCCGCTGGCGATCGCGACCCGCAGGTGAGCGACGACGTTGGCGTCGGACACGCCCGCGACCAGCACCGTGGCGTTCGGCGGCAGGGCGGTCAGCACCTCGCCGATCTGGGCGTCGGCGGACTTCACCGCCGCCGCGCGCTTCTTGGCCGTGACGTTGGCCTGGTGGCCGTTCACGTCCACGCCCGCGTCGATGTAGGCGTGGACGACGTCGTCGACGTCGACCACGGTGAGCGCGCACCGGGAGAGCCCGTCGGCCGGGATCTGCTCGGTCGACGAGACGTATCCGTCGACCCGGCCGGCGCTGTCGGCGGCGCCGAGGACCGCGCCCGGCCCGACCGCCATCGTGCAGCCGCCGGCGCGGTGCACCGTGTCACCGAGCAGGCCGACGTGTGACTTGTACTTGTTGTGCGCGTTGTCGTCGCGCATCGCGGCGAACCCGGGGACGGCGCTGCCCTCCGGGGCCGGAGGCAGGCCGCAGCTGCCGTGGCGGAGCTGCGACCGCTGTCCCGCGGAGACCGTGAGCCAGCCGTCGATCGGGCACGTGTGCGGGCCGACCGTCTTGACCGACAGTGCGGCGGCGGAGCCCTGCGTGGCGAGCCTGGCGAGGTTCGGCGTGGCGGTAGCGTTGATGTCGCCCCACTGGAGTCCGGGGACGCCGATCAGCACGACGTGGCCGCCGGGCGGGGCACTCGCCGACGCCGCCGGTGCCGTGGCGGACAGGAGAGCCAGCGCCACGGCTGTGAGAAGGAGCAACGCAGCCGCTGCACCTTTTGTGTGGCTACGTCCCGCATCGCGCGGCTGTGCCACGATCACCTCCATGTCTGGGACGTCCCCAGGCTAGCGGCGGACCTGGGACAGGATGGACACATGGGCGGACGAAGGACGATACGCGGGGTGGTGATCGTCGCGACGGCGATCGCCATTACCGCCGTCGCGGTCGCGCCCCTCGTTCTGCACTGGCTGACGAATCAACCTGACCAGCGTCTCGTCGATCTGGACGTCTACCGCTCGGGCGGGCAGGCGGTGCTTCGCGGCGCCCCGGTCTATGACTTCCTGACCCAGCCGCCGCAGCTCCTCCCGTTCACCTACCCGACGTTCGCGGTGCTGCTGGCCGTTCCGCTCGCCCTGGTCCCCTGGACCGCCGCGCAGTGGCTGTGGACGGGATTGATCTTCGCCGCCATGGCCCTGGTGGTGCGCTACTCCTTCGCCCGGCTGCTCGGCCGGATCCGGCCGTGGGCGCCGATCGCGGTCGGGGTGCTCGTCGCGCTCTGTGCGTACGCCATGCCGCTGCGGGACCAGGTCCGGTTCGGGCAGGTCGACATCATGCTCGTGGCCATGTGCGTGGCCGATGTCGCCCCCGGGCGCACCCGCTGGCCGCGCGGCGTCCTGGTCGGGCTGGCCACCGCGATCAAGCTGGTGCCCGGGGTGTTCGTGATCTACTTCTTGGTCACCGGCCGCCGGCGCGAGGCGATCAACGCCGCGTTCGCGGCCGTGGCGGCGACGCTCCTGACCTTCCTGGTGCTGCCCGGCGACTCGGTGGACTACTGGTTCCGCGCGCTGTTCGACAGCGACCGGCTGGGCTCCAACACGGGCACCACCAACCAGTCGATCCGCGGCATGCTGCTGCGCCTGTACTGGCCGGACGCCGTGACCTCGCTGATCTGGCTCGTCTGCGTCGCGATCGTCGCGTACCTCGGCTTCCGCGCCGCCCGCGCCGCCTGGCGGGACGGCGACGAGATCCGCGGCATCGCGATCACCGGGCTGATCCAGGTGCTCGTCTCGCCGGTCTCCTGGATCCACCACCTCGCGTGGCTGGTGGTGATCCTCGGCGCGATCGTCGGGGACGGGCGCGACCTGCGCCGGATCGCGCTCGCCGCCGGCGCCTGGCTCTTCTACGTGCTCCAGGTGCCCTGGTGGGGGATCACCATGTTGGCGCACCACATCGGGCCCCGTTTCCTCGGCCGGATCGTCCAGGACGCGTACGGGCTGGGAGCGTTGGCGTTGTTGGTCGTCTTGTGGCGGATTCGCCGATCCGCCATGGATTCGCAAAGTGACGGCCCGGACACCTCGCGTAATAAGCCCAGGGTGGGTACGCTCAATTCGTGATCCATATCACTCTGGCATTGATCGGCATCATCCTCGGTGGCCTTGGGCTCTACGCGGGCCTCACCGCGCGCAAGCGTGCGGTGCAGGCGTTCGAGGAGTGCGCGGAGATGATGCGTCGTCAGCTCCAGGTGACCTCCGGCGCCGGCGACAACCGCGCCATCCGTGACGTCGCGATCGTCCACTACGACGCGCTGAAGGAGTCCTCCGCCGGGCTGTCCTTCTCCGTGGCCATGCTCAACGCCCTGGGCGACGGCGTCGTGCTCACCTCGATCAACGGCCGCACCGAGGCTCGCACGTACGCCAGGGTGATCCAGGGCGGGCGCAGCCAGCAGGTCCTGTCTCCGGAGGAAGACCACGTCGTCCGCGCGGCACGGCTGGGCCGGGGCCCGTCCATCCGCCTCGACGAGCGGCTCGACGTCCGCGTCAACGGCCAGCCCTCGTCGCCCGCGTAGAGCCGTCGCACGGCGACCGTACCGGGACATACCGCCCACGGTCGGCGAACCGCTCATGCCGGTCCCCGGTAGCCCGTAACCTGGAATGACACCGGACCGGATCACGCCTGAGGGGACCTTGGTGACCGAGCACGACCCACGTCACGACGCTACGGCGGCCGGCCGGTTCGCCTATTTCGGACCCGAGGGCACCTTCACCGAGGCCGCCCTCCTCACGCTGCCCGAGGCGGCCGAGGCGGTCCGCGAGCCGTTCGCCACCGTCCCGGCGGCCCTGGACGCCGTACGCCGCGGCGACGCCGACGCCGCGATGGTCCCCCTGGAGAACTCCGTCGAGGGCCCGGTCACCACCACGGTCGACGACCTCGCCGACGGCGACGCGCTGATCATCGCGGGCGAGGTCCTGCTCCCCGTGGAGTTCTCGCTGCTCGTACGCCCCGGCACCGCACTGGGCGACATCAAGCGCGTATGCACCCACCCGCACGCCTACGCCCAGTGCCGCAAGTGGCTCGCCGCGGCCCTGCCGGACGCCGACGTGTCGACCGGCACCTCCACCGCGGGCGCCGCCATGGAGGTCTCCGACCCGACCTCCGGCTTCGACGCGGCGATCGCCGCCCCCATCGCCGGGCGGCGCTACGGCCTCGTCCCCGCCGCCGAGGGCATCGCCGACCACGCCGGCGCAGTGACGAGGTTCGTCCTCGTACGCCGCCCCGGCCCGCCCGCCGCCCCGACCGGTGCCGACCGCACCTCCCTGATGGCGTACCTCACCCACGACCACCCCGGCGCGCTGCTGGAGTTCCTCACCGAGTTCGCGGTGCGCGGCGTCAACCTGACCCTGATCCAGTCGCGGCCGACCGGAGACGGCTTCGGCCGCTACCGCTTCTGGATCGACTGCGAGGGCCACGTCGCGGACGCCCGCGTCGGCGAGGCGCTCGTCGGCCTGCGCCGCGTCTGCGCCGACATCCGCTTCCTCGGCAGCTACCCGCGCGCCGACGAGGTGCGCCCGGAGATCCGCCGCGGCACCCACGACGACGACTTCGCCGAGGCGTCCGCCTGGCTGTCCGCCATCCGCGCGGGTCGCGACCTGTAGCCAGGCCCTGACAGACTGCTCCTCACCCCGCGCCGTGCCCCCGGGCCGCCTGGAGATTCGAGGACGACCTCATGAGCTATTTCTGGCCGATACTCGTCGGGCTCCTGGCCGTGGCCATGGCGGTCCTGGCCTTCCGCGTCGGCGTGAGGGTCGCGCGGATCCTCTTCATCGTCGCCGCGGTGTGCCTGGCGATCGGCACCGTCCAGCTGATCCGCGCCCAGGGCGGGAACTCCTGGAGCGGCGGCGAGATACACGACGCCGCCGAGCAGGCCGCCCAGGCGTTGGAGACCGAGGAGGGCGTGCTCGCGGACGCGGGGGACGAAGACCGCGGCTTCTTCTCCTCGTACGTCGAGGACAAGCTGCAGCACACCGACGCGGCGCACGCCAACCGCGGAGAGCTCTCCGTCTCGCGTGATCAGGCTCAGGGGGGCCCGGCGGATCCGCGCCGGCAGAAGGAGATCGTCGAGCGCTACGCCGTCAGCGACCGGGGCAGGCACGCCGTGTGCATGACGGTCACCGGCACGAGGGCCGGCCGAGTCATGGCCGCCGGCAAGGTCTCTCCCGACTACTACTGGAAGCTCTCCGTCGAGGTCGCGAGCGGTTCCTGCTGACCCCCACCCACGGTCCGCCGTTACCGAATCGTGTTTCCGGGCGGCCAACCCGCGATGATCATGGGGCGTCTCCTTTGCGCCACATCGGCACGCCCTGCCGCCATCCCAGGCCATCGATCCGGAGATCACCTGTGCGTGGAATCGTCGCTGCCGCCGTCGTCGCGGCGGCACTGTTCACCCCGAGCGCGTCGCATGCCTCCGACCTGCTCCCCACACACTTCAGCGAGTTCACCTTGACGCCCTCGACGGTCGACGTGGACCACGACACCGTCACGTACGCGGGCCGCCTCGTCTACACCGACACCGACGGCGTCGACAAGGGCGTGCCCGGCGTGAACGTCTGCGCCGGCCTGGAAAGCTCCTGCACCAAGGCGACGACGACCGATGCCGACGGCCGTTTCACCACCGATCTGACGCTGACGACCACCGGCCAGGATCCGACCATGGTGGAGGGGACCGCGACCGTGTCGTTCCGCGGCACCGCCGCGTACCGCTGGGTCAAGGCCGACCCCGTTCCGCTGCACGTCCGGTCGGCCCCGACCAGGATCTCCCTCTCGCTGGACCCGATGCCGAGCGTGATCGGCGAGAAGGTGAACGTCAGCGGTCGGCTCGAACGACAGACCGCGGACGGCGGGTGGGCAGGAGCCCCCGGCCAGGTCGTCCGGATCTATCTGCACGATCCGAACACCGGCGTCGACCGGCCGGTGGTGAGTAAGCTCACCGACCCGGACGGTTACTACGCCTTCCCGGCGACCGTTCCGGCCAGTGGCCAGTGGACCGTCGAGACCCGGGACACGTTCGAACGGTTGGACGGCACTCCGTCCAACGGTCCCTACCAGGGAGCCCGCGCGCAGACCGACTACCTCACCGTCAAGGACCCCACGCAGATCGTCGGTTTCAATGCCGCGCCGGAACCGGTCGGAAAGGGTGCGACGCTGACCGGTGACGGGCGGATGACGCGGACCGTGGCGGGCGGTTCGAACGCCCCTGTCACGGGCGGGGACGTCGACCTGCAGTTCTCGGCCGACGGCACGAAATGGACCACGGTCGCCCACGGCCGGACCGACGACGGCGGGTACTTCACCATTCCCGCGAAGGCGACGGCCGACGGCTACTGGCGGGCCGCCGTCGAGTCGGGACCGGTGTATCTGCCCTCCACGAGTTCCTCCGACCACGTCGACGTGCGCTACCGGACGGCGATCTCCTCGTTCAACGCCTCGCCCGAGCCGGTGACCAAGGGCAAGACGATCACCGTTGCCGGGACGCTCAAGCGTGACACGACGGCGTGGAAGGCGTTCTCCGGTCAGAGCGTGAAGATCTACTTCCAGGCGAAGGGCGCCACGAGCTGGACGTACGAGGGGACCGCGAAGACGAGCTCCACCGGGCACTTCTCCCACGGGTTCAAGGCGGCCAAGGACGGCATCTGGCGGGCGACGTACGCGGGCGGTTCCTCGTACCTGGCCGTGACCGGCTCCGGGGACTACGTCGACGTACGTTGATCGTCGCGTGAGCGGTTATCGGCGCGCGGAGGCCGAGGTCGTCCGGGTAACCTCGTGCCTGTGATCGACCTGCGAACCCTTCGTGACGACCCGGAGCGGCTGCGTGTCAGCCAGCGCACCCGGGGTGAGGACGACACCGTCGTCGAGCGACTGCTCGACCTGGACGAGCGGCGGCGGTCCGCGCTGAGCTCGTTCGAGTCGCTGCGGGCGGAGCAGAAGTCGTTCGGGCGGTCGGTCTCCAAGGCGCAGGGCGACGAGCGCCAGAAGCTCCTCGACCGGGCGAAGGAGCTCGCGCAGCAGGTGAAGGAGGCCGACGCCGAGGCGCAGCGGCTCGAGCAGGAGCTGACCGAGCTCCTGCGCACGGTGCCGAACATCGTCGAGGAGGGCGCGCCGGCCGGCGGCGAAGAGGACTACGTCGTCCTGGAGACCGTCGGCACCCCGCCGACCTTCGCCTTCGAGCCCAAAGATCATCTGGAGCTCGGGGAGGCGCTCGGTGCGATCGACACCGAGCGCGGCGCCAAGGTCTCCGGCGCCCGGTTCTTCTACCTGACCGGCGTCGGCGCCCAGCTCCAGCTCGCCCTGCTCAACCTCGCCATGGAGCAGGCCATCGGCTACGGGTTCACCGCGATGGTGCCGCCCGTGCTGGTCAAGCCCGAGGCGATGGAGGGCACCGGCTTCCTCGGCGCGCACGCCGCCGAGGTCTACCAGCTGCCCCAGGACGACCTCTACCTCGTCGGCACCTCCGAGGTGCCCCTGGCCGGCTACCACATGAACGAGATCATCAACGATCTCCCGCGGCGCTACGTCGCCTGGTCCTCCTGCTTCCGCCGCGAGGCCGGGTCGTACGGCAAGGACACCCGCGGCATCATCCGGGTGCACCAGTTCGACAAGGTGGAGATGTTCTCCTACTGCGACCCGGCGGACGCGCACGAGGAGCACCTGCGCCTGCTGGAGTGGGAGAAGGAGATGCTCGCCAAGGTCGAGCTGCCCTACCGCGTGATCGACACCGCGGGCGGCGACCTGGGCACGAGCGCGGCCCGCAAGTACGACTGTGAGGCGTGGGTGCCGACCCAGGAGCGCTACCGCGAGCTGACCTCGACCTCCAACTGCACCGACTTCCAGGCGCGCCGCCTGTCGGTGCGCTACCGCGACGAAGGCGGCCGTACGCGCCCGGTGGCGACGCTCAACGGCACGCTGGCCACCACCCGGTGGATCGTCGCGATCCTGGAGAACCATCAGCAGGCCGACGGCTCGGTGCGCGTGCCCAAGGCACTCCAGCGGTTCCTCGGTCGCGAAGTGCTCGAGCCCGTCGCGAAATGACGCCTCCGCGCCTCATCGCGACCGACCTGGACGGCACGACCGTGCGCAGCGACGGCACGGTGTCCGAGCGCACCGTCAAGGCGTTCGCCAGGGTGGAGCGGGCCGGGGCCATGCTGGTCATGGTCACCGGCCGGCCGCCGCGCTGGATCCACCCGGTCGCCGAGGCCGTGGGCCATCGCGGCGTCGCGATCTGCGCCAACGGCGCCCTGGTCTACGACCTGCACGACGAGCGGGTGATCCGCTCACACCTGATGACCAGCGAGGCGCTGCGGACCGCGATCGAGACGCTGCACGCGGCCCTTCCCGACCTAGGATTCGCGGTGGAGTACGAGGAGGGCATCCAGTACGCGCGCGGCTACGAGCTGTCCGGCTGGGACAACGCCGAACGCGACGACTCGATCGCCCTGGAAGAGCTGATGACGCGGCCGGCCGCCAAGCTGCTGGCCCGTCATCCCGAGCTCGACGCCGACGCGTTGCTCGCCGCCGTCGTCGACCTGGTGGGCGAGGTCGTGCTGCCGACCCACTCCAACGGCCGGCGGCTCGTCGAGATGAGCGCGCCGGGCGTGTCGAAGGCCAGCGCGCTCGCCGAGCTGTGCGAGGAGCACGGCATCGCCGCCGACGACGTCGCGGCGTTCGGTGACATGCCCAACGACCTGCCGATGCTCCTGTGGGCAGGCCGGTCGTACGCCGTGGCCAACGCCCACCCGCAGGTGCTGTCGGCGGTGAGCCGAACGGTGGCGGGCAACGACGACGACGGCGTTGCCCGCACCATCGAGAAGCTGTTCCCCGAAGAACTATAGGTACGGGCCGGAGGTGCGGCCGGGGGCGTTGTCCTCCTGCGGGATGGCGCCCGGCGGCAGCGCGCGGCGCATCTGCTCCAGCTGGGCGCGGGCCGCCATCTGCTGGGCGAACAACGTGGTCTGAATGCCGTGGAACAGGCCCTCGAGCCAGCCGACGAGCTGCGCGTGGGCGACCCGCAGCTCGGCCTCGCTGGGGGTGTTCTCGGTCGTGAACGGCAGCGCGATGCGCTCCAGCTCCTCGATCAGCTCCGGGGCGAGCCCGTCCTCCAGCTCCTTGATCGAACGCTGGTGGATCTCGGCCAGCCGTGCGCGGCTGGCCTCGTCGAGGGGCGCCTGCCGGACCTCTTCGAGCAGTTGCCGGATCATGCTGCCGATGCGCATGACCTTGGCCGGCTGCTCGACCATCTCGGCGACCGAGCGCTCCTCGGACTCACCGTCCTCACCGGAGGCCGTGGCCATGCCGTTCTGGCCGACAACGACGATATGCGGGTCCTGGTTGCTGTTCAGTGGATTGTTCATGAAGCCTCAGTTTCCCACTGTGAGGAGGATCTTGCCGATGTGTGTGCTCTCTTCCAGGATGCGGTGCGCGGTGGCCGCATCGTGCATCGGGACCGTCCGATCCGTGATCGAGCGTACGGCTCCCGACTCCAGCAGCGGCCACACGTGCTCGCGCACCGAGGCGACGATCTCCGCCTTCTCTTCGCGCGGGCGCGCCCGCAACCCCGTCGACTGTATCGACGCGCGCCGGCTCATGAGCTTGCCGAGGTTCAGCTCGGCCCGGGCGCCGCTCTGGAAGCCGATGATCATGAGTCGCCCTCCGGTGCCCAGAGTCTCCACGTTGCGCGCCAGATATTCGGCGCCCATGTTGTCCAGGATGACATCGACCGGCCGGGCCTCTTTGACGAAATCCTCGGTGCGGTAGTTGATTGCGATGTCGGCGCCGAGCTCGCGGCAGCGCCGGAGCTTTTCCTCGCTGCCCGCGGTGCACAGCACTCGTGCGCCGTGCGCCTTGGCGAGCTGGATGGCCATCGTGCCGATTCCGCTCGAACCGCCGTGCACCAGGAATGACTCGCCTTCGCGGAGTCCGGCCAGCATGAAGACGTTCGACCAAACGGTGCACACGACCTCGGGCAGGCCCGCGGCCTCGACCACGCTCATGCCTTTGGGAACGGGCAGTAGCTGCCCCGCGGGCACGGCCACCCGCTCGGCGTAACCGCCGCCGGCGAGGAGGGCGCACACCTCGTCGCCGACCTTCCAGCCGGTGACGCCCTCGCCCAGCGCCGCGATGCGCCCGGAGGCCTCCAGCCCGGGATACTCCGGTGCGCCGGGCGGCGGGGGATAGGCACCCTTTCGCTGGGAGACGTCGGCGCGATTGACGCCGGCCGCGACGATGTCGAGCAGCACCTCACCTGGGCCGATGACGGGATCAGGAACCTCGGTCCATCGCAATACGTCTGGCTCGCCCGGATTTTCGATCACGATCGCATGCATGGGCCTCACGTTAGTCGGGCATGGTGACGCGACACGGTATGGGCCGGTACCTACAGTGGCTTAGGCTGCGGATGAGCGTCTTTTTGCGGGTTCATCCACTGCGCGTCCACGAGGGGGACCTAGTGGCACGAAATGATCAGGATAAAACGGGTCGTTCTCTCGAAGAACAACTCGCGTCCCTTGATGCGATGAGCGGCGGCGACGCCGTCAAGCCGAGCGAAGAGGATAGGGCGAAAAAGCCCGGCGAGGACAAAGCGGTCGAAGAGGACGAGGGCGAGTCCACCGGCGCGTGGACGAACACGCCGCCCGCACCGACCTTCCCGCAGTACCCCGCCCCGCAGGACGCCCCCGCTCAGCCGCCCGCGGAGGGGCCGCAACCGTACGGCTTCGGCTTCCCCGGCTATCCCCCGCAGGACTTCGGGGCGGTGCAGCAGCCGCCGCAGTTCCCCGGAATGCCCACGCCGGGCCCGGAGTACGCCCATCCGCCGTACCAGCCGCCCGAGCAGGCCGCGGCGTACGAGAGCATGCCGCCGGTGAACGGCGCGAACGCCGCCGAGCCCGCGCCGGCGGACCCCGAGCCCCAGCCCGCGCCCGCCGAGCCGGAGGAGCGGTACGAAACGGACGAGGGCGAACGGACCCACTACATCGATCGCCGCCTGCCGGCCGCCGAGGCCACCCAGGTGGACTCCGGCTATGACAACTACGCCGAGGGCGGTTACCAGGGCTACGTGCAGTACCCGCCGCCGCAGTACGGCCCGCCGCCGGAGCAGGGATACCCCGGGCAGCAGTACTACGGGCCGCCCCCGGGCGTTGAGCAGCCGCCGTACCAGGGACAGCAGCAGTACGGTCCGCCGCCGGAAGCCGAGCAGGGCCCGTACCAGCAGCCGTACGCTCAGCCGCAGCAGTACGGTCCGCCGCCCGAGGCCGAGCAGGGCCCGTACCAGCAGCCCTACGCCCAGCCGCAGCAGCCGTACGGTCCGCCGCCCGGTGGAGAGCAGGGCCCGCCGCTGGCCCCGCTGCCGGACGCGTACGCCCAGCAGCCGGAGACCGGCCAGACCGCCGACAGCCTGAGCGCCGACATGCTGCTGCGCGGCCGGCGCCACGCGCCGGCGGGCGGTTGGCGGCGCGCGATCTACAAGGCGTCGGGCGGTGTCATCCACCCGGGCGAGTCACCGCAGGAGCTGCGCAAACGCGAGCTCTTGGCGCGTGCGCGCACGCCCGTCGCCGGCGGCCACCACCGCGTGGCGGTGATGAGCCTCAAGGGCGGCGTCGGCAAGACCACGACCACCGTCGGGCTCGGCTCGACACTGGCGTCGTTGCGTGGCGACCGGGTCATCGCGGTCGACGCCAACCCCGACCGCGGCACGCTGTCGGACAAGGTCCGCCTGGAGACCGCCACGACCGTACGCGACCTGCTGAACGAGCACCAGCAGATCCAGCGGTACGCGGACGTGCGGGCCTACACGTCCCAGTCGTCCTCACGGCTGGAGGTGCTGGCCTCCGACCGCGACCCGGCGGTGTCCGAGGCGTTCAGCGAGGACGACTACCGCACCGTCGCCCACGTGCTGGAGCACTTCTACTCGATCTGCCTGACCGACTGCGGCACCGGCCTGCTGCACTCGGCGATGGCGGGCGTGCTGGGCCTGGCGAACCAGCTGGTGCTGGTCAGCTCGCCGTCCGTCGACGGCGCACGCTCGGCCTCGGCGACGCTCGACTGGCTGGAGGCCCACCACTACGGCGACCTCGTACGCAACGGCGTCGTGGTGCTGTCGATGGTGCGTTCCCGCAGCCGCAGCACGGTCGACCTGGACCGGCTCCAGGCCCACTTCGAAAGCCGCTGCCGAGCGGTCGTCCGTATCCCGTACGACCCCCATCTGGAGGAAGGCGCCGAAGTAGAACTCGACCAACTCTCCGCCGCCACCCAGGACGCCTACCTGGTCCTGGCCGCGACGGTGGGCGACGGCTTCGCCTGGCCGCGCTAGGGGACGGGCGGGGGCGACCAGATCGCGCGTAGGGGTGCCATGCCCTCCTCGACGTAGTCGGCGATCGGGCGTGCGCCGCCGTCGAGGTACCACTGCTCCAGCGCGCCGAAGTAACCGAACACCAGTGCGTTCGCCGTCACGCGCGCCTGGGTCTCGGTCACATCGCCGCGGCCGGCCAGCATCGGGGCGATGCGCTGGCTCGCCCGGTCGAGCGCGGCGCACGCGGCCATGCGCACCGACGGCTCCTGGAAGAAGTAGCGCACCCGGCGCCAGGGGCTCCGCTCGGCCTGCGACCGCGACGTGTCCTGAGCCCCGGACGTCTCCTCCGGCGTCGCCTCATAAGCGCGCACGATCCGCAGCAGGCTGCTGACCGGATCGTTCAGATCCAGGATCTCCTCCAGCGCCTCCTGGCTCATGCTGTCGAACTCGTCGGCGACGAGGAGCCCTTCCTTGGTGCCGAAGTAGCGGTAGACCGACGACGGCGACACCTCCGCCGCGGCGGCGATCTCCTCGATCGTCACCGCGTCGAACCCACGCTCGTCGAACAGGTCGAGTGCCCGCTCCTGGATGGTGCGCCTGGCCTTGACTCGCCGGCGTTCCCGCAGACCGGATGCCATCCACCGAGGCTATAGACAGTCACACTCTTCAGCAAGTGACTCTCTATAGCAATTGACTCGCTGCTTCATGCCTTCGTACAGTCACTCGCATGAGACAGTCACTATCTGAAAAATCCGGTATCCCGACGGCGGCGCCCGGCGGCCGGCGCTTCACCGGCTACGCCGTGGCCGCCGCGATGGCCCTGTCGGTCGTCCTCGCGGCGGCGGCGATCGTCGACCAGTCCGGCGGACGCACCCTTGTCGACCACGCCGCCGCCGTGTACGCGTCATCCGGCAAGCGGCCGTCCGCGGGCCTGCTCTACGGCCTCGTGTACTCCGTCGCCGTCATCGACGCCCTGCTGTGGCTGCTCGTGCTGCGCGCCGCGCGCTCCCACCGCAGGTCGGCGCCGGTCCTGACCGTGACCGGGATCGTGGTCTCCGCCGGCCTCGCCGCACTCCTGCTCGCGTCCTCGGAGTACGGCGAACGGATCTTCCCGCCGCTGTGGGGCGTGCTGGCGATCCTGCCGGCCGTCGCGGGCGTCGTCGCGGCCACGTTCCTCCTGCGCCGGGCCTAGAGTTTCGGCAGGCGGAGCGGGTGCGCGGATGTGTCCGATGAGCCACCGGGGCACATCGCGCCGAGGATGAACGCCCTGAGCGCGTCGTCGATCGGACTCTCCTCCAGCGTTCCGTCGGCCTTGAGGTGCTGGTAGGTGCTCTCGTTCAGCCCGTACGCGAGCTGGCGCCGGCCGTCCGCGCTGCTGAGCGCCATCGTCTCCATGCCGAACACCGCGCCGTCGTGCCCCCAGACCCGGCCGCAGGGAAGGTCGAGCCGGAACAGGGCGAGACCGTAGTCGCCGACATGGGCGCCGGAGGCATCGAGCATCGGCACCGTGCGCTCCATCTCGGCGAGCTCGGCCGCCGGGACCAGCCGTCCGCCGAGCAGCGCGGCGTAGAAGGCGTCGAGGTCGGCCATGGTCGAGACGACCTCACCCGCCGTGGAGGCCCAGCTCATGTTGTAGACGCTGTACTCGCCCGGCGGATCCACCAGGCCGTACAGCGGGTAGTACGCCTTGGAGTGCGGACCGGCGATATAGGGGTTCGTGCCGGGAAAGTAGGTGTGACGCATCCCGGCCGGGCGGATCACGTGTTCGGTGATGTAGGTGGCGGCGGGCCGCCCGGTGACCTTCTCCAGCAGCAACCCGGCCAGGACGTAGTTGGTGTTCGAGTAGGCCCACTTCGCGCCTGGCTCGTTCGTGGCCGGCCGGTTCATCCCGATTCTCACCAGCTCCTCGGGCCGGAAGGTGTGGAACCGGTAGCGATCGAGGTCCGCCGTCGACCCCTGGCCCAGCGAGGCGAACACCGCGTCGTCGTAGTCGTTGATGCCGCTCGTGTGGTTCAGCAGCATCCGTACGGTGATCTGTCGGCCGCGCTCGCCCGGTACGAGATCGGGCAGGTACCGCCCGATCGGCGCGTCCAGCGCGATCCTGCCTTGCGCGACCTGCTGGAGAACGGCGGTGGCGGTGAGCGTCTTGGTGATGCTGCCGATGCGGTGCCGTGAGTCCGGCGTGACGGGCCGCCCGGTGCTCGTGTCCGCGACCCCGGACGCCCCCTTCCAGGTCCGCCCGCCGTCGCGTACGGCGGCGTAGACACCGGGCATGCCGGCCGCGTGAACGGCGTCGAGCGACCGCTGCAACCTGGCCGTGGCCGCGACCGCCGGGGACGAGGTCAGAGCGGGAAGCGCCAGGCCGCTCATCAGCACGGCCCCCACGTAGGTGCGCCAGGTACGGCGCCACTTCTTGGTCAGCATGCACCGAGGATTACGGAACTACGTAATTTCGTCAAACCGTAGGGGCGGCGTGATCGCGACGTCGTGGGGCCGAGATAATGACCCCATGGCAGATGACGACGCGGGAGCGGAGCCGGGTCTCGCCGAACGGCTGGCCCGGCTGGAAGAGCGGGTGGCGGCCCTGGAGTCCGCCAACGCCGCTCCCGTGTCCACTCCCGGTGTGAGCTCGGACCGGTTCTGGGCCCTCGACGGCCTCAAGGAACGAATCCCCGACCCGGGAGCGGTCCTGTTCGCCGGCTCGGTCACGCTGCCCACCGGCGAGCACTACGACTGGCAGGAAGGCCACCCCACCACCGCGATCCTGGACGGCGACTGGACCGAGGCCGGCACGACGCTCACAGCACTGGCCCACCCCATCCGCCTGCTGCTCCTGCGAGAGATCCTCGGCGGCGCCCGCACCACGGCCGAACTCGGCAACCACGAACAACTGGGCACCACCGGCCAGCTGTACCACCACCTACGCCAGTTGGTCTCCGCCGGCTGGCTACGCTCCACAACACGCGGCCAATACACAGTTCCCCCGGAACGCGTAATCCCCCTCCTGGTCATCCTCACCATCTGCCACCGCTAACGCCGAACCGACCGGACGTACGTCACGCAAGCCAAAAATGGCGAGAACCGAGAAGACGGCGAGAAACCACCAATCGTGGGGGTTCCGGGGGGCTCGGCCCCCCGGGCAGACACGGAACCCCATGGCGAAGCCGATCCCCGAAAGGGGTCGGCGAGTATGCGAGCGGAGGGTGTGGGATTCGAACCCACGAGGACTGTCACCAGCCCTGGGCGCTTTCAAGGCGCCTGCACTAGTCCACTATGCGAACCCTCCAAGCGAGGTCCACGATAGCGGTCCGGCCGCATCGACGCGTCCTCCGGTGTGAGGTGGTCCGGTGAATGGGCATGGTCACCGGTGGAGGGGTGGTGCGTCATGGCCGAGGGCGTGTCCGTGGACGTCGGTGCGGTGAAGCATCGGCTGGGCCGGGTGGGCGTCTGGCTGGTCTCGGCCTCCGAGGCGCCGGCCGAGGTGGAGCGCCGGGTGGCGGTGGCGATCGAGCAGCTCGGCTACTGCGCGTTCTGGTTCGGTGAGACGCCGCGGGGCAAGGAGGCGTTCACACATGCCGCGGCGGTGCTGTCATGGACGGAGCGGATGCTGGTGGCGACGGGCATCGCGAACATCTACGGTCGTGACGCGGTCGCGGCCGCCAACGGGGCGGCGACGCTGGACGACGCGTGGCCGGACCGGTTCGTGCTGGGGCTGGGTGTCAGCCATGCCCCGTCGGTGACCTCGCGTGGGCATGACTACGGGCGGCCGGTGGCGACGATGCGTACCTACCTCGACGCCATGGACTCCGCGGAGTCGGCCCTGCCGGTGGCCGTGCCGCGTGTGCTCGCGGCGCTGCGTCCCCGGATGCTGGAGCTCGCGCGGACGCACGCGCAGGGCGCGCACACCTACTTCACGACGCCCGCGCATACGGCACGCGCCCGGGAGGTGCTCGGCGAGGACGCGATCCTCGCGGTGGAGCAGGCGGTCGTGGTCGGTACGGACGCGGAGGCGGCCCGCGCCGCCGCGCGGGAGTACGCCGCGTTCTACCTGCGCCTGCCGAACTACCGTAACCACCTGCGGGAGCTGGGCTTCTCCGAGGCGGATCTCGACGGCGGCGGCAGCGACGCGCTGATCGACGCGATCGTGCCGTCGGGCGACCCGGACGCTCTCGCGGAGCGGGTCCGGGCCCACCACGACGCCGGCGCCGACCACGTCTGCGTCCAGCCGATCGCCGCCACGCTCGATGAGCAGGCCGAGCACCTGCGCCTGCTGGCTCCGGTTTTGACGACCTGAGACGCCGTACGAAACCCACGCCCGTACGAGGTCAGGGCATCGGCCACTGCCGCCACTCGCACGCGTCGCGCCACCCGTCTGCGTCGGCGGCCCAGCCGATGAGCACGGTGAGCGCCGTACGCAGGTCGGTGGCGACCGCCTCGAAGTGGCGCTCGGGCGCCCCCTCGCGGTACTCGATGACGTACGTCGCGTCGACCTCGCGGTACACCTGCATGTAGTGCTGTCCGCCGGGGACGTCGACCCGGTCCACGACGAGGAACTGGTTGCCCGGTCCCAGCTCGCCGAGCAGCCGGAACAGCAGCGCCTCGCTGGGCGCGTCGTACGACCGGCCGCTCGCGGTCTCCGCGCGCAGCGCCCATTGCCCCATTCCCCGGACGCTACGACATTTCCAGGCTTGATGAAGCATGGCGGCTTTCGGAGAGGCCTCCCCTACGTTTCTCATCATCCAGTCCGAAACAGGGGGAGCACACCCAGTGAAGCGGATGAAGACCATCGCGGTCGCGGCCGGTGTGGCCGCCGCGGTGACCACACTGTCGGTCGGCGCGTGGGCCGCCACCGGCGACTCCAAGCCCGCGCCGAAGAAGGCCGCGGCCACCGCCGCGCAGCCGAGCGCGAACACCGCCGCCGCACCCGCCGGCGCGCCGAAGAGCGATCTGCGGTCCAAGAGCAGCGCCGCCGCGGGCCTCGTCAAGCCCGGCCACGTCTTCAAGGTCGGCGCGTGGGTCCGCTCCGCGAACGGCAAGTACGGACTCGTCCTGCAAAAGGACGGCAACCTGGTCCTCTACCAGGGCAAGAAGGCACTGTGGTCCACCGGGACGGGCCGCCACCCGGGCGCGTACGCGGCCATGCAGACCGACGGCAACCTGGTCGTCTACGACAGCGCGAAGAAGGCGCTGTGGTCCAGCAACACCGGCGAACACCCGGGCGCGTCGCTCCTCGTACAGGACGACGGCAACCTGGTGATCTACAGCACGGCCAAGAAGGCACTCTGGTCGCGGCACGTCTCCCTGGGCAGTCTCCAGCCGGGGTACGTCCTGTCGAAGGGCCAGGCCGTCCGGTCGATGAACGGTGACTACCAGCTGCTCCAGCAGACCGACGGCAACCTCGTCCTCTACCGGGGCAAGACCCCGCTCTGGAGCACCGAGACGAGCCGCCACCCGGGCGCGTACACGGTCATGCAGACCGACGGAAACCTGGTCGTCTACGGCAAGGACAAGTCGCCGCTCTGGCACAGCAACACCTCGAGCCACTCCGGCGCGCACCTTGAGGTGCAGAACGACGGAAACCTGGTCATCTACGGCACCGGCCACAAGGCGCTGTGGTCGCGGCACATGGCCATCGGCGGCCTGCAGCCCGGTCAGAAGCTGACCACGGGCAACGAGGTCCGCTCGCCGAACGGCGTGTACTCGCTCCAGGCGCAGACCGACGGCAACGTCGTGCTGTACAAGGACGGCAGGACGCCGATCTGGAGCACCGCCACCAAGGGCTCGGGCGTGTACGCCCTCATGCAGACGGACGGCAACTTCGTCGTCTACACGGGCACCAAGCCGCTGTGGAGCTCGAACACGGGCGGCCACCCGGGCGCGACCCTGGCGGTGCAGGACGACGGCAACCTGGTGGTCTACCAGGACAAACACCCTCTGTGGGCCAGCCGCAAGTAACCCTCGCCGACGGCCACGGCCCCGTGATCACCGATGTGGTCACGGGGTCGTTCCGCGTACACGGGAACCGAGGCGCCCGCCCGCGTCGTCCAAGGCCGTGTCGATCCGGCGGCGACGCCTCGTCCTGTCCGGCTCACTCGCCGTTCTCGTGGCCGTGAGCATCCTGACCGTCGGTCATCACTACACGTGGGCCTACCGCCGCGTCTACCGTGACGCCCGCCTCGCCGGGCTGGCCGCCGCGCGCACCCTCCCCAGTGAAGAACAGATGCCCGACGCCGGACCGACCGTACTCACGCTCCTCGCCGGAGGGCGTCACAAGGTCACAACCGTGCAGCCGGGTGCCCGGGGCGTGCGCGTCTGGATGATCAACCGGCTCATCGACGGCCTGCGGTCCCTGTCGCGCGGTGACCTCCTACGCCCATCCGTGACCTACCGGCCGGCCCAGATGGCGATCATCGCGTGGCGACCTCAGGAGACCGCACTCGCGCCGACGCACCAGATCGTGCCGTGGACGCTGCGGCCGCTCCCGGCGAGCCAACAGGCGACCTGCTCGCTCTTCAACGGGACCGAGGCCGAAGCCGCCGCGCGGCTGGCCGCATCGGCGCCATCCGGCACCTACTGGCGTAGTGGTTCCCGCCTCTATTCGGTGGTCTTCCGGCCGTTGCTACCCGACGAGTCCGGCTGCACCGCGATCTCCCCGTAGGCCCGGCGTACCGCAGAGGACGTTCCGGGAAAGTCCGATGACGCTCTGCTTTCCTCTACTAGTCTGTCGGTGCATGGCGAGAAACGAACAGGATCCCGCAGCGAGCACGCAGCAGTTCCGGGCCTTCGCCAACCGCGGCGGAGGTGAGGCCGCGAAGCAGGGCCCCAACACCGGATTGATCGTCGGCCTGGTCATCGGCGTCGTGGTCGTCGTCGCGGTGATCGCCGTGCTCGTCCTCTAGATACCGGTAGATACCGGGCGCCGCTCAGTGCCCGGTGGCGGAGAAGTGCTGGAAGTCCCACGGGCCGCCCCAGCTTCCGCCCCAGCCCCAGCCGATCGAGCGGAACGCCTTCACGACCTTGTCATTCGCGTGGATGAGCCCCGGGTCGTGGCGCTTGCGGTTGCCGTACTTCACGCACCGCGGGTGCTCGATGTGACCGTTGGGGTGCACGTAGGGGTTCTCGCAGGTGTTGAGGTCGACCGCGTGCCCGTACGCGTGCTGTGACCACGAGCTCGCGCCCGTGGCGTTGCGGCAGTTGAACGCCGAGGTGTTGTCGGCCTCGATCGACTTGAAGTCGCTGCCGCCGTATTTGTCCACGAGCTCCATGCGCCGGATCGGGTAGCGCTCGTCGTACAGCTTGTGGAAGACCTTCACGATCTTGCCGGCGACGTCTTCGTTGACGACCATCTCGCCCTCGTGGGGCTTCTTGTCCATGCCCCAGTACGTCATCGTGATCAGGCGCAGGTCGCCGACGCCGACGGGGCAGCCGGGGTGCCAGGAGTGCTTCACGGTCGCACGGGTGACCTTGCTGATCTTGGCGGAGAACGGCCGGGGACCGGTCGGCGAGGCCTTCGACGGTGAGGGCGAGGCGGACGCGGGCGTCGACGGCGCCGTCGAGGCGGCCGCCGCCGGCGGGGACGCCGCGGCGCCGGACCCGCCGCCCCCGCAGGCCGACGAGAGCGTCACGCAGAGTCCGGTCGCGAGGATTCCGAGAGTCGCGCGTCTCATCTTCAAAGGATTACACGGGTCAGCTTCTCGGCCCTGAAGGGGGCCGAGCTTGCAGCTCTGGCCCGTACCTGGCGGGTACGGGCCAGGCCGCGTCGTCGGCAGCGTGACTCACTGCCCAGCCCGCCGCACCGCGCGTGGCGATGTTGCGGGCTGCGTTGATGTCGGCGTGCTCAGCGAAGCCGCACGACATGCAGGCGAAGGTGGCCTGGTCGGGCCGGTTCTTCTTACTGATGTGGCCGCACGCGTTGCACCCCTGGGAGGTGTAACCAGGGTCCACGAACACCACCGGAACCCCGGCACGGGCCGCCTTGTAGACGATGTAGGCGCCGAGTTGGGCAAAGCTCCACGAATGCAAGGTGACCCGCTGGGGCTTGCGGAGCCGTACCCTCTCGCGGATACCGCCCAGGTCTTCCAGGGCGATGCCGCGACAGGTGCGTTCAGCCTCGGTCACCAGCTGCTTGGAGATGAAATGGTTGGTATCGGCCGCGAAACGCGCCTCCCGGCCCGACAGCTTCCGCAACAGCCGCTTAGCGGACTTGGTGCCCTTCTTCTGCAAACGCTGGCGGAGACGGCGATTGCGGTGCCGGACCCGGTTCAAATGTTTACCGGCGTGGACAGTGCCATCAGAAGTGACGGCGATGTTCGCGATGCCGAGATCGACGCCGAGAAACCCCTCCTCGGGCTCGCGTATGTCGGGTTCAGGGATGTCGCAGGTCGCGTACAGGTACCAGTTCCCACCTCGGAACACCAGATCCGATTCACCACGCCGATACTCGGTCAGCAGCTTCATCTGCTCGGGGGAGCACTGGAACCCGATACGGCCCAACCGGCCGTGGACGGTCCAGCTCGATACCGTGCGGGCATCGAGCTGCCAGGACAGGCAACGATCATCGAACGGCTGGGCGGCGTCCTTACGGAACCGGACCGGCGTGCTCTCTGCTTTGATGCGCCGCTTGGAGCCTTCGGGCCCGTATTTTCCCGCCTTCAGATTCGCCTTCAACGTCGCATAAGCCCCCGCGGCTTTGCGAACCGCGTGGATCGTCGGCTGAGCGGACAACCCCATCTGTTTCAACTCGCCATAAACCAGACGCTGCAAAGACGTCTTTCCCATGACACCAGTGTCGAAAGCGCGACGGGAGGCGTGGTTCGCGGCGATGTTGCACAAACGCAGCGTCTCCCGCAGAGCCGTTTCGGCCGCCTCATCCGGGAGCAGCTTCACCTGCACACCAGCTTCACGACCAGCATCGTATGGCCGACATCTCCACGATGCGCTCCGAACGCCGCAAATACGCGGGGACACGGCATCGTCCAGCTCCTGCATCGTCCTCAAGGCCACAAACGCCCGGACTGACCGGCACACTTCCGGTCCGCTGCCACACGGCTACACGGCACTCCTTGGATGCGACTCCTCCCGGCCGTGAACGGTCGGGACTCCCCGCAAGGATTCGTTGAAGCCGTGCTTCGGACACTTTCATGCGGGACGATGTGGCTGCCATGTCCGGCGGACAGAGGACCGATCATGGAGGAAACGGACCCCAAGCGCCGCCCGCCGCTCGGTATGCGTGAGATCACCGCGGTGGGCAGCGGACTCGGCACATTCATCCTGGTAGACGCGATCATGATGTACTCCGCGTTCGAACGGAACATCATGCACGACCACGACACCAACCTGGTGGCACAGGCGTTAGCCCTGATGCTGCTCGCGTGGGGGCTCGGTGGCTTCCTCGCGTGGAAGATGACCGGGTTCATGCGCCTGTACGGCGTGGGGCTGATGTGCGGCTGGACCTTCCTGACGCTGTTCTCGCTCGGCTTCTGCACCGGCCTGAACCCCAGGGTCTAACGTGCCTTGGCGACCCGGTCGGCGATGGCGGTGAACGCGCGGCCGATGGCCTGAAGGTCGGCGGGGTCGACCACGTCGACGAAGAACTCGCGCACCGCCGCGACGTGGTCGACGGCGGCCTTGGACAAGAACGCGAACCCGTCCTCGGTGAGCTCGGCGAAGACACCGCGCTTGTCCGCACCGCAGTTGTTGCGCGCCACGAGGCCCTTGCACTCCAGGCGCGAGACGGTGTGGGAGAGGCGGCTGCGCGACTGGCTGGCGACCTCGGCGAGCTCCGCCATGCGCAGCCGCCGCTCGGGCGCCTCCGACAGGCGTACGAGGATTTCGTACTCGGCCATGGTCAGGCCGTGCTTGGACTTGAGGTCACGGTCGAGAAGGTCGGCCAGCCGCACACTGCCTTCGACGTAGGCACGCCAGTCGCGCTGCTGAGCGGCGTCGAGCCAGCGCGGTTCGGTCATATCTCGATCCTACCGCTTGATTGAATATTCAACAAAGTTCGGCACCCGGCCGCCCCCCGGATGATCTCATCGGTCGCCCCGCCGGGCGAGTGTTTTCGTGACCTGCACGGACGTTGAAACTTCAACCGAGACGGCTACTCTGACGGCAGAGTCACCGGAGCGGCAGCTCCAGGAATAGTTGAATTTTCAACTTGGTTGCACGGCGTGTAACCCGACCGAGGAGGGCACGATGCCTGCCGTAACCGCCGATCCGCTGACCCTGACACGACTTCCCCGGCTCCCGGAGCAGGACACCGCCTGGCGTCCCGTCCGCCGCGTCATCACCGCCGCGCGCCACCTCGAGGGCGAGGGCTTCGAGGTCCGCCGGCCCTTCCCGGGCGTCGACCTCTCGCTCGCGGATCCGTTCCTGCTGCTCGACCACATGGGCGCGGTGGAGTACGCCCCCGGCGAGGCGCGAGGCACACCCTGGCATCCGCACCGCGGCTTCGAGACCGTGACCTACATCATCGACGGCGCGTTCCAGCACCAGGACACCACCGGTGGCGGCGGTCTGATCACCGACGGCGCCACCCAGTGGATGACCGCCGGCGCCGGGATCCAGCACATCGAGCAGCCCCCGCCGGAGCTGGTCGCCTCGGGCGGCCTGTTCCACGGCGTGCAGCTGTGGGTGAACCTGCCCCGCGAGCGCAAGTGGGTGCCGCCGCGCTACCAGGACATCGAGTCCCGCGACGTGGCCCTGCTGAGCAGCGACGACGGCTCGTCGATCGTGCGAGTGATCGCCGGTGAGCTGGCCGGGCACCAGGGTCCGGGGGTCACCTACACGCCGATCACGTACCTGCACGCCACCGTCGCCCCCGGCGCGCGGCTCACGCTTCCGTGGCCGCGCGACTTCAACGCCCTGGTGTACGCCCTGAGCGGTCGCGGCACGGCGGGGCCGGACGGGCGCCCGGTGGACGAGGGGCAGCTCGCGGTGTTCGGCCACGGCGACGCGCTGACGGTCGCCGCCGCCGACTCCCAGCCCCTGGCGTCGCGGAGCGGCTGGGAGATCCTGGTCCTCGGCGGCCTGCCGATCCGCGAGCCGGTCGCGCGCTACGGGCCGTTCGTGATGAACACCCGCGAGGAGATCATCGAGGCCTTCCAGGACTTCCAGGCGGGCCGGATGGGCACCGTCCCGGCCGAGCGCGTGCCGCACCGGAGCAGCGCGGACGAGTCCGTCGAGGACTGACGGGCTGATCCCGGCGGTACGTACCGGCGCGCCGCGGTCACGCGCGGCGCGCCGTACCGCCGAGCTGTTCCAGGCCGGGCTGGTCGTCGCGGACACGCCGCACCGGCGTACGGGGAGGGGGCGCGGCGATGAACGCCCTGGTCGATTGTTTGTTCGAAAAAGAGCGCCGCTTCTCCTGACGGCGCCTCGCCTCGTGCGCTACGGTGATGAACCTCTTCGAACAGAGTTTCGACCAGCAATGAGGGAGGTGGGGCCGGTGGCGACCCTTACCGCTCCGGTCGCGACGCGCTGCCGTCCACGGCATCGCGCGACACGCCGTAGCACTTTCTACGGAAATCTACGGCCCCAGCTATATCCCCTCATAAAGTCCGAGAGCGTGGACCCCGTGCGCAATCCCTACGCCCCCGGTGCCGGACAGCGACCGCCCGAGCTGACCGGCCGCGATCGCGAGCTCCAGCAGTTCGACGTCGTGCTGGAGCGTGTCGCCCGCGGGCGCCCCGAGCGCAGCATGATCCTCACCGGGCTGCGGGGTGTCGGCAAGACCGTGCTGCTCAACACGTTCCGGTCGATGGCGATCCAGAAGCTCTGGGGCACCGGCAAGATCGAGGCGCGGCCCGACCAGTCGATCCGCCGCCCGGTCGCCTCCGCTCTCCACATGGCCATCCGCGAGCTGGCCCCCCGGCACCGCGCGCCCGACCGCATCGAGGAGTTCCTCGGCGTGCTCAAGGCGTTCGCGCAGGCCGACGCCGATCCGCCCAAGGGCAAGGCCGTGCCCCGCCGCTGGAACCCCGGCATCGACGTGCCCGCCGCACGCGGCCGGGCCGACTCCGGCGACCTGGAGATCGACCTCACCGAGCTGTTCGTCGACGCGGCCTCGGTCGCCACCGACCTCGGCGTCGGCATCGCCCTCTACGTCGACGAGATGCAGGACATCCCGGCCGACGACGTCTCGGCGCTCTGCGCCGCCTGCCACGAGCTGTCGCAGAGCGGCGGCCCGCTCATCGTCGTCGGCGCCGGTCTGCCCCACCTGCCGGCCGTGCTGTCGGCGAGCAAGTCCTACTCCGAGCGGCTGTTCCGCTACGCCCGCATCGACCGGCTCGACCGGGACGCCGCCGACCTCGCCCTGCTCGCCCCGGCCGAGCGCGAGGGCGTCACCTTCACCCAGGACGCGCTCGACGCGCTGTACGACGCGGCCGACGGATACCCCTACTTCGTCCAGGCGTACGGCAAGGTCGCCTGGGACATCGCGCCCGAGACGCCGATCAACGACGGTGACGTCCGCGTCGCCGCGCCGGAGGCCGAGGGTGAGCTGGCGGTCGGCTTCTTCGGCAGCCGGTACGAACGCGCCACGCCCGCCGAGCGCGACTACATGCGGGCGATGGCCTCGCTCGGCGACGAGCCGGTGCTCACCGCCAACGTCGCCGACGAGCTGGGCCGCAAGCCCTCCAGCCTCTCGCCCGCCCGCGACGGCCTGATCAAGAAGGGCCTCATCTACAGCGCCGAGCGCGGCCTGGTCGCCTTCACCGTCCCGCACTTCGGTCATTTCCTCAGATCGCAGCCGGTCTGAGGGCCGCTACCGCTCTCTAGGTCACTCTTGCGCTGCGGCTAGAAAGCCGTAGACAACGCCATCGGCGCGCTGCCTGTTGGCGAGTATTCGCCTGTCTTGCTTATTCGCTAGAGAGGAGTAGAAAACCCGATGACCCCGAACACGCCTGTGGCCGCCCGCGTACTCGCCAGGCGGCCACAGGGGAATGCTCCGGGGTCACTCAGTCGTCGAAGAGGTCCTCGAAGAAGCTCCGCCGCTTCTTCTTGTGCCGATACTTGTCGCCGTAGGGGCGCTGTTCGTACCGGCGATCGTCGTCGTAGTGCTGTTCGTATCGATGGTCCTCATACCGCGGCGGCGGCGCGGCCGGAGGAGCGTAGCCGGGACCGGCAGGGTTGCCGGACCACTGCGACTCGGCGCTGATGAGGTGGTCGAGCTCGCCACGGCCGAGGAAGATGCCGCGGCACTCGCCGCACTGATCCACCACGATGCCGCTCCGCTCGTACTGGCGCATCTGACCCTGACACTTCGGACACGTTACGGCGCTCACGCCCGGTTCAACGCGGCACACGTGCAGTCGAGTTCCTTATAAGGCCCTCTAGCCGAGCCGCAAGAGAGCGCTATACGTCGGCAGACTCAGGCGGGCGTGTGGATGCGGCGGGGGCCGGAGTCGTCGTCCTGCTCCTCGTGCCCGCCGGCCCAGACGATCCCGGCGCGCACGTGCTGCCGCCGCCCGTCGACCGGCACGGCGAACACCACCTCCGCCGCCCGCCCGTCGATCCGCGCCGGGTACACCACGTAGCGAACGCACAGCTCACGCCACGTCTCGGTGGGTCGCGCCGAGGTGAGGTCGTCCTCGTGCTCGCGCCACGCTTCGCTCGCCCGCAGCCGCGCGTGCGTCTGCTCCAGCGGCACGTCGAGCACCTCGCACGGCGTCGCCTTGCGGGAGCGTTCGACGGCGAGGGCGAGCTCCGGCGAGAGGGTCAGCAGCAGCGCGGTCTCCGCCGCCAGGATCAGCACCGCCCCGGCGCCGGCCCGGCCCAGCACCGCGGCGCCGGTCTCCGGAACGCCGGCCGAGGCGACGGCCGCGACCGTCAGCAGCGCCGCGCGGACGAGCCCGCGCCGTCCGGCCGGGGCCGAGCTGAGGTCGCCGAAGCACCCGCATCCCTCGTCGGTGCCGCGCCGCGCGAGGTCACCGATGATCCACGTGGCCGTGCCGAAGAACACCACACAGGCCAGACGTACCAGGCCCATCGGAGTCACCAGCAGGGCGACGCCGATCGTGCCCTCGGCGACGGCCACGCCGTAGACGAACGGGCGCCGGCGGTGCGGCACGCCCCCGGGGTCGGGGTCGCGTACGGTCAGCTTCGCGGTGCAGGCCAGCAGCAGCACACTGGCCAGAAACGGGATCTGCAACTCCCGTACAGCCTCGGTCATCACAAGTCCACTCGTGCGGTCACGTTGAAGCACCCGGCGTCGAGGTCGCCGCCGAGGTCGACGAAGGCGGCCCTGGTCAGCTCGATGACCCGGCCGCGCGGCGAGATGCCGCAGCAGACACAGCGGTCGCAGAAGCGCGCCGCCACGCAACCGCACTCGATGACCGGAACCCGCGTCGCCAGGCCGGTGCAGTCGTTGCGGACGTGTACCTCGCTGGCGATCGACAGCAGCGGCAACGGCAGGGGCGTGGCCGGACCCGTGCCGCAGCCACCCGCGTCGCCGTACGGGTCGAGCGCCGGATAGGCCGCGCCGCGCCGCCCGGCGGGACCGTCGAACCAGGTCGCGGTGCCGCGCAGGATCCGCGGCACCGATCCGGAACGGTGGGCCGGCGGATGCTCGGCGTGCGAGGCCGGCTGCGGCGACTTCGACGCCGGCAGCAGGCCGTGGATCTCACCGCCCCGGCGCACGCCGATCACGTCGATCAGCGCGCCGGGCTCCAGCCGCGGGTGACGCACCCGGATGCGGGTCATGGCCTCGGCCGGGATGACCAGCGCCGTACGGCCGCGGTGGGGGCCGCAGTCGACCTCGATCGCGCGCCCGGACCGGCCGGCGATGACCCCGGTCACGCGGGTGATGTCGACCCAGACGCGCTCGGCCACCGCGCCGCCGGTGCGGGACGGGCGCACGACGACGTCACGGCCGGACCGGAGGGCGCTCACGCCCGCCTTGCCCGCGTGCCAGACGAACACGTCGGCCGCGATCGGCATGCGCACCTCCTCGCCGTCCGGTGCGGCCAGGACGAGCAGGTGCGGGCTGGCGTCGACGACCGTACCCTCGACGCCGCGCAGGGGGCGGGCACCGGCGTCGTACGGCTCGGACGCCCGGTCGCCGGACACGGCTTCGCGGAGCCGGCGTCGGCGCAGGACGAGATCGCGGGTGGGCGACGGCATGGGGGTCTCCGGAGCTTGATGATCGTAAGTCGTCAGGCGTTGAGTAAGACTGCATGTCAAGACTTACCCCGAGCCCTCCTTCTGTCGACTCCTTTGTCCAAATAAACCAATGAACCTCAAGGGAAATACGTGACAATTATTCGCGATGCGGCCTGGTGTGTTGACCGGAATATGAGATTCGACTTGGTCCATAATTACGATCTTCATGCGATCGTCGGGCCTGGTGGCAACAGCACTCCCCAGGCTTCCGGACGGTCACGTGGGCGCACTACCGCAGGACGAGTTCCATGACTTCGTGGCCGCGCGACGGCCGACGTTGCTGCGTGCGGCCATGTTGCTGACCGCGGACCGGGCCGACGCCGAAGATCTTCTCCAGTCCGCGCTGACCAAGACCTACCTCGCCTGGGAGCGGATCAACGACCGCGGCGCGCTGGACGGTTATGTGCGCCGCACGATGGTGAACATCAACATCTCGTGGTGGCGCCGCAGGAAGCTCGAGGAGTACCCCACCGACGAGCTGCCCGACACCCCGATCGCCGACCACACGCGCCGCAGCGAGCTCCGCGACGGCCTGGACCGGATCCTCGACCGGCTGCCCGCCCGCCAGCGCGCCGCCGTCGTCCTGCGCTACTACGAGGACCTGACCGAGAACGAGATCGCCGAGGCCCTCGGCGTCAGCGTCGGCACGGTCAAGAGCACCGTCTCCCGTGCCATGGCCAAGCTCCGCGACGAGGCCGCCGGCGAACTCGCCTCGCTCGAGTGACCGCCCACCGAACTCGCGCCACTTCGTTGATCGCAGGGTGCTGACAACCGCGCACGGTCGGGACAGAATCCGACTCACCACCCTCGAACGTGGAGGCCGCCGTGTGGAGCACGATGCAGGACTATCCACTGACCATCTCCTCGATCATGCGATACGGCACCGGGATCTTCGGCGACAGCGAGGTCGCCACCTTCACGGGCGACGGGGTGCGCCGCACCTCGTACGCCGAACTGGGCCGGCGCGCGGCGCGCCTGGCGAACGTACTGCGTGACCTGGGCATCGACGCCGACCAGCGAGTCGCGACCTTCCAGTGGAACACCACCGAGCACCTCGAGGCGTACCTGGCGATCCCCTCGATGGGCGCCGTCATGCACACCCTCAACGTCCGCCTGTCCGCCGACCAGCTCGTCTACATCGCCGACCACGCCGAGGACGAGATCGTCATCGCCGATGGTTCGCTGGTGCCGCTGCTCGCCCCCGTGCTGCCGAAGATGAAGACCGTACGGCACGTCATCGTCATCGGCGACGCCGACATGTCCGCGCTGTCGTCGTCGGGAAAGACACTGCACTCGTACGAGGAACTGCTGGCCGGGGCGTCCGAGACGTACGACTGGCCCGAGCTCGACGAACGCCAGGCGGCGGCGATGTGCTACACGAGCGGCACGACGGGCAACCCCAAGGGCGTCGTCTACTCGCACCGCTCGGCGTACCTGCACTCGATGGCGGCCTGCACGGGAAACGCCTTCGCGCTGTCCGCCGCGGACCGGGTGCTGCCCGTGGTCCCGATGTTCCACGCCAACGCGTGGGGGCTGCCGTACGCCGCGCTCATGGCCGGCGCGTCACTGGTGATGCCCGACCGGTTCCTGCAGGCGGAGCCGCTCGCACGCCTCATCGAGGACGAGCGCCCGACCGTGTCCGGCGCCGTACCGACGATCTGGAACGACCTGCTGCGGTACGCCCGCGAGCACGGTTCGGACCTGAGCTCGCTGCGGCTGGTGCCGTGCGGCGGATCGGCCGTCCCGGAGTCGCTGATGCGCGGGTTCGAGGAGCTCGGCGTGCACATCGTGCAGGCGTGGGGGATGACCGAGACGTCACCGCTCGCCTCGGTCGCCCACCCGCCGCCCGGCGTCGCCGACCCGTGGCCGTACCGCGCGACCCAGGGGCGCTTCATGAGCGGTCTGGAGGCACGGGTGGTCGGCGACGGCGACCGCGTCCTGCCCGCCGACGGCGCCGCCGTCGGCGAGATCGAGGTACGCGGCGCGTGGGTGACCGCGACGTACTACAAGGACGAGGACCCCTCGAAGTTCAACGAGGGCTGGCTGCGCACCGGCGACGTCGGCATGGTCTCCCCCGACGGCTACCTGACCCTGACCGACCGGGCCAAGGACGTCATCAAGTCCGGCGGCGAGTGGATCTCCTCGGTCGACCTGGAGAACCACCTCATGGCCCACCCGGACGTGATCGAGGCCGCGGTCGTCGGCGTACCTGACCCCCGATGGGAGGAACGCCCGCTGGCCTCGGTCGTCCTACGCGCGGGCGCGGAGGTGTCGGCGCGGGACCTGCGCGCGTTCCTGGCCGAGCGCGTGCCGAAGTGGCAGCTGCCGGAGCGGTGGACCTTCATCGCCGAGGTGCCCAAGACGTCGGTGGGCAAGTTCTCCAAGAAGACCTTGCGCCAGATGTACGCCGATGGCGGACTGGAGGTCGTACGGGCGGATTCCTGACTGGCGTTGTCAGGAGATTTTCGGCCAGTATGCCAAGTGCGCCCAGGCGTGGGTCTGCTCCTGGACGTTGGCGAACAGCCAGTCGGTGAACCTCGCGTGGCTGCGCGTGGGAGCGGTGTCATCCTCGCAGTAGGACCAGACCTCGGGATCCTCGCCCGCGCCGCGGAGGAAGTCGAACTGCGTGCCCTGGTGCATGAGGATGACGCGATCCTCGCCGGTGAGCGCGAGGCCTGTTCCGGCCAGCAGCTCCTCGGCGGCCCGCCGCAGCCCGAGCACGTGGGGGTGGAAGACGTCACACCCTTGCAGGAACCGCCCCGCGCCGGCCCCCGCGAGCTCGAGAAAACACCGGTAGGCGAACGCCAGCGGCGCGGGCTGGTCGTCGTCGACCTGCTGGATGAGATCGCCGCCGAGCCCCTGGATGTCGTCGTCCGACGCCGTGGTGCCGTCGGAGACCATCGCGAGACAGGCCCTGACCCGCTCCTCGGGCGACAGCCCCACCAAGACGTCGTCCCTCGCCCGCTCCATGCCACCCCCGGTACGTTCGTCTGTAAAGCCTGGTACATGGTGGGACGCACGAAATGAGGCCAATGTTCCGACGTATCGCCAACGATGCGGCGGGGACGAGGCATCCACTTTGCCGGAAGGCCTGGTTGCCCGGTACCCTGTGTGCGGCCTGAGGGCTACCAGGAGGCTTCGCCTAGTCCGGTCTATGGCGCCGCACTGCTAATGCGGTTTGGGCTTATCGTCCATCCGGGGTTCAAATCCCCGAGCCTCCGCTCACCGACCAGGGCCTTCCCCGCGAACACGCAGAGGAAGGCCCTTGGTCGTTCCAGGGGCTTGGACGGTCCCAGTTGCAGTTCCCGTTGCAGTTGTCATCCCTCGCCCCACAGGGCGGCGCCCATGCGGTTGCCCGCGTCCTGGACTTGAGCGGCGGCCACGTGGGTGTAGCGCTCGGTGGTGGTCACGCGGGTGTGGCCGAGGACCTCCGCGCACTCCGGCTTGCTTGAGGATGGCCTTCCACTCGCGCCAGTCCTCCGTACGCTCGATGGGAGTGCCGCGCTTGGTGGCGAACACGAGGTCGTGATCCTGCCAGAGCTCGCCGGCCTTGCGTCGTTCGGCGTCCTGGGCCTCTTTGTGCTCCTTGAGGATGGCCAGCAGCTCAGGCGGGCAGTACAGGGTCAGCTTCTTGCGGCCCCTTGCGTTGCCGAAAGACCAGGCCGCCGCTGTGGCGCTTCGGGCACCTGTCGGCGTGGCCGACGCAGTCCTTGGGGCAGGGGCGTTTCGGGCATGTGTGGCCTGACCGGGTGCATCCTTCCCGGCCGTCCGACGTGTGGCGATGAGTCGAACACTTCTTCTTGCAAGGCTTTCGGTGCCACTGCTCGCCGCACTTGTTCGGGTCGCCGCAGCCGTGCTTCCAAGGTCGTCGCTGGACCTGGAACTGAAGTTGCCCCGGCTTGGTAGACACTGCGAGGCTTGCGGCTATGCAGCAGCGTAGCCG
>NZ_BAABHF010000027.1:0-69231 GCF_039541955.1 Actinoallomurus oryzae | reverse complement strand
CAGCACACCCACCCATTCTCATCCGCCGGAAGCGGCCCGTCAGGGCCCATCGAAATCTAGTGCCGCATCAAGCGACGTTCGCTGACGCCCCGCGTTATCCGTCGGCCTCCTGGCGAACGGCCTCAATGCCCGCCAGCACGATGTGCAGGCCGTACTCGAAATTGTCGTCGCTGTCGACGGCGTCGAGCTCCTTCGTCACGCTTGCCGTCAGGGGATACCGGGTTTCGTCGATGGTCATCGTCTGCGCATAGGGGTTGGGGCCTTCGTAGTTCTCGCCCGTGCGCGCTTGTTGCTCGATCGTGAAGCCCACGACGTAGTGCAGGACGGAGGGGAACGCGCGGGCCGCCTCGGTGGCCGAGAAGCCGGCGTCGGTGAGCGTACGCAGAACCAGCTCGAACGTCCGCCCGATGGACGGACCCGTCGAGTAGGACCCGGCGGTGACCCTGGCGCCGTCGCGGTAGCGAAGCATCGCGTCGCGCATTCTGCGTGCGAGGCCGGCGATCCATTGCTGCCAGGTCTCGTCGCGGCCGGGGCCTTCGACGCCGTCGGCCGCCTCGGCCGTGATCAGCCCGGCCATCAGGTCGAGCAGCTCGTGCTTGTTCTTGACGTGCCAATAGAGCGTGGGCGCCTGGACGTCCAGCTCCTTGGCGACCATTCGCATGGTCAGGCCGTCGAGGCCGACGTCGTTCAGGAGCCGCAGACCGGCCCGGGCGATCAGGTCGGGAGTGATGGGCACGGTTGACACTCTAGCATCGTTAGAGCTATATCTAACGACGTTCGAGATTTCTCTAATGTAGTTAGGGGGGCATTATGGAGGACGTGGTCATCGCCGGCGCCGGCCCAACCGGCCTGATGCTGGCGTGCGAGCTGCGGCTGGCCGGGGTGGACGTGCTGGTGCTCGAAAGGCTGACCGAGCCCACCCGTGACTCGAGGGCGGGCGGGCTGCATCCGCGGTCGCTGGAAGTGCTCGATCAGCGGGGGATGCTCGACCCGTTCCTGGCCGAGGGGCGCCCGCTGCCCGGTACGCGCTTCGCCGGGCTACCGCTCGACCTGTCGGGGCTGCCGACCCGGTATCCGTTCCTGTTGGTGATCGTTCAGCGCCGGATCGAGCGGCTGCTCGAGGCTCGCGCCCGGGAGCTGGGCGTGCGGATTCGCCGCGGGGTCGAGGTGACGGGCCTACGCCCAGGGCCGGCGGCGCCGGCTGCGGAGCCGGTCGTGGTCGAGACCACGGCCGGGCCCGTGGAGGCGCGTTATCTGGTCGGTTGTGACGGTGGCCGCAGTGTGGTGCGCCGGCTGGCGGGCATCGACTTTCCGGGCACGCCCGCGACCACCACGTCGATCCTCGGGGACGTCGAACTGGCCGACCCGCCCGCGGAGCGGTTCTTGCTCCAGCGAACGCCGCGGGGGAACTTCTCGGTGCTCGGCTTCGAGGAGGGGTGGCGGCGGCTGATCGTGGACGAGGCCGGGACGACCGTCGGTGACTCGACGGCCATCGGCTTCGAGGATCTGCGGGCGATGTTCATCCGGGTGGCGGGCACCGATTTCGGGATGCACAGTCCACGGTGGATCTCTCGATTCACCGACGTCGCGCGGCAGGCGGCGTGTTATCGCTCCGGGCGTGTGCTGCTGGCCGGGGACGCGGCGCACGTCCACTCGCCGGCCGGGGGTCAGGGGCTGAACACCGGGCTGCAGGACGCGTTCAACCTCGGCTGGAAGCTGGCGCTCGTCGTGCGGGGGAGTGCCGATGAGGAGTTGCTCGACACGTACCACGAAGAGCGGCACCCCGTGGGCGCTCGGGTGCTGTCGAACACACGCGCGCAGGGCGCGTTGAGCGCACCCGGCGCGCATGTGGATGCGCTTCGCGCGCACGTGGGCGACATCCTCGCGACGCCGGACGCGAACCGGAAGATCGCCATGATGATCACGGGTCTGGACATCTCCTACGGACTCGGACCGCGCGTACCCGACCGGGACCTGCCCGACGGGACGCGGCTGTTCGAGCACCTTCGCACCGGCCGCCCGATCTTGGCCGATGTCGAAGGCGAGCCTGTGGACAGCTGCCTGGTGAGCGAGCTCAAGGGATCCGGAGAACCGCTGCTGATCAGGCCCGACGGGCACCCGGCCTGGACAGGGTCGCTGGGCCGGGAAGCGTTGTCCACAGCCCTGCGACCCTGGCGTTGACATCGTTCGATCGGAGCACAAGAGACAGCCCGGGAACCCGCCCGTAGGGGGTTCCCGGGCTGTCCCCGGGGCCGCCGGGAGCCGGTGATCCTCCCGGCGGCCGGCCCGAGGGCGGCGACGACTAACGGCGGAAGATGGACGCCTTGTTGTCGAAGCCGTTGTTGGCGAAGTTCGTGTCCTCCGGTTTTGGCTTCGCGTGATGAATCTCGTCGCTCTGCTCTTGTGTGTACGGCACGTCGTAGAGAATGACGTTGCAGGGCGTGGTGTTCTTCATCGAGCTCGCGCCATTGGCGGTCTTGCGCTTCGTGCCCTGCCCATGGTTGTTCGCCAGGTCCCTGTCGTACCTGGAGCGGTTGTCCGCAGGTGTCGCGGCGGCCGAGCGCATGACGGAGTCCTTTCGCCTGGGGAGGCAGGAAGGGTGGCGCATTAAATAAACGTTATACATGTCGGTTATGTAAACGGCAACCACCCTGGTCCACGGCGTACGGCCACGCCCCGGCGATGGGGCGTGGCCGTACGGAACGGATCGCGCGTCAGCGAGCCGGGGGCAGCGGGGGAGCGCCCTTGGTGCCGGGCATGACCTTGGAGCAGTGAACGCCCTTGGGCAGCGGTCCGATCTTCACGGTGCCCTTGCCGTCCACCGCCTTGGTGACCAGGGCCCCGGGCGGAGCCTTGCGCGGCTGCACGATCTTCCCGGGCTTCCCCAGGATCTTTCCGGGCAGCTCCACGCGCGTCTCGTGCTTGACGTGCTTTCCGGCCTCACCGCCGATGATGACCTTCCCCGGCTTGCCCGCGCCCGTCTTTCCGCCGGCCTTTCCGCCGGCCTTTTCGCCGACGCAGACGATGGCGATCCGGCCCTTCGCCTTCGCCGTCGCGGGGGCGGACGAGGTGGCCGGGGACGCGCCCGCGGCGTACGCGGAGCCGGCCAGCCCGGTGAGTGCGATGCCGCCGGCCAGGGCGCCGACGGCGATGATCCTTTTCCTCATGGTTCCTCCGGAAGGGAGTCGATCAGGACGCTCCGGAGTCTCGCGGCGGGGAGCTGAAGTCACGATGAGTGCGCTCTCAGACCGTCTTCATGGTGGCTTTAGGTACGGCCGGTCACGCTGGGCCGGTGCGGATACTCGTGGTGGAGGACGAGCGGCGCCTCGCCGAACTCCTGAAGGACGGTCTGGCCGATGAGGGGTTCGCGGTGGACCTCGCCCACGACGGCCGGGAAGGGCTGTGGCTGGCCACCGAGAACCCGTACGACGTGATCGTCCTCGACGTGATGCTGCCGCGCCTGAACGGCGACGAGGTCTGCCGCCGGCTCCGCGAGGCCGGCATCTGGACGCCGATCCTCATGCTGACCGCCAAGGACACCGTGCAGGACGAGGCGCGGGCGCTCGACAACGGCGCGGACGACTTCCTGGGCAAGCCCTTCGCGTACGTGGTCCTGCTCGCCCGGCTGCGGGCCCTGCTCCGGCGCGGGGCCCGCGAACGGCCGGCCGTGCTCACGGTGGGGGACCTCCAGGTCGACCCGGCGGGGCTGCGCTGTCGCAGGGGGAACGTCCCGATCACGCTGACGCCGAAGGAGTTCGCCGTCCTGCACGGCCTGGCGCGCCGGGCCGGCGAGGTGGTGTCCAAGACCGAGCTGCTGTCGATGGCCTGGGACTTCGCCTACGACGGCGACTCCAACATCATCGAGGTCTACGTCAGTGCCCTGCGGCGCAAGATCGACAAGCCGTTCGGGCGCAGCTCCCTCGTCACCGTACGGGGCGCGGGCTACCGGCTGGAGGCGTGACGATGCGACGTCCCCGGTGGATCCGCCCGCCGCGACTGGGCGGTGTACGGCTGCGCGCGACAGTGGCCGCGGTGCTGACCGTGGCCGTGGCGCTGGGCCTGGCCTCGGCGGTCCTGCTCCTGGTCCTGCGGCACTCCCTGGAGGACAGCGCCCGCGCCGAGGCGGCGGCCAAGGCCAAGGCCATGGCCGCCCTGGTGAAGGTCGGGCCGCCCGCCGAGCGCGACGCACCGGGAGTGCAGGTGGGCGGTGACACCCTCGACGTCCAGGTGCTCACCAAGGCGCAGAGCCCCAGCTGGAAGACCGGATCCGGCTACGTCGTGGCCGGCGAGCAGGTGGCCACCAAGGGCGGGACGGTGGTGATCCAGGGCCGGTCCTCGCTGGCGCCGACCCAGCAGGCGATCACGACGCTGTGGCATCTGCTGCTGCCCGGCATTCCGGCGTTGCTCCTGCTCGTGGCGCTGCTGACCTGGTTCGCGGTGAGCCGCGCGCTGCGGCCGGTCTCGGCGATCCGCGCGAAGATGGCCGACATCACCGCCCACGACCTGCACCAACGGGTCCCCGAGCCCGCCACCCGTGACGAGGTCGCGGCGCTGGCCCGTACGGTGAACGCCACCCTGGACCGGCTGCGGACCGCCGTCGAACAGCACAAGCGGTTCGTCGCGGACGCCGCGCACGAGTTGCGCAGCCCGCTGGCGGTGCTCCGCGCCCGGCTGGAGCTGACCGGCCACCGCGTCGACGCTTCGGAGCTGGCCGGCCAGGCGCTGACCGACGTCGAACGCATCCAGACGCTGACCGACGACCTGCTCCTGCTCGCCCGCCTCGACGCGGGCGAACCGCTGCGCGAGCAGGAGGTCGACCTCGGTCAGGTGGCGGCCGAGGAGGCGGCGCGGACCCGCCCGCGACCCGACGTCACGGTGACGCTGGACATCGCCACCGACGTGCTCGTCCACGGCTCCGGCGACCAGTTGCGGCGGCTGGTGGCCAACCTCGTGGACAACGCCGTACGGCACGCCGCGACCGCCGTCACGGTCCGCCTCGCCGAGGACGGCCACCGCGCCGTCCTGGAGGTCACCGACGACGGCCCCGGCATCCCGCCCGAACACCGCGAGGTCGTCTTCGACCGCTTCACCCGCCTCGACGAGGCCCGCGACCGCGACCGCGGCGGTTCCGGCCTCGGCCTGGCGATCGCCCGCGACATCGCCGTCGCCCACCGAGGCTCGCTGTCGGTCGCCACGACACCGGAGGACGAGCCGGGCGCGTGCCTGCGCGCCGTTCTCCCGGTCGGCGCTCCCGGCTGACCGGCGTACGCCGTCGCGAGGAAATTCGATGGCAGCCGGCCCGCCGAGGCCGTTACGCTCCGTGCATTATTGCCGGTCATGAGCGAAGTGGGTCATTTATGCCTGGTTCTAGGTATATGCCCCCGAATCGGGGGTAACGGCGGACGCGGTGCCGCATTTCTCCTCGGTCGGGGCTCGCCGGTACCGCGGCGGGTCCTCGACCGCGCCGGCGCGATCACGCCGGTAGTGCCGACCCGCGAAAAGAGCGGAGCGAACGCAGGGGGAAGTGATGAAGGCCATGACGTCGTCGGCCGCGATCCGTACCCGTGAGGACGAGACCACCGGCACGCCGCCGCGCACCACGAGGCGCGGCACGGTTCCGCCGTCCCGCGCGGCACGGCCCACCACGACGCCGACCGGCGGCACGAGCACCGGCACTGTTCGCGAGCGGGCCGCCGGTTCCGGCGCGGCGGTCACGCCCCGGGCGGCGGTCACGCGCGGCACGTCACGCCCGAGCACGCGGCACCGTGGCCTTCCTCCGTCCCGTACGGTGCGGCCGGTCACGGCTCCCGCCCGCGCCGCGCGTCCCGCTCGTTCCGGCGCGGCGCCGTTCGCCCTGCTGGTCGTCGGGCTGCTCGGCGGGGCGCTCGTCGGTCTCCTCCTGCTGAACACCGTGCTCGCCCAGCAGTCGTTCGAGCGCAGTGAGCTCCAGCAGGAGAACCAGCGGCTCGAGGAGCGCAAGCAGGCGCTCCAGGAGGACATCGCACGCGAGAGCAGCCCCGAGGTCCTCCACGACAAGGCACGGCGCCTGGGCATGCGCGACACCGGCGACCAGGCCCTCACCGACCCGCGCGCGGGCCGCTGACCGGCGGCGTCCTCGGGCGTGCGGACAGCGTTCCGTGCGCCCGGGGACCGTGGGCTCAGGCGGACGCGGCCTCGATGATGGAGCGGACGCGAGACGGGGTGGTCACCGAGCGGGTGGTCTCCGGCGGGTACAGCGCGCCGCCCATGTAGATGCCGGGCGCCTGGAAGCGGGTCCGCGACCGTACGGTCTCGCTCGCGGTGAAGTGGAGCTCTCGCGCGCCGGTCTGCGCGGCCACCCGGGCGGCCGTGCGTTCGTTGATGCCGCCCGCCGGCAGGACGATGATCCGGCCCGCCGCCTTCTCGACCAGCCGGGCGATCAGGTCGGCCCCCTCCAGGGCGGACGGCGCCGCGCCCGAGGTCAGCAGCCGGTCGACGCCCAGCGCGACGACGTCCTCGAACGCCGCCTCCGGGTCGCGCGTCACGTCGAACGCCCGGTGGAACGTCACGCTGAGCGGCCGGGCCGCCGCGACGAGGCGCGCGCACAGCTCCGTGTCGATCTCGGCGTCCTCGGTCAGCGCGCCGATGACCACGCCGTCGGCGCCGGCCGCCTTCGCCACCTCGATGTCGCGGAGCATCACCTCGGCCTCGGCGGGGCTGAAGATGAAGTCGCCGCCCCGCGGACGGATGATCACGTGGACGCGGAGGCGGCCCGCCGCGACGGCCACGGCCTGCTCGATCATGCCCTGGCTCGGGGTGATCCCGCCCTCGAACAGGGCGGCGCAGAGCTCCACCCGGTCGGCGCCGGCCTCCGCCGCGGCGGCGACGCCGTCGGCGGACTCCAGGCAGATCTCGTAGCGCATGGGTTCCTCTCGGATCGGTATGGTCGTGGAGCCTCCTTCGGCGGCCCCACGACCACGGTGCTGTGTTTTCTGGTTCCCCCGCTGCGCTCGCTCACAGCAGTTCGGGCGTCAGGTCCGGATCGGCCATGTCGGAGTCGAACGGGAAGAGCGGCCGCCGTACGCCGTGGTGCCCGAGGCGCAGCAGGTCCTGGTCGACGCCGCCCGGGGTGAGCGCGAGCAGCCAGTCCGCGGCGAGGTCGTACAGCTCCGGCTCGAGGTAGCCGATCTTGACGATGACCAGGTCGGTGTCGGCCGGGGACAGGCCGAGGGCGGTGAAGTCGGAGATCACGTGGTACGGCTTGCGCCGGCTCGTCAGGATGACGTGCAGTCCGCCGGTCCTGATCACCGCGATGTCGCCGCCGACCGGGTCGCCCGGCAGCAGGGAGTGCACCGTGCCCGCGACGGCGACCGGTCCGGAGGGTCCCGCGTCGATCCGGCCGCCGGCCCGCACCATCACCTCGGCGCCCTCGCCCGCGGCGAACGCCGCCGCGACCGCCTCGGGGTCGACGATGCTCGCGTAGATCGCGCTGGCCTTGCCGAGGCGCAGCTCCTCCACGACGAGCAGCCGGCTCAGCGTCCAGGACACGTCGCCGGCGCCGCCGGCGGTCGGGTTGTCGCCGGAGTCGCTGATCAGGAACGGCCGGGCGTCACTGGCGAGCGCGGTCGCCAGGCACTCGTCGAGCGTGCCGGTCGGCGCCACGAACGCGAAGTCGTCGCGAGCGCGCCAGTACGCCTCGGCCAGCTCGCGCGCCTGCGCGGTGATGACCTCCTCGTCGTCGCCGGTCACGACCACGGCGGCGCGACACCGAGGCTCGTCGGCCCAGGCGTAGCCGACCCAGATCGCCGCGTCGACGACGCCCGGCAGCGCCTCCACGGCCGGGATCCGGCCGTACAGGCTCTTCGCCGGTTCGACGCGGGTGCTGGTCTTCTCCCCGGGCAGCAGCACCGGGACCTGCACCCACGCCTTCCGCGGACGCCCGCCGTCGTGGAGGCGCTCGACCAGGTTGTACGCCGCGCGCTCGCGCGACTCCCAGGCGTCCTCGTGCGGGGCCATGCGGTAGCAGGTGATCAGGTCGACGGTCTCCGCCAGCTCGCGCGACACGTTGCCGTGCAGGTCCATCGAGGCGGAGATCAGCGTGTCCGGGCCGACGGCCTCGCGGATCACGGCCGCCAGCCGGGCCTCGGCGTCGGTGCGCCCGACGACGCTCATCGCGCCGTGGATGTCGAAGAACAGGCCGTCGAGCGGGCCCGCCGCCTTGGCACGTTCCACGATCTCGGCCTCGAGCGCGTCGTACACCTCGGGCTCGACCGCGCCGCCGGGCAGCGACACGGCGTGCAGGAGCGGCACCCACTCGACGCCCGTCGTCCACGGCGCACCCATCCACTTGTAGCGGGCGAGCAGGGCGTCGCCCCGCGTGACGGTGAAGTCCGCCAGGTGGGTGCGGTGCGGGGAGAAAGTGCTCGACTCGATCGCGATGCCGGCGATGCCGATCCGCAGTGCTGTCACGGGAGATTCCTAACGGGAACGGCCAGGCCCTGGTCGATGAGGCGTCGGCCGATGCCGAGCAGGCCGGCGTCGGGTCCGGCGACGCTCTCCCCGATCTCCAGTTCCTGGGTGGTGAGCGGCAGGCAGCGTTCGTAGAGCGCGCCGCGCGCGGCGGCGACGAACAGGTCGCAGGTCGCCAGCGCGCCGCTGAGGATCACCGCCTGCGGGTTGAAGAAGTTGACGATGGTGACGAGGACCTCGCCGAGCTGGCGGCCGGCGAAGCGCAGCGTCGTGTTGACCGTCGGGTTGCCGTCGCGCGCCAGGCGTACGAGGTCGGCGGTGGTCGCGATGTCGACGCCGTCGGCGCGTACGGCGGCGACCAGGGCCGCTCCGCTGGAGATGGTCTCCAGGCAGCCGAAGTTGCCGCAGTTGCAGGGGCGGTCGCCGCCGGCCGGGACGCGGTTGTGGCTGACGTCGCCGGCGACGCCACGGGCACCGCGGTGCAGGCGGCCGTCGTTGACGAGCGCGGCGCCGAGCCCGGTGCCCGCCTTGATGAAGACGAAGTCGCGCAGCTCGGGGCCGCGTACGACCGCCTCGCCCATCGCCATGAGGTTCGCGTCGTTGTCCACGATGAGCGGCGCCTGGTAGTACTCGGCGAGCCGGCGCCGTACGGAGAAGCCGTTCCAGCCGTGCATCCGGGAGGAGCCGACCACCACTCCGTCGGAGTCGACCGGGCCGGGCAGGCCGATGCCCATGCCCAGCACCGGGCGTCCGGCCGCGAGCTCGGCGAGCGCGTCGGTGACCTGCGCGAGGATCGGCTCGGGCCCGGCCGCGATGTCGATCTCCAGGTCCTGGATCGCCTCCGGCCGTCCGGCCCGGTCCATCGTGGCGATCCTCGCGTGGTGACCGCCGAGGTCGGCGGCCAGGATGACGCCGTCGCCGGCACGGACGCTCAACAGCCGGGGCCGGCGACCGCCGCGCGAGCGGCCCTCGCCGGACTCCTCCAGCAGGCCCGCGTCGAGCAGTTCCTGGACGTAGGAGGACACGGTCGAGGGCGCCAGGCCGAGCAGACGCGACAGGTCCGCTCGTGACGTGGCCTGGCCCGACGCCACCAGCCCCATGATCTGCGCGGCCGACATGGTGGCTCCTTCACTGCAAGTGATCACGGTTGCGGCGGCAACACTAGCGACCGAGGCCGATCGAACTAAGTCTGATACTTGGTTCGGGAACGAAGGTTGATACGGAAACTTGGCTGGACCATAGCAAGCCGACACGGATGAGTCCACCGTCGATGCCCTGTGACGCGGCGGTAATCAGCGGGTTTGTCCCGATCTTGGCCAGCTACTTAATTCGTTCAAGGCTTGTCTTCGTTCGATACGGGCATGTATCGTCGCCGCCAACATCCCGCCGAAAACGGTGGAAGTCCCCCATGGAGCACCGATGAAGAGACCCCTGACGCTGGCGGTGTTCGGCGCGGCCGTGGCCCTGCTGGCCGCCGGCTGTTCCTCCGGCGGAGGAGGATCGTCCGCGAGCGGTGGCACCCCCCAGCAGGGCGGGTCGGTCACCTTCGCGATGCCCCCGAACGCCACGCCGAACTGGATCTTCCCGATCGGCACGCCGGGCCACCTGGGCTCGTACAACGCCGCCATCCGGCAGGAGGTCTTCCTGCCGCTGTACGCCTACGACGGCTACAGCGGCACCGTCGCCATGGACGAGAAGGCGAGCGCAGCCAAGGCGCCGGTCTACTCCAACGGCGGCAAGACGGTCGACATCAAGCTGAACCCCCTGACGTGGGCGAACGGCCAGAAGGTCACCAGCCGCGACGTGGAGTTCTGGTTCAACCTGGTCAAGGCGAACAAGTCGCAGTGGGGCAACTACAACGCCGGTGACATCCCCGACAACGTCGGCAGGTTCGAGACGGTGAGCGACACGGAGTTCAAGCTCCACCTCACCAAGGCCTACAACCCGGACTGGTTCACCGCCAACCAACTGAACTACGTCACGCCGCTCCCGCAGTCGGTCTGGGACGTCGAGAGCACCGGCGGCAAGGTCGGGGACTACGACCGCACCACCGACGGCGCCAAGAAGGTCTTCAAGTACCTGACCGGCGAGGCGGGCAAGCTGTCGGAGTACGCGAACAACCCGCTGTGGAAGGCGGCGAACGGCCCGTTCACGGTGAAGGAGTTCACCACCACCGGCCAGGTCACGCTCGCCAAGAACCCCAAGTACACCGGCCCGGACACCGCGCACCTGGACAGCGTGACGTTCAAGCCGTTCACCTCCGCCGACGCCGAGCTGAACGTCCTGCGCTCGGGCGGCGTCGACTACGGCTACATGCCGGCGCTGGCGACCAGCCAGCAGAAGTCGATCGAGAACCTCGGCTACCAGGTGAAGCCCTGGGCCGGCTGGGCGGTCACCTACATCCCGTACAACTTCAACAACCCGGCCATGGGCGCGGTGTTCAAGCAGCTGTACGTCCGCCAGGCCGTACAGATGTCGATCGACCAGACGACCATCGCCCGGGTCATCTGGCACAACCAGAGCGTTCCCGGCTACGGGCCGGTGCCGCAGACGCCGGTGTCGAAGTACCTGTCGGCGACGCAGAAGACCAACCCGTACCCGTTCGACCTGAACAAGGCCAAGGCGCTGCTGACCTCGCACGGCTGGACGATCCAGAACGGCGTGGCCACCTGCACGCAGGCGGGCTCCGGCGCGAACCAGTGCGGCGCCGGCGTCAAGGCGGGCACGCGGCTGAACCTCACCATCGACAGCCAGAGCGGCAGCACCGAGACCGACAACATGATGCAGGAGGTCCAGTCCTCCCTGTCGAAGATCGGCATCAAGCTGTCGATCAAGTCGGAACCGCTGAACTCGGTGCTCGACCACACGGCGCAGTGCAAGCCGAGCCAGTCGTCCTGCTCGTGGCAGCTCTCCTTCTTCGGCACGGCGGGCAGCTGGTACTTCCCGGCGTACCCCAGCGGTGAGCAGATCTTCAGCAGCACCGGCAGCTCGAACCTCGGCAGCTACGTGGACCCGACGGTCGACGACCTGATCAAGAAGTCGACCAGTTCGTCGGACCCGGCAGCGATGCAGAACTACGACGCGTACGTGACCAAGAACCTGCCGGTCATCTGGATGCCGAACCCGGCCTACCAGGTGTCCGCGATCAAGAACAACCTGCGCGGCGTCGTCCAGGACCCGCTCGTCTTCATTCAGCCGCAGCGCTGGTACCTGGCGAAATGAGACCGGCCCGGGGCGGTGGCGGACCGCCGTCCCGGGCCCACCACTTCCTGGCGGAGGCATCCCGTTGACGCGCTTCCTGCTCAAGCGGATCGGCCAGGCGGTCGTGGTCATCTTCTTCGTGACCGTGATCGTCTTCCTGCTGCTGCACTCGGTGCCGGGCGGCCCGGCCCACGGCATTCTCGGCCCGAAGGCCAGCCCCCAGGCGATCGCGGAGTTCAACCGCGAGCACGGCTTCGACAAGTCGCTGGTCCAGCAGTACTGGGCCTACCTCAGTGAGCTGTTCCACGGCGACCTGGGCGAGTCGTACACGCTCAACCAGTCCGTCGCCTCGCTGATCGGCCAGCGGATCCCCAAGACGCTCGTGCTCACCGGCCTGTCCACGCTGGTCGCGCTCGTGGTGGCGATCCCGCTGGGCGTGTGGCAGGCGCGGCGCCGCAAGGGCCTGGCCGACTACGCCGTCACGACCGTGGTGTTCGTCGGGTACGCCACCCCGGTCTTCTTCCTCGCGCTGGTGCTGGTCATCGTCTTCACCCAGAAGACCCAGCTGCTGCCGCCGCAGGCGCCGCAGACGCAGTCGATCGGAGGTCTGTTCGCCGACTCGCGGGCGCTGATCCTGCCCGTGCTCGCCGGGGCGATCGCCACGATCGCGGCGTTCAGCCGGTACATGCGCTCGGCCGTGCTGGACAACCTCGCCGAGGACTACGTACGGACCGCGCGCGCCAAGGGCGCCTCGGAGCGGCGCGTCGTGTGGCTGCACATCATGCGCAACTCCCTGACGCCGATCGTCGCGATGCTCGGCTACTACCTGCCGGTGCTGTTCTCCGGCGCACTGGTGATCGAGTCGGTGTTCAACTACCCCGGCATGGGGCTGCTGTTCTGGAACGCCGCGCAGACCTCGGACTATCCGATCCTGCTCGGCGCGGTGCTCGTCATCGCCCTGGCCACGGTCATCGGGTCGCTGCTCGCCGACATCGTCCAAGCGCTCATCGACCCGCGGGTGAGAGGAACGATCAAGTGAGCGAGCGAAGCGAGCGAACCGACAACACAGCGTCCCAGGCCACCTCCCCGACGAAGGAGGTCTCATGAGTCTTTCTGCACCGGTCGCAGCCGAGCCGCCTCCCGTACGGGTCGCCGGGTCCTATCGGCGCATGGCGTCACTGTTCTTCGCCAACCGGCTCGCCGTCACCGGGCTGGTCATCCTCGCTCTGCTGCTGGTGTTCTGCTTCCTCGGCCCGCTGCTCCACCACACCGACCAGACGCACACGAACCTGTCCGCCGCCAACCTGTCGCTCGGCACCGGAGGACACCTGCTGGGCACCGACGACGTCGGACACGACGTGCTGGGACGTCTGATGGTCGGGGGCCAGACGTCCCTGGAGATCGGGGTGGCGGCGGGCCTGCTCGCCACCCTGATCGGCACGGTGTGGGGTGCCATCTCCGGCTACGCCGGCGGCTGGGTGGACGCGCTGATGATGCGCGTCGTCGACGCGGGCATCGCGATCCCGGCGCTGTTCCTGCTGCTGGTGACCGCGACGATCCTGCGGCCGACGGTGCCGGTGCAGATCCTCATCATCGGGTGCGTGTCGTGGCTCGTCCCGGCCCGGCTCGTACGGGCCGAGGCGCTGTCGCTGCGCAGCCGCGACTACGTGCAGGCGATGAAGGCGATGGGCGGCAGCCACCGCCGCGCGGTGTTCCGGCACATCATCCCGAACGCCATCGGCACCGTGGTGGTGAACGCGACGTTCCAGGTGGCGGACGCCATCCTGCTGATCGCCTACGTCAGCTTCCTGGGACTCGGCGTGCCGCCGCCCAAGACCGACTGGGGCGGGATGCTCAGCAAGGGCATCTCCTACACCTACGACGGCTACTGGTGGCTGATCTTCCCGGCCGGTGTCGCCATCGTGCTCGTCGTGTGCGCGTTCAACGCGATCGGCGACGGGCTGCGCGACTCCTTCGAGGTCCGCCTGGAGGGACGATGACCGAGTCCACGCCCACGCTGGCGATCGAGGACCTGAGCGTCACGTTCAGGAGCGGCCGGGAGGCCGTACGCGCGGTCGACGGCGTCAGCATCACCGTCGCCCCCGGAGAGATCGTCGCCGTCGTCGGCGAGTCCGGGTCGGGCAAGAGCGTCACCTCGATGTCCACGCTCGGGCTGCTGCCGCCGACCGCCAAGGTGGGCGGGACGGTACGGGTCGGCGGCGTGGACGTGACGACGCTCGACGGCGCGCGGCTGCGAGCCATCCGCGGCGCCGAGGTCGCCATGGTGTTCCAGGAGCCGATGACCGCGCTGAACCCGGCGTTCACCGTCGGCTGGCAGGTCGCCGAGGCGCTGCGCCTGCACATCGCGGACCTGTCCCGCAAACAGGCCCTCGACCGGGCGGCCGAGCTGCTGGAGATGGTCGGCATCCGGGACGCGCGTCGCCGGCTCGGGCAGTTCCCGCACGAGCTGTCCGGCGGGCTCCGGCAGCGCGTCGTCATCGCGATGGCGATCGCCTGCGAACCCAAGGTGCTCATCGCCGACGAGGCCACCACCGCGCTCGACGTCACCGTCCAGGCCGAGATCCTCGACCTGCTGCGCGACCTGCGGACCAAGTTCGGCATGGCGATGCTCGTGATCACCCACAACATGGGCGTGGTCGCCGACATCGCCGACCGGGTCGTCGTCATGTACCAGGGCAAGGTGGTCGAGCAGGCGCCCGTCGACGACCTGTTCAACCGGCCGGAGGCCGACTACACCAAGCGCCTGCTGGCCGCCGTGCCGCGCCTGACCCCCGGCGAGCGACGAGAGCGTGAGGTGCGGACCGAGGCCGCGCTGTCCCTGGAGAACCTCGTCGTGGAGTTCCGCGGCAAGGGCCGCAGCCGGGTCCGCGCGGTCGACGACGTCACGCTCACCATCGCCGAGGGCGAGGTGCTGGGGCTGGTCGGGGAGTCCGGCTCGGGCAAGTCCACGGTGGGCCGCGCCGCGGTCGGCCTGATCAAGCCCGCCTCCGGCACCGTACGCCTGCTGGGCGAGCCGCTGAGCGAGGCGCGGGGACGCGACCTGCGCCGGCTGCGGCGCCACTGCGGCATCGTCTTCCAGGACCCCGCGTCCTCGCTGGACCCGCGGATGACGGTCGGCGACTGCGTGGCCGAACCGCTCGTCATCAACGGCGTCGGCGACCGCAACGAACGGGTGGTCGCCCTGTTGAAGAGCGTCGAGCTGGACCCGGCACTGCGCCTGCGCCACCCGCACGAGCTGTCCGGCGGGCAGCGGCAGCGGGTCGGCATCGCGCGGGCACTCGCGCTCGACCCGAGGCTCGTCATCGCCGACGAACCAACCAGCGCGCTGGACGTCTCGGTCCAGGCCGCCGTGCTGGAGGTGTTCCTGGAGCTGCAGGAACGCCTCGGCTTCGCCTGCCTGTTCATCACCCACGACCTCGCCGTCGTCGGCCGGGTGTCGGACCGCGTGGCGGTCATGAACCAGGGCCGCCTCGTCGAGGTGGGCGCCCGCGACGACGTCCTGTTCGACTCGCAGGAGGAGTACACACGCCGCCTCGTGACCTCCGCCCCAGTACCCGACCCGGTCGAGCAGCGCCGGCGACGGGCCGAGCGGAGGGCGGCTTCGGCTCCTCCCTCGTCAATGTGAACCGTCCTGGGACCGGCCGGGAGTCCGGGATGACTCGGCGCGTTCCGTGACGACAAACGGGTCGGACTCTTGCTCGGGTAGTTCGATGCCCATCATCGCCAGCGTCCTGCGCAGCACGGAGTCGGTCTCCACGACCAGGTCCAGGATGCCCGCGGACCTGTGCGCCTCCACGATGCCGGCGACCAGTTCGAGCAGGTGACGGGCGTCGTCGCGGTGCTCGTCGAGCATCTTCTTCAAAACGTCCGCGACGTGCTGGGGGTCCTGGGCGAGTTCGAGTGCGTGCGGTGCGGAGGAGTGCTTCGCCGCTCGGGCGAGAAAGCCGCTCCAGAGCTCGCGCAGCTGATCCGTCGTGGCCACCAGGAGTTCCTGCACGCGAGCACGTGCCTCGATCTCGTAACGTTCCTTCAGCGTCGCCTGCAACATCTCACGCACCGCGTCGGGTGCGGTCACCTCGACCCGTGCTCTCCAGACCGATGGCGTGGAGCGTCCCTCGACGGCGAGCGACCGGGCCAGCGCGTCGTTGATCGCCTTCTCCGCCTGGACGGGCTTGAGAATGGAGTATTCGGAGGAGACACTTCGTGCCGTGTCCCTGACGACCTCGCGGGTCCTGGCGAGTTCCTCGCGTTGCAGCCACACGGTCGTCCGGCGACCGCCTTTCACGGTTCTCTGATAGAAGGCGGTGATGGTGAAGTCGTAAGCGGGCTCGGCGGAGGGGGCCGGGAAGGTCTCCGGCCGGTCGCCGATCGAAAGCGGAGACGGCTCGGCGAACTGCCTGCTGATCAAGAACAAGGGGTAGCTCCCTTCGATATCTCCATGAGATGGGAGTACAGCTCCTGCGGAATGCGCTGTCGCCGACGCCAGAGACGCAGATAGAGCTCCAGCTCTCGCGCGTCGACCGTGGCGGCCACGCGGTCGACGACGGTCCGGGCGGCGCGGTTCTCGTCGTGGAGCCGCACCCAGGCGCAGAAGACGTCCCAGGCGTCGGGGAGTGCCAGGCGTGGCCATCCGGAACCCTTGCTCGCGATCCGTAGCCTCAGAGCGTTCTGCCACAGCCGGACCAGGTGGTCGCCCGCGCAGAGCCCGGCGAGTGCCGGGCCGGCGGGTGCGTCGCTCCACGGCGCGGCGAGACGTCCGAATGCCAGAGCGGCGCTGTACCGGCCGCCGTCCGATCCCGCGGTCACCCACGAGGCGAGTTCCTTGACGATTGCCCGCGCTGTTCCGGCATGGCAGAGGTTCGCGACGGTCACGGCGATCTCGTGGTCGAGACGGAGGTTCAGACGGACGGATACGGACCGCAGCACGCGAAGGGCCTCATCCGGTGCCTCCAGGCCGATCCTGGATCCGTACGCGCGGACGGCGACGGCGCGGTGGCCGTAACGTACGGAAGAGGCCAGTTCGCGGAGGTGAGCGTGAACGCGGTCCTTGAGCTGCAGGTCACACGCCGTTGCTTCCAGCACCAACGCGGCTCGCCGGTGATCGTAAGAGCTCCGTGAATTGCTCCATTCGGCGAGGAATCGCGTGTTGATGGTGTTGAAGTCGAGCGTCGCGAACATCCCCACCGCGTGCGCGGCCCGTGTCTGGACGCCGGGGTCGGGATGCTCGGTGAGGTGCCGAAGCCATTGGATCAACGCTTCTCTGATCGTCGGATGTTCTTCCCAGAGCACCTGCAGCGCTATGCCCGGTGCCCTCGGGCGATCGAGAAGAAGTGTGCGGCCGTCGCCCGGGCGTGGAGAGGGGCGTGCCGTTGACTTGGTGGAGCGCAACCAGCTCTGTAGTTCCTCCCAGATGGGGCGCGTCCGCCTTTTATCGTGGACTTTCCAGTCTTCGTCGATGCGCTCCGCGAGATCCATGGCGGCCTGTGAGATGACCATTTCAGGACAGCCGTGCAGGGCCGCCACCGCGGCCATGAAACATCCGCCGAGAATCGGATCCCTGGTATCGATTCGCCGGCGGATGTCCTCTCGGAGGCGCCCCGTCAGCTCGTCGAGAAGATCCTCGACGACCCCGGCGACCGGGTGGCCCTTCCGCAGCCTGTGAACCGCCTGACGAGCCTGGGCGGCGACGATCGACGGTGAGTGCTCACCGTCGAGGCGAGAGGTGATCGTCTGGTCGACCTCGGCGAGTTGCCATGGATCGACGTCGGTGCTCGCCGCGCGGTGAAGCCAGCGGCGGAAGACGGCCTGGTCCGATGCCGGGACGTGGTCGATCACACAACGGCCGGTCCGTTTCGGAGGGATCACGACCACCAGCCGGCACTCGTTCCGAGCCGCCAGATCGGACAGATGATCGATCTCCCGGACCCGGCCGTCGCCCGACGTGGGCTCAAGAAGATAGCCGTGACCGCGTCGCAGTTCGGGCATGTCCACTTTGTCGCGCGGCAGCCGGATCTCCCCGACGTGCTCCTCGGCCTCATCGGGAGACGCCGCGCTTCCTCGCTTGCGCACCCAGTTGAGCAGTGCGACTCGCGCGGCGGACCTGCGGCCGGTGCCCTCCGCACCGCGAAGGAAGACCACGGTTTCGGTGTCGACGCACATTTCCAGACTTTCCTGACTGGCCGACGGCACAAACCATTCCAGGAGTTCGTCGGCGTCTTGGATCCGTAGATGAGTGACGGTGCAGCGGCCGTCACCGGATTCGGTGAAGTTGAAAGTGCTGTCGCGAAAGGAGGTGCTGTTCTGAAAGACCGTGCTGCCTTGGAAGATGGTGCCGCCCTCGAACGCGGTGTTCCTGACATCGCCGTAGACGTCACGGCCCGCGTCCACCGAGGCGTTGCCGAACAGGTCCCGCAGGCTGTCGTCGCGTTCCCGCCGGTCCCGCGCCTCGGCGGCGATGCTCTCATGGAGCCGCCGTTCGTCGGGTTCGGCGTCCTGCCCGCCGTCGCCGGATCCGGTCGTGCCGTCTGGACGCTCGGCCCGCACTTCGAGTTCCCGGCCGGGCGGGCGCGAGGTCGGACTGTCAGGCTGCTGCGCTCCGGAGCCTCCGCCCGTCTCCGCGCCGGAAACGGTCTTGTCCGCCCCAGAGCCGGTGTCCTGCGCAGGGTTTTCCCGATCGTCGCTCATCGGTCCGGCCCGCCGCCGATGTTGATGCTTCCTCCTCCGCTCGCGTTGTTGCTCACGGTGCCGAAGATGTCGCGCCCGGCGGTGATGCCCCCGGTGGGCGCGGGCGGCCCGGGTGTCGCCGGCATGGCGGGCGGGGCGGCGTCGGACGGCGGCTGCTCGTCCACGTCGTAGGGCGCCAGTTCGACGATCTGGTGGACGTCGTATCCGGGCAGATAGAGGTGGGCGGTGTAGGACTGCTTCTTCTCTTGGACCCGTATGTGGCGGAACTCCGTCGGACGGGGATCACCGGGCCCCTGGGTCACGTAGTCGCGGTAGACGTCCTCGGAGACCACGACCGCCAGGTCGGCTTGGGTTCGCGCACCGAGGGCGGCGCGTACCGGCTTGGAGTCGCGTAGCCGGGCGGGGAGGACGACATGCTGCCCCGGCCAGCCGGACTCTCCGTCCTGATGAATCGGCCCGGCGTGTACCGCGAGCCGTAGCCTGATCCGGGTCCACGCGGGCTGTTCCCGCAACCGGTTGTATGAGCCGAGTTCGGCGTCGAGCCGGCGAACGAGGACGTCGAGGAGGCGAAGGATGTCGGAGCCGGGAGGCAGAACCGCCATCAGGCCGTCGCCGCCGAACTGCCACTTCCATCGCTCGCGATGCAGCATCGCCGCATCGGCGGCGCGGTCGAGACTCATCATCATGGCACTCTGCAAAACGCGCTGCTCGGCATCGGTCCGGCTGCCGTAGTCCTCGATGTCGACGGTCATCAGAGCTCGATACTCTGGCATCGGGTGGTCGCTCATCGTCCCTCCAGCTCTCGGGGCCGACCTCATGATCCGATCCCGATTCCGGACGGATGCCGTATTAGTACGGCTTTGGAGGAACGTCCCTCGAATCCAGGTCTGCGAACTTCACCAGCCCTCGCATATCCGTGATGAGGACACGGCGGTGTCCTGGCTGGACCAGTCCCAGCCCAGAGAGGCCGCGGAGCGCCTTTTGCACGGTGACCTCTTTGGCGCCGACCATGCCACCGAGTTCCGTCTGGGTGAGTGACACGCCGATGTCGAGGCCGTCGTCCTTCCGAGCCCCGTGTCGTCTGGCGAGGTCGATCAGCACACGCGCCAAGCAGACGTCGGTTCCGTACCCGGTGAAGTCGAGCCGCCGCTGATTGGCCCAGCGCAATCGTTCGACGGCCATTTGGCTGAGTGTCAGTGCCGCCTCGGGATGCCGGCGTATGAAGTCGATGAAGATCGCTCCCTTGACCTGGAAGACCACTGCTCTGCCGCAGGTCGTCACGGTCGCGGATCGGGGCGATCCGTCGAGGGCGCCCATCTCGCCGACCACATCGCCGCTCACTCTGATCGCTAACAGCGCCTCACTGCCGTTCTGGGTCTGGGCGGTCACCTTGACCAGCGCGTCAACGAGCACCCAGACGGACTCGCCGGGTGCGCCCTGTCGCAACAGCACATGACCGGGCGGATACGTTCGCCGGACGCCCAGCTGCATGATTCTCGCTCGCAGAGACTCGCGAAGACGATAGAGGAAGGTGTCTTTCGGCCAGTTTCCCTGTGGCAAGGCATGCCTCCGGAGAGCACGGTCCTGTTCCAGGCATACGTCGGATGGGCGGCACTGACAACGCCTCTGGCGACGTCCGCCCCGGTACCCGACCCGGTCGAGCAGCGTCGGCGACGGGCCGAGAGGCACCGGCTGTGAACCCGGTTCGGCCGCCGGTGGACGGCATGCCTACCATCGAGGCCGTGACCGTACGCGGACTGATCATCGACTGGGGCGGTGTGCTGACCACGCCGCTGCGTGACGCGATCGCGGTGTGGATCGAGAACGACGACATCGACGACGAGACCTACCGCGTGGTGATGCGGGAGTGGTTCGCGCAGGCGTACGCCGGCGACGGTGCGGCCAATCCGGTCCACGGGCTGGAGGACGGGTCGCTGCCGCCGGCCGAGTTCGAGCGCATGCTCGCCGAGCGGCTGCGCACCCGTGGCGGCATGGCGGTCGCGGCCGAGGGCCTGCTGCTGCGGATGTTCGCCGCGTTCGAGCCCGTCGAGGAGATGTACGAGGCGCTGCGCCGGGCGCGGGCCGCCGGCGTGTGCACCTGCCTGCTGTCCAACTCCTGGGGCAACACCTACCCGCGCGAGTCGTTCGGCGAGCTGTTCGACCAGGTGGTGATCTCCGGTGAGGTGGGGCTGCGCAAGCCCGACCCGCAGATCTTCCACCACGCGCTCGACCTGCTCGGCCTGCCGCCGCGGGAGTGCGCGTTCATCGACGACATCGAGCAGAACATCCGGGCCGCCGAACGCCTCGGCATCGTGGGCGTCCACCACGCCGACGCCCCGACCACCGTGGCGCGCCTGGAGGAGCTGTTCGGGGTGTCGCTCGGGTAGTCCTCATCCGGTACTGGCACACTCTTGTAGGACATGCGCGTCTACCTTCCGACCACACTCAGCGGACTCGCCGGCATCCTCCGGGATCGCAAGCTCGAACCGGCGCCGCTGACCGGCTATGCCGTGACACCGGCGCTGCGCGAGTGGTACGCCTCGGCCGACCTGGAAGAGCTGGAGTACGCCGCGATGTCGGACGCCGCGCGTGACTCGCTGCGCCTGCTCGCCGCCGACCCCGAGGCGCCGTCACGCCGCGTCGTGCTCGCCGCCGAGATCCCCGATGAGGCGGTCGTGCACAGCGGCGGCGACCTGGGTGGCCCCGGGGAGCGCGCCCAGGTGCGCGTGACCCAGCCGGTCCCGTTCGAGCGGATCGTCTCCGGTCACGTGGACGACGCCGAGGCCGAGCCCGACGTACGCGCGGCGCGCGCCGCGAGCGACGCCGCCGACGCAGGTGACGACGACGCCCGCTTCACCGTCGACGGCGCGGCCGGTCACGAGCTGCTGTGGTACGCCACCCAGGAGCTGCCGCACCTGTTCTCCTGACCGCGTCCGTTCTCCCGACGGGTGGCGTAAGAAACTCCGCACCCCCGTGCAAGAAAGGCGACACCGGAAGGGGTTACCCGGTGTCGGACCTACACAGCACACGTGAGAGGGGGTGATGGCGTGATCGTTGCCCGAGGTGAGGACACCGGTGATGACGCCGCACGCTTCACGTCCATTTACCGGCGCAACTACTCGAGGGTGCTGAGCTACGCGCTGGCCCACGACCGGCGTGACGTCGCGGAGGACGTCGTCAACGAGACGTTCCTGACGGCGTGGCGCAAGCTCGGCGAGGTCCCCCAGGACGATCCTCTGCCCTGGTTGCTGCGAGCCGCGCGGAACCACCGGCTCAAACAGCGCGCCGCCGGCCGGCGGCGCGAGACGATCGCCCATCGCATCGGGCGGTTGAGCGACGAACGCGACCTGGTGGCCTGGGACACCGGTGACCTGGTGGCCGAACGCGACAGCGTCCTGGCCGCGTTCGCCTCCCTCCCGGAGGCCGATGCCGAGATCCTCATCCTGAGCGCCTGGTACGGGCTTGACGCGGCGCAGGCCGCGACGGTCCTCGGGTGCACGAAGGCCCTGTACTACGTCCGTGTCCACCGCGCCCGCCGGCGGCTCACCCGAGCGCTGCACAAGGAGACGGGCACGGCGGCGATGGTCCCCCTGGACCTGCTGGAAGGAAACCGCTCATGACCGGTCACCGCGCTTTGTCCGCCCTCAAGCCCGTGGCCCTCGACGACCTGTCCGAGACGGACCAGTCCGATGCCGGGATGGAGGCGAGGATCGCCGCCATCGTCGCGAGCCCCCGGCCCGCCCGCGTCACGAGCACGCGTCGCCTCCCCGCGCGGCCGTGGCTGCTGCTCACGACCGGTGCCGTCGCGGCCGGGGCCGTCGCGGTCGCGGTCACCGTCGTGCCGACCCGCGACACCGGCCGTCCCGCGGTCACTGTCGCCCCCGCCCCGCCGCGCGTACAGGCGGCCGCGCTCTCCTTCACTCGGAAGGGCGGATACCTGACCGTGAAGGTGACGGACCCGGTCGCCGACCCGGCGCGGTACAAGAAGGAGTTCGCCGCCCACGGCCTGAACGTCGACCTCCGGCTGGAGCCCGGCCCGGCGAGGAAGGCGGGCTCGGTCATCTTCCTGGAGGACGACGGCGGCGGCCGGGTCAAGACGATCAGCGCGCCGGGGCACTGCGGAAGCGAGACCTGCGAGGTCGGCATCAAGATCCCGCTGACCTACAAGGCGTTCGTCCGGGTCGTCTTCGGGCGGACGGCACGGCCGGGCGAGCACTACAACACCGGCCCCGGAGACACCCCCGGCGAGGGCGTGGGGCTGAGCGACGTTCGGGGACGTACCGTCGCCGACGTGCTCGCCGAGGCCAGGAGGCGGCACATCGGCGGCATCGGGTACCGCTACCAGCCCACCCGCCCCGACGAGCAGGGCGACCGCCAGCCGTACCCCATGGGCGTCCCGGCCGACAAGGTGAAGGGCGACTGGCGCGTCTACGACGCCGCCGCCGGAACGGGCGGTGAGGTCCTCCTCTTCGTCCACCCCCCGAACTGATCCACGTGACGGAGAGCCGGAACGACCGCCTCACCGTCACGGGCGGGCCACCCGTGACGGCGCGGCGGCGCCGGTCACGTGCCGTTTCCGGCGCACCGGTGCGGCCGGGCCCGGCCGTACCGGTGCGCCCGGACGCGGCATCGGGGACGATAGGACGTCATGCACATCGTCTGGGACTGGAACGGCACGCTCTTCGACGATCGCGATGCCATTCTCGACGCCACCAACGAGGTCTTCGCCGGCTATGGGCTGCCGCCGCTGGGGCTGGACGGCTACCGCGCGGCCTACACGCGACCGATCTGGACGTCGTACGAGCGCATCCTCGGCCGGGCGCTCGAAGACGGCGAGTGGGAGCGGATCGACGCCGCGTTCCACGACTCCTACCACCGGCTCATGGAGCGCTGCCGGCTCGCCGCCGACGCCCGCCGGACCATCGACACGCTCGCCGGCGACGGACACACCCAGTCGGTGCTGTCCATGTGGCACCACGACCGGCTCGCCGTGGCGGTGCGCAGGCTCGGCCTCGGCCTGGCCTTCCGGCGGGTCGACGGCCTGCGGCCCGACGAGGGAGGCGGGGAGAAGGCGAACTTCATGGTGCGGCACCTGGCGGCGCTGGGCATCGACGCCGCCGACGTCCTCATGGTCGGCGACAGCGTCGACGACGCGGCCGCCGCGCGGCACGTCGGGGCCCGCGCGGTGCTCTACACCGGCGGCCTGCAGTCCCGCGCCGACCTCGCCCGCTTCGGAGTTCCGGTGATCGAACGCCTGGCCGACGTCGCACAACACATCTGACCTGGATCGAAGAGCTTTTTTGTCGGGAATGGCAACCCGTGCTTACGATGCAGAACGACGATGACGTCGAACGCTGGGGAGTGTTCTCATGGATGCTGTCACGAACGTCCCGGTCCCGGTGAACGAGCCGGTCAAGACGTACGCTCCCGGCAGTCAGGACCGCACCGCGCTCGAGGCGAAGATCAAGGATCTGTCGGGCGAGCGGATCGACCTGCCCATGACCATCGGCGGCGAGAGGCGTCTCGGCGGCGGCGCGCCCATCGACGCCGTCGAGCCGCACAACCACCGGCACGTCCTCGGCCGCATGCACGAGGCGACCGCCGCCGACGTCACCGCGGCCGTCGAGGCCGCCCGCGCCGCCGCGCCCGCCTGGCGCGCGATGTCCTTCGACGACCGCGCCGCGATCTTCCTGCGCGCCGCCGAGCTGCTGTCCGGCCCGTGGCGCTCCACCCTGAACGCCGCCACGATCCTGGGCCAGTCCAAGTCGGTGCAGCAGGCCGAGATCGACGCGGCCTGCGAGCTGATCGACTTCTTCCGCTTCAACGTCTCTTTCGCCCGCGAGCTGATCAACCAGCAGCCCATCTCCTCTCCCGGTGTGTGGAACCGGCTGGAGTACCGGCCGCTGGAGGGCTTCGTCGTCGCGATCACGCCGTTCAACTTCACCGCGATCGCCGGCAACCTGCCGTGCTCGGTGGCGCTCATGGGCAACGTCGTGGTGTGGAAGCCGTCGCCGACGCAGACGTTCGCGGCGCACTTCACGATGCGGCTGCTGGAGGAGGCCGGGCTCCCGCCGGGCGTGATCAACCTGGTGACCGGCAACGGCCAGGCCGTCTCGGAGGTCGCCCTCCGCCGGCCCGACCTGGCCGGCATCCACTTCACCGGCTCCACCGGCACCTTCCAGCACCTGTGGCGCACGGTCGGGGAGAACATCGCGAACTACCGGAGCTACCCGCGCCTCGTCGGCGAGACCGGCGGCAAGGACTTCGTGGTCGCCCACCCCTCGGCCGACCCGCAGGCGCTCGCCACGATCCTGATCCGCGGCGCGTTCGAGTACCAGGGCCAGAAGTGCTCGGCCGCTTCCCGCGCCTATGTCCCGCGCTCGCTGTGGAACGGCATGCGCGACGACCTGCTCGCCACCGTCGAGTCCCTGACGATGGGCAACGTCGCCGAGGACCTGTCGGTGTTCATGGGCGCGGTCATCGACGAGCGGGCGTTCGCCAAGCATCGTGAGGCGATCGAGCGGGCGAAGTCCCACGACGGCATCGACGTGCTCGTCGGCGGCGGCCTGGACGACTCCGAGGGCTGGTTCGTCCAGCCGACCGTGCTGGAGAGCTCCGACCCGGCCGACGCCATCTTCACCAAGGAGTACTTCGGCCCCATCCTCGGCGTGCACGTCTACGACGACGGCGACTACGACACGATGCTGACGCAGATGGAGAACGCCGCGCCGTACGGCCTGACCGGCTCGATCGTCGCCCGCGACCGGGCGGCCATCGCGGAGGCCACCGACAGGCTCCGCTACGCCGCGGGCAACTTCTACGTCAACGACAAGCCCACCGGCGCGGTCGTCGGGCAGCAGCCGTTCGGCGGCGCGCGGGCCAGCGGCACCAACGACAAGGCGGGCTCGATCTGGAACCTGACGCGGTGGGTCAGCACCCGCTCGATCAAGGAGACGTTCGTCCCGCCGACCGACCACCGCTACCCGCACATGGGCTAGAACGATGCGACGGCGGCATCACTTCCGCCGCATGACGACGGGCTCGATGGGCGTCGGTTACTCGTCAATGTCCGGCTGATGCGCGGCGGCTACGGAAGGCCGCGACGCGCGCACGGTTCTGGCAGGTGACAGAGCAAAAACGGCGCCGGCCGCCCGGTGAGGCGTCGACGTAGACGTCCGTGCATCGCCGACCGGTGCAGACGCCCAGCCGGCCCGGCCCCCGCTCGGCGAGATACCGGCGCAGCGTGACCGCCGCGGAGGCGAGGACTGCATCCTCAGCGTTGTCGACGATCCAACCGGCATGCGGGTGGCCGGCCATGACGTTCAGGACAGGGCGGACACGGGTGTCGTCGAGGAGCCCGGTGATCAGCCGGGCCTGCTCGGTGGCGTCCGCTGTGGCGAAGACCGGATGGAGCCGGTCGGCGACCGCTGTGAGCGCATGATCGGTGAGTACGCGGCTGACGCTCGAAGGGGCACCGAGTCGGTCGAGGAGTTCCGCGGTGGTCAGGTAGGTGTCCTCGCCGCCGTCGTCTTTGCGCGCTGCGCGAGGCGTCGTTCCCCACCCGTTGACCAACTCGACCAGGGTCGCCGGCGGCATCGGGCTCACTGTCTCCGTCATGCCGCCACTGTAACGCGATAGACCTTCTCTGTGCGTAACGCTCGATCGTACGGTAACGCGATCAACTCTATATGCGCGTTGCACGCCTCGATCAAGAGCGTGTAACGTCCAATCGCAAGTCAATGCGTTTCAACCGGGAGGGCGCGTGCTCGACTTCACCGTCCTGCCGGCATTCCTCGCGGCGGTGCTACTGATCACCATCGCTCCAGGGCCGGACAGCGTCTACATCGTCGCCGTCGCACTGGGCCAGGGGGCGCGCGCCGGGGTGCTGTCGGCGGTGGGGATGGCCGTGGGAATGGTGGTGCACGTCGTCGCCGCGTCGCTCGGGCTGGCCGTATTGTTGAGCTCGGCACCGGAGGCACTGACCGGTGTGCAGGTCGGGGGTGGGTTCTACCTCGGCTGGCTTGCGGTGAGCACGCTGCGATCGGCCACGACATCCGGACTCACGGGTCGTGGTCGACCGCCCGACGGGCGGATTCTGGGCCGCGCCGTCGTCACGAACCTCTCCAACCCCAAGGTCATCCTCTTCTTCGCCGCCTTCCTCCCGCAGTTCACCCGGACCGGGCACGGTCCGATTCCGCTGCAGCTTCTGACGCTCGGCCTCATCTTCCTGGCCGTCGGCCTCGGGTGGGACAGCATCGTCGGTCTCTTCGCCGGTCGGTTGGGGGCCGTACTGGCGCAGGGGAGTCGCGCCGCGACGGTGCTGAACGTGACCGCTGGCATCACGTTCGCCGTGCTCGCGCTGCTCCTCCTCGGTGAGGCTCTCTGGGCGGCATGAGCCTGCCGCAGTGGCCGCCCGCGGTTGAAATTCGACTCCACGATCGATACCTTTGCGGACAACATACATACTGTATGTATGTAAATGCCACGACGGGGAAGGCAGGCGGCGATGCGCGCGATACGGCAGGACGAGTGGGGCGGCGTCGAGACGATGACCCTGGTGGAGACCGAGCCGCCGGAGCCGACCTTCGGCGAGGTCCAGGTCAGGGTGATCGCGGCCGGGGTCAATCCGGTGGACGTCTACACCCGTCAGGGCGTCGCATACAACCGGGTGCTGGATCTGCCTTTCGTCAACGGCTGGGACGTGGCCGGGGTGGTGGCGAAGACCGGTTACGGTGTGACCCGTTTCCAGGCGGGCGACGCGGTGTACGGCATGCCCCGGTTTCCGCATGCCGCCGGCGGCTATGCCGAGTACGTCACCGCGCCCGCCCGGCACTTGGCCGCGATGCCGCCGGAACTGACCTTCGAGGAGGCCGCCGCGTTGCCGCTGGCCGGGCTGACGGCCTGGCAGATGCTCACCGAGGTGGCCAGGGTCGGCCCGGGGCAGCGGGTGCTGGTCTCGGGTGCGGCGGGCGGGGTCGGTCATCTCGCCGTGCAGATCGCCAAATCCCTGGGCGCCCATGTGATCGGGACGGCCGGCGCGGCCAAGCATCGGTTCCTGCGCGAACTGGGCATCGACGAGATGGTGGATTACACCGCCACCAAGGTCGCCGCGGTCGTACGGGACGTCGACGTGGTCATCCAGATGTTCGGCGGCGACCACGGACTGGAGGCACTGGAATGCCTCCGCCCCGGAGGGATCATGGTCGCCGGCCAGGGGGCCTGGACGCCCGGAATGCACAAGCGCGCCGCCGACCTGGGTGTCCGCGCGGCCACGTACCTGGTGGACCCGGACGGTGCCGGACTGGAGGCCCTCGCCCGGCTGGTCCGCGACGGGCGGCTCAGGGTGCACCTCGGAAGGGTGTTCCCGCTCGCTGAGGCCGCGGCGGCACACGAGTTCATCGATACCGGACACGCCACCGGCAAGGTCATCCTCAAGGTCGCCGACCCGTCCTGAGCACAACCTGTACCACCCATACGCCGATGAACCACAAGTCACCAGGAGATGGAAAATGACGACTTACGTGCTGGTACACGGCGCCTGGCATGGGGCCTGGTGCTGGCGGGACGTGGCCGAGGCGCTGCGCGCCGCCGGTCACCGTGTGCACCTCCCGACGCTGACCGGACTCGGTGAACGCGTCCATCTCTACAGTCCCGAGATCGGGCTGCGTACGCACGTGGACGACATCGTCAACCTGCTGCGCTACGAGGATCTGCGTGACGTCGTGCTCGTCGGCCACAGCTACGCCGGGTTGGTCGTCCGCGAGGCCGCCGACCGGGAACCCGACCGGGTCGCCCGCCTCGTCCTCCTCGACGCATGGGCGGGACGGGACGGCGAATCGCTGCACGACCTGGCCCCGCAACGGTTCCTCGACTGGCTGGACTCGGTCACCACCGACGGCACCATTCCGGTCACACCCACCGCCATGGTCGGCGTCACCGCGCCGGATCAGGTGGCCCGGCTGGAGCGGCTGCTGACGCCCCAGCCCCGGCGCACGTTCGCCGACCCCACGCGACTGACCGGGGCAGTCGAAGCGATCGCCTGCCGCGCGGTGTTGTGCACGCCCAGCGGACCCATGCCGTTCCCGCGGATCGCCGAGGAGTTCGGCTGGGCGACCACCGTCCTGGACGTGGGTCACGACGCCATGGTGACCGCCCCTGAGGAACTCGCGAACATCCTGCTGAAAGAGGCCTGATCTCCGGGGCGTATGCCGGGTGCGACGTCGAGATGAGCTCCGGCCGGTCCGTACTTACGGCGCCTCGGTCGAGTTCCAGGCCGCGGCGAGGGCGTCGACAAGCAGGTCGGTGATGCAGCGCGAAGATCTCACCGCCCTCGACAGCAGCGTAGACGTCGCCCAGGGTGATGGCATCGGCCGGGTGTGCGGGACTCCAGCCTCCGCCGGAACCGCGCTGCGCCGTGACGATCCCGGCCCGGCGCAACTCGCTCAGCGTCCGCCGGATCACGACCGGATTGGTCTTGACGCTTTCGGCCACCCGGTCGGACGCCACCTGATGCTGTCCGTTGCGCTCGCTCCACGAGTGCCATCCACGAACAGTCAGTCGTCGTGCGCGCAGCCCGGTCTCGTGCGTCCGGCGATACCGGCCAACAGCAGCCTCAGCTGCGACAACGTCTCGTCCAGTGCGGCACGTTCGTCGTCGGCGTAGGCGATGTCCAGGGCGCTTTCGCAAATCCCTCCATGGAGGAGGGACGTGAGCGGCTCCAACGGACGGTCGGGGATGCAACCGGCATCCACGGCGATGGCCAACCCGCGGCGCATCTGCTCCTTGCATCCGGCCTGGATGTCACGCATGTCGCTCCAGCCGAGCGCTCCCGGCGCCTCCACCAGCGTTATCTGACGCGCCGCCGGTTCCAGAGACGCCTCGAGCAGTGCGCGGCAGCCCGCGAACATGCCCTCCCACGGATCCGGCTCCGCCGCGAAGGCCCTGCGGACGATCGCCGCCAGCCGCTTCTGCTCCGCCGCGTAGACGTCGCGAAAGATCTGCTCCTTGCTGCTGAAGTGGTGATAAAAGGCGCCTCGCGTCACTCCGGCCCGATCACAGATCGCGCCCAGTGACACGGCCCCGAAGCCGTCGGCGACGAACATCTCTCGCGCCACCGACAGAAGCGCGCCGATCGTCGCCATCGTACGATCATGCTGGCTACGGCGAGCAACCGGCACCATGGATCACCCTCGATCTCGATCGTCCTGTGTCCCCAAGAAACATACCGAACGAATGTATGGATCTACCCAAAGCAACTGAGGTCGCCGAAGTGTGAGCCTCGTTCGCGCCGACCCGGTTTCTCGGCCGGGAGCGCCCAGTTTCACGGTGGTCATGGGCTGTGCGCTGTTTGAGTCCCACATTTCAGAAGGGTGAGGGCTGCTTCTCGGGCGTCGTCGGCGGAGCCCGGTGCTCCGAGGTGGTCGGCGACCACGGTCGCGCCTTCGAGGAGCAGGAGCAACCGCCGCCCCAGGGCGGTGGGATCCGCGGCCCCGGCTCGGGCGGCGATCGTCGTGAGAAGGTCCAGATGGCGGCCGAGATGGCGGGTGGCGATCTCGTTGGCCGGGGTCGTGTGGCGCTGGGTGGCGGCGTTGACGATCGCGCAGCCGCGGAAGCCGGGTTCGCGGTACCAGCGGCCGAGGGCGTCGAACACCGCGGCCAGTTGGTCCGCGGGCTCGTCGCCCGCGTCGGCGGCGACCTGGGCCAGCCAACGCGTGACGCGGTCGCTGCGAGCTTCGAGGACAGCCCGGATGAGTCCCTCCTTGGACCCAAAGTGGCGATACAGCGTCTCCTTGGAGATGCCCGCCTCGGCGCACAGCTCCGCGATGCCCGCGCCGTCGAGTCCGCGCGCGTAGAGGAAGTCCCCCGCAACTCGAACGATCGCTGCCCGGGTGCGGTCGGGATTCAGGCTGCTGCCTTTGGGCACCGGCACACGGCACATAGTACCGAATGGTTCGATGTCCTGTTAACCTTCACATCGAACCGATCGGTTCTATCTGGAGGTATGCGCTTGCCTGACCCTCTCGTCACTGATCCCGTCCGCGCGAACGGACCCGCCGCGCGCACGGTGCCTGTGACCTTTCAGAGTGCGGACGCCACGCTGCTGGGCGTCCTGCATCTGCCGTCCGGCCCCGGCCCCTATCCCATCGTGGTTCTGCTGCACGGCTTCCCCGGGCATGAACGTAACTTCGACCTCGCGCAGGCGATGCGGCGAGCCGGCTACGCGACGCTGGTGTTCCACTACCGCGGCTCATGGGGAATGGACGGTTCCTGGTCGTGGGCGCACGTGCTGGAGGATTCCGCTCGCGTCGTCGCCCGCCTGCGCGGGCCCAAAGCCGCCGCCTACGATCTCGACCCGGGCCGACTGGCCGTGGTGGGCCACAGCCTGGGCGGTTTCGCCGCGTTGATGACCGCGGCCGCCGATGCCGGCGTGACCGCGGTCGGCTCGGTGGCCGGGTTCGATCTCGGGACGGCCGCCGCCGCCTGCCGGTCCGATCCGGCCGCGCGAGTCGGCTACCTCGAAGACTGGGCGGGCGAACTGCTCCCGCTGCGCGGCACCAGCGCCCAGGCGCTGGTCAGGGAGATGGAGGCGGCAGGGGACTCGTGGCGCCTGAGCCGCCTCGCGTCACGGCTCGCCCGACGCCCCGTGCTGCTGATCGGCACCGACCGCGACACGGTCACTCCCGCCGACATCCACCACAGGCCGCTGGTGGAGGCCTACCGCGCCCACCCCCTTCCGGGCCTGGAGCATCACGTCTTCCACACCGACCATGCCCTGTCCGACCATCGGGTTACCCTCGCCCGCACGGTGATCGCCTTCCTCGACCGGCACTTGAAGGGCAACCCACGGTGAGCGCGCTCAGCTCCAGCATGCGCCCTTCCTGTCAGCCGCCCTGACCAGCGATTACACGTCGACATGGCAGATCAGCGTGCTATGCGCTGATCGGGTTCCTGTTCAACGGCATGGGTGTGGCCCTGTCCGGTGCGGTGGCCACCAGCGTCCGCCAAGCGGTGACCCCGCCTACCATGCTGGGCCGGATGACGGCGACCTACCGGACGATCTCCTTTGGCTTCGTCGCCGTCGGAGCCGGGGGCCTGGTCACCACTGTGATCTGGGTGGCGGCCACGCCGTTGCGCCACATGCGCGAGGTCCCGCAAGCCGCTTCGTCATCCGTGGCCGCTGAGGGCCTGACGGAACCGTCCTCCGCGGCGTGATCGGCTCGGCCGGGACGATGCCGGGCGGTGGCTCAGCGCTTGTAGCCGTAAAGGAAGGCGCGCACGCCTGCGGAGACCATCGCGACGCGTTCGGTCTTGTCGTCGAGTGCCGAGTTCTCGGTCAGGTTGTCGGCGGAGATGAGCAGCATGAGGTGCCCAGCCGCGCGTGCGGGATCGTCGATGGTCAGCAGGCCGCGGTCGGCGAGTTGGTGCAGTCGGTCGGCTAGTTCGCGCCGGACGCGGCCAGGACCCATCTCCCACCAGGCTTCTTTCGCGGCCGGGGGGATGTGTTCGGTCTCGGCGTTGACCTGGCGCACCAGCGCGAAGTGCGGGGCGAGGTCGGAGGTCAGTACGCCGAGCCAGGCAAGTCCCAGTTCAATCAGATCCTGCTCCAGGTCGACGATCTTGCCGAGGTGCCGGTCGATGATGTCGACCATCGTGTCGGCGACCCGCTGAGAGCTCTCCTGAATCACCGTCTGAAACAGTTCCGCCTTGTCGGCGAAGTGATTGTAGATGGTCCGGTTGGAGACACCGGCCTCCGCGGCGATGGCGTCCAGGCTCGCCCGCATGTAGCCGTCTCGCGCGAAGAGCAACAGCGCCCCGTTGACGATCGCCCGGCGCTTGTCGGGCTGTCCCGTGCTCCTTTTGTCGACCACGCTGGCCGAGCCTACCTCGTTTACACCGAACGTTGCATCGATTACTCCGATCAGCGTAGTGTCTACACCGGTCAATGCAATAACTACATCTATCGGTGTAGTCATCGGAAGTGAGGAACCATGAGCAGGATCGGAATCGTCGTCGGCAGCACACGTCCCGGTCGACGTGGCCGGATGGTCGTCGAGTGGGTCGCCTCGGTCGCCGCGCAGGAGCACCCGGCGCACGAGTTCGAGATCGTCGACCTGGCCGACTTCTCACTGCCGCTGCTGGACGAACCGGACCCGGCACTCTTCGGCCGGTACGGCAAGGAGCACACGGTGCGCTGGGCCGAGGCTGTCGCCCGTTGCGACGGGTTCGTCTTCGTCACTCCTGAGTACAACCACTCCATCTCCGGTGCGCTCAAGAACGCCTTGGACTTCCTGTACGCCGAGTGGAACAACAAGGCGGCCGGGATCGTCAGCTACGGTCTGCACGGCGGCACGCGCGCCGCCGAACACCTGCGACTGATCCTGGCGGAACTGCGCGTCGCCACCGTACGGACCCAGGTGGTGCTGTCGCTGTTCGACGACTTCACCCGCCAAGTTCCCACCGAGCCCGGGGCCTTCACACCCGGCGCCCACCAAGCCAAGACGCTCGCCGAGTTGCTTGACGACGTCATCGTCTGGTCCCAGGCGCTGCGCCCCGTCCGCGAAAGAGTCCAGGCATGACCGCGTCCGGCGAGTCGAGCCGTCTGTGGCCTGGCGGCACCTGCCCACTGACGGACGCCGAACTCGATGAACTCGCCGATAAGGTCGCCGCCGAGGCGACAGTCGTCGGCATCGGGGAATCCACGCGGTTCTCCCGGGAGACCTTCGGCGTGCGCGACCTACTCTTCCGCCGGCTGGTCGAACGCCATGGGTTCCGGGCGCTGGCCCTCCAGGACGACGTCGGCGTCGCCGCCAGGATCGACAGGTACGTGCGTCTCGGTGAAGGCTCGGCCGAATCCGCTCTCGCGGAGGCCTGGCGTCCCTGGCGTACCGCCGAGATGGCCGCGGCATTGCTGTGGATCAGGGCTTTCAACCGTGACGTTCCCGACGATCCCGTCCGAATCTTCGGCGTGAAACCCCTCCAAGCTCGACCCGCGGACTACGACGCCGTATACGACCACGTCCGACGGACGGCACCCGAGCTGCTGGCCGAGGTGGCATCACACCTGGGACCGATCCGAACCGCCCATGACCTCGATGAACACGTGCAGCGCGCCCGCGGAACGCATCCCGGTCGCCCCTTCGTCGACCATGCCCGCGATGCGCTGGCGCTCGTCCGGTCGTTGTCCGACCTCGGGCCCGACGACGAAATCCTGACACGGATGCGTCTGATCGTCGGGTTCCACCAGCGCAGCGTCGCCGGACGGGACAGCTATGCGGGCGAGGCCGCCGAGTGGGCCGAGCTGATCCTTGACCACCAGGAGCGGAGCGGTCTGCGCATGGCCTACTGGGACGGCATCGCCCACACCTCGGCCGCCCCGGTGGTCTTGGGCCTGGCTCCCGAGCGTGGTCCGCAACCCACCGTCGGCAGCGTGCTGCGCGGCTTTTACGGCAGGCGATATGTCTCCGTGGCGATCGGCTTCCATCACGGCGACCTCGGCGGCACGACCGTCCCGGCGCCGGCTCCGGATCTGGTCGATGCGAAGCTCGGCGAGGTCGGCCTGCCCGGACACTGGCTGGACCTGCGCGCCGGTGCGGCAGCCGGTCGCTGGGATGGGCCTGCCAAGGCCCGGGTCATCAGCGGCGTTTACCGCCCGTCCCGCGACGCGGCCGAGCACATGACCGTCCCGTCACTCACCGACGCGTTCGACGTGCTCATCCACATTCGCAAGGCATCCCCGGTGCAAGTGTTGGGGCAGGCTGCCAGCGCGCCACCCGCGCCGGCTCCCAGTGGTGTCCGGAGACCGACCTTCCTGGACTGAACAGGTCGCGGTCATCACACTGACGCGCGACGGAACGTCCCTCAGGCTCCCAGGCTCAGGCCGCGTACGAACTCCTCAACCGAGGTCGGCTTGATCTCCGCGTAGCGGTCGTTGTCCAGGTTGTCGAACTTGCCCTTCCCGGTCACCATGCACCACTGGTACTGCAACCCCACGTACTCGAAGGGATTCTGTGTCGTCTTGGCCCGGCGCTCTATCTCGAAGAAGATCCGGGGGTTGCTGGCCGCCGGGCTGTCCACGGCCACGATCGCCGAGGTCGGCTCATGTCTGCGCGATGACTCGCTGCCGACCCCCGCGTGCGCGGGCGCCGTCGAGCGGGTGCGCGGCGAACGCGAGCGCATCGACCAGGTCATCCAGAGCCTGCTGGACGCCCGCGCCGCCCTCGACGACGTCATCCGCCGCGGGAAGGGAGCAGGCTTCCCAACGCCGGATGCTCGCAGAACAGCGCCGGACCTTGCCGGCAGGCCGGACGACTCGCGGCCTCAGGCCGCATCGAAGGCGACGGGCCGCACCGGGCTCAACCTTCGCCAGGTGCGACTCCCCAGATCACCTGGTCCGTACGTTGCTCGGTGATGGGAACGCCGAGGCCTACCTACCGTGAGGGTGGCGGGTGCGCCTGGTGTCGACGTTGCCGGTCAAGGCGTTGAGGATGCCAGGTAGCTCTGCCACGGTCTGGGCGGGCAAGCCGCTCACGGTCTCCTCCGCCAGAGCGCACCATAGCGGCTTGATCTTGTCGGCGAGCGCCTTACCGCTGTCGGTGAGTTCGACGATGCTGGCGCGCTTGTCGGAGGGGGCGGGCTCGCGGCGGATGTGACCTGAGGCTTCGAGCTTGCGGGTCATGAGCGTGACGCTGGGCGGTTCGCAGCCGAGCGCCTCGCTGAGCTGGGCCTGGATCATCGGGCCGGTCCGAGCCAGTTCGAGGAGGAGCGCCTCCTGTCCGGGGTACAGGCCGAGCGGGGCCAGGAGTGCCGCTGCCCTGGCCCGGTGGCGCAGGCTCAGCAGGCGGATGGCCTGGTTGATGGCGTCGGCTTGCTCGAAGTCCACGGGCTCTCCTTGACATGTTAGTTATCCGCATAACATTATGCGGATAACTAATTTTACTCGACATCGAGGGAGCCGGACATGACCGTGAAGGTCGCCGTCATCTACTACAGCGCGACAGGCACTGTGCACGCACTCGCGCAGGCCGTCGCCGAGGGCGCCGCCTCGGCCGGGGCCGATGTGCGGTTGCGGCGGGTCGCCGAGCTGGCACCGGACAGCGCGATCGACCAGAACCCGCAGTGGCGGCGGCACGCCGACGCCACCACTGCGATCGTCCAGGCATCGGTTGAGGACCTGGCATGGGCCGACGCGTTCGCGTTCGGGACACCGACCCGGTTCGGCACGCCGGCCGCGCAGCTCAAGCAGTTCATCGACCAGGCCGGCGGACTGTGGCGGGAAGGGATCCTGGCCGACAAGCCGGTCACGGCCTTCACCTCGGCGTTCAACCGGCACGGCGGCAACGAGTCCACGATCTTGTCGCTGGCCAACGTGTTCTACCACTGGGGGTCGCTGATCATCCCGCCCGGATTCACCGATCCGGTCGTGTACGCCGCCGGCGGCAACCCCTACGGCACCTCGTCTGTCACCGACACGACCGAAGACGGCCCCGACGCCACGACGTTGGAAGCGGCCCGGTATCAGGGACGGCGGCTGGCCCAGACCACGATCCGGCTACTGACCGGCGGACACGCCACCGACACCGACGGCAACTCCCGCGGAACCAGGACCGGAACGACCCTCCAGACCGCGTGAGCGCCCGAACCGGCAAGGAAGAAGTCATGACGAGCACGAGCACCGAAACGCAGCGGGCCAGGCCGCACGCCGGCCCCGCCTGGATGGTCCTGTCGCTGGCGTGCGCCTGCCAGTTCATGGTGATCTTGGACTCGGCCATCGTCAACGTCGCCCTGCCTTCGATCGACCGAGATTTGGGCTTCAAGACCACCGGCCTGGCCTGGGTGGTGAACGGCTACCTGCTCACCTTCGCCGGCTTCATGCTGCTGGGTGGCCGCGCCGCCGACCTGTTCGGCCACCGCCGGATGCTGACCGCCGGGCTCCTCTTGTTCTCCGCTTCGAGCCTGGTCGGCGGCCTAGCGACCGCCGCGCAGGTCCTGGTGGCGGCTCGCATCACCCAAGGCATGGGAGCCGCCATGCTGGCCCCGGCGACACTGGCCGTGATCAACACCAGCTTCACCGAGGACCACGCGCGTGCCCGGGCGTTCGGCGCATGGTCTGCCGCGGGCGGTGTCGGCGGGATGGCCGGCGCGGTCGCGGGCGGCGCCCTCACAACCGGCCTGTCGTGGCGGTGGGTCTTCTTGATCAACGTGCCGATCGGCGCGGTACTGATCGTCGTGGCCATGATGTCGCTGACCGGCAGGCGAACCGGCCGACGAGAATCGCTCGACCTCATCGGCGCGGTCACCGGAACGGCTGGGCTGGCCGCGCTCATCTACGGGGTCATGCAGAGCGCCGATCACGACTGGACGTCCACGCTGGTCGTCGGCTCGGCCACGGCGGGCCTGCTCCTGCTCGTCGTCTTCACCATGGTGGAGGCGCGTTTCGCCACCCAGCCGCTGATGCCCCTACGGCTGTTCAGAATCCGAGGAGTGGCCGCGGGCAACGGCATGCTGCTGCTGTTCGGAGGGATCGCCATCGCGATGTGGTACTTCACGTCGCTGTTCCTGCAGAATGTCCTCGGCTACGGAGCCCTTCGCGCCGGACTCGGGCAAACACCCGCGGCGGTGACATTCATGGTGATCGCACGATGGGCCGCCGGCCTGCTGCCGCGAACCGGCGCACGCCCTCTGGTGCTGGCCGGCTGCGGCGCCTTGCTGGCCGGGTTCGGCTGGCTCTCCCAGACCCATGCCCACAGTGGCTACCTCACCAGCATGCTCGGGCCCACACTGCTCATCGCGGTCGGCATCGGACTGACTTTCCCCACGCTCATGGCCGCGACGACCGCCGAAGTCCCCGAAGGCGACGCCGGGATCATCGGCGGCCTGGCCGTCACCGCCAGCCAGGCAGGCGGCTCAATAGGCCTGGCGGTACTCGCAACAGCCGCCAGCGCCAGAACCCAGATGAAGGCCGGCGGAAGTTCCCCGGCCGCCGCCCTCGCCGCCGGCTACGATCGGGTCTTTCTCATGGCAGCCGGGCTCGGCCTGGCCATCGCAGTGGTCAGTTTGCTGCTGCCACGGCGATCACACTAGTACGGCAGTCCGAGATCGTGAACTCGTCATCGGCGCGACGGTGAGCGGGATCAGCCCGGGATCAACCGGTGGAGCCGTATCGCGGGTGGCCGGTGTAGGTGCGAGGCTGCTGGTCATACGGGTGTGGGCGGCGGTGACGGCGACCACGGCCAGGGCGCCCATGGTCAGCACGAGGCGACGGTGATGGTGGGGGCTGGCGGTGCCGATCCATGCCCAGGCGTAGCGGCGTTCGCCGTTGGAACCTTGCCCGCGGGATTCGATGACCCAGTCGGCGAGGAGACGTTCGTCCCGCCGGCCGACCACCGTTACCCGCACATGGGCTAGAACAATGCGACGGCGGCATCGCCGTACTCAGACTATTTGTCGACCGCCCGTACGAACTCGTCCATGTCGCGGCTTGTCTTCTCGCCGGCGATCATCTTCGAGTACTGCTCGGCGAGCCGGTCCATGAGCTTGCGGAAGTCGGTGAAGTTATCCGCCACCAGTGAGTCGTAGGTCTTCTTCATCTTCTGGTCGAACTCCGCCACCATGGCGCGGGCACGTTGATCGATCTTCGCGTTCTTGTCCGAGAAGAACCAATCCGACACCAGCCAGGCCCACGCTTCGTTCTCCGAAAGATCGCGCTGGAGGGCGCAAAGGCGTGTGTAGGCGATGGCTCGGTAAGCGTCGATCGCCGAGGCCACGACGCCGAGGGCGGGGCCGATCTTCTTGACCGAAGTCTGGATGTCGTCGATGTTCCGTCCGGGGAATTTTCGCCAGAAGTCGAGGCAGCTATCGACCGCGGGCCCCTCGTTGGTATTTTTCAGCGTCTTGACGCCGTAGCCCTGCTTCCCGTCTTCCGCCGTATCCTTCAGCCTCCCTGTGGCCTTTTGTACCGGCGCCGACGACTGCGCCCCGATCCCTCCCCATGTTGCCGCGTCCTGTGCGATGGCGTCAGTGAAATCGGCCGGCCATCGGAACTTCATCACCCCCCTGGAGGCCCACTCCTTCAAGATGTCACGGATCTCGTCGGGGAGTTCTCGCGGTTCTTGCCACGGCGCCATCTAGTCACTCGCCTCCAGCAGTTTTTCGATGGTCTTGATATCGCCGATGTTGGCGTCTTCGGCGTTCTTCACATTTTTTGCCATGCGTCGGAGGCATGCGCCGAAGTAATTCATCTCCTCGGCCGTGGACGACAGGGCGTCTACTAGGTTTCCCATCATGGCTTCGTACGGCTTCGCCAGTGGACGTGCCAAAAATATCGCATAAGAGGGATCGTAGTCGGCGGGCGGTTCGTCGGGTTGGTCGGGTGCGCCGGCGAGCCTATTCACGTCTTTGTCGGTGAACCCATACAGGGCCCAGCCGTCGGGAATGGTATCTATGGCGCGGTCACATTCATATGCTGCCGCATCGACCGAGCCCGCTGTCTTTTCCAGCGCCGTGGGATCGTATTTCATCGCACAAGCTCCTTTTCCGTGGCAGAGATTCAGCTGTCGCGGAGCTCGGCCATCATCTGGCGGAGCTCTGCCAGGCGTCGTTCGAAGGCGGCCTCGGCCTCTGCCAGGTCCTTGCGGATCATCTCCTGGTCGGGGCTCGCTTCGGGCCCCTTGTCGAGCTTCTTCCGAAACCAGGCCGTCTGTGCTTCACGTACGGTCGCCAGAATCAGCTCGGCGAGCTCATCGGAGCCGTTCCTCATCGCTCGGGGGGCGATGGAGAGGGTGCTCACAAGGCCGTTGTCCTCTACGGTGACGCGAATCCGGCCATCCTCCGTCTCGGCATGGCTGGAGAATGGCGTTTCGGGTTCGCGAGGCCGTTGAAAAGCCATCGCTCTTCCTTCTCATCTTGGTTAATAATCATGTCTATCGTAGTTAGCCTTTTGCGCCTGGATATCGGCATGACTCAGCAATAAAGTAACAAGTGCTGGTATATGTCTGGTTAAGGCGCTGGATTCCCGGGTGGTCTTCGGTGGTGTTCCTGCCTTCGAGCCCGGTGACGCTGTGTTCATTGGTCATGACCGGGGCGGCGCGCCGGCCGGACACCGTGATCACGCCGCTGCCCCGGTTGAACAGCGGGTTTGCGCACGCAGGGGCGTTACCGCGACGATTGACCGTCGCCCCGATTCGCCGCAGGAGTCCGCCATGCCCCGTCTCGTGCTGTGGAACGTCGATCACACGCTCGTCGACGTCGGCCGGGTGACGCGGGAGGCGTACGCCGAGGCCTTCCAGCAGGTGACCGGGCGTCCGCTCGTCCGGCTGGCGCCGACCGTGGGCCGTACCGAATCGGAGATCATCTTCGAGACCCTGGCGTTCAACGACGTCGTGACCACCGAGGACCACCTCGCGCAGTTCATGGCGGCGCTGGGCGAGGCGTTCACGGCCCGTCGCAAGTCGATCCGCAAGGACGGCCGCGTGCTGCCGGGCGCCCGCGAGGCCCTCGCCGCGGTGGCCCGGCTGCGCGATGTCGTCCAGTCCGTCCTGACCGGCTCGATCGAGCCGAACGCCGTCGCCAAGCTGACCGCGCTCGGACTGGACAAGCACCTGGACTTCAAGGTCGGCGGGTACGGCTCGGAGACCTATCCCAAGGCCGCGCTGGTCGAGCTCGCGCGCAGCCGTACGGCCGAGAAGTACGGCGCCCCGATCGCGGAGGCCGCGACCGTGCTCATCGCCGACTCGGCCAACGACGTGCGCGCCGCCCAGATCGCCCGCGCCCGGACGATCGCCGTCGCCACCGGCAACGCCACCCAGGCCGAGCTCCGCGGCGCCGGCGCCGACATCGTGCTGCCCACCCTGGCCGAGACCGACCGCGTGGTCCGCGCGGTGGAGTCGCTGACCACCTCCTGAATTAAGCGCCGGCGGTGTCCGCCGCCGCCTCCGCGGCCGCCGCCGAGACGGTCGCCGTCTTCCGCGAGACGAGTGACGCCGTGCTGGACCTCATCGGCCGCAGCCAGACCCTCCAAGAGTGAGGGTCCGCGCGTCATGCTCGCGCCGCCGCCACCCGTGTCTCCGGCAGGCGGGTGGACACCGCCAGGGCGATGACCGGGAGCACGAGCAGGAGCGCGAGCGCCGTGCGGATGCCGTACGCGTCGGCGACCAGGCCCAGCAGCGGTGCGACCATCCCGCCCGCGGACACCGCGAGGCCCAGGGTCACGCCGCTGGCGGTGCCGATCCGGCCGGGCAGGTACTCCTGGCCGAGCGTGGTGTGCACGGCGAACGGCACGTACAGGCCGAGGCCCAGCACGAACGCCGAGACGAACGCGACCGCCGGGCCGGGGGCGAGCAGCAGGCCGAGCAGACCCGGAACGGTCAGGGCGTAGCCGGCGCGTACGGCCGTGAGCCGCCCGGCGCGGTCCGCGAGCCGGCCGCCGAGCACCGTGCCGACCGCCCCCGTACCGGTGAAGACGGTCAGGGCGGCCGACGCCGTGCCCTTCGACAGGCCGAACCGGTGGATCAGCAGGAGGGCCAGGAACGAGGAGATCCCGAAGTAGGCGACCGATCGGCACACGACGACCACCGTCAGCCAGCCGAACGCCCGCCAGTCGTCGGCCCCCGCGTCGCTCGCGGCCCGTCCGCGGGCGGGCGCGGGTTCGCGGCTTCGCCAGGCCACCGCGAGGAACAGGGCGGTCGCCACGGCCGGGAGGGCGAGCAGGGGAGTGCCGGCCAGGCCCGTCGCTCCGAGGATCGGGGCGACGACCAGCGGCGCGACCGCGATGCCGGCGTTCCCGCCCACCGCGAACACGCTCATTCCCTGCGCCGAGGCCCCCGCCGCCTGCCGCGCCGCCCGAGCGGCCTCCGGATGGTAGGCCGCGACACCGACGCCGGACAGCGCCACCGCGAGCCAGGTCGTCCAGTACCCGCCGCCCAGCCCGGACAGCCCGATGCCGACGCCCGCGGTCAGCAGCCCGACGCCGACCAGCCAGGGTGCGCGGCGCCGGTCGGTCAGCACGCCGAAGCCCGGCTGCAGGATGCTCGACAGGAAGGTCGCGGCGAGGGTGATGCCGGTCGCCTGCGCGTAGCCGTAGTGCCGCTCGGCGACCAGGAAGGGCAGCAGCGCCGGCACCGCGCCCTGGTACAGATCGTCGACGACGTGGGTCCCCACCAGCAACGTCAGCATCCGCCGTCCCGAAGTCATGATCGCGACGCTATGAGAAAGGGTGCATGACGGGAACAGGCCGGCGTGCCGACCGATATCGCGATTCGGCCGTCCGTACAGGGCCGTTCGTGCAGGGTCGTCCGTGCAGCACTGTCCGTGCAGGGCCGTTCGTACAGTGGCATCGTGGAGCTCTGGGAGTACGCGAGCCACGACGCGGTCGGGCTGCGCGGTTTGATCACTTCCGGGCAGGTCACCGCCGCGGAGGTGGAGGACGCCGCGCGGCGGGCGCTGGAGTCGGCGGACGAGCGGGTCAACGGGCTGGCCCTGCCGGTGTTCGAGCCGGCGCTCGACCACGCGGACGACGGGCCGCTCGCGGGAGTGCCGTTCCTGATCAAGGACAGCGGGCCGATGGCGGAGGGCGTGCCGTTCTTCCTGGGCAGCCGGGCGATCTCGGGGGTGACCGCGCGGTACGACACCGACCTCATGAGACGCGTCCGCGCCGCCGGGCTGGTCACGCTGGGCCTCACCACCGTCCCCGAGCTGGTGATCAGTTTCGCCACCGAGGCCCTGCGGTACGGCCCCACGCGAAACCCCTGGAACCTGGACCGCGGCGTGGGCGGGTCGAGCGGTGGGGCCGCCGCGCTGGTCGCCGCCGGAGCGGTGCCGGTCGCGCACGCGAACGACGGTGCCGGCTCGGGCCGGGTGCCCGCCTCGTGCTGCGGGCTGGTCGGTCTCAAGCCGAGCCGCGGCCGTACGCCGTGCGGGCCCGACCTGGGAGAGGCGGGCTTCGGCATGGCCTGCGAGTCGGGGCTGACGCGGACCGTACGCGACGCCGCCCGCTATCTCGACGCGATCCAGGGCCCGGTGGCGGGCGACAAGTACACCGCGCCGCCTCCGCTCCGCCCGTACGAGGACGAACTGGCGGCCGACCCCCACCGGCTGCGCGTGGCGGTGACCACGCGTGCCTGGTCGGGCGCCCCGGTCGACCCGGAAGTGGCCGAGGCGGCGGTACGCACCGGCCGGCTGCTGGAGGAGATGGGGCACGCGGTCACGGAGGCGAGCCCGCAGATCGACTGGGACGCCGTGCTGCGGGCGATCGCGACCGAGACGGTGGCGCTCGTCGCCCCTGTCCTGCTGGCGCCGAGACGGCCGGACCCCGCGAGGATGGAGGCCGTCTCACGGCGGATCCTGCGGATGGCCGAGGAGTTCAGCGCGCTCGACCTGATCGCGGGCATGGACGCACAGAACCGCCTCACCCGGGCGGTGGGGGCGTTCTTCACCGAGTACGACCTGCTGGTCACCCCGACGATCGCGCGCCTCCCGGCCCCCCACGGCACGCTCCGCTACGACGACCCCGGCCACACGGTGGAGAGCTGGCTGCGGGCGGAGTTCGACTACGGTCCGTTCACCTCACTGTTCAACGTCTCCGGGCAGCCGGCCGTCAGCCTGCCGCTCGCCCAGAGCGGCGACGGTCTGCCGATCGGTGTTCAGCTCGCCGCGCCGTACGGCCGGGAGGACCTGCTGTTCCGCGTCGCCGCCCGGCTCGAAGAGGCCGTTCCCTGGCACGACCGCGTCCCGCCGGCGGGGCTCAGGCGGGCCGGCGGGCGGTGAAGTGCACGCGCTTGGGCTTCGGCGTGACGCGCACGTCCGCGAGGCCGGCCGCCTCCAGACGGGAGGCGAGCGTCCCGGGATCGACCGGCACGAGCGTGTCGCCCAGGTGGATCAGCCGGAACAACAGGCCGGCCCGCCCGTCGCTGCCGACGAACACCCCGCCCGGGCGCAGCACGCGGCAGGTCTCGGCGAAGAGCCGGTCCTGCAGCTCCGGCGTGGATACGTGGTGCAGCATCGTGAAGCACGCGACGGCGGTGAACGACGCGTCCGGGAACGGCATCGCCGACGCGTCGCCGTGCACGATCGTCACGCCGGGCTCCAGCTCACGCCGCAGCCGCTCGGCGTACGTCTCATCGACCTCCAGCGCGGTGAGGTGCGGCACCCGGCCGGCCAGCTCGCGGGTGGTCACGCCCAGGCCGGGGCCGAGTTCCAGCACGTCGTCGCCGAGGTCGACGTCCCCCAGCACCACCGGGAACAGGTCCGTGCGCATGTACTCGGCCCACCTGGCCGAACCGCATATCCGGTTGTGGAGCAGGTTCATGCTCGTGCACATTAGGAGCGGACGACGGTGGCGTGAACGACCAAGACGGTCAAGTGATGTCGAGAACCAGCCAACTCAAGACGCGGGCCGACGGGGCGATCCTGGTCGCGGCGTTCTCCTCGGCGGGGCGCCGGTACGACACGCACTGGCATACCGCGCACCAGCTGGCCTGGGCCTCCTCGGGCATCCTCACCGTCTCCTCGCCCGACGGCACCTGGGTGCTGCCGCCGACGCGGGCCCTGTGGATCCCGGCGGGCGTCGAGCACGCCATGGACGCCGGCCGCCACACGTTCGTCTGCTGCCCCTACTTCGCCGCCGATCGAGGACCGGGCTGGACCGTCCCGACCGTGGTCGGAATCAGCCCGCTGGCCCGGGAGCTGATCCTCCACCTGGCCGCCACCGACCCGCCCCGGGCCGCCCGCCGCCGGGCCGAGAGCGTCCTGTTCGACCAGCTCGTGCCGGTTCCCGTGACCACCATCGCGGTACCGATGCCCCGTGACCCGCGTGCCCTCGACGTGGCCCGCGGCGTGATCGACGATCCCGCCGACGACGCCACGCTGGACATCTGGGCCCGTCGCACCGGCACGAGCACCCGCACCCTCGCCCGCCTGTTCACGGCGGAGACGGGCATGCCGTTCGGCCGCTGGCGCACCCAGGTACGCCTGCGAGCGGCGCTGCCGCTGCTCGCCGAGGGCCTGCCGGTGGCCACCGCGGCCCGTCGCGTCGGCTACACGACCCCGAGCGCCTTCGTCGCCGTGTTCCGCAAGGCCACCGGCATACCACCGGGCGCCTACTTCACCAGCCGCTGAGCACGGCGGGAGCCGCCGGAGGGTCTTACAGCGGTGCGCTCGTCTCGATCGCGGCGGCGCGGAGGGCCGCGGCGAGGTGATCGGCGGGTTCCGGCAGGGGCCGCGGGAGCCGCGCGAGCAGGAGGCGCCGTTGTTCGCGCGGTCCGCCGCGGACCGGCAGTACACGGACGCCGGCGGGGACGATGGCGGTGAGCGAGGCCGGCACGGTGGTGATGCCGCAGCCGGCCGCGACGAGATGCAGCTTGGCCAGCCAGTCGCGGGCGGTGTGGGCGATCTCGGGCCGTTCGTCCAGGCCGGGCCAGACTCCCATCACCTGGTCATCGCCCGATCCGGCGATCCAGCGCCGGCCGTGCAGGTCGGCGATGTCGACGAAGTCGCCCCGCGCTAGCGGATGGGTGTCGGGCACCGCGAGGCGCAGGCTTCGTTCGGCGAGGATCCGCAGCTCCAGGGCCGGCGTCTCGCTGTCGAGCGGGCGGAACGGCGGCGCCGACGCCACCAGGGCGAGGTCCAGCGTGCCGGCACGCAGCGCGCGTACGAGCGCGGGGGTGCTGCCCTCGCGGCCGATCACGGTGATGGCCGGGTGCGTACGGCGCAACGCGGCCAGCGCACGGGGCACCAGCCCGGACCCCGCGCTCGCGAACCAGCCGAGCCGCACCGTGCCGTGCTCGTCGGGAAGGCCGGCCAGCTCACGCGCTGTCGCGTCGACCTGGTCGATCACCGTGGCGGCGCGGCGCACCACGACGTGCCCGGCGGGGGTCAGCCGCACGCCGTCGTGACGCCGCTCCAGCAGCGGCGTTCCGGCCGCGCGTTCCAGCGAGGCGATCTGGCGGGAGACGGCGGACTGGGTGTAGCCGAGCGCGGTGGCCGCGGCGGTGAGGGTGCCCCGCTCGGCCACCTCGCGGAAGACCCGCAGAGCGGTGAGGGACGCGTCGGTGAAGGCCATGACGGTTACGCATACCCTACCTGAGAAACTTTCGCTGGTGGCATGACCGATCAGGCTCCTAACGTGGCCGGCATGAACCTGATCAAGACACCGTCCGCGTCCGCCGGCCTGGCCACCGCGCCGAAGGTCGCCCTGGTCACCGGCGCCACCCAGGGCCTGGGTCTGGCCCTGGTCGAGGGCCTCGCCGAGCGCATGGCCCCGCAGGACACCGTCTACCTCACCGGCCGCGACGCCGGCCGTGTCGCCCAAGCCGTCGAGGCCATGCCCTCCGGCGGAGCCCGCGTCCGCGGCGAGCTGCTCGACGTGGCCGACCCCGAGGCCGCCGGCCGCCTCGCCGCGCGGCTGAAGGAACGGCACCAGGGCGTCGACATCGTCTTCAACAACGCCGTGATGCGGATCGGCCCGGACGACGACCCGCGCCGGTTCGTCGACATCTACGCCGAGGTCAACAACTTCGGCGCCACGCGGGTGCTGCGCGCCTTCGCCCCGCTGCTGCGGGACGGCGGGAGGCTGATCGTCGTGGCCAGCTCGCTGGGCAGGCTGCACCACCTGGCGCCCGTACTCCACGACCGCTTCGACGGGCTCGCGTCCCTGGACGAGGTGGACGAGCAGGTCGCGGCCTGGCGTGACGCCGTCAAGGACGGCAGCGCCCGCGCCGGAGCCTGGCCCGGCTTCGTCAACATCCCCTCCAAGATCGGCCAGGTCGCCGCCGTGCGCGCGCTCGCGGCGCAGCGGCGCGAACAGGACACCGAGCGCGGCATCCTGCTCGCCGCCGTCTGCCCCGGGATGATGAACACGCCGACCTCCGGCCTGTGGTGGGACGTCAGCGACGCCCCCAGCCCGGCCGAGGCGGCCCTGCCGCTCCTGAGCCTTGCCCTCGACCCGGTAGACCCCGACCACTACGGCCGGCTCGTCCGGCATGGTGAGGTCCTGCCCTGGTCACCCGACGCACGGTGATACCCGCCAAGGGAAGGTGGACCTCTGGAGACTGCGCAGAGTGAGTCTCACCTCCTTGACCGGTCTGGCCTCAAAGGGCCTTGGCAGTGTTCTGCGGTCACATGGTTTCCAGTGGTTCCGTGGTGGTGTTCTATGTTGCAGTGCGTGGCCGCCACGCTGATGCTGGGATGGCCATCACTAGCGTTTGGGAGGCTGTGACGTGTCGGTTGCCGAGGGTGACCTGCTGTGGGAGCCGTCCGATGATGCGCGGCGGCGGGCCCGTGTCGGTGGGCTCATGGACGAGCGGGGCCTCGGTTCCTACGACGAGCTGTGGCGCTGGTCCGTCACCGAGCTCGATGCCTTCTGGGACACGGTGTGGTCCTACTTCGGCGTGCTCGGCGAGCGCGGCGACGGTCCGGTGCGCGAGGGTGCCGGGATGCCCGGTGTGCGCTGGTTCCCCGGTGCCACGCTCAACTACGCGCGCAACGCCCTGCGGGCCGACCGAGACCAAAACGCCACGGCGGTGATCTTCCGCTCCGAGAGCGGCGACGAGCGCACCCTGACGTACGGTGAGCTGGCCACGCGGGTCGCCGAGGCGCGTCAGGGCCTTCGCGAGCTCGGTGTGACGAAGGGCGACCGGGTGGCGGCGTACGTGCCCAACATCCCCGAGGCGCTGGTGCTCTTCCTCGCCACGGCCTCGCTCGGGGCGATCTGGTCCTCCTGCTCGCCCGACTTCGGGGCGCCCAGCGTGATCGACCGGTTCACCCAGATCGAGCCGAAGGTGCTCGTCGCGGTGGACGGCTACCCCTACAACGGCAAGCGTTACGACCGGCGCGACGTCGTACGCGACATCCAGGCGGCGCTGCCCACGCTCGGGGCCACCGTGCTGATCCCGTACCTGGGCACCGACGGCGTCGAGGACGCGATCTCCTACGACGACCTGCGCCGGCCCGGCGCGGCGCCGGGCTTTGAGGACGTGCCGTTCGACCACCCCCTATGGATTTTGTACTCCTCCGGCACGACCGGGCTGCCCAAGCCGATCGTGCACGGGCACGGGGGCATCGTCCTCGAACACCTCAAGTCCCTCAGCTTCCACCAGGACCTCGGCCCCGGCGACATCTTCTTCTGGTTCACCACGACCGGCTGGATGATGTGGAACTACCTGGTCGGCGGCCTTCTCGTCGGCGCGACCATCGTCATGTACGACGGCGCGCCGAACGGCGACGCGCTCTGGCGGCTGGCCGCCGAGACCGGGGTGACCTACTTCGGCGTCGGCGCGCCGTACATCCTGGCGTCGATGAAGACCGGCCTGGAGCCGGGCAAGACTTATGACCTCACCCGGATCCGCGGGGTCGGCTCGACCGGCTCGCCGCTGCCGCCCGAGGGCTTCGCGTGGCTGTACGAGCACGTCGGCGCGGATCTGCTGGTCGGCTCGTTCTCCGGCGGCACCGACGTCGCCACCGGGTTCGTCGGGCCGTGCCCGCTGCTGCCGCTGCGCGCGGGCGTGATCCAGTGCCGGGGGCTCGGGGCCAAGGTCGAGGCGTTCGGCGACACCGGTGAGCCGGTCGTCGACGAGGTGGGCGAGCTGGTGATCACCGAGCCGATGCCCTCGATGCCGATCTACTTCTGGAACGACGAGGGCGGCGAGCGCTACCGGGAGTCCTACTTCGCCATGTACCCGGGCGTCTGGCGGCACGGCGACTGGATCAAGATCCTGCCCGACGGCGGCAGCGTGATCTACGGACGGTCCGACTCCACGCTCAACCGGGGCGGGGTGCGCATGGGCACCGCCGACTTCTACCGCGTCGTGGAGGCGTTCGACGAGGTCGCCGACTCACTCGTGGTCGACACGGGACAGCTGGGGCAGGACGGGCGCCTGCTGCTGTACGTGCAGCTCGCCGACGACGCCGAACTGTCGGAGGAGATCGTCGCGCGGATCCGGGCGGCGCTGCGGTCGACGCTGTCGCCGCGGCACGTGCCGGACGAGATCCGTGCGGTGCCGGGCATCCCGCGCACGCTGTCGGGCAAGAAGCTCGAAGTGCCGGTGCGCAAGATGCTGCTCGGCACGCCCGTGGAGAAGGCCGCAAACCCGGACGCCATGGCGAATCCCGAGGTGCTGGCGCACTTCATGCCCACGTCAGGACACTAGTGGCAGGGTGATCCTCCCGTCCCCGAGTCGGCGAATCCCGGTTTTCGAGTTAGTGTGGCGGCCGTGAGCGCAACACCACAACGGCGTGGTGCGGCCGCTTCCGCTTCCGGTATGCCCGGAAACGGATATGGCGCACCGGGGCGTAACTTCGGTGAAGAAGGGGGGCGCCTCACCTACGGCGCCTACCTCCGGTTGCCGACCCTGCTCGAACAGCAGGTGCTCGAGTCCGACCCTCCCGCCCGCGACGAGCTTCTGTTCATCACGATCCACCAGGTCTACGAGCTCTGGTTCAAGCTGCTTCTGCACGAGTTGGGCGAGATCCGCCGGGCGATGATCGACGACGAGGTCTGGCTGGCCCGGCACCTGTTCCGGCGGGTGCACGCGGTGGAGCGGGTGATGGTCGACCAGATCCAGGTGCTGGAGACGATGACCCCGCAGGACTTCATGGCCTTCCGGGAGAAGCTGGCGCCCGCCAGCGGCTTCCAGTCCGTGCAGTTCCGCGAGATGGAGTTCCTCTCCGGCCACAAGGACCCCGGTTTCGTCAAACGGTTCCGCGGCCTCACCGACGACGAGACCGAACGCCTCGACCGGCGGCTCGCCGAACCCACGCTCTGGGACGCGTTCGTCATGCTGCTCCGCAGGCGCGGGCTCGCGGCCGGCGACGACGACGAGATCCGGGAGTCGATGGTCACCGTGGCGGGCGACCGCGACCGTTACGACGATCTGTGGCAGCTGTCCGAGGACCTGCTGACCCACGACGAGATGGCCGCGCTCTGGCGCCAACGCCACGTCCAGATGGTCGAGCGGCAGATCGGCACGAAGTCGGGCACCGGTGGCTCTACCGGCGCGCCTTACCTCCGAAGCAGGCTTGACCTGCGGTATTACCCGTTGCTGTGGGAATTGCGAACCCTGCTCTGAGAAGGCACTGAGGGAGATATGTAGATGAGCGGCGAACCGACGGCCCGGCCGGACGACGAAGCCGAGCGTGCCAAGGATGATCTGCTGCGCCGTGCGGCGGAGGCCTGTGCCCACCACACGTACGGCGCCAACCAGGAGACCGCGGACATTCTCGGCTTCCTCCGGCTCTACTATCGGCATGTCGCGGTGGAGGATCTCGGCTCCCGCGACCCGGCCGACATCTGGGGTCCGGCGATGTCCCACCGGCAGCTGGGCGAAGACCGCCCGCAGGGCCGGGCCAAGGTGCGCGCGTTCACGCCGACCGTCGACGACCAGGGCTGGGACCCCGGGCACAGCGTCGTCCAGGTGGTCACCGACGACATGCCGTTCCTCGTCGACTCGGTGACGATGGAGCTCAACCGGCACCAGCTGTCCACCCACCTGATCGTCCACCCGCAGCTGAACGTCCGCCGTGACGTGGCCGGTCACCTGCGGGGCACGGACGACGGCGACGGCCTGATGCTCGAGGAGTCCTGGATCCACCTGGAGATCGACCGGCAGGGCGACCGCACGGTGCTGCAGGACCTGGAGAAGGACATCCGCCGGATCCTGGACGACGTGCGCGCCGCCGTCGAGGACGAGGACAAGATGCGGTCCCTGTCCCGTACGATCGCGGCCGGGCTGCGCGAGAAGCGGCCGCCGCTGCCGGAGGAGGAGACCGGCGACGGCGTCGCGCTGCTCGACTGGCTGGCCGACGACCACTTCACCTTCCTCGGCTACCGGGAGTACACCCTGGAGACCGGCGAGGACGGCGAGCGGCTGCGCGCCGTCCCCGGCACCGGCCTGGGCATCCTGCGCTCGGACCAGAGCGAGTCGACCAGCTTCGCCTCGCTGCCACAGGAGGTGCGCGCCAAGGCCCACGAGCCGCACCTGCTCGTGCTGACCAAGGCCAACTCCCGCGCCACCGTGCACCGCCCCGCCTACCTCGACTACGTCGGCGTCAAGCGGTTCGGCGACGACGGCAAGGTGGTCGGCGAGCGCCGCTTCCTCGGCCTGTTCACCCATGCCGCGTACAGCGAGAGCATCGAGCACATCCCGGTGCTCGACCGCAAGCTCCAGACGGTGCTGCACCGCGCCGGGCTCGCCGCCGACAGCTACGACGGCAAGGATCTCATCGAGATCCTGGAGACCTACCCGCGCGACGACCTGTTCCAGATCTCGGTCGACGAGCTGTTCCCGATCGCGATGAGCGTGCTGCGGCTGCGCGAGCGCAAGCAGCTTCGGCTGTTCGTCCGCAAGGACGCCTACGGCCGCTACATGTCGTGCCTGGTCTTCCTGCCTCGCGACCGCTACACCACGCAGATCCGGCTGCGCATCCAGGAGATCCTGCGCAGCGCCTTCGACGGCACGAGCGTCGACTACAGCGCGATGGTCGGCGACTCCGCGCTCGCGCGCCTGCACGTGGTCGTGCGCGGCGAGCGCGGGCGCCCGCTGCCCGACGACGTGGACCTGGCCGAGGTGGAGGCCCGGCTCGTCGCCGCCACCCGCTCGTGGGCCGACGACCTGGTCGAGGCGATCGTCGAGCAGTGCGGCGAAGAACGCTCCGGGGTGCTGACCCGCCGTTACGCCAACGCCTTCCCCGAGGGCTACAAGGCCGACTTCCCCGCCCGTACGGCCTGCGCCGACCTCAAGCGCCTGGAGGCGCTGACCGAGCCGGGCCAGATCTCCATCAACCTGTACGAACCGTACGGCGGCGAGCCCGGCGAGCGCCGGCTCAAGGTGTACCGGCTCGGGCCGCCGATCTCGCTGTCCCACGTTCTGCCGCTGCTGCACAACATGGGCGTCGAGGTGGTCGACGAGCGGCCGTACGGCATCGACCCCGAGGGCGGCCGCCGCTCCTGGATCTACGACCTGGGCCTGCGGTACGTCCCCTCGCCCGACGTGGACGAGGCCGACGTCAAGGACCTGTTCCAGGACGCCTTCACCGCGCTGTGGCGCGACGAGGTGGAGAGCGACCCGTTCAACACCCTCGTGCTGCGAGCCGGGCTCGCCTGGCGGCCGGTCATGGTGCTCCGCGCGTACGCCCGCTACCTGCGGCAGACCGGCACCACCTTCAGCGAGCGGTACATCGAGCAGGTGCTGATCGACAACCCGCGCATCGCCCGGCTGCTGGTGCGGCTGTTCGAGTCGCGGTTCGACCCGCGCCTCAACTCGCGGCCGGACGCCGCGCCCGACGCGCACGAGGAGCTGGGCTCGGCCATCGCCGAGGAGATCGAGGGCGCGCTCGACGCGGTCACCAGCCTGGACCAGGACCGCATCCTCCGCAGCTTCCTGTCGATGATCCGCGCCACCCTGCGCACGAACTACTACCAGCGGACCGCGGGCGGCACGCCCAAGCCGTACCTGTCGCTGAAGCTGGACCCCGAGGCGATCCCGGACCTGCCGCAGCCCCGCCCCCAGTTCGAGATCTTCGTGTACTCCCCGCGGCTGGAGGGCGTGCACCTGCGGTTCGGGTCGGTGGCCCGCGGCGGCCTGCGCTGGTCCGACCGGCGTGAGGACTTCCGTACGGAGATCCTCGGCCTGGTCAAGGCGCAGGCGGTGAAGAACACCGTGATCGTGCCCGCCGGCGCCAAGGGCGGCTTCGTGTGCAAGCGGCTGCCGGACCCGAGCGACCGTGAGGCGTTCCTGGCCGAGGGCGTCGCGTCGTACAAGCAGTTCATCAGCGGCCTGCTCGACATCACCGACAACCTCGTACGGGACGAGGAGAGCGAGGGCTCCCGCGGCCAGATGCGCGTCGTGCCCGCGCCGAACGTCGTGCGGCACGACGGAGACGACACCTACATGGTCGTGGCCGCCGACAAGGGCACCGCGACCTTCTCCGACATCGCCAACGAGGTGTCCGCGTCGTACGGCTTCTGGCTCGGCGACGCCTTCGCGTCGGGCGGCTCGGTCGGCTACGACCACAAGGGCATGGGCATCACCGCGCGCGGCGCCTGGGAGTCGGTGAAATACCACTTCCGCTCCCTCGGCGTCGACGTGCAGAACGAGGACTTCACCGTCGTCGGCGTCGGCGACATGTCCGGCGACGTGTTCGGCAACGGCATGCTGCTGTCGGAGCACATCCGGCTCGTCGCGGCCTTCGACCACCGGCACATCTTCCTCGACCCCGACCCGGACCCGGCCGCCTCCTTCCGCGAGCGCAAGCGCATGTTCGCGCTCCCGCGCAGCTCGTGGGCCGACTACGACACCTCGCTGATCTCCAAGGGCGGCGGCGTGCACTCGCGCTCGGCCAAGAAGATCCCGCTGACGCCGCAGGTCCGCGAGGCGCTCGGCATCCCGGGCGGGGTCAACGCGCTGACCCCGCACGAGCTGATCCACGCGATCCTCACCGCGCCGGTCGACCTGATGTGGAACGGCGGCATCGGCACGTACGTCAAGGCCTCCGGCGAGACCCACGCCGAGGTCGGCGACAAGGCCAACGACGTGCTGCGGGCCGACGCGACCGAACTGCGCTGCAAGGTCATCGGCGAGGGCGGCAACCTCGGGCTGACCCAGCGGGCCCGCATCGAGTTCGCCCTCGGCGGGGGCCTGGTCAACACCGACTTCATCGACAACTCCGCGGGCGTGGACACCTCCGACCACGAGGTGAACATCAAGATCCTGCTGGACCAGGTCGTCCGCGACGGCGAGCTGACCGACAAGCAGCGCGACACGCTCTTCCTGGAGATGACCGACGAGGTCGCCGGCCTGGTCCTGCGCGACAACATCGCGCAGAACGTCGCGCTCGCCGCCTCACGCAGCCAGGCGTCGTCCATGCTGCACGTCCACGGCCGCTACCTGCGCAGGCTGGAGCGCGGCGGCAAGCTGAAGCGGCGCCTGGAGTTCCTGCCGGACGACAAGGCGCTCGCCGAGCGCCGGCAGGCCGGGATCGGCCTCACCGGCCCGGAGTTCGCCACGCTGCTCGCCTACACCAAGCTCACGCTCGAGGACGAGATCCGCGGCTCGGACCTGCCGGACGATCCCGACCTGGCCAGCCGGCTCGTCGAGTACTTCCCGACGCCGCTGCGCGAACGGTTCCGCGACTACATGGACCGGCACCCGCTGCGCCGCGAGATCATCGCCACCTCGGTGGTGAACAGCATGGTCAACGACAGCGGCATCACCTTCGCGTTCCGCATGGGCGAGGAGACCGGCGCGTCCGCCTCCGACATCACCCGCGCCTACCTCGTGGCGCGCGAGGTGTTCGGCATGGAGGCCTTCTGGCGGTCGGTGGACGGGCTGGACTACCAGGTCGACACCGCGACGCAGATCCGGATGCGGCTGGAGGCCCGCAAGCTGACCGAGCGCGCGGCCCGCTGGCTGCTGCACAACCGCCGCATGCCGTTCGACATCCGCGACACGGTGGACTACTTCGCCTCCGGAGCGGCGGCGCTCTCGGCGCACATGCCCAAGCTCCTGGTCGGCCGCGACCTGGAGGACTTCGAGGACCGCCGCGACCGGTTCACCGAGGCCGGCGTGCCCGACCAGCTCGCCGAGCAGGTGGCGATGATGGTCCCGGCGTTCTCCACGTTCGACCTGGTGGAGATCGCCCACAGCACCGGACGACCGCCGGAGGAGGTCGCCGAGGTCTACTTCGACCTGAGCGAACGCCTCCAGCTGTCCCGCCTGCGCGAGCGCATCATCCAGCTCCCGCGCGACGACCGGTGGAACTCCATGGCCCGGTCGGCCCTCCGCGACGACCTGTACGCCGCGCACGCCGCCCTGGCCCGCGACGTCCTCGTCACCAGCGAGGCGGGGGTCGCGCCGGAGCAGCGGCTGGCGATCTGGACGGACAAGAACAGCGCCGCCGTCGCCCGCGCCGCCCAGACGCTCGGCGAGATCTGGGAGAGCGACAACCTGGGCGTCGCCACGCTGTCGGTGGCCCTGCGAGCCATCCGCACGCTGGTCACCGCCTCGACCCTCCCCGCCTGAGGGACGACAGACCCGGCCGGCCCGGCAACGGGCCGGCCGGTCACGCCCGGTCCGGGACCTCCGCCGCGCGGTGGGGTCCCGGCAGGACGACCGGGGCGGCGTCGGTTCCGTCGGGCCACAGCCACAGGTGCGACTCGCCCGGATGACCCTCGCCGCTGCCGTCCAGATGGTGCAGCAACGGCTCGCGGCGGGGGCGGAAGGCCAGCCGTGCCAGCCGCCTGCGTGCCTCGGGCAGCGGCACCCACGCGGCCTCCAGGACCGATCCGTCCGGGTCCGCGGGCGCCAGGTCACGCGCCGCCGCGGCGAACTCGAACGTGAAGACCGTCCAGACCCCGGCCCAGCCGGGATCGTCGGTGACGGTGTACTGGCAGAGGAAGGCCAGCCGGCCCGGTGCGGCCCGCAGGCCGGTCTCCTCGCGCAGCTCGCGTACGGCCGCCTCGTGCACCAGCTCGCCGGGCTCCACCTGGCCTCCCGGAAGCACCCAGCTCGGCTCCGGCTCGTCGCCGAGCCGCTCGCGCACCATCAGCACATCCGTGCCGTGGCGGACCAGAGCCGAGACGAGCAGGCCGCTGCGGGCCGCCTGGGGGAGTGGCACCGTGGTGTCCCTTCCTGATTGCGAATTCGCACAGTAGTGGATCAGTCACTGTGCGAATCTGTCGGCATGCGACGACGACTGGCCGCCCTGACGGCCGCCATCCTCCCAGTGTCCGCGTGCGGTTCCCTCGGCACCGCCCATCCCGCGATCACCAAGACGCAGGCCCAGCAGGTGCTGGCCAACTACCAGACCGTCAACAACCGGGCCAACGCCAACCTCGACGGCGACCTCCTGGCCACCGTGGAGACCGGCGACCAGCTCGAGATGGACCGGGCCGGCTACCGCCTGCGGCAGGCCAAGAAGGACAAGTACACCCCGTTCACCTACTCCCACCCGGCGTTCTACATTCCGCGCCAGGACCACTACCCCAAGTGGTTCGCGGTCGACGCGGTCTCCGGCCAGACCCGCCACGCCCTGCTGTTCACCCAGAGCCACGCGGGCGGGCCCTGGTTGCTGGCCGCCGACCCCTTCCCCTCCTCGCCGCTCAGCGGCATCGCCCTCGACAAGGACGGCTTCGCCACGGCCGTGAGCCCGGCCGACACCAACGCCGCGCTCCAGCCCCGCAGGGTGGCCGGCGCGCACGCCGCGACACTGTCCACCGGGGCCGGGGGCATGGCGCCCGGACCGTACACCTCCGACTCCCGCGACGCGCTGACCAGGGTCCAGGCCGAGCTGCAGAAGCGCGGCGTGACGCTGACCTCCGACTTCGCGCCCGACGGGCAGCGCACCTACGCCCTGCGGACCACGGGCGGCGGTGCCCTGGTCTGGTACGTCATCCGCCAGAGCGAGCGCTACGACATGGTCGACCCCGGCACGGTCAACACCAACGGCGACCTCGCCGGGCTGGTCACGGGGCGGGTGGGTCACCACCTCAGCTCCACCGCGCTCATCCAGTACCTCGCGGTCGTGCCCGATCACGGCGACACCCAGGTGATCGGCACCTACCGCAAGGCCGTGCAGGCCACGACGTCGTAGCCGGTGTCTCCCGTGCGGACCACGCGACCCCGCGGGGGCAGCCCCTCGTACGGCCGAGGGGCACCCCCTCGCTCACTTGGTGGGCACGCTCGCCTTGATCGTGCCGCCATCGGCGGCGATGATCACGGCCTTCTCCGTGCTCGTCGTGTCCTTCTTGGGCGCGGGCGGCACCAGCGTGGCGAACTGCAGCGTCTGGGTCACGTCCAGCTCGTTGTGCACGAGGTCCGACGCGACGAACGGCGCCGCGTCCTTGGGGATCGGCACGTGACCGGGCTTCTTCTTGGGCTTGGTCGACACGGCGTCGCGGCTCAGCGCGTACAGGACGATACCGCCGCCGTCGGTCGTGGCCAACGGGAAGATCGGGAACGACGTCGTGGCGTACACCGTGTCGACCTTCAGCCCCGAGCCCTTCTTCGGCTTGGTGGCCTTCTGGTCGGAGATGTAATAGCTCGTGGTGTGCTTGCCGGTCGCCATGACCTTGGCCGCGACGTTGCCCGGGCCCTCCTCGGCGAGCGTGGCCTGGATGGAGGGCACGTCCCGTGGCGGGATCAGCAGGTCGGTGTCGAACGTCGCCAGCGGCTTGGCGTACCCCTGGTCATCGACCGCGATCTTGGGTGGCTTCTGCTTCTTGTCCAGCAGCGTGGCCAGGCTGAGGCGCCACCGCATGGTCGGCTTGCTCTTGACGAACCCCATCAGCACGGTGTGGGGGCTCTTACCGTTGGCCAGGCTGCGCCGCACGCTCGCCACGAACCACTGCTGTCCCTCCGGTTTCAGCCGCGGGACGTACAGCGTCGGGGTGCCGTACCGGTAGCGGGGCACCGGGTCGCCGGCCGTCATCGCCCGGCGGAACGCCGCCGCCGTCAGCTGCGACTGCCCCTCGCTGGTCCACCACAGGGCCAGCCTTTCGTCGCCGCTGGCCCGCGCGACGTCCTCGTTGGTGACGAACGACTGGAACGCCTTCTTGGCCACCTCGGGAGTCAGCGGCACGGGAGGGGGAGAGGTGTCGGGGCTGGACTCCGCCGCCACAGGCTTGGTGCGGGCCTGCTCGTGCGAGCCGCCCGAGCACCCCGTCAGCGCGGCGAGGGCCACCGCCGTCGCCAGAGCCGACGCAACCGCTGTCCTCATGCTCCCCGGCCGATCATGTGTTACCGATGTGGGGCAGAGTATGCCAGGCGAATCCCAGTGCCCGAACGCGAGTCCGATCAGGCGGCGGCTCGCGTACCTCGCGGACCCGGCCCCAGGTAGGCTTTTGATCGTGGCAGCCATCGACCCGTCAGAAGAGATGAAAGAGCTCGGCGCGATGCTGGAGGGCATCGAGGCGGTGCTCGACCTCGAGGGCATGCGCCGTGACATCGGCGAGCTCCGTGAGCAGGCTGCCGACCCCGACCTGTGGAACGACCAGGAGCGGGCGCAGCAGGTGACCCGGCGGCTGTCCTACCTCGAAGGCGAGCTCGGCAAGGTCGAGGGCCTGCGGAGTCGGCTGGACGACGCCGGCGTGCTGCTGGAGCTGGCCGCCGAAGAGGGCGACGACGACACCCGCGGCGAGGCGGAGCGCGAGCTGGGAGCCCTCCGCAAGGAGGTCGAGCAGCTCGAGGTCCGCACCCTGATGTCGGGGGAGTACGACGCCCGCGAGGCGCTCATCACGATCAACTCCCAGGCCGGCGGCGTCGACGCGGCCGACTTCGCCCAGATGGTGCAGCGGATGTATCTCCGCTGGGCCGAGCGGCACGGCTACCCGACCGAGGTCTACGACACCTCCTACGCCGAAGAGGCCGGCATCAAGTCGACGACGTTCACGGTCAAGGCCCCCTACGCGTACGGCACGCTGCGCGGCGAGCACGGCACCCACCGCATGGTGCGCATCTCGCCCTACGACAACCAGGGGCGCCGGCAGACCTCGTTCACCGGCGTGGACGTCGTACCGGTGGTGGAGCAGACCGACCACGTCGACATCCCCGAGGACGACATCAGGGTCGACGTCTACCGCTCCAGCGGGCCGGGCGGCCAGGGCGTCAACACCACCGACAGCGCGGTGCGCATCACGCACCTGCCCACCGGCATCGTGGTGTCCTGCCAGAACGAACGCAGCCAGCTGCAGAACCGCGCCACCGCCATGACGGTGCTCCAGGCCAAGCTCCTCGAGCGCAAGCGCCAGGAGGAGGCCGAGCGGATGAACGAGCTGCGCGGTGAGTCGACCAGCTCGTGGGGCACCCAGATCCGCAACTACGTGCTGCACCCGTACCAGATCGTCAAGGACCTGCGTACCGGTGTCGAGGCGGGCAACCCCACGGCCGTGCTCGACGGCGACATCGATGAGTTCATCGAGGCCGAGATCCGCTGGATGCGCCGCCAGGAGGCCGGCGACGGGCAGGACTGACGAGCTCAGGGCCGCCCGAGAGCGTTCCGTACGCGGACGGTCGAAAGCTAGCTCAGCCCGAACTTCAGCGCGATCAGAAGGGTCAGCGCGAGGATCAGGGCGCCGATCAGCACCGGGGAGATGCCGAACGTCCCGGGGTAGTGGACCTCCGCACGTGCGGCTCTACAGGTGGGGCAGCGCCCCTCGACGACGGGTCCCGCGCACCGAGCACAGATCAGATGTTCGCAGCTCATCTGGCTCCTCTCCACGTTGGTCGGGCCATGTAATGCTCGGTTGCACCTATGGGTGTACCCAAGTTGGACGTTTCATGCCAGTGTCCCCCTTAGACTGCTGCTTGGCCAATCGGCCCCCGAGCCGCGAGGCCCTCGCGGGGCGCCTGTCCCACGAAAGTTCAGCCGCCTCCGTCCCCCACCCCCTAGACTGACACGTCGTGATGCAGCCGTGATCCACTTTGATAACGTCACCAAGGTCTACTCGCGCCAGAGCCGGCCGGCCCTGCAGGGTGTCAACGTGGCCGTCGAGAAGGGTGAGTTCGTCTTTCTCGTGGGTCCCTCCGGGTCCGGCAAGTCGACGTTCCTGCGCCTGATCCTCAAGGAGGAGCGGCCAACGCAGGGCGGCATTCACGTCGCCGGCAAGGAGCTGAACAAGCTCACCAACTGGAAGGTCCCCCACCTGCGCCGCCGCATCGGCTGCGTGTTCCAGGACTTCCGGCTGCTGCCGAACAAGAACGTCTACGAGAACGTCGCCTTCGCGCTGGAGGTCATCGGCAAGCCCCGGCGCTTCATCCGCAAGGTCGTCCCCGAGGTGATCGACCTCGTCGGCCTCGAGGGCAAGGCGCACCGCATGCCGGACGAGCTGTCGGGCGGTGAGCAGCAGCGCGTGGCGATCGCGCGGGCGTTCGTCAACCGCCCGATGATCCTGCTCGCCGACGAGCCCACGGGGAACATCGACCCGGCGACCAGCATCGGCATCATGAAGGTGCTCGACCGGATCAACCGCACCGGCACCACGGTGGTGATGGCCACGCACGACGCGGCCATCGTGGACGCGTTCCGCAAGCGGGTCGTGGAGCTCGAAGACGGGCGTGTGGTCCGTGACCAGTCCCGTGGCGTGTACGGCCAGGCGTACGGAGGCGTGTAGCCTCTAGCCTCCGTTGGGAGATCGAGGCTCCCCTATATCGGCCCATAACGGACGACCAAGGACAGCGAGGCATGCGCGCACAGTTCGTTCTTCAGGAGATCTGGATCGGTCTCCGCAGGAACCTCACGATGACCATCGCGCTCGTCGTCACCGTCGCGATCGCCATGGCGCTGTTCGGCACCGGCGTCCTGCTCAAGATGCAGGTCGACAAGTCGAACAACTACTGGTCGGACAAGGTCGAGGTCTCGGTCTACCTCTGCAACAAGCTGAGCGCGAACCCCCAGTGCCACAAGACCGAGCCGACCCAGGACGCGAAGAACCAGATCAAGTCGCAGCTGGAGTCGATGCCTCAGGTGGCCAAGGTCACCCAGGAGACCCAGCAGCAGGCGTACCAGCGCGCCAAGGAACGCTTCTCCAACACCCCGGGCTTCTCCGAGACCATCCAGCTCGGCGACATCCCCGACTCCTTCCGGGTGAAGCTGAAGGACCCCAAGCAGTACGCCGCGGTGGTCGCGCAGATGCAGAACCGCCCGGGCGTCGACCAGGTGATCAACGAGCGGGCGATCCTGGAGAGGTTCTTCAAGATCCTCGGCGGTCTGCAGTGGGCGGCGCTGATCATCGCGGCGATCCAGGTCATCGCGGCCGTGCTGCTGGTCGCCAACACCATCCGCCTCTCGGCCTTCAACCGCCGGCGCGAGACGGGCATCATGCGGCTGGTGGGGGCCTCCAACCTCTACATCCAGCTGCCGTTCGTCCTCGAAGGCGCCATCGCGGGCCTGATCGGCGGTGCCTTCGCGGCCATCCTGCTGGGCTTCTCCAAGGTCTTCCTGCTAGGACGATTGACGAAGAACCTTCAGTTCGCCACCCCACTCGACTGGTTCGCCGTCGCGGAGGTCATCGTGTTCGCGGTGTGCTTCGGCGTGGTCCTCTGCGCGCTGGCGTCCTTCCTCACCCTCCGCCGCTACCTCAAGATCTGAGTCACGATCGCACGGTGATCGCCAGATCGCGTACCTTCGGGAGGGGATCGGTACCGGCCCCGCCGCCGTCGGCGGTGGTCGTGGCCGATCCCGATGTCGCGGCCGACCGCGACCGTCCGTACGGGGAGAAGGACCGAGGCTGAGTTCCAGTGCCACGCGAAGAGGGGCGCAAGCTCATCGCGCAGAACAAGCGCGCGCGCCACGACTACCACATAGAGGACACCTACGAGGCGGGCCTCGTACTCACCGGCACCGAGGTGAAGTCACTGCGGGCCGGCCGGGCCAACCTGACCGACGGATTCGCGCACATCCGCGACGGTGAGGTCTGGCTCGAGGGCGTCCACATTCCCGAGTACACGATGGGGACGTGGACCAACCACGCCGCGAGGAGGCCACGTAAGCTGCTGCTGCACCGGCGGGAGATCGGCAAGCTGAGCGGCGCGACGACCGAGTCGGGGCGCACCATCATCCCGTTGTCCTTGTACTTCAAGGACGGAAAGGCCAAGGTCGAGATCGCGGTGGCGCGTGGCAAGCGCTCGTACGACAAGCGGCAGGCCATCGCGAAACGGGATGCCGATCGAGAGATGCAGCGCGCCCTCGCGGCACGGCTGAAGAGGCGCTGAGGGTGGTCATGCGACGGTTCCGGGGAGCGTTGGCGGCCGTGAGCGGGATGCTGCTGGCGGTCTCCGGCTGCCGGATGTTCGCCGAGCCCTCGCCGCTGCCCACGGTGCGCAACTTCCTGGTGGCCTGGCAGAACAGCGACTACTCCGGCGCCGCCAAGCAGACCAACGGCGACCGCAAGACGGTCGCCGGCGCGCTCGAGGCGCTGCCGGGCCAGCTCGACCTCGCCTCGCTGCACCTCGCGCTCGGCCATGTGCACAAGGACGGCGACGATGCCACGGCCCAGTTCGAGGTCAGGATCGACCTCGGCGACAACGGAAAGCCCTGGGACTACGGCAGCCAGATGCACCTGCACCGCTCGGGCGGCCAGTGGAAGGTCGTGTGGAGCCCGTCGATCATCCATCCGAAGCTCGGCAAGGGCGAACGGCTCGCCGTCGTCACCGAGACGCCGGAGCGCGCGTACGTCCAGGACTCCCAGGGCCACTCGCTGACCAAGAAGGTCAAGGTGGAGGTCTTCGGTGTGCTGCCGGGCCAGCTGGCCAGGCCGGACGCCACTCTCGCGAAGCTGGCGTCGATCACCGACCTGGACAAGGACCGCGTCCTCGGGCGCGTACGCTCCGCGCCGCCGCAGGAGTTCCTGCCGCTGGTGACGCTCCAGCTGCCCGCCCAGGCCGCGGAGGCCGCCAAGCTCGTGCAGGTGCCCGGCGTGCAGGCCCGTACGCGGTATCTGCCGCTGGCGCCCGCGGTCGCCGGTGACGTCGTGGGCCAGCTCGGCCCGGCCACGGCCGAGCTCCTCCAGCAGGTCGGCGCGCCGTACCAGCCGGGCGACACGATCGGCATCTCCGGCCTCCAGGTGCTCGACCAGCGGCGCCTGGCCGGCACCCCGACCGTGAAGGTGGTGGCCCAGACCCCGTCGGGAGCGTCCAGCCAGGTGCTGTACGAGCTGCCGGGTGCCCAGAGCCGGCCGGTACGGACGACGGTGGACCGGCGGGTGCAGGGGGCGGCGGAGAACGCCCTGAAGGGGCTGCGCCAGCCCGCGTCGCTGGCCGTCGTGCACCAGCAGACCGGCGATGTGCTGGCCGCCGCCAACCATCTGACCGGCGGCAAGAACCAGGCATTCGAGGGTCACTATCCGCCGGGCATGACCTTTAGCATGATCACCACGCAGGCACTGCTGGGCTACCACCAGAAGATGAACGCCGCCGTGGCCTGCCCGCCCACGTACAAGGTGGGCGACCAGGTGTTCCGCAGCTCGTCCCCGCGAGGCAAGACGCTCCAGAGCAACTTCATGCGCTCCTGCCCCACGGCCTTCGCCTCGCTGTACGGCTCGCTGAGCTATCAGGACCTGCGCACGAGCGCCGCCCGCTTCGGCATCGGCGTGCCGTGGAACCTCGCGCTGCCGGCGTTCTCCGGCAGCGTGCCGCCGCCGAGGAACGACGCCGAGCGTGCCGCGGAGATGGTCGGCCAGGGCCGCATCGAAGTGAGCCCCCTGGCGATGGCCCTGGCCGCCTCGACGGTGGGAAGCGGCACCTGGCGGCCGCCGAGCCTGGTCAAGGACCCGGCGTCCCCCCAGCCGATCCAGCCACGATCGCTCGACACGGACTCGATCTCGACGCTCCAGCCGTTGCTGCGCGGCTCGGTCACCTCCGGCGCGGCCCGCGCGGCGAAGGTGGCGGGCAACAAGGGCACGGTCAGCGGCGTGGTCGCCCAGGTGCCGTACGGGTCGGGCAAGACGGTCTCGTGGTTCGTGGGCTTCCGCGGCAACGTGGCCTTCGCGCTGGCGGTCGAGGGAAAGGTCAACGCGGCAGCGGTCGCGGCGAGGTTCCTGCGGGCCGTACCGGGCTGATCCCCCGTGCCGGCCGGGGCATCGGCGACTTTATGATCTCTTGACTCACCGGGCACAACCTTCGCGGCGGTCACCGACGTCTTAACAGATGACTGAGACACCGCTTGGGGGGTTGCGGACTCAGTCGCCGTGATGAGACCAGAGCCTCGTCTCGGGGGAGGCTCTGCCGTCCGGACCGGCCCGACCCTGCCGGTCGCCCCCGTGGGTGTGCCTAGTCCACGCCCACGGGGGTTCTCATCTTTTCTCGCTGGTCACAGGCGTCCTGTAGGCCGGCCGCCCCGCATCGTCCAGAGCCGATCGTCTCGTGGCGGGAATCGCGTTGGCGTGGTGTGTGTTGTACGTGTACGGTCGGTGTGGTGGGTGCTTCGGCGCCCGTTGACAACTGAACATGGGGGTGATCGGTTTCGACTTCGGTATGTCGAGACATGGGGAAGCGGGCCGAGGGTTGCGGTTGTAACCTCGTAAATCCTGTGACCGCAAAACAACAAGTGCCAACTCTAAGCGCACTGAGTTCGCCCTCGCCGCCTGAGGTTAGGTAGCGAACTCTGTCAGCCCGGGAGTGTCTCCGGCCCGGGATCTGGCATCGTAAGGAGACTCCACCTGTAGTTCCGGCCGCGGGAACGACAGGGAAACCAAACAGCGGCTGGGCCCGTCGGCGACACGCCTGCGTGAGCGCCGGGGCCGAGAAAACGCCAAGCAGGCTGCGCCCGGAGAAGCCCTGTCTTGGTACCGAAGGACGCGGGTTCGATTCCCGCCACCTCCACTGCGGACCTGGGACCGGTGTGGTCGGCGACTTTGTCGCCTTTCCCGCTGGTCCTTCGTCGTTTCTGCCCAGGGGGGCGACCCCCTGGAACCCCCGATGTGAGGGGCTCCGCCCCCCACAGCCCCCCGCGGGTTGTTGTCGGAGGAGGGCCATTGGTTTGACGGCGTTGTTCGCTCGTGACTCGTAAGAGTGACGGGAGAGCAGCGCCGTTTTCGTGTCTCCGCCGCCTGACCGGTGTCGGCGACCGCGTGGACCGCCGCACTGTCTCTTAACCGGCTGGCACGGCCGTGGCCACGCCGTTTCGTGAGTGTGGACGAACCAACGGAGCGACTCGCGTTCGCTCTGGCAGGCTCTGGTGGCCTGCACGAGGACACGGTGACGTTCTCGGAACAGCGCGCCGTGGGCCTGCATCGCATTGAGGCAGGTGTCGCGCCATCATGGCGCACCTGCGAGGAGTGACCGCCCTCCTCGAAGGCAACGGCCGCGATCCCTTGAGGCCACGCCTCGCGAAACTCACCGGAGAGACTGCGGTCCTCGCCGGCTGGACCGCATGGGACCTGGGCGAGCCGATCCACTCGGCGCGCATGTACCGCATCGTGGAGCTGGCAGCCAGAGAAGCCAGCGACCCCGTCGTCGTAGCATGCGCCAACACCTACCGCAGTTACGCGACGCACGGCCCGACCTCCCATGAGGACGCTCGACGCCTCTTGCCTGATGCCCGCCAGTGCCTACCGGCTGACGGCGACCACGCCACCCGCGCGTGGGTGCTGGGTCGCGAGGCCGAAGAGGCCGCCGCGATCGGCGACCCCATGGCAAAAGAGCTGATCAAACAAGCGGTCGAGGCCTTCCACCGAGCGAGACCATAAAAGAGCGACCATGAATGAATCTCGCATCGACGTTATGCGGCTATACCTGGCGCGAAAATCTCCGAAATTTTAGTGCGTTGGATGGTGAGAAACGTTTCAGGTCAGAGCTGGCGAGGGCGCTATTAGCGTCTACCGTTTCGCCTTGCGAGACGCGGCGTACTGCTCTCCGGAGAAGTCTCCGGTCCAAAGATCCTCGTTAAGGAGCAAGAGGACATCCTTTTCGGTCTCTTTGTTAATTACGAGATTGCCGTCTTCTATCAGCTCCTGCGGATCCAAGCCACGCTCTTGCATCTTTGCGCGGAGCGTGTCCGGCGTAAGGTGTCGTAGATAGTCGCTCTTAAGGATGCTCTGTACTCTGCGTCGCATGACCGACGTCTCTCTTAGCCGCTTCGCTACCCATTCCACACTTTGGTCGGATAGCGGAAGTGCTTGACTGAGACTCGAGGCCCATTCGGAAGTTTTCGCGAGAACCGCTTCGCTTTCCTTGAAGAGGGCTTCGAAATTCTTTTGATTTAGAACATAAACTTTGTTTGGATAGATGATCACATCATAGAACTGATCAAACGCTAGCAAGGGCCGTTCAATGCGCACTAAGGTTTGATCGAAGACTGTGACTAGGTTCTTTTTTGCAAGTTGAACAGGATTGCCTTTGCGTACGAAAGCAGTAAGCCGATTTGGGTCGTCGCCAACGACAAGCGCGTAAAGCGCCAAGCTGCGCTTCCGAAGATCATCGTCAGTGGCTTGTTGCAGTGACGCGCCTTGGAGAATCTTTTCCAGAAGAGCAGTGTCTAGTAGCTCTTCGCGTTCAGTTTCGAGGTAGGCGCACTCCTCGTCTTGCTCATCGTTCGGGTCATAGCGACGCCCCTCGGCGCTGCGGACCTTATCTAAGGCTACGCTTGCATATCGGCGCAGGCTCGACATGACATCGCCGCCAGCTTTGATAGCACGCCCATGTGCGTTGCGACCCAAACGCCAAGCGATGACTAGCGTGGCTGGGCCATCGAGGTTAGGTTCCGTCAGAGTCAAGCTGCTCACTCCTACGTGTGCGGTCGATCAGGACGTCGTCGCGGAACCTGGTCGCGACAATGTATTGATCAACTTGGGCGGGTCGCCGGGTGACCAGATAAGCCTGTAGATCGTTTGTGTCGACGACTTGTAGTACACGATAGCCGAGAAGGTACAGCAGCGGATTGATCTGCACAACGGATGAATGCAAGTATATTGCGCCAGAAATTATGATGAAGCCAGCATAGGCGGCGGCGTCGCGAACGCTCGGTGTTGAGACGGTCAGGAAGGGTAGGAGGTAGGCGCCCAGATAGGCCCCTGCCTCCGCGTCCGCGTCTTTGACCTGCTTCAGTCGGTGTGCTCCAGGGGTGGCTCGTGCGTCCAGGCGGAGCAACAGTAGTAGTGCGAGGAGCCCAAGTATTGCCAGGCCAACGCACGTCAGCATGATCGCGAGCGGCTTGAAGCGAATTGCCAGGAGCGCAAAGAGCGGTGCATAGGCTGATAGGAAGAGCAGTGGTTTGCCTAGCATGTCGCCTCCTGGCTGAATGCTATTCGAACAGAGGTTCGATTATCTCATGCGGCTACGACAAGACTGGTCGCGGCGGTCCGAGTGTTTGGGACCGCCGGCCTAGTCGGTCATGCGCGTCCCCAGCCTTGCAGCCGCGCGTTCGTTGCGGACCGCTGGAGCCGTACTTTTCTCCGTCGCGAAGTGGCCACGGGTAGTGCGGTGGTCGTCGGTCGACCCAGGCCTAAGGCGCCTCGCGACTAGTCCAGTTGTGGAGGTGAGGAGCGCGAAGATCGCGGGCACAGTGCGATTACCTGGTCATTTGTGTTCGAGTAAGCCGCAGTTAGGTCCACGCGTGCTGGCCCGGGGGGACGACCCCCCGGAACCCCCCGATGTGAGGGGCTCCGCCCCCCACAGCCCCCCGCGGGTTGTTGTCGGAGGAGGGCCATTGGTTTGACGGCGTTGTTCGCTCGTGACTCGTAAGAGTGACGGGAGAGCAGCGCCGTTTTCGTGTCTCCGCCGCCTGACCGTATCGGCGACCGCGTGGACCGCCGCGCTGTCTACCAACTGGCCGGCGCGGCCGTGGCCACGCCGTTCGTGGGTGGGGAAGAGCCAATGGAGCGACTCGCGTTTGCTCTTCGTTCGGCGTTGCCTAGATGAGGGGAGCCGTCGCGGTGTGGTTCGGCTCCTGCGCGCTGGAAGAGCTCGCGAATGCGCTGGCTCGCGAGCCATGCGCGGCGATCACGGTACGGTGCTGACCGGCAGATGTTCCGACCGTCGCCCAAGTCGCAGCGCTCGAACACTGTCGGAGGAGGGCGGCGCTGCTCTCCCATCACTCTGACGAAGCATGGGTTCGGACGCTGCTTGTCGAGCTATTCTCCCGGCAAGGGTTGAAGCGGGGAGAGGGCTTTGGCTTAGTGCTTCTTGTCGGCTGGCCCATCAACTGGTGGGATCGGCCCGTCGTAGCCACTGCTCGCCTTCCTCCACGCGTCCGGTCTCCTTGAGGAGGCGGCCGAGACTGCGCATCGCCGTAACGTCACCGGCATCGGCGGCACGGCGGTATTGCACCTCCGCCTCCTGGACCATGCCGTGTTGCCGAAGGAAGTCGCCGAGATTGCCCGCCGCGGTGGGCTCGGTGCGGGCGGCGCGGGTCCACCACGTTTCGGCCTCACCGGTACGGCAGGTTTCGTAGAGCAGGTTGCCGAGATTCCTCATCGCGTCGGTGTGGCCCGCGTCGGCGGCACGGCGCCACCACGCTTCGGCCTCGTCCATTCGTCGGCTTCGCCTCAGCAAGAGAGCGAGGCTGTTCATCGCGTAGACGTGTCCGTCGTCGGCGGCACGGCGCCACAAGTTCTCGGCCTCGTCGATCCGGCCGGTCATCTCTGCCACGATGGCGAGATTGTGCAGTGCGGTGTGATGCCCGGCGTCCACGGCGCGGCGGTACCAGGACTCCGCTTCATCGATCAGGCCGTCACTTCTCAACCGGTTGCCGAGATTGACCATGGCAGTGGCCTCACCGGCGTCCGCCGCGCGGCGAAACCACTCCGTGGCCTCGTCAATTCGACCGTTGCCGAGCAGCAGCACGCCGACGTTGTTCATCGCTTCGGTGTTCCCTGTCTCAGCGGCACGCCGGTATGCGGTTTTGCTAACAGTGAGCCGCCCCGCCTGGAAAGCGGCATAGGCGACGGCAGTGAGAGCCTCGGTGGCCACGTGGGCGAGCGCGGTGTCCCACACGGCATCGGGGACGTCACGGATCGAGGCGGTGCTCTGGACGTGATCAGTGAGGTAGTCGAACGGACAGTAGCGGTCCTCGCCCATCGGGTTGAGGCAACCGCTCGCGCCTCTTACCGGCTCGGCGGCCCATGCGAGACCTTCGTCGAAGGACGGCAGCCGATAACGGCCGGTGCGGTCGCGAGTCTCCAGGTAGTGCTCGTAAAGCCCCTCCAGCAGCGATCGTGGGACCGGAGCGATGAACCCGGCTCGGCGGACATCGACGGCGGCCGAGATGATCGCCCCCGCGATCGGATGTTCGCCATTCCGCGCGGACCGCCAGCGGTCGAGGGCGGCTGGGCCGGCGGCGATGTACTCGGCGAAGCCCACCTGGCCGGGATGGACAAGGGCGGCGGCGATCCGGGCATCGGCGCGGTGCAGCTCCGCGCGCGTACGCTCGTCGGCGCTGAGATCGCGGCTTAAGCGGATCGTCCGCGCCCGCTGGAGAACCTCCTCGGCGGCGCGCCTCAACGCCGAGTCGGGCTCCGAGCCGACCAGGTCGCGGCGCGCCTCGGAGCGCAGCGTCGCGACCAGTACGGTGTCGCGGGAGCAGAGCGCGTCGAGCACGGCGCTGTCCAGACCGCCGCTGGCGAGATAGCGCTCGACATCGTCCAGCCAGATCACGGCGCGGTGCAGTGGGAGCCCGACCTTATGGAGTTCCTTCAGCGCCTGCGGGTGCTCGGGCACGATAAGCCCTCTGTCGGGGGCGAAGGCATGGATTGCCTCGTACGCCAGCCGGGACTTGCCAGCCGCCGACCGGCCCTCGATGATCACAAGGCCGCCGGCCGCAAGCGCCTCTTCAAGCGACTCGTGGACGTCACGGCGTACGTAAGGTGGCAGCCCCGCCGCACCGTCGGTGGCCGGATGGACGCCGAGTGCCACCGCGTGCCGGCAGTCGCGGACCCGGCGTGGGCGACCGCGGCGATCAAGCATCCGCAGGTGTGCCTTCAGCGCCTTTCGTCGCTCGCGTGGTTGTTCGATCCACTCGCCTGCCAGGCGCTTGAACGGGTCTAGCAGCAGGCCGGCGGCCAACGTGACACCGGCGATGGCGGCGGTGCCCCAGCCGGGAGGCAGGGGTAGCTTCGCCGCGGCCGCTGACGCGATCGCTGCGACGACGATCAGTACGAGCGCCGCCGCTGTAACGAGGCGCCGCCATCCCGACGTCATCCGCCGCCTCCCTCGCTCCCTGTTCGAGGCCGGCTTGTTGGGCCGGGAGTGCGTGCTTTGCTCGGGTCCGTGGAGGAACGGTCACTGGTCCGTCCGAAGGGTGGTGCTGTTCCGGGGCCGGTCTTCGCTTGCTCGAATGCCCAAGTCGAAATGACGCAGCAGGCAAGCCGTTTCGAAGTGACGCGATGCCCGCACATGTCGCAGAGTGAAGTTGCCCCGGCTTGGTAGACACTGCGAGGCTTGCGGCTATGCAGCAGCGTAGCCG
>NZ_BAABHF010000026.1:0-239503 GCF_039541955.1 Actinoallomurus oryzae | reverse complement strand
GACCCCCGGGGTGGCGGGTCCGCATGCTCACCGCCTTCGGCGGCTTCGCCGGGGCCCGCGGTGTCTTTCCGGGGGACGACCCCCGGACCCCCGAGGTGGCGGGTCCGCATGCTCACCGCCTTCGGCGGTCTCGTCGGCAGGGGGCGACGCCGGCCTATGAGATCGCCCCCGCCGGGCCTGGGGTCCGGCGGGGGCGGTTCGCGTCTGTCAGGTGGGCAGCGTCACGAACGCCGCTCCGACCAGCGAGGCGACCACGAGCACCGCGATCACGACCGCCGCGATGGCGCGGATGCGCCGGCGCCTGCGCAGGCGCCCGAAGTTCGCCAGGCGATTCGCCAGCGCGGGGTCTTCCTGGCCGAGTTGAGATGCGATCTCTGTGAGGATCCGCTCCTCCTCCATCGAGAGCGCCATGCCGCACCTCCAGGGGGTCTTACATTTCCTCGAATCATCCCCCCTTTACCTCCGGGGGGAAACCTTGAGGAAGGAGTCCGATTACCCGTCGTTCTCCTTTCGCATGAACGGCTTCATCCCTTGACACCGCCGGACAGGGCGAAGGCGTTCCCCAGCACCCGCTGGACCAGCGTGTAGAGCACGACGACGGGCAGGGAGTACAGGATCGAGAACGCGGCGAGCAGCCCGTAGGAGGCCGTGCCGTGCAGGCCGAAGTACTGGTAGATGGCCACCGAGGCGGGCTGTTTGGCCGGGTCGACGAGCAGGATGAACGGCACGAAGAAGTTCCCCCACGTCAGCGCGAACGTGAAGGTGAACACCACGGTCGTGCCCGGCAGCATGAGCGGCAGCACGATCCGCAGCAGGGCGCGGAACCCCGACGCTCCGTCGACCCAGGCCGCCTCCTCCAGCGCGATCGGCACCTCGTCCATGAAGTTCTTCATCATCCAGATCGCCATCGGCAGCCCGGTCGCGGTGAGGAACAAGGTGGTGGCCGGGATGGAGTCGAGCAGTTCGAGCTGGACGAACAGCCCGTACACCGGCACGAGGATCGCGGTGATGGGCAGGCCGGTGGCGAACAGCAGGCCGAGCAGGATCGGCCGGCCGAACCGCCGGCTGTAGCGCGAGAGCGGGTAGGCGGCCGGTGCGGCGAGCACGAGGGTCAGCACGGCCGCGCCGAGCGAGAGCACCAGGCTGTTGGCGAGCGCGTGCAGGTTGTCGCCGGTCAGGACGTCGGCGAAGTTCCGCAGCGTCAGCTGGTGCGGCACGTCGGCCTTCAGCGACGCCTGGTCCGAGACCGAGGCCAGCAACAGCCACCCGAACGGCAGCAGGAACGCGATCGCCACCACCGCGAGCACCAGGTACGCCACCGCGGCGGCCGCGCCGCGGCGCGGCCCGGTCGTCGACAGGCGCGGGGACCGGGAGGTGCGCGGGGTCGCGCTCACGGCCGTTGTCATACTTCCTCCCGCATCATCCGCAGGTAGACGACCGAGAACACGCCGCCGACGGCGAGCAGCACGATCGCCAGCGCGGCGCCGTAGCCGAGCTGGTAGAACTTGAACGCGCTCTGGTACATGTAGATCGGCAGGGTCTGGGTCTTGGTGCCGGGCCCGCCGCCGGTCATCACGAAGATCAGGGTGAACACCGCCAGCGTCTGCAGCGTGATCGTCATCAGGTTGGTCATGACCGCGCGGCGCATCAGCGGCAGGGTGATGTGCCGCAGCCGCCGGTAGGACGAGGCGCCGTCCACCGCGGCGGCCTCCAGCAGGTCCTCGGGCACGTTCGACAGGGCGGCGGAGTAGACGAGCATGGAGAAGGCGGTGCCGCGCCAGACGTTGGCGATGATCACCGACACCAGCGGCATGGCGTACAGCCAGCTCTTTCCGTGCAGGCCCACGGCGTGCAGGATGGCGTTGAAGGTGCCGTCGTCGGCCAGGAACGCGTACCAGACGAACCCGGCGACCAGCTCGGGCATCACCCACGCGCCGACCACGATCGCGCCGACGACGGCGCGGGCGATCCGGTGCCGCGACTTCATCAGCAGCGCCAGCGCCATGCCGCCGACGTTCTGCCCGATGACGGCCGAGCCGAGCACGAACACCACGGTCAGCCACAGCGACTGGCCGAACGCCGGGTCGGAGAACATCCGCCGGTAGTTGCGCAGGCCGACCAGATGCGGGGTGCTGGCGGTGGCGCCGGTGAGGGCGACGTCGGTGAAGGAGGCGTAGACGCACCACAGGATCGGGCCGAGGAAGAACAGCGCGATGAGCGCGAACGCGGGAACCAACGGCAGGACCCGGCCGGCGGCCCGCCGCCCGCGCGCGGGCGAGCGGCGGGCGGCGGGCCGGGTGGACTCGGGCAGGTCCACCGCGACCATCAGGAGGTCCCTTCGACCTTGTCCGGCCCGGCGAGCTGTTTGATCTGTCCGGCCAGGTCGGCCACGGCCTTTTCGGGTGCGGCCTGACCGGTGACGACGGCCTCGGTGGCGGCCTGGAGCTGGTTGGAGATCTGGGGGTAGACGCTGTACGCGGGGCGGTACTGGGTGTACTGCACCAGGCTGGTCCAGAACTTCTGGGTCGGGTTGCCCTTGAGGTACTCCGGGTCGGCGGTCACGTCGTTACGGACCGAGACCTGCGTCCCCTTGATGTAGAAGAACAGGGAGTTCTCCTTGTTCATGGCGAGCTGGACCAGCTTCCACGCCGCGTCGGGGTTCTTGGTGTTGGCGCCGACCGACAGCAGCCAGCCGCCGGAGAGGCTGACCTTGCCGGGTGCCTGGCCGTTCTGGGTGGGCATGGGGGCGGTGCCGAGCGTCTTGGACCAGTCGGGCCAGGCGGACGCGCCGCCGGGGATCCAGGCCTGGGGCAGCCAGGAGCCGTCCAGGTCGATGGCCAGCTTGCCCTGGGACAGCTCCTGGCCGCTGACGTTGTCGCTCCAGTGCGGGTCCAGTGCCTGTTGCGGGGTCGGGCCGAGCTTTTCGGAGTAGACCGTCTTGAGGAAGTTCATCGCGTCGTTCATGCCGCGGCTGGGGGCGACCCACTTCTTGGTCTGGTCGTCGTACAGCTTGTCGCCGGTGCCGTACAGCAGCATCTCGAAGCCCTGCATGGAGGCGGCCTCGCCGACGCCCTTGCCGGCGTAGACGTTGAGCGGGATGACGCCGGGGACCTTCGCCTTGATCTGGCGTGCGGCGGTGAGGAGATCGTTCCAGGACTTGGGCTGCCAGTCGGCGGGCAGGCCGGCCTTGGCGAAGATCTTCTTGTTGTACCAGAGGCCGCGGGTGTCGGTGCCCATCGGGACGCCGTAGGTGTGACCGTCGCCGGCCTTGCCCGCGGCCTTGGCCGCGCTGACGAACTGGTTCCAGTCCGGCCAGGAGGCGAGCTTGTCGTCGAGCGGCATGAGGAACCGGGCCTGGGCGTCGGAGTTGACGAAGAAGGTGTCCTCGTAGGCGACGTCGGGCGCGGTGGCCTTGGAGCGCCGCATGAGGCCGAGCTTGGTGTAGTAGGAGTTCTCGTCGGCCTCGATCGGGATGAGCTTGAGCTTGACGCCGGGGTTCTGCTGCTCGAAGACCGGCTTGATCTTCTTGAAGAGTTCGTCGGCGCCGATGAAGTTGCCGAACTTCTGGTACGCGACCTTGATCGTCTTGCCGTCGGAGGATCCGCTGTCGCCGCAGGCGCTCAATCCCGCCGCGACCGTCACCACCGTCATCACGAGAGCCCATCGCCGCCGCATGCGCAGCACCTCCGCGAATTGCCATTGTGTTGTGGCAAATGTGGAAGGACGAGGCGAACGGCGTCAAGAGCTGACGGAAGAGGTGACAGATACCTTACTCCGCCGGTACATCGGCGTCGCGGTTGGTCACGGATTGCGTCCCGCCGCCGTCGGCGGGACGCTGTGCCGTACGGGCGAGCAGCCCGGCGACGCCACCGACGACGACCGCGTCCGCGGGCGACGCCCGCTCCAGGCCCGGCGGCCACGCTCGGACCCGGAAGAATCCCGGCCGGTTCCCCCGGCCGGTGCCGATCGCTGGAAAGGCCGCGACGTGACGCCGAAACCGAGGAAGCCCGGCACCGGCCGGCCGGGCGAGGCGGCCGGTGGACGCGACGGCGGCGTGCGGTGGGAGGACCATCCGCTCTACGGGCCGATCCCCTACCACCCGCAGGCCGGCTACGACCTGACGTTCCGGCCGGTCCTGCCTCCCGGGGCGGTGCGCGGCGACCCCGCACGGCAGCGGGGATTCTGCCCGCACTGCCGGCCGCCCCGGTACTTCTACGCGAGTCAGGAACTGCGCTGCCGCCGATGCGGCACGGCGTTCGCCTGGCCCGCAGAGCAGCAGCGGCACTGGTACGAGGTGCTGCGCCTGTCCGTGGCGGGCAGGCCGCCCGCGCTGTGCCCCCGATGCCGGCGAGAACGCCGGGCCGCCCGGGAGCTCGGGCAGCGGCTCGCCCGTGCGGCGGACGACGTCCGCGACAACCCCGACGACGTCGGCGCGCTGCTGGAACTCGCCGCCGCGACGGCCGAGCACCGAGAGAAGGCGGGCTCGGGTGACCTGGCCCGGGGAATCGCCGCGGCGCGCAAGGCCGCACGGCTCGACCCGGGCGCGGTCACCGCGCACTTTTGGGAGGCGGTCTGCCACGACGCCGCCGGCCGCCCCGAGCGGGCGGCGGACTGTTACGAACGCTTCGCCCGCCTGGCCGGCACCCGCCGGACCCGCAGCCTGCGCGGTCCGCTCGAGCGGGCCCGGTCGCGCCTCGCCGAGCTGCGCGCGGCGGGCCCGGCCGAGGATCGGTGACGCCCGGGCCGGGCCGCCGGGGCGGGTCAGGCGTGGACGATCGGGCGGCCGGTGATGGCGCTGATCCGGTCGGCGGTGAGCGTGACCGCGGCGGCCGGGCTCCAGCGGCGGGTGAGGACGCCTTCGAGCATCGTCTGCAGCTGCGCCGACACCAGGGCGTAGGTCGGCGCGGAGGGCCGTACGACGGCGTGCTCGAGCAGCGCCGCGGTCTCGGCGTGGAACGGTGAGACCGGGGCCAGGGCGTCCAGGACGCTGCGGCGGGGCGGGAGCTGCCCGGTCTCGGCGCACACCTGCGCCAGCCACTTGGGCGCGGTCGCGGCGCGCAGCAGCCGCATCGCCAGTTCCGGGTGGCGGGCCTGGCGGGGGATGCAGTAGACCATGCCGCCGCACAGGATCCCCGGCGGGCCGTGCGGCCCGGCCGGCAGGGGCGCGAACCCGAACCGCCCGGCGACCTCGGCCAGCGGCGTCCCGGTCTCGGCGGCCAGCATCTCGGCCTGGTAGCTCGCCCCGATGATCATGCGGGCGCGGCCGGCGGCGAGCAGTTGCACGGCCCGGTCCATGCCGTAGGTGACGACCTCGGTGGGCAGCGCGCCGTCGTCGGCGAGCCGGCGCAGGAACCGCAGCGTCGCGACCGTCGCGGGGCCGTCCAGCGTCACCGCCTCGGGCGTGAACACGGTCGCGCCGTTGGCCACCAGCAGCGCCACCAGCGCGTACGTGGTGGTCTCCCCCGCCGCGGCACCGCCCGGCATGACCAGGGCGTGCTCGCCGCGGGGCGCGTCGGCGGCCAGGGCGCGGGCCAGGGCGCGCAGGTCACGCCAGGTCTGCGGCGGCGCCGCGTCGCCGAGGGCCGCGCGGTCGTACCACAGGCCGGCCACGTCGGCCGGTGCGTGCACCGCGACCAGGCCCTGCCCTTCGAACCGGTAGGCGTCGACGAAGGGCGGCAGGAAGTCGGCGTCGTGGTCGGCCGCCCAGTCCGGGTCCAGTTCGGCGATGGGGGTGAGCATGTGCGACTCGGCGAACTCGGCGACCCAGACCGAGTCGACGATGGCGAAGTCGGGGCCGCGGCCCTCGGCGATCGCGCGGCGGAACATCGCCCGTGTCTCCCACAGCGGCGCCGTGGTGAACTCCAGCCGCAGGTCGTTGCCTGCCGCCTCTCTTAACTGCCCCTCCCAGCCGCCGTGGGAGGCCATCACCGAGATCTTCGGCGCGGCGTGCAGGCGGGCCATCCAGCCGGGGTGGACGAAGGTGCCGCGGCGGCGGTGCCGGACCACGACGCCCTCGGCGGCCAGCTCCGACAGCGCCCGCGCCACGGGTGTGCGGGACAGGCCGTAGGCGGCGCACAGCTCGTGTTCGGTGGGCAGCCGCCCGTCCGTGCCGTAGTGACCGGCCTCGATGTCGGCGAGCAGCCGACGCTTGAGCCGGTAGTACGCCGGAAGGGGTGACGCGAACTCCATGGCTGTCCTTCATCGGCGCGGGTGGCGGTTTTGCCATCAGTGTGCAGCAAATCAGCCGCCGAGATCCACAGTGTTACGGCGCGCCGCCCTCACTGCGGGCCGAGCGCCCCCGCCGGGCGGGGGCGCGGATCGCCGGGGTTCAGTCGCGTGCCGCGGTCGCCTGGACGCCGCGCGTCGTCGCCGACTCGTGGCGGCGGCCGTCCAGGGCGGTGACGTAGTAGGTGTAGGTGCGGCCCGGTTCGGCGGTCTTGTCGGACGTCGCGTGCACGTCGCCGTCGACGACCTTCAGCAGGAACTTCCGGTCCGGTGCGATGCACGCCGGGCTCTTGGCCGGGACGCGGTAGACCGCGTACGCGGCGGCGCCGGCGCCCTTCCAGGTCAGCCGGCCGTTCTTGGCCGTCAGGCCGGCCGGGGCCGCGGGGGGCCTGCCGGGGCCGGCGACCGGGGCCAGCGCCGGGTGGGAGTAGTGGTCGCGCAGCAGCCGGGTGGCGAAGCCGCGGCGGTCCTGGGCCAGGTCGTGCGCGCTGAAGAACGCCTCGCCGCCGACCTGCGGGTAGCCGGCGTCGATCGCGACGTGGCGGGACAGCTCGCCGGGGTCCTTCCACGCGCCGGGCTGGCCGACCTGGTAGGCGGCCTGGCCGATGATGAGCTGAACGTGGGTGCCGGCGACCTGTTTGGCCCACCATGCGACGAGTGTGCGGTAGTCGGCGGCCTTGAACCCGACCGGCCAGTACAGCTGCGGGGCGATGTAGTCGACCCAGCCCTTGCGCACCCACGTGCGGCTGTCGGCGTAGATGTCGTCGTAGCTCTGCAGCGCCGCGGTGGCCGACCCGGCCTTGTCACGGGACTTGTTGCGCCACACCCCGAACGGGCTGATGCCGAACTGCACCCACCCTTTCGCCTGGTGGATGCGCGTGTGCAGCTCCTGGACGAGGGTGTCGACGTTGTGCCGCCGCCAGTCGCCGAGGTTCTTGTAGCCGGCGCCGTACTTCTTGAACGTCGCGGCGTCGGGGAAGGCCTTGCCCGCGATCGGGTAGGGGTAGAAGTAGTCGTCCAGGTGCACTCCGTCGACGTCGTAGTGCTGGACCACGTCGAGGACGACCCGGACGGCCAGGTCGCGGACCTGCGGCAGCCCCGGGTCGAACCACAGCGCGCCGCCGTAGCGGTGCACCCAGTCCGGGTGCAGCCGCGCCTGGCTGTTGGCCGCGAGTTTCTTGGGGTCGGCCTGCGTGGCGGCGCGGTAGGGGTTGAACCAGGCGTGCAGTTGCAGGCCGCGTTCGTGCGCCTCGGTGATGAGGAACCGCAGCGGGTCATAGCCGGGGTTCGCGCCCGGGCGGCCGGTGAGGAACCGCGACCACGGCTCGTAGTGGGAGGCGTAGAACGCGTCGGCGGCCGGGCGCACCTGGACGTAGACGGTGTTGAAGTGGAGTTTCTTGGCCACGTCCAGCAGGTGGCGGTATTCGGCCTGCTGTTTGGCGACCGGCAGCCCCGGCCGGCTGGGCCAGTCGCCGTTGTTGACGGTCGCGATCCACATCGCGCGGGTCTGGCGCGCGCCGGCGCGCTGGGCGGTGGTCTGGCCGCATTCGGCCGCCGGCGCGCCCGCCGCCGAGGCGTGCGGCTCGTCGTCGCCGCCGCCGCATCCCGCACCGCCCGCCGTGATGAGCAGCGCGGCGCCCGCCGCCGCGCTCAAGCGCCGGAATCTCCGCCTGCCGTGCCGCCCCCGTGACCCGCCCATGGGATGGCATTCTGCCGGAGAGTACGGGCCCGCATCCGGGTATCGGTTCACCAAGGGCACTCTCATGAGGCGGCGGCGGATGAACGACACCTTCCGGCTGGGCCGGATCGTCGGCGTGCGCGTCGGCGTCAACTGGACCGTCCTCGTCGTCTTCGCTGTCCTGGCGTACGGATTGGCCGCCGACCGCCTGCCCCAGTCCTACAAGGGCCTGCACCCGGTCGTGTACGTCCTCGGCGGCCTGTTCACCGCCGCCGCATTCATGGCCTCACTGCTGGCCCACGAACTGGCGCACGCCGTCGTGGCGCGCCGCAACGGGCTGACCGTCGACGGCATCACCCTGTGGCTGCTGGGCGGGGTGGCCCGGTTCGAGGGCGAACCGGACAGCCCGGGGGCGGAGCTGCGGATCGCGGGGGCCGGGCCGCTGGTGAGTCTACTGCTGGGCGTGGTGCTGGCCGGCGCGTCCGCGGTCCTGCTGCTGGCGGGCGCGAACGGCATGGTCACCGGGTGCCTGGCCTGGCTGGCGGCGATCAACGTCGTGCTGGCCCTGTTCAACGTCCTCCCGGCGGCGCCGCTGGACGGCGGACGGCTCGTGCACGCCTTGTTGTGGCGGCTGTCCGGCGACCGGACGAAGGCGACGCTGCGCGCCGCCCAGACCGGCCGCGGGTTCGGCTGGGCCGCGATGATCGCCGGGTTCTACGTGTCGCTGTGGACCCTCAGCGGGCTGTGGCTCATCGTGATCGGCTGGTTCCTGATCGCCGCGGCCGGGATGGAGGCGGGCCAGGCCCGCGTGATCGCCCGCCTGGAGGGCATCACGATCGGCCGGATCATGACGCCGGACCCCTTCACGGTGCCCGGCTCGATGACGGCGGCGGAGTTCTTGCGGGAGATGCTGCCCCGCCACCGCCACACCGCCTACCCGCTGGTGGACGAGGGCGTCGTCCGCGGCATCGTGACCGCCGAGCGGATCGGGGAGCAGGACCCGGGCGCGCCGGTCGGCGCGGTCGTGGAGGAGGCCGGGCGCGCGGGCGCGCACACCTCGCTGGCCGAGCTGCTGCCCCGCCTGGCCCGCGAGCGCCTGCTGGTCTTCGACGGCGACCGGCTCGTCGGCATCGTCACCCCGCGCGACCTGACCCGCGCCCTGGAGCGTCTTCCCTCCTGACCCCGGACACGATCTTCGAACTGGTGTTCTAGCATGTGGGGATGCGCTGGGACGCTCTGTCACTCGACGGCCAGGAGCCGGGCCTGTTCGGGCCGCCGGTCACGGTCGACACGCCCGAGTTCCGCGGGATCACCTTCCACGAGATCCGCGCCAAGTCGATCATCAACAAGGTGCCCGGCGCCTCACGGGTGCCGTTCACCTGGACGATCAATCCTTACCGCGGATGCAGTCATGCATGCAGATACTGCCTATACGGCGAAACACCGATTCTCCTGGCAGACGGGCGCACCAAGCCGATTCGGGGCATACGCGTCGGTGATGCCATTTACGGCACGGAAGTGAAGGGTTCTCAGCGTCGCTACGTCGTGACGGAGGTGCTGGCGCACTGGAAGACGGTCAAGCCGGCTTATCGTATCCGCCTGAAGGACGGCACCGAGCTGATCGCCAGCGGCGATCATCGATTCCTGAGCGACGGCGGATGGAAGTATGTCACCGGCACCGAGCAGGACGCCGACCGACGCCCGCACCTGACAGTCCACGACAGGCTGATGGGGACGGGCGGGTTCGCCGCTCCCCCGAAGAAAGAGGCGGACTACCGGTTCGGCTATCTGTGCGGAATGATCCGCGGAGACGCGAGTCTCGGTTCGGCCCCGACCGATCAGGAGGCCCTGCACCGCACGCGGTGCTTCCTGGAGGACTTCGGTGTTCCCACCGATGAGTTCCTCTTCCAAGATGCCGCCGTCAGGCGCCTTACCGCCTGGCCCCGCATCATGACGGACGAATGGCGCAAGGGTTTCCTCGCCGGCATCTTCGACGCCCCGGGTGACTGCTCAGACGGGATCGCGCGTATCACGAACGGCGACGCCGAACACATCCAAGCGATCATCAGCAGCCTCGAACACTTCGAATTCGACCATGTCATCGAGGCCGTCGAGAGGCCGAACCTGCGGCCGCTGCGCGTCGTCCGGCTGCGGGGCGGGCTCGCCGAACGACTGAGGTTCTTCCACCTGACCGATCCCGCGATCACCCGTAAGCGCGACATCGCAGGCGTCGCACTTAAGAGCAGCGCCGAGCTGGGCGTCGCGTCGGTCGAGGCGATCGGCGTGGACGTGCCGATGTACGACATCACGACGGGGACGGGCGACTTCATCGCGAACGGCGTCGTCTCCCACAACTGCTTCGCCCGCGGCACCCACAAGTACCTGGACTTCGACACCGGTCACGACTTCGACTCCCAGATCGTGGTGAAGGTCAACGCGCCCGAGCTCGTGCGCCGGGAGCTGGCCGCGCCCCGGTGGGCCGGCGAGCACATCGCGATGGGCACCAACGTCGACTGCTACCAGCGGGCCGAGGGCCGCTACCGGCTGATGCCCGGCATCATCGAGGCGCTGCGCGATCACGCCAACCCCTTCTCCATCCTCACCAAGGGTTCGCTGATCCTGCGCGACCTGCCGCTGCTGGAGGAGGCCGCCGAGCGCACCGAGGTGGGCGCGGCCGTGTCGGTCGGCTTCGTCGACAAGGAGCTGTGGCGGCTGATCGAGCCGGGTACGCCGAGCCCGCTCAAGCGGCTGGAGGTGTGCGCCACGCTGGTGGAGCACGGCATCGGCTGTAGCGTGCTGATGGGCCCGATCGTGCCGTACCTGACCGACACGCCCCGGCAGCTGGAGGCGGCGGTCCGGCGCATCGCCGAGGCCGGCGCGTCGTCGGTGTCGGCGATCGTGCTGCACCTGCGGCCGGGCGCCCGCGAGTGGTTCATGCGCTGGCTGCGCGAGTGCCGTCCCGAGCTGGTCGCCCCCTACGAGCGGCTGTACGGGCGCGGCGCGTACGCGCCCAAGGACTACCAGCGGCGCATCTCCGCCAAGGTCGCCGAACTGGCCGAAAAGCACGGCATCACCGGCCGCCGCAACCCCCGCCGCCTGCCGGCCCCGCCGGCCGCACCCCGGCCGGTCGCCGAACTGGCCGAAAAGCACGGCATCACCGGCCGCCGCAACCCCCGCCGCCTGCCGGCCCCGCCGGCCGCACCCCGGCCGGTCGCCGAGCAGCTGCCGCTGCTGTGAGTCGGTAGGGTGAGGCGGCGTGGAGGTCTATGAGCGCCGCGCCGGGGAGAACGGCGAGCTGGTGCTGCGCGGCGACGGCCGGCACTTCGAGATCATCAGCAACGGCGTGTTCCTCATGGACACCCGCGCCGGTGAGTCCGAGCGCCTGCTGGTCCGCGCCCCGCTGGAGCGTCTCGCGCGGCCCGCGGACGTCCTCATCGGCGGGCTGGGCGTCGGTTTCACCCTCGCCGAGGCGCTGCGCTGCCCGTACGCGCGCTCGGTGACCGTGATCGAACGCGAGCCGGCGGTCATCGGCTGGCACGAGAGTCATCTGCGGCCCTTCTCCGGCGGCGCCCTGTCCGATCCGCGCGTGCGCGTCGAACACGCCGACCTGGCGGCGTGGCTGCGCGCGGGCACGGCCGCGTTCGACGTGGTGTGCCTGGACATCGACAACGGCCCCGACTGGACCGTCACCGACGGCAACGCCGCCCTGTACGGGCCGGAGGGCCTGGCGCTGCTGGCCGGGCGCCTGCGGCCCGGCGGCGTGCTGGCGGTCTGGAGCGCCGGTGCCGCGCCGGCGTTCGAGGCGCTGCTGCGGGAGCGGTTCACCGCCGTCACCGCCCGCCCGGTGCCGGTGCCGCGCGGCGAACCCGACGTGGTCTACCTGGCCTCGGCGCGCTCGGCGTAGTGCGCGGCCAGTTCCTCGGTACGGTCCTTCGGCCAGGGGCGGTGGGTGACGCCGCGCAGGTGGTCGGCGAACACCTCCAGCTGGGTGTGCCAGGCGGCCAGCGCGGTGGCGGGCTCACCGGCCAGGCCGGTCTGGGTGAGCACGACCCGGGTGCCGGCCGGGTGACCGCCGGTCAGCTCCCAGCGCACCCGCCCGGCCGGTGCGCCGTCGCGGAGCCAGGTGTATTCCAGCAGCTCTTCCGCGCGGATGGCGGTGAGGGCGCCCGCCGGGACGTAGGCGTTGGTGGCGGGCAGCGGCGGCGGGTCGCCGATGGCCGGAGCCGCCGCCTCCCCGGTCCGCGTCAGCGCCGGCCAGACCTGCCCGGCCGGATGGGGCAGCATCCGCTCGAACCGGATCGTGCCGCTGCCGGCGTGGAAGGTGCCCTCACCCAGGCCGAACGCCGCCACGTAGGCGTCGTGGCGTTCGGCGTAGCGCTCCGGCCGGATGAGCGACCCCTCGACCGGCCCGGCGAGGGTCTTCTCCAGCGCGCCGAGGCAGGTGTCCCAGCCGGTGGCGAAGCTGCCGGCCATGGGGCGGTCGGCGAAGGTGTGGGTGAAGACCAGCCGGGTGCCCGAGCCGTCCGGTGTCAGCTCCATGCGCAGGGCGGCGCCGTTCCAGGTGAGGGCGAAAACCCGGGGTGGGTCCAGCTCGATGACCTCCCCTTCGTCCGGCGCCGCATCCCCGGCGGGGTAGGTGTAGCGGATCCGGCCGCCGGGGCGCAGGTCCATCTCGACGATGGCGGGGAACCAGTGCGCCATCTGTTCCGGGTCGGTGACCGCCCGCCAGACCTTCTCCACCGGGTGCGCGAGGCGGCGTTCGAACCGTAGGACGCTGCGCCCGTCGATGGTGTGCAGGGTCGCGTTCATGAGTCGTCTCCCGTCCGCCGGGACGGGCCCGCCGGCGCGTCGCCCGGCCCGTCGTCCGGCATCGAGTCCAGGTGTCGTTCGAGGGCGTCCAGCGAGCGTTCCCACAGCCGCCGGTACGGCCGCAGCCACGCGTCGATCTCGGCGAGCGGCTCGGGCCGCAGTTCGTACCAGCGGCGCTGCGCCTCGGCGCGGACGCGCACCAGACCGGCCTCGCGCAGCACCCGCAGGTGCTTGGAGGTGCCGGGCTGGGTGAGGCCGAGCGCCTCGGTCAGCTCCGCGACGGGCCGGGGACGCTCCAGCAGCAGATCGAGGATCCGCCGCCGTGTCGGCTCGGCGAGCACATCGAATGGTGCGGTCATGCAGGGAGCATACCCGTACAGCTATATACGCTTCAAGGCATATAGAGACGCCGGCGGTCACCGGCCATCGGCGAGGAAATCCACGATCGCCGCGACGAATTCCGGTGTGGCGGGCGCCGTCCGGTGATCTCCGGGCACCACGGCGCGAGTGCCGTGCGGCAACGCCGCGACCAGCTGGTCGACCGAATCGGCGCGCGTGTCATCGCCGCCCATCGCGACGAGCGTCGGCACCTGGATGCGGCCGAGCGCCTCCTCGGGTGTGGCGACCATCGAGTCCAGCACGTGGAGCAGCGCGACCGGGTCATCGCCGCTCGACCGGAACCACTGCACGGCCCGCTCCTCCGGCGAGCCCGGCTCGAACGTCTCCGTTCCGGCGAAGATCCGCCGCAGGAATGCTCCGGCCCCGCCTCCGAAGCCGAGCACCTGACGCAGACCCTGACCCGCGACCACCGCCCGGCCCGGTGTCGCGCCGCGCGCCAGCATCCCCACCACGATGCGCGCCCCGAGCGAGTATCCCCCGAGGTCGTAGTCGTCCAGTCCCAGGTGCTCAACGAGGGCCAAGCCGTCGTCGGTCAGGACGTCGGAGGGGTAGGCGGAACGGTCCCGGGGCTTCTCGCTCCTGCCGTGCCCGCGGAAATCCGGCATGATCACGCGATGGCCGTGTGCCGCGATCGTCTCGGCCTGCCCGTCGCGCAGCCACATCGTCGCGTCTCCGCTGATGCCGTGCAGCAGGATCAGCGGTCTTCCCTCACCCACCTCCCGGTAGGCGAGGCGCACGCCGTCACGGCCGGAGAAGAAGGATACGGCGGGACTCGGCATGTGCCGGAGCGTATACCCGGCGGATCATCGCGGGAACGGCACAGCGGTCCGGTGGCGCCGGAACACCCGGCCGGGCCGCTCCCCGTCAGTGGTGGCGCCTCGCCGGCGAGACGACCCGATGGGCGCCGACCGCCCGGAATCCGGTGACGGCGGCTGCCGCACGCTCCCGGCCGCGGCGTACGTCGCTCAGTAGTAGCCCTCGACCGGGACGCGGGCCTCCTCGTACAGCGCCGGGCCCTCCTGGGGCACCTCCGGCCATCCGCCGCCCGGTTTGAGACCGGCGAGCTGTTCGTCCGACAGCGCGTACACCACGCGGCCCAGGCCGGAGCGGGCGATCGCTCCGGTGCACATCTGGCACGGCTGGCAGCTGGTGTACATCGTGGTGGCCGCCGCGGTCGCGAGGTCGAGCGCGCGCGCCGCCCAGCGGGCCAGCTTCAGCTCCGGGTGGGCGCTGATGTCGGCGCCGGTGACGGTCGTGTTGCGTTCCTCGGCGAGGATCTGCCCGTCCGGGCCCGCCAGCAGCGATCCGAACGGCGGGTCGCCCGCCGCGCGCGCCTCGGCGGCCAGGGCGATGGCCCGGCGCAACAGGTCGTCCGGGTCGAGGGGCATGGTTCACTCCGATCGGTCGGGGGTGAAGGAGGCGGCGACGGCCGCGAGCGCGTGCCAGGCCTCGCGCGGGCGGCGGGTCTCCTCCGGGTCGCCGTTGAAGGGGTCGAGCACGACGGTTCCGGCGCCGAGCCGGCGCAGCTCGTCCAGGTCCGCGACGACCTGCTCGAAGGTGCCCTCGCCGGCGAGCCGGTCGGGGCCGGTGACCGGAGCGGAGGTGAGCCGCAGCGCGATGCGGGGCGCCAGCGCGGGCACGGGCCGCCCCTGGTCCCGCGCGGTGGCGGTGAGGCGTTCGCGCGCCTCCCGCAGCCACGGCAGGGTGACCCGCAGCGGATGCCAGGCGTCGCCGAGCGCCACGGCCCGGCGGATGCCCGCGTCGCTGTTGCCGCCGACCCACAGCGGGATCGCCCCGGCACGGTAGTCGGCCGTGTCGGCCCAGGCGGCCCGTACGGCGCGCAGGTGCTCGTCGGTGAGCCGGCCGCGTTCGCCGTACGGCACGCCGAGCGCCGCGAACTCCTGCCGGGCCCAGCCGACGCCCACGCCGAGGACGAGGCGGCCCCCGCTGAGGTCGTCCAGGTTGGCGGCCATGCGGGCCAGCAGCAGCGGATGCCGGTACGGCACGATGACCACGGTGGTGCCGAGCCGCAGCCGCTCGGTCACGCCGGCCAGCCACGACAGCGTGGTGAACGGCTCGTAGAACGGCGCCGGGTACTGCTCGGCCACGTCGGGTGTGACCGCCACGTGGTCGGAGACCATCAGCAGGTCGAAGCCGAGTCCCTCGACCGTACGCGCCCAGTCGCGCAGCACGCCGGGATCGGTGCCGGGCCCGAAGTTGGGGACGTTCACGCCGAGTCTCATCGCTTCACCGTATCCAGGCGATCGTCGGGCGGCCTTGATGACCCGCCTGGGAAGGACAGTCGTGAGCCGGCCGGCTTCGGCAACACCCATCTGTCGCCGGACCCCGCCCGGGCCGTACCGCCGCGCGCCCGGCCGGCGGTACGGTGACGCGGACGGCGGGGAGGAGACGGTCGGGTGCGAGCGGTGGTGTTCGAGGAGTTCGGGCGGATGCCGGAGCTGCGCGAGGTGCCCGATCCGGTGCCGTCGCCGGCCGGGGTGGTGATCAGGGTCGCGGCGACCGGGCTGTGCCGCAGCGACTGGCACGGGTGGATGGGCCACGACTCCGGCATCCCGCTCCCCCACGTTCCCGGGCACGAGCTGGCCGGGGTGGTCGAGGCGGCCGGTCCGCGGGTCGCCGGGTGGCGGGCGGGGGACCGGGTGACGGTCCCGTTCGTGTGCGCGTGCGGGCGCTGTCCGGCGTGCGCGGCCGGGGAGCAGCAGGTGTGCGAACGCCAGACCCAGCCCGGGTTCACCCACTGGGGCTCCTTCGCCGGGTACGTCGCCGTGGAGAACGCCGACGTGAACCTGGTCGCGCTGCCCGAGGGGCTCGGTTTCGCGGCGGCGGCCGGCCTCGGCTGCCGTTTCGCGACCGCCTACCGTGCGCTGACCGCGCACGGGCGGGCCGCGCCGGGGCAGTGGGTGGCGGTGCACGGCTGCGGCGGTGTCGGCCTGTCCGCGGTGATGATCGCGGCCGCGGCCGGCGCGCGGGTGGTGGCCGTCGACGTCTCCCCCGCCGCGCTGGAGCTGGCCCGTGCGTTCGGCGCCGAGGCGTGCGTCCGGGGCCCGGACGGCGTGCCGGAGGCGATCGAGGAGGTCACCGGCGGTGGCGCGCACGTGTCCCTGGACGCGCTCGGCGACCCGCGGACCTTCGCGAACTCGATCGCGTGCCTGCGCCGCCGCGGACGGCACGTCCAGGTGGGCCTGCTGCCGCCGGAGGCGGGCCCGGCGGCGCCTCCGATGGACCGGGTGATCGCCTACGAGCTGAGCGTGCTGGGCAGCCACGGCATGCCCGCCCACGCGTACGGGCCGATGCTGGACCTGGTCGCCGCGGGCACGCTGCGCCCGGACCGCCTGATCACCGCCACGATCGGGCTGGCCGAGGCGCCGGCGGCGCTGGCGGCCATGGGGACCATGGGGGCCGCCCCGGCCGCCGGCGTCACGATGATCGAACCGTGGTCCGGTAGTCCTTGAGCGCGATCGCGTTGGCGGCCCGGTGGATGGGCGCGACCGCCTTCGCCATGATCCGTTCCTTGCCCGGCAGCCTGTCCAGGAGGCCGAGCATCGCCATCGAGACGCGGACCTGCCCGCGCGTGCGCATCACCATCCGCTTGATGTTGGCCGGGCCGAGCTTCTGGTTCGCCTCGGCGAACGGCCGCATCTCCCGCTCATAGGCCGCGAACCCGGCGTGGTGGTCCCCGCCGGCCGCGGCCAGTTCGCCCGCCAGGACGTACGCGCCGACCAGGGCCAGGCTGGTGCCCTGGCCGGACGCCGGTGAGGCGCAGTGCGCGGCGTCGCCGAGCAGGACGATCCGGCCCGCCGACCACCGGTCCATGCGGACCTGGCTGATCGAGTCGTAGTACAGATCCGGCGCGGCGGCCGCCGAGGCGACGAAGCGCGGCACCTCCCAGCCCTCCCCGCCGTAGACGGAGGCCAGGGCGCGCCGCCGGCCCGCGCGGTCGCTCGGTTCACCGCTCAGCTCGGCGGAGCCGAACAGGAACATCGCCTTGGCGCCCTCCTGCCCCGCGGTGCTGTAGGCGAGCATCGTCTTGCCGGGGCCGACGTAGGTGACCTCCTCGCGATCCAGCCCGAGATGGTTGGGCACGTCGCAGATCGAGATGCGGTAACCCAGGTCGTGGACGAACCGCTCCTGCGGTCCGAACGCCAGCGCGCGGGTCACCGAGTGCAGGCCGTCCGCGCCGACCACCAGGTCGAAGGTGCGGCTCCGCCCGCTCTCCAGGTCGACCTCGACCCCGCCCGGCGTCTCGCGCAGGGCGGTGATGGAGTCGCCGAAAAGGTAGGTGACCGACTCCGCGGTCCGCTGGTACAGCAGGCGGTGCAGGTCGCCGCGCAGGATCTCGGCGTCGCCGTGGGTGCGGCCGCCGAAGGTGTCGCCGTCCATGCTCGCCACGCTCTTGCCGGCCGCGTCGACCACGGTGCCGCGCCGCACGTCGGTGCGCAGCGCGCGGATCTCCTCCAGCAGGCCCATGCGCTCGGCGACCGTGAGCGCCGCGCCCCTGATGTCGACCTTGTAGCCTCCCGCCCGGATGGCGGGGGCGCGTTCCACGACGGTCGGCGTGAAGCCGTGCTGCCGCAGCCAGTGGGCGAGGGTGACGCCCGCGATGCCGGCACCCGAGATCAACACGTTGACGTTCTTCATCCTCACGGCTCCTTGCCACTGCCTCGTCCGAGGCCGAGCGCCTCGCATGACTCCGACGATACGACGCGTTTAGACATTTGTGCAAGACGACTGTCTTAGACAGCCGTTCGATCGGCGCGGTAGAGTCGGCGGCATGGGCAATCGCGAGGATCTGCTGGACGGCGCCCGGCGCTGCCTGCTGGAGAAGGGCTACACGCGGACGACCGCACGCGACATCGCGCAGGCGTCCGGGGTCAGTCTCGCCGCCATCGGCTACCACTTCGGGTCCAAGGACGTGCTGCTGAACGAGGCACTGCGCGGCGCGATCGAGGAGTGGGGCGACCAGATCGCCGCGGCGATGGCCGCCGCGACCCCCGCCGACGCGGACCCGGCCGAACGATTCGCGGCGACCTGGGGGAACATCCTCGACACGTTCGCCACGACCCGGCCGCTGTGGGCGGTCCAGTTCGAGGTACTCGCCCACATCGAGCGCACCCCGGAACTGCGCGGCGTCTTCGCCGCCGCCAACCGGCAGGCCCGCCTGGGCCTGGCCGAACTGTTCGGCGTCGACGCGGCCTCGCTCGGCCCGCACCGGACCGAGATGATCGGCGCGTACCTGCAGGCCCTGCTGTCGGGCACGGCCGCCCAGTGGCTCATGGACCCCGGCGGCGTGCCGTCGGCGGCCGACCTGCTCGACGCCGTACGTGTCTTCTCCGCCGAGCTGGGACCGTACACCACCGGGGCCCGGCCGGCCGCGGAGTAGGACCGGCCGGGGGCTCTAGTCGGTCCGGCGGAACTGGGCGATCGCGCCGGCGAGCAGGCCGGCGCCCAGCACGATGACCAGGCCGACCTCCAGCAGCGGAGGCACGTGCCAGCCGAACCAGGTGACGCCGGGGTTGAACCGGGCCTTCAGCGCGGGGCTCGCGGTGATGTGCGCGAACACCGCGTGCCGCAGCGGGTCGACCGCGTAGGTCAGCGGGTTGATCCGGGTCAGGACGCTCAGCCAGGCCGGCAGGCCCGACAGCGGGAACAGCGCGCCGGACAGGAACATCATCGGCATCATCGCCATCTGCATGATGCCGAAGAAGGACTGCATCCGCCGGATCCGCGCGGCCAGCACCACACCGAACGCGGTGATGGTGAACGCCCCGGTGAACATCACCGCGATCAGCGTCAGGATCATCACCGGGTCGTAGGGCACTCCGGCCAGGCCGGCCAGCGCGAGGATCACCACGCCCTGCAACGTGGCGACGACCGCGCCACCGAGGACCTTGCCGACCACGATCGCGGTCCGGCCGACCGGCGCGACGAGCATCTCGCGCAAGAACCCGAACTCCCGGTCCCACACGATCGAGGCGGCCGAGAACATCCCGGTGAACATCACCGACATCGCGATGACGCCCGGAAAGATGAAGGTCTTCAGGTTCACCGTGCCGCCGCCGGAGACCAGGGACCCCAGGCCGGTGCCCAGCACGAGCAGGTACAGCACCGGCTGGATCACCTGGGAGATCATGCGGCTGCGGTCGTAGAGGAAACGCAGCAGCTCACGGTGCAGGACGATCTTCACGGCGCGCAGGTCGTGAGCCAGGCCGCGGCGTGCCACGTGCACCCGCGCGACGTTCGCCGGGGCCCGTACGTCGGTGGTCATCGGCTCACCTCCTCATCAGCCGGCGGGCCAGGTCCGCCGAGCCGGCCTCGGCGTCGCGGATGGTCGTGCCGGTGTAGTTCATGAACACGTCATCGAGGGAGGGCCGGGCGACGTGCACCGAGCGGATCGGCACGCCCAGCTCGGCGAACAGCCGCGGCACGAACGCCTCCCCGGAGGCCACCGCGAAGGTGACCGCGCCCTCGTGCACGCCGGCCTCGACGCCGAAGCGGTCCCGCAGCGCCGCGATCGCCGCCTCGTCGTCGCCGGTCGCGATCTGCACGCGGTCCTTGCCGACACTGGCCTTGAGCGCGCCGGGGGTGTCGAGCACGACGATCTGACCGTGGTCGATGATCGCGATGCGGTCGCAGTACTCGGCCTCCTCCATGTAGTGGGTGGTGAGGAAGATCGTGATGTCCTCGGTGTCCCGCAGCCGGCCGAGGTAACTCCAGATCGCGGCGCGGGTCTGGGGGTCCAGGCCGACCGTCGGCTCGTCCAGGAACAGCACCCGCGGCGAGTGCAGCAGGCCACGGGCGATCTCCAGGCGCCGCCTCATGCCGCCGGAGAACGTCTCGACCTTGTCGTCCTTGCGGTCGGCCAGATCGACCATCCGCAGGACCTGGCCGATCCGCTCGTTCATCGCCTCGCGTGGCAGCCCGTACAGCTCGCCGTGGAAGCGCAGGTTCTGCTCGGCGGTCAGGTACGCGTCCAGGGTGGGGTCCTGGAAGACCAGCCCGATGTCGCGGCGCACCTCGTCGCGCTCGGCGACGATGTCGTGGCCGGCCACGTACGCGGTGCCGCCGCTGGGGCGGACCAGCGTGCACAGCATCCCGATCGTGGTGGTCTTGCCCGCGCCGTTGGGGCCCAGGAACCCGAACACCTCCCCCCGGCGTACCTCGAACCCGACGCCCTTGACCGCCGCCAGGTCGCCGTACCGCTTCGCCAGGCCCTCCACCGCGATGGCCGGGCCCGCGCCGGTCGCGTTCACTCCCCCTCCCCGGGGTCTTCGGCGAGCAGCCGGTACAGCGACCGGCGCGCGTCGGCCAGGATCCGCCCGGCCCGCTGGTGCTGGTCGGGCGTGCCGGCCTGCGCGACCTGCCGCAGGGCCATGGCCAGCCGTACGAACAGCTCCCGCAGGTCGACCACGTCCTCGCTGACCGACTCGGCCACCGCCGCCCAGGGCTCGGCGAGCGCCTCCTCGTGCGCGGCCACGTGGGCGCGGCCCTCGTCGGTGAGCTGGTACGTGCGCCGCCCCGCCTCCTCCTTGGCCCGGACCAGCCCCTCGTCCTCCAGCTGCTGCAACGCCGGGTAGACCGAGCCGGGGCTGGGCCGCCACAGGCCGTGGCTGCGCTCGGCGATCTCCTGGATGATCTGGTAGCCGTTGCGCGGGCCCTCGGCGAGCAGTGCCAGGGCGGCGGCGCGCACGTCGCCCTTCCTGACCTTCGGCGCGACACCGGGCGGCAGCACGCCCGGACCGAACAGATCCGGCATCGGCGGCACGCCGGGAGGGGGAGGAGGCGGCGGGACCGGCGGCGGGAAGGGCACGCCGTGCGGCCCATGCGGGCCGCCGACCGGTCCGACCGGTCCATGCGGCCCGTGTGGCCCGTGTGGCCCGGGGGGACCCGGTGGGCCACCGCCCGGGGCGTTCGCGGACAGGAATACGGCCGGGTCCATCCGACCCGGCGGCCAGTCGTTCATGCCCTCACCTCCACGTGATCATCTAGACATATTAACGATATATCTAGAGGGTTCGCCGAACAAGGTGAGACGTCACCGGCGACCGGCGATGACCGCACCCGGCCGCAGACGGGCCCGGCGACGGCGCGCCGGCCCAGGCCGGGAGGGCCTCGGCGGCCCCACGAAATGCAAAGGTCACGACTGTTTGAACAGGTTCAAAAATCCCGTACAGTGGTTCAGGTGAACGTCGCTGTGGGAATCCCCGACCGGCTCACCGTCCGGACCACCGTCGTGTCCGGCGGCGTTTCAGCACACGAAGACCTGGTGGCGCGCCTCCCCCACTCCGAGGCGCTCGCCTGGGTCCGGCACGGCGAAGGCCTCGTCGGCTGGGGCGAGGCGGCGCGGCTCGTCCTGCCGGGCGGCGAGGACCGCTTCACCCGCGCCCGCGAGTGGCTCGCCTCCGTGTTCGCCGCCGCGTCGGTCGACGACCCGCTCGGCATCCCCGGATCGGGCCCGGTCGCCTTCGGCAGCTTCTCCTTCGACCCCAAGTCCGGCGACTCGGTGCTCATCGTCCCGCGCGTCGTCCTCGGCCGCCGCGACGGCCACGCCTGGTACACCACGATCGGCGACACCCCCGAGCCACTGGCGCTGGTGCGTCCGCCCCTGCCCCCCGCCGGCGTCCGCTGGGCCGACGGCGCGGTCGACGCCTCCCGCCACATGCGCGCCGTGGCCGCCGCCGTCGAACGCATCCGCGCCGGGCACCTGTCGAAGGTGGTGCTGGCCCGCGACCTGCTCGCGACCGCCGACTCCCCCATCGACACCCGCGTCCTGCTGCGCCGCCTCGCCGACCGCTTCCCCTCCTGCTACACCTTCGCCTGCGCCGGCCTCGTCGGCGCCACCCCCGAACTCCTCGTCCGTCGCATGGGCGGGCAGGTCGAGTCCCTCGTGCTGGCCGGCACGATCGCCCGCGACACCGCCGACGAGGTCTCCGCCGCGACCCTGTTCGCCTCCGCCAAGGACCGCGAAGAGCACGCCTACGCCGCCGACATGGTCCGTGCCGCCCTCGCCCCGCTGTGCCGCGAGCTCACCGTGCCCGACGAGCCGGAACTGCTCCGCCTGTCCAACCTCATCCACCTGGCCACGCCCGTACGGGGACGGCTGAGCGAAGAACGCTCCGTCCTCGACGTCGTCGCGGCCCTGCACCCCACGCCCGCCGTCGGCGGCACGCCCACCACCGACGCGCTGGAGACCATCCGCGAGCTGGAGCTGATGGAACGCGGCCGCTACGCCGGGCCCGTCGGCTGGATCGACGCCCGCGGCGACGGCGAATGGGGCATCGCGCTGCGCTGCGCCCACGTCGAGGGCACCCGCGCCCGCCTGTACGCCGGCGGCGGCATCGTCGCCGGCTCCGACCCGGCCGCCGAACTCGCCGAGACGCAGACCAAGCTGCGCGCCATGCGCCACGCCATCGACGGCTGAGACCCCGCGAAGGCCCGCGGCGGGGCTCGGCGCGCCGGTGGTCAGCGCCGGTGGCCCTTCGCGTGTTCTTGCAGCCGGTCACCGGACAGCAGGGTGCCGGCCTGCTTGATCTGGCGGTGGATGGGGCTCACCTCGGCCGCCTCGACGCCGGGGAGGGCGCCGACGCGGTCGGAGGTGAACGCGAAGAGCTCCTCCAGGTCCCGGCAGCGGACGAGCGCGTGCAGATTGTCCTTGCCGGACATGGCGGCGGCGAAGCCCACTTCGGGCATCTCCGCCAGCGCGCGCCCCACGGACTTGGTCTTCGACGGGTGAACCCGCAACCAGAGGTTCGCCCGGGCGTGGTATCCCAACGCCGCCGGCGAAAGCTCCACGTGGATGTGAACGACGCGGTCCGCGACGAGCGTCTGCAGCCGCCGGGACGCCCGGCCGGGGGTGAGGCCGGCCGCGGACGCGAGGTCGACGAGGCTGGCACGCCCGTCGGCGGCGAGGGCCGCCAGCAGCTTCTCGTCGTGATCTCGCAGATGCGGCGATCGGCTCACGACCACGGCGGACTCGGTGAAGGGGCTGCCGGCCGACCCGAGTCGCGCTTCCTGCTCAGGCGTCAGCACTCCGGTGAGCGCGGCCCAGTAGTGGCCTCTGCCGCCGAGGAACTTACGGAGCATGACGGAGGATTCGAGGTCGAGCACGGCGGTCGCGCGCGGGAGCTTGTGCCCGAGCAGGTCCTCGCGTTCCTCCTGCGACCGTGACCGCACCCAGCAGGTGACCTCGGCGCCGGCCGCGCTCAGCGCGACCCAGCCGACGTCGTCCCGGTCCGCGAGAGCCTCGGCGATGGCCGCGCCGCTGCCGGGCCGGCACCGAAGCCGCACCATCCACTGGCTCTGGCCGAGAGCGCCCGGGTCGACGACTCCGGTCACCCGCAGCACGCCCGTGCGTCGCATCCGCCCGTACCGGCGGGACACGGTCGGCTCGGACAGCCCGAGCACCGCCGCCATCGTCGCGAACGGGACCCGGGGATCGATCTGCAGGGCCCGGATGATCTGAAGGTCGGTCGCCTCCAGCGTGAAAGGATCCGCCATTTGAACCGCTGGCATATCAATGATCGTACAAGCACGGACGGATCCGAGGCACTCCCCCACAGCCGTGCGCCGACACTGAAGCGCACAAGAGTGAAGGAGTGTTCGATGCGTAAGTGGTCACCGCTCATCGCGGTGTGTCTGGGCACGTTCATGCTGCTGGTGGACGTGACGATCGTGAACGTGGCCCTGCCCGACATGGCCGTCGATCTGCGGACGTCGTTCAGCGCGCTGCAGTGGGTCGTCGACGGCTACGCCCTGGCGCTGGCCGCGCTGCTGATGGGCGCCGGCGGGCTGGCGGACCGGATCGGCCACCGCCTGGTCTATCTGGCCGGGCTGGTGGTGTTCGCGCTGGCCTCGCTGGCCTGCGGCCTCGCACCGGATCCCACGGTGCTCATCGTCTCCCGGGTGGTGCAGGGCGTGGGCGGCGCGGCGATGATCGCCACGACGTTCGCGCTGCTGAACGGCTCCTACACCGGGCGCGAACGCGGCATGGCGTACGGAATGTGGGCAGCCGTGTCGGGTGCCTCCTCGGCGGTCGGGCCGTTGATCGGCGGTCCGCTGACCGAGGGGCTGTCGTGGCGCTGGATCTTCTTCGTCAACCTTCCGGTGAGTGCGGTGGCCATCGCCCTGGGCCTGCGCGTGCTACGCGACGGACAGGCCCGGCACGCCCGCCGCATCGACGTCGTGGGTGTCGTGGTCTTCTCGGCGGCGATCGGCTCCGTGACGTTCGGGATGGTCTCGGCCGGTGAGCACGGCTGGGGCGCCCCGAGCTGCTGGCCGGCGCTCTGTGCCGGTGCGGCGCTGCTGCTCACGTTCCTGGTCGTCGAGACGCGGACCGCCGAGCCGCTGCTCGAACCGTCACTGCTGCGCAACCGGGTCTTCAGCGGCGTCCTCCTCGCGGCTCTCCTGTTGAACTTCGCCGCGTACGTGTCGTTGACCTACTCCTCGATCTGGATGCAGTCGGTCCTGCGCCTGACGCCGGTGACGGCCGGTCTGGTCGCTCTGCCGATGTCGGGAGCCGCGTTCGCCGCCTCGGCCTTGCTCGGACGCGTCATGCACCGGCTGCGGCCGGGCAACATGATCGCCGGCGGGATCCTGCTCGTCGGCGTCGGTGACCTTCTCGGCTTCGCGCTCGTGCACGCGTGGTCGTCGTGGCCGGCACTGCTGCCCGGCTTCTTCGTCGTCGGGCTCGGCGTCGGCCTGGCCACCCCGCCGCTGAGCTCGACCGGCACGGCCGCGGTACCGGCCCAGCGCGCCGGGATGGCGGGCGGCGCGATATACACCGCCCGGCAGGCGGGCGTCGCGTTCGGCATCGCGCTGCTCGGCAGCGTCTTCACCGCCGGCGCGCACCACACCCTCGCCGGCCGGCACATCGAGTCCTCGGGCTCGGCCGCTCACGACGTCGCCGGCGCGCGGAGCGCCGACCTGCTGCGCTCGGCGCCCGCGGGCTCACGCCACCTCCTCGACGAGGCGATCCACGCCGCGGCGGCCAACGGCATCGCGGCCCTCCTCGCCGTCGCCGGACTCGTGGGCGTCGCCGGCGCCCTGATCTCCTTCCTCATGCTGCGAGAACGGCCCACGCCCGAGACCGCGGCCGAAGCGCGGCCGGAACGGGTCCTGGCCGAGTAGCGTCCGCGCACGCGACACGTGGCCACGGTGGCCGACGCCGAGTTCACGGCCGAGGACACGCCCGTCGGCGGCACCGTGACAATAGACCGGCGGTCTGTAATCTGGCGGCATGGCGACCTTCCAGCGGGCCCGCAGCGCGGAGCAGCGCGCCGAGCGGCGGCGCGCGATCCTGGACACCGCGGTCGCCATGCTCGCCGAGATGCCCGCCGGCCGCCTCACCCTCAACGAGCTGAGCCGCCGCGCCGGCCTGGCCAAGTCCAACGTCCTGCGCTACTTCGAATCCCGCGAGGAGATCCTCCTCGAACTCCTCGACGCCGCCGTCGCCGCCTGGCTCAACGAGGTCGCCACCGGCCTGGACGGCGACGGCGCCGGGACCGCCGAGCGTGCGACCCGGCTGAGCTCGGCCCTGGCCGCCTCACTCGCGGCACGCCCGATGCTGTGCGACCTGATCAGCGCCCAGGCCGCCGTGCTGGAGCACAACGTCTCCCTCCCGGTCGTCCTGCGCCACAGGCACCGCCTCACCCACCACGTCGCGGCGCTCGCCCGGCTCATCCGCCGGCACCTGCCCGAACTCGCCGCACCGGACGCCGACTGGCTCGCCGGCACCATCGTCATGGTCACCGGCTCCCTGTGGGCCCACGCGAACCCCTCCGGCGCCGTCCGCGCCGCCTATGAGGCCGACGCGTCCATCGCCGCCCTGCGCATCGACTTCGCCGACCGCCTGCAGGCCACCCTCAGCGTCCTCATCGCCGGCCTGCTGACGCGCCGTGGGTGACCGCTTCAGGCGAACACCGTTCCCGTCTCGGTGAACAGGCCGTCCAGCACGCGCAGGGCGCGCCAGGCCTTCGTCATCCCGAACAGGGCGGAGAACCGCACCACCGCGCGGACCTGGTCGGCGGTGGCACCGGAGGCGAACGCACGGGTCACATGGGCGCGGAAGCTCTCCTCCAGCGTCTGGTAGAGCACGTCGACGGTCATCGTGGCGTACGCGCGCTCGCGCGGACTCAGGCGCCGCATGCCACCGCGCATCCGGGACTGCAGGTCCATGTAGTCGCCGAACGCATCGTCGAGGCCGTGCACCGCCCGCCGCATCGGCGCCGGAATCGGACTGCCCGAGCCGTCGGCGTTCGTCTCGTGCCCCTCACCCGTGGGCTCCACGCCCAGCTTCCGCTCGATCTCCACCAGGCGGTCCAGGGCCGCGGCGGCCGCGGGATAGCCGCTGTCGTAGGCGATGAAACGCAGCAGCTCCCGCAGATCGTCGCCTGACACGCCGTACCGCGACGCCATCGTCACGTGCTCTTCGAACGGCAGGCCGAGCGTCTGCTGGCAAACGTCGGCGACCAGGCAGAGCAGGACCTTCTCGCGCGGGGACAGCTCACCGGTCCCGTCCCAGAGCGCGCGGTCGGTGGCGGCGCTCATCTCGGCGAACACCGGGTCCGGCGCCTGGGTCTCGGAGGGGAGGTTCATGGTCGTCCCTTCAGTAACTGAACGGCTGTAGTGCTACGACTGTAGCGCGACATGTGCGGCTCTACAATGGCGGATCATGGAAAAGACCTCCCCGGCCCGAGGACGGAACCCGCGGGGACAGGGCGCGCGGCTGAGAGAGGAGATCGTCTCGGTCACGCTCCGGCTCCTGGACGAGCTGGGCGATGACCAGGCGCTGTCACTGCGCGCGGTGGCCCGCGAACTCGGCATCGCGGCGACCTCGGTCTACATCCACTTCGCCGACCGCGACCAACTCGTCCTGGCGACGCTGGAGCGCTTCCACCGCGATCTCATGCGGGCCATCGACCAGGCCGAGGCCGGCGCCGCCGGCCCCGTGGGGAAACTGCGCGCCCGCGTGCTGCTCCTCGGCGAAGTGGTCAACCGGCATCCGGGACTCTACAAAGTGCTGCACGAGAGCACGCTCAACCAGCGCACCGCCATGGCCTTCAAACAGGACCTCGCCGAACGCACCACGACCGCCGTCCAGCGCTGTATGGACGCCGGGCTGGCTCCCGCCGACGACGCGGCGACGGTGTCACTGGACCTGCGGGCCGCCGTCCACGGCGCCGTGTCGCTGCGCATCAACCAGCCCGACCTGCCCTGGACACCCCTGGAAGAACAGGTCGACCGATTTCTGGTCAAGCTCGTCGGCATCCCGCCCGAGGCTCTGTAACCCCGGCGCCGCGAACTCCCCCAGAAGGTGACATCTCCCCCGGATAAGGTCGTCAGCATGACTCGATGGATCGAACTCGACGGCGCGGTCAACGTCCGTGACATGGGCGGGCTCGTCACCTCCGACGGCGGCACCCTCCGCCCCGGCCGGCTGCTCCGCTCGGACAACCTCCAGGGGCTCACCCCCGCCGACGTCGACCGTCTCGTGACCGACATCGGCGTCCGCCACGTCATCGACCTGCGCAGCGACACCGAAGTCACCATCGAAGGCCCCGGCCCGCTCACCCGCGACCCCCGCGTGACGATCCACCACCTGTCCCTGTTCGCCGAAGGCGGCGGCCTCACCGACGTCGACGCCGACACGCCTCCCGCCGGCGGCGGTGTCGACACCGACAAGATCCTCCCCTGGCAGAACCGCCCCGAAGAGGACGGCCAGGAGAGCGAACGCAGCGTCGGCCACTACCTGGCCTACCTCGCCGACCGCCCCGGCTCCGTCGTCGACGCGCTCCGCGTCATCGCCCAGGGACCCTCGATCGTCCACTGCGCCGCCGGCAAGGACCGCACCGGCGTCGTCACCGCGTTCGCCCTGGACATCCTCGGTGTCCCCCGCGACCGCATCGTCGCCGACTACGCCGCCACCGGCGACCGCCTCGAGGCCATCCTCGCCCGCCTGCGCAGCAGCCCCACCTACGCCCAGGACCTCGACTCCCGGCCCGCCGACACCCACATGCCGCACGCCTCCACGATGGAGAAGTTCCTCGCCGTCCTCGACGAACGGCACGGCGGGCCGGTCGGCTGGCTCCGCCACCACGGCTGGACCGACGCCGACACCGCCGCCCTCCGCACCGCCCTACGGACCTGACCGGAAGCAGCGGAACGCCAACGCGCGCCGAGCCGTCACCCGGCGGCCTCCTCAGGCGGAAAGCCGTTCACCATCGCGGCGAGACCGAGTTCGAAGTGGTCGTCGGCCTCGGTGGCGTCGGCGGCCTCGGCCAGCACGTTGTAGCCGGGATCGCCGGCGCGGGGCTTCCGGCTACGGTCGGCGGCCCCGAGCCGCAACACGGCGACGCTCAGGGCATGCCCGAGCGTGTACTCCCGCAGGCAACGGACGATCTGAAGGCCCCGGCCGGGCGGAAAACCCGCCTCCCGCAGCTTGTCGATCATCTTGACGCCCGCGTCGATCGACGTACGCGAGCGGATCGGCCGCGTCGCGAAGACGGTCACGGCGTTCGGATGGCGCAGAAGCGCGTCGCGGAGCCGGCGGCAGTACTCCTGCGACACCTCCCGCCAGGTGCCCTCCCAGGGCAGCGTGGCGACCTGGAGCTCGTCGAAGATCGCCTCGGCGACGGCGTCGAACAGTGCCTCCTGATCCTCGACGTGGCGGTACACGGCCATCGGATCGACCCCCAGCGCGGCGCCGAGCCGGCGCATGGAGAACTTCGCCAGGCCGTCGGCGTCGATCAGGGCCAAGGCCGCGGCGACGATGGAGTCCCTGGTCAGCGGCGCCCGATCCCGTCGCGACGGCGCCGTGCCGCCCGTACGGCCCTTGCGGGTCATGAACCCTCCTTCATGAGGACCACCGGTCCAGGATCGTGAGGAGCCGGGTCGTGAACTCCCGCGGCCCCTCCTGGTAGGCCGTGTGCCCTCCGGGAAACCGCTCACACGACACACCCAGCCGATCGGCGAGGACGAGAGCGGGCCGATGATAGGGGCGGCCGACACTGTCATCGCCGACGGCCGTGCACCAGCGGACCGCGGTCCCGCCGAGTGCGGGAAGGTCGGGCCGGTACGCGAAGCAGAACTCCGGCAGTTCACGCCGGATGAGCAGATCGGTGTTGCCCAGGATGCGCGTCATGGATGACGGCTCGCGCCGGGTGACGCTCCGCGCGACCGCGCCGAGCAGAAGCCCGACGCGGGAGGCCACGGCGATCGCCGCCCGCCCCCACGCGGAACGGAAGATCCACGGCGGGTCGGGCAACGTCATCGCACCGAACGCGGCGAACGCCCGCATGACGCCCTTCTCCCGGCCCAGCCGGGCGATGTCCTGCAGTTCCCGTCGTTCGGGACTGTCATCGGGCAGGACCTGGACGAGCGGAGGCTCATGGGCCACCGCTCCCAGCAGCCGGTGGGCGTGCCGGGCCACCAGCTCCACGACGATGATCGCGCCGCCGCTGTTGCCGAACACGAAGGCGCGGTCGATCCCGCAGTGGTCCAGGACCGACACGACGTCCTCGGCCTGTTCGGCAACGCCGATCGGACCGCCGGGCTCCTCCAGCGGGCTGCGCGAGTTCCCTCGCCGGTCGAACGTGATCACCGTGAACCGCCCGGCCAGCAGCGGAACGATCTCCTCGTACATCGCCGCGTCGCCCCCACCGCCCGAGATGAGCACGAGCGCCGGCCCCCGCCCGGCCCGTTCGACGTGGAGCCGCGCCCCCTTCACCTGAATCAGCTCCGCCGTGATGTCCACCGTCTCCGCGCTTCCTCGCTCACCGTCGACGTCTACACCGTAGACAACCGTTGTCTACACTGTAGACCACAGGCGGCCGCACACGGAACCCAGGAGATATCAGCGACGAACGAGCAGGAAACGGAAAGGGAAACCGCCGGTCAGGCGCCGAGGAACGCCCGGACCGCCTCGTGCGCGGCGTCGCGCATCCGCGCGTGCAGCGCGGCGTTCGCCGCCCGGTCCGTACGCGCCTCCACGATCCGCAACCCCTCACCCGCCATGACCTTCGTCAGGCCGTCCATCGCCTCCAGCCGCGTGTACGGCAGCCCGTGCGCCGCCGCCACCGAGGCCAGATCGACCTGATGCGGGGTACCGAAGACCCGCTCGAACGACTCGGAGAACGCCGCCTGCGGCAACAGCGAGAAGATCCCGCCACCGGCGTTGTTCACCACCACCAGCGCCAGATCCGGACGATGGTCCTGTGGACCGATCACCAGACCGTTCTGATCGTGCAGGAACGCCAGATCCCCCAGGAGCGCGAACGCCCGGTTGCCGTGCGCCAGCGCCGCACCGACCGCCGTCGACACCAGCCCGTCGATGCCGCTCGCGCCACGGTTCGCCAGAATCCGGATACCCCGCCGCGGATGCATCGTCTGATCCAGATCCCGGATCGGCATGCTCGCCGCCGCCAGCAGCAGCGACCCGCCCGGCATCGCCGACGCCAGGTCGCGCGCCAGCCGCGGCTCCGACAGCTCAGCGGTCTCATCCAGCACCGCGTCCACCGCGTTCCGCGCCACCAGGTCGGCCGACCGCCACGCCTTCAGCCACGCGTCGTCACCCGACACGACCGGGATCTCCGCCTCCTGCGCCACCTGCGTCGCCGACCGCACCGGATCCGGCCACCGCGCCAGCGACGGCGTCACCACCACGTGCTCCTCCGCACGCCGCAGGTACGACAGCAGCGGACGCGACAGCCCCGGCTTGCCGAGCGTCACCACCACCTCCGGATGATGCCGCTCGACGAACTCCGGCACCCCCAGCAGGAAATGGTGCGAGGACAGCGCGTGATCGCCGTACCGCGCGTTGCCGTTCGGCTCCGCCAGCACCGGCCAGCCCGCCATCGACGCCGCCGCGACGTACCGCTTGACGTTCACCGCGCCGTCGCCGACCACCAGCACACCACGGCGCGTCGGCGGCACGTGCAGCACCGAACCCGGCGTCGCCGCCCGCACCTTCGTCCACGGCCCCGGCGCGTCACCGTCCAGCGGCTCACACCACGACTCGTCGCCGTCGGGGACCAACGGCTCACGGAACGCCAGGTTGAGATGCACCGGACCCGGATCCGGATCCAGCGCCACATGCCAGGCGCGGCTCGCCAGCGAACGCCAGTAGGCGACCATGCCCGGCCGCTCCTCCGGCACGCCGACCTCACAGCTCCACCGCGTCGCCGAGCCGTACAGCTTCATCTGGTCGATCGTCTGGTTCGCGCCCGTCTCCCGCAGTTCCGGCGGCCGGTCCGCGGTCAGCACCAGCAGCGGCACCCCCGACTCGTGCGCCTCCACCACCGCCGGATGGAAGTTGGCCGCGGCCGTACCCGACGTGCACACCACCGCCACCGGCCGGCCGCTCCGCTTGGCCAGCCCCAGCGCCAGGAACGACGCCGAACGCTCGTCGATCCGCACATGCAGCCGCACCTTCGACTGCTCGAACAGCGCCATGGCCAGCGCGGCCGACCGCGACCCCGGCGCCATCACCACATCGGTCAGCCCGCAACGCGTCAGCTCGTCCACCAGGACCGTCGCCAGAGCGGTCGCCGGGTTCACAGCGCCGCTCCACGCCGCTCGTCCAGCACCGCACGCGCCTCATCCGCGCGCCGGCGCCAGCCTTCACCGTCGATCTCGTACCGCGCCAGAGCCTCCTCATCGACCCTCGGCCGCCGCACCTCGATCACGCCGTCCACCGCCCTCAGCGGATCGGCGACGACGTCGCCCTCCAGCAGCGACAGCGTGCCCAGCCCGCAGGCGTACGGCAGCTCCGGCAGCGCCGCCGCCAGCGCCAGACCCGCCGCGAGCCCCACCGACGTCTCCACCGCGCTGGAGACCACCACCGGCAGCCCGCACGCCTCGGCCACCGCGAGCGCGGCGCGCACCCCGCCCAGCGGCTGCACCTTCAGCACCACGATGTCGGCGGCGTCCGCCGCACGCACCCGCAACGGGTCCTCGGCCCGGCGGATCGACTCGTCGGCCGCCACCGGCGTGTCCACCCGCGCCCGTACGGCCGCCAGCTCCTCCAGGGTCGGACACGGCTGCTCGGCGTACTCCAGCTCCCCCAGCGCCCGCAGCATGCGGACCGCGGTGTCGGGGTCCCACCCGCCGTTGGCGTCCACCCGCACCCGGCCGCCCGGCCCGAGCGCGTCACGCACCGCCTCGACCCGCGCGATGTCCTCGCGCTCGTCCTGACCGGGCTCGGCCACCTTCACCTTCGCCGTACGGCACCCGGAGGAGCGGACGATCGCGTGCGCGGCCTCCGGCCCGACCGCCGGCACCGTCACGTTGACCGGAATCCGCGTACGGCGCGGCTCGGGCCAGCCCTCATCGGCCGCCTCGTACGCCGCCGCCAGCCAGCGGGCGCACTCCGCCGGACCGTACTCCGGAAACGGGGAGAACTCCCCCCACCCCGCCCGGCCACGCACGAGCGCCCCTTCTCTTCGCGTCACGCCGCGGAACCGCGTGCGCATCGGGATGGCGAACACCCGCAATGGCCCGACCCCTCATCCTGTCGATCTCGCGTTCGCCCAACCCTACGACCGCTCGTCCCCGGCCCGTACACCGGAGGTCAGTAGTACCAGGGGAAACGGGACCACTCCGGAGCGCGCTTCTCCAGGAAGGCGTCGCGGCCCTCGGCGGCCTCGTCCGTCATGTACGCCAGCCGGGTCGCCTCACCGGCGAAGACCTGCTGCCCCACCAGCCCGTCGTCGACCATGTTGAAGGCGAACTTCAGCATCCGCTGCGCCGTCGGGCTCTTGCCGTTGACCTTGCGGGCCCACTCCAGCGCGGTCGACTCCAGCTCCGCGTGCGGCACCACGGCGTTGACCATGCCCATGCGGTGGGCCGCCTCGGCGTCGTAGGTGTCGCCGAGGAAGAAGATCTCCCGGGCGAACTTCTGGCCGACCTGCCGCGCCAGGTACGCCGACCCGAAGCCGCCGTCGAAGCTCGCGACGTCCGCGTCGGTCTGCTTGAACCGCGCGTGCTCCCGGCTCGCCAGGGTCAGGTCGGCCACCACGTGCAGGCTGTGCCCGCCGCCCGCGGCCCAGCCCGGCACCACGCAGATGACGACCTTGGGCATGAACCGGATCAGCCGCTGCACCTCCAGGATGTGCAGCCGCCCCGAACGCGCCGGATCGATCGTCTCGGCCGTCTCCCCCTCGGCGTACCGGTAGCCGTCCCGGCCACGGATCCGTTGGTCACCGCCCGAGCAGAACGCCCACCCGCCGTCCTTCGGCGACGGGCCGTTCCCCGTGAGCAGCACACACCCGACGTCGCTGGACATCCGCGCGTGATCCAGCACGCGGTACAGCTCGTCCACGGTGTGGGGGCGGAACGCGTTGCGCACCTCGGGCCGGTTGAACGCGATCCGTACGGTGCCGTGATCGACGGCCCGGTGGTAGGTGATGTCGGTGAGGTCGAAGCCCTCCACCGCCTTCCACGCGTCCGGGTCGAACAGCTCGGAGACCATGCCGTGTCCTTTCGTGGCGATCGGCGCCCTGCCATTCAAGCGGTCCGCCGCCCGCGTTGTGGATCGGGGGTTGTGGTGTTCGCTCGAAGAGGAAGATCGTCAGGCGCCCGCCTTTACATAGTAAGTTTCCCGGCTCCCCGCCGCGCCCCGGGCGGCGACGCTCGATAGCCTGACGGCGCCATGAGCCGACCCCTCCATGCCGTGATCCTCCCGCCGGGACCTTCGATCGCCCGGCGGCTCGAAGCCGCTCTCGACGGCAGCGGCCCCGCGATCTGCCCCCTCTCCCCCGCGCTGCCCGAGCCCGCGCTGCGCGCGATCCTCGACGCCCTCGCCCCCGCCGCGGTCGAGACCCCCGACGGCCTCGCGCGACGCGACGGCGGGCGGCCCACCGACGCGGCCGTCCTCATCGCGACCTCCGGATCCACCGGACAGCCCAAGATCGTCGAGCTGTCCGCCGAAGCGATGACGCGCTCGGCCACCGCGACGCTCGACCGGATCGGCGCCGCCCCCGGCGACCGCTGGCTGTGCTGCCTGCCCACCGACCACATCGCCGGCGTCCAGGTGCTGACCCGCTCCATCGTCACGGGCACCACGCCGATCGTGCACGAGCGGTTCTCCCCCGCCGACGCGGTGGCCGCCGGCGCGCAGCACATCTCGGTGGTGCCGACCCAGCTGCGCCGCATGCTCGACCACGACCTGTCGGTGTTCTCCTCGATCCTGCTCGGCGGGGCCGCCACTCCCCCGGACCTGCTGGCGGCCGCACGCGCGGCCGGCGGCCGGGTGCTGACCACCTACGGCATGAGCGAGACCTGCGGCGGCTGCGTCTATGACGGCGTGCCGCTCGACGGCGTCTCGGCGGCCGTCGGCGACGACGGGCGGATCCGCCTCGCAGGCCCGGTGCTGTTCGACGGCTACCGGCTGCGCCCCGACCTGACCTCCGCCGCACTGGACGGGGACTGGTTCGTCACCAGCGACCTCGGGGTCATCGAGAACGGGCGGCTGCGCGTGCGCGGCCGCGCCGACGACGTGATCATCACCGGCGGCGAGAAGGTCGTCGCCGGGGAGGTCGAGCAGCTGCTGCGCACCCACCCCGGCGTCGAGGACGTCGTCGTGGTCGGCCGGCCCGACCCCGAGTGGGGCGAGCGGGTCACCGCCGTGATCGTCGGCTCGGCCACGCTCGAGGAGCTGCGCGACCACGTCCGTACGACCCTGCCCGCGCACGCCGCGCCCCGCGCCGTCGAACCGGTCCCGGAGATCCCCCTGCTGGCGTCGGGAAAGCCGGATCGGGTACGGCTGCGCCGCCTGCTCTGAGAGAATCCCTGTCCGTGGTCGTACCTCGCGTGCTCGCCCTGGTGACGCTGGTCGCGCTCGCCGGGTGCTCGGCCGGCGGACACTCCGCGAAGCGACAGCAGCCCTCCGGCCCTCCCCTGGTGATTCCCAAACCGTCGCACACGCCGACCGGCCCGCCGCGCCCGGCCCGCGCCGGCACCGTCTGCGGAAGGGTCGCCGCGCTCGGCGGGTACCCGGCCCGGGTCGTCGTCGTGAAGGGGCGCACGACCTGCGTGACGGCGCTGCGGGTGTTCACCGAGTACTACGACCCCACCACCCCGGCGGAGGGCAGCGCCGGCCTGGCCGTCATCGACCACTGGACCTGCTCGACCCGCCTGAAGGTCGCCACCTGCACGCTGCGGACCACGACGATCCAGGCGCGCGGCTGAGGGGGCGGCAGGAGGCGATCGAGACCAAAGTGACCTGCGGGGCCGCCGGGCCGGGCGGCCGAAAGTGTTACTTGTCACACGGAGCGACCGTCGGAGCGGCGTGACCAGTGCGGCTGGAGTCCGCCGCCGCGGCGGCGTACGGTGGTCCCACCGGCCCGAACGGCCGCGGAGACGACGCCTGCGAGCGTCAGGCTTTACGGTGGAGCCCACCCCGGCCAGGTGAAAGTTTCCGCCGTGCGGGAACAACCCAGACACAACTGCGCGTTTCGGATAGTGCGCGCATATGCCAGAGACGCACGTCCCATGCCGCCAAGATACGTACGAAGGGAGGGAGGTGTCCTCATGCCGCGAAACGCTGCTACCGCCGCGCCCGCAGCGCCGACCACGACGCCTCTCGAGGAACTTCTCGACCGTGGCCGTTCCCAGGGGCACCTCTCGCTTGACGAGGTGCGGAACGCCTTTCAGGAAGCCGGTATCACCCCCGCGCAGGGTCGTTCCATCATCCGTGAACTGACCGACGCCGGTGTACGGCTGGCCAGCCAGGACAAGCCCGCCGGTGAGCCGAAGCCTTCGTCCACCAAGAAAAAGGGTACGGGCACTGTCAAGAAGGCCCCGCCGGCCAAGCCCGCCCGCTCCACGGCGAAGCCGAAGGCGAAGTCCACCCGGACCAAGACGACCCGGACCACCCGCCCGGCCAAGACCAAGAACGCCGAGGTCACCGAGCCCGTCGAGGAGCACGGCCCGGCCGAGGAGATCGTCGTCGCCGACGCTCCCGTCGAGACGACGGCCGCCACCGAGGCGCCCGTCGCCACCGCCGAGTCGGACGACTTCGAGGTGGACGCTCCCACGGACCTGGACGACCAGTCCTCGGTCATGGGTGACTCGGTGCACACCTACCTCAAGGCGATCGGCCGCCGTCAGCTGCTGACCGCCGCCCAGGAGGTCGACCTCGCCAAGCGCATCGAGGCCGGGCTCTACGCCGAGCACAAGCTGGAGAACGCCGCCAAGCTGTCCGCGCGGTCCCGCGAGGAGCTGCGGCTCATCGCCGAGGACGGCCAGCGGGCCAAGGCCCACATGCTGGAGGCCAACCTCCGGCTCGTGGTGTCGGTCGCCAAGAAGTACGCCGACCGCGGGCTGTCGCTGCTCGACGTCGTCCAGGAGGGCAACCTCGGCCTGATCCGCGCCGTCGAGAAGTTCGACTACACCAAGGGCTACAAGTTCTCCACGTACGCCATGTGGTGGATCCGGCAGGCCATCCAGCGTGGCTTCGCCGACTCGGCCCGGACGATCCGGCTGCCCGTGCACGTCCTGGAGATGCTGAGCAAGCTGAGCCGGGTGGAGCGCGAGATGCACCAGCGCCTCGGCCGCGAGCCCACTCCGGAGGAGCTGGCGGTGGAGCTCGACAAGAGCCCCGCCCAGGTCCAGGAGCTGCTCCGCACCAGCCGCCAGCCGATCAGCCTGGACTCCACGATCGGCGAGGACGGCGAGACCCGGATCGGCGACCTCATCGAGGACACCGACACCCCGGAGGCCTCCGAACTGGTCGACCGGCAGCTCATGGCCGACCAGCTGCGGCGCGCCCTGGGCGTGCTCTCGGCCCGCGAAGAGAAGATCATGGCGATGCGCTTCGGCCTGTACGACGGGACGCCGCGCACGCTGGACGAGATCGGCAAGCACCTGGGCCTGACCCGCGAGCGGATCCGTCAGCTCGAGAAGGAGTCGCTGTCGAAGCTGCGGCACCCGAGCAACGCCCGGCCGCTGCTCGACTTCGCCAGCTGACCACCGCGCCGTCAAGGACCCCGCCCGACCGGCGGGGTCCTCTTCTTTGTCGTGGCGCCGCGACAAAGAATCGACGAACGCCCTGTTCTGCCGCCTCCCGGTGGCGGGCGGCTCGATGAGCCTGGTCGAGGCCGCTTTCGACCACTCGTTTCCCCGGGCCGATTGATCATCTTTGCGCTACCGTACGGGGGAATTTGGAACATCGGACGGCGCTACCGGGCCCTCTCCCCCGCGCCACGTCATGTGGTGGTACGTGACGATGACGGTTGGTTTCGAAGTTCATCCGCACACGTGGACCCGTTCCGGGCGTGGCGTGATCGAGGCGTCCGACGCGCTGGCGTCCGCGGTGGACCGTACGTTATGTCCCGCCTTGGTGGCGGCCGGTGCGTGCTGGGGTTCCGACGACATCGGGCGCGCCTTCTTCAACGGGGACGGCAGGTCGCCGGGCTTCGGCAAGGTGCGCGACGCGTTACTGGCCGACCTCGCGGACATGGTGAACCTCCTGCGAGCCACCGGGGGCATGCTGATCGTCTCCGGGCGCCGGTACTACGAGGGGGAGACGGCGAGCAACGTACCGCCGACGCTCCCCGGATCCTCGAGCGCCCGGGGACCGACGTAGGGGACCGCGAACTCGCTGAGATCCGGGAGCGCGACCCGCGGATCAAGGAGTTCCTCGACGGACTCGACCGGGCGGAGCCCGATCCGGCCACGGTGCGCCGGCTCCTTCGCATGCTGCCCCCGGAGGTGGCCGGGAACGCAAGGAACGCGCGGATCGTCGACGAGGCCGTACGTGCCGCCGCGCTGCTGCTGGACCACGTGCGGAACAGGTACGGCACTCCTGAGGCTCCCCGGCTGCATCACGCTCCGGTATGGCCGGAGACCCCGCACACGCAGCACAACACGCAGCACAGCGAGAGAGCCGCCGACGGCGCCATCCGCTACGCGGAGCGGGCCCGGTGGGCCGCGCCGTTGGCGCCCGTCACACGGGCCGGGCTACGCGTGGACGCGGCCGCCTCCATGCGCGCCACGATCGAGGGGCGAGGCGACGGTGTCGCGTTCGCCGACCTCCCGCGGCAGCGGCCCTTCTCCGACCTGGAGATGATCCTCAACATCCCCGCGGGCGCGGGGCACGACCTTCTGCAGGGATATGGCCGGGGGCGCGATGAGAGCTTCTCCGCGGCGGTGACCCGCGAGGTCATGAGGCGCATCATGACGGAGACGTACACGCCCGGCGCCGGGAAGTACGTGTACGACTCCATCCAGGCCACGACGTTCCACGACACGTTGAAGACGCAGGACTACTACGGCAGGCCGGTCCCGGTGGCGGTGGGCGATCTCATTCTCCTGAACGAGAAGGCCCGGAGGACGGTGTCGACCTCTCGGTCGAGGTTCTCGCGAAACCCGACCCGATCGGGCTGTGGCCGGAGTTCCAGAAGATCTGCCGGCGGGCCGGCCTCGATCTGCACACCACCACGATGCCGGTGTATCTCGAGACCATCGAGAACAATCCCGTGCTGCGGCAGGCCTTCGTGAAACACGCCGAAGGCCAGGTGTGGTTCTTCACCAACCACCAGGACATCGATGTCCGGAACAGGGACTGGTTTCCGGGCCGGCAGAACAACATCCGGGTCCTCCAAGCCCTCGTCCCCCGGCTCGAGACCCGCGACCTCACCGTTCCCGAATACCGCCGGATCCTTCAGGACTACGCGGCGGGCCGGATCTCGGTCCGGCAGGTGGAGCGCATGTTCCCGGTGCCGGCGCCGTCGTAGAACTCGGGAGGATGACGCGACGGCGCCTGTCACCGATCTCCCGAAACCCCGGCCTGGAGGGAGTCCTCCGCCTGATCGGCGCCGCTCAGCCTCCGAGAGCCTTCCCGGCGCCGTCGGCGTCGGTGAAGACCGGGTCGCACGCGAGCCGGTAGCCGCGCTTGACCACCGTCTCCACCAGTCCTCCTCCGCCGAGGCCCCGCCGCAGCCGCGCCACCGCCATCTCCACCGCGTGCTCGTCGGCCTGCGGCCGGCCGTACGCCCCGCCGGGCACGGCGCGGCTGGGCAGCACCCCGCACAGTTCCGCACGCGAGACCACGTGCCCGGGGCGGCGGGCCAGCGCGCGCAGGATCGCCATCGGCGCCGGGGCGATCGGCCTGAGCTGACCGTCGAGCACGACCGCGTGCCCGCGAAGCTCCAGCGCGTGCCCGTGGACGGCCAGACGGCTCGCGCGCCGGGCCGGCAGTTCCGCGGACAGCAGCTGGACGAGCGCGCTCAGCCGGGCGCGCTCGGGGCTGATCGGGACCACTCCCCTCTCCTCCAGCGGCGCGGCCGTGACCGGGCCCGCGCAGGCGGCCAGGACGTGGGTGCGCAGCGCGCCCAGGAACAACCCCTCGAGGTTGTCGTCGGCCGCGACGGCCAGAGTGGCGGCGACCGCGGGCGCGCTGGTGAAAGTGATCGCGTCGACCGTACCGGCCACCGCCTGCCCGACCAGGCGGCGCAGGGGCGTCGGGTCGTCGCTGCGCGCCCACCGGTACACCGGGATCTCCACGACCCGCGCGCCCGCGCGGCGGAGCGTGCCGGTCAGCTGCGGTGTGGGCTCGCCGTACACCTGCACCGCGATCCGGCGTCCGGTGAGGTCCTCCTCCAGCAGGTGACGCAGGACCTCCTCCCAGTGGTCCGGCTCCCCGTGCTCCGGGGACCACGTCTCGGTCACGCCGGCGGCGCGGACGGCACTCCTCGCCCGCGGTCCGCGGGCGAATACGCGTGCGTCGCTCAGCAGCTTGACCAGGTCGTCGCGCAGACCCCAGCCCTCCGCCGCCTCCAGCCACGCGCGAAAGCCCACGCCCGTCGTGACGACGATGTCGTCGACCGGCCCGGCCAGCAGCGCGCGGGTGGCGTCGAGCAGCTCGGTGTCGTCCGCGAGCGGCACCAGGTGGATCGCCGGGGCGTACACCACCCGCGCGCCCTTGCGCTCCAGCAGGGCGGACAGCTCCTCACGGCGACGGGAGGCCGTGACGCCGACGGTGAAACCGGCCAGCGGCTCGGCGCTCACGACCCGGCCACCTCCATGCGACCGGCCGGACGGGTTCTCGTTCGGTGCCGAGGTGGCCGGATGAGTGCGAGGGAACCAGGTGGGGTGTCACAGGCCGGGGCCTTTACATAGTAAGTTTCGTGCGAGCCCACGCGAAGGGGCCACGCTCCGGCGGGACGGTGAGCCGCCCTCCCGCACCCGACCGTGACGCAGTGGCCGGCCATCCGCTCACCCTCTCCCCGGAGACGACTTGACCACGATCTTTACGATCGGGCGTTTCCGGGCTGGGTCCCGGTTGTTACCGCTGTGCTACAAGCCGCTCACCACCCCCCTGACCTGGTCATGCGGAGCGTGTGGCGACACGGCCCGGGGTCCCGATGCCCCGGCCCGCACGAAACCTACTTGCGCAATGGTCAAGAGTCGTTGACCATTGACCGCATGCCTACGGACGATCTTCCCGAGACGTTCCACGTCACCACTGACGAGCAGCTACGCGCCGTCTCGAATCTCACGCGTCACCGGATCATGGCCGTGCTCCGCTTCGAACCGGCGACGATCACGCAGATCGCCGAGCGGGTGGGCCTGGCGAAGGGGAGTTCCAGCTATCACGTGCGGCTGCTGGAGCGGGCCGGCCTGGTGAAGGTGGTACGGACGCGGAAGGTGCGCGGGGTCACCGAGCGGTACTACGCGATGGCCGCGCGGGCGATCGTGCTGCCGGATCCGGGGGCGGGGCAGCCGGACGTGCTGATGCGGCACGTGGTGGCGGATCTGGAGGCGGCACCGGTGGATGGTGAGCGGTATGTGCGGTTGGCGCATCTGCGGCTCACCGAGGAGCGGTTCGCGGAACTGGGGGCGCGGCTGCAGGCGCTGGCGGAGGAGTACCGGGCGCTGTCGGATCCGTCGCTGCCGGACGTGTCGCTCGCCTTCGCGCTATTCCGGCCGGCGTCGCGCGAGCGGGCCGCGCCGACCGAGGGCGAGGGTGATGCCGAATGACCTGGGAGGCAAAGAGGTTGCCGGCCGGGTTCGGACGGCTGTGGACCGCGCAGACGGTGTCCTCTCTCGGTGACGGGGTGACTCATGGCGCGCTGCCGCTGCTGGCGTTGACGTTGACGCGGGATCCGATGGCGCTCGCCGTCGTCACGGCCGCCGGAACGCTGCCCTGGCTGCTGTTCGGGGTGCTCGGCGGTGCGTTGGTGGACCGCTGGGACCGTCGGCGCACGATGTGGGTCATGGACGCGGCGCGTGCGGTGCTGCTGGCGATTCCGGCGGTGGCGGCCGCGTTCGGCGTACTCAGCATTGCGCTGCTCGCGGCCGTCACCTTCCTGCTCGGCCTCGGCGGGCTCTTCTTCGACACGGCCGCCACGGCCTATCTGCCGGATCTGCTCGGCCGCGACCCCGCGCTCCTGGAGCGCGCCAACTCCCGCCTGCGCGGCACCCAGACCGCCTCGTCCGGCTTCGCGGGGCCGCCTGCGGGCAGTGCGCTGCTGGCGCTCGGGCGGGCGGTTCCACTCCTCGCCGACGCGGTGTCGTTCGCGCTCTCCGCACTGCTCGTACGGTCGCTGCCCGCCCCGCCCCGGCCCGTACCGCAGGCCCGTGAGTCGCTGCTGCGGCAGGCGCGAGCCGGGGCCGGGTACGTCTTCGGGGACCGGTTGCTGCTCGGGCTCGCGTTGCGTCCGGCGGTCGGGAACATCGCCTTCCTCGCCGTGGAGACGGTACTGGCCCTCTTCACGCATGACCGCCTGGGCATCGACGCCTTCGGATTCGGCCTGCTCCTCACCGCGGAGGCCACCGGCGGGCTGCTCGGTGCGGGCGTCGCCTCCCTCCTCGGCCGACGGCTCGGCACCGGCACCGCGTTGACCTGCACGGCCGCGGTCGAGGGACTGGCCATCCTGGGGCTTGCCACCGCATCGCATCCCTACGTGGCCGGCCTCGCCCTCGCGGTCTGCGGGGCGGGCATGGGCGCCACGATGGTGCTCGCGCCCTCTCTCCGGCAGGCGATCGTGCCGGCCCACCTGATGGGCCGGGTCGCCTCCACCTCCCGCATGCTCGCCATGTGCGCCGCCCCGTTCGGCGCCCTGCTCGGCGGCTGGCTGGCCACCACCTACGGCGTGCGCACCCCGCTCTACGCCGCCGCCGGCCTCCTGCTCTCCATGACCGCCGTCACGGCGACCAAGACCGGTAACCGCCGGGTCGAGGCCGCGCTGCGCGGCGCTGTTTCAACCGCCGTTCCACGGCCCCGGGAATCCGCCGACCCCGTCCGGGAGGGGGCACCCGAACCGCTGTGACGACTCGACCGGGCCGTGGCCTTTACATTGTAAGTTTCAGGCTTGCTCAGGCGTTGGCCCGTACGGGCACCGGCTCGGGCACGAGGTGCTCGGCGAGGACGGCGCGCTGGGTCCGGCGGGCCTGTGCGTGGCGTTCGCGGCCGGCCTCGGTGAGCGTCACGGAGATGGCGCGGCGGTCGTCGGCGCACATGGTGCGCTCGACGAGCCCGGCCCGCTCCAGCCGGGCGACCGTACGGGACAGCGCGCTCTGGCTGAGGTACATGTCGCCCGCCAGGTCGTGCATGCGGCGCTGCTCGCACGTCGCGTCGACGAGCCGGTCGAGCGCCTCGAACTCGCTCATGCCGATGCCGTGCGCGTCCTGCAGTGCGCGGTCCAGCGCGCACGACACCGTGCTGTAGCAGGCGAGCAGGTCGCGCCAGCGCCGGACGATCGCCTCTTCACCGGCATCGCTCATGGGCGGAACATACCACCTTGACGGGTTCGATGCAAGCACATTTAATGCGTGGACATTGAATGCATGTGCATGTAACTTCGGTCCGGTGACCACGACCGTGACACCTGAATCCCTTCTGTCCGATAACGACCTGCCCCGGCGGCAGCGCTGGCCCGCGCGTCTGTGGGGCGTGCTCGCCGTGCTCTCCCTCGTGCTGTTCCTCGACGGCCTCGACGTGTCGATGGTCGGCGTCGCACTGCCCTCGATCGGCACCGAGCTGCACCTGACCACGTCGAGCCTGCAGTGGATCGTCAGCGGATACGTCCTGGGCTACGGCGGCCTGCTCCTGCTGGGCGGGCGCACCGCCGACCTCCTCGGCCGGCGGCGGGTCTTCCTGATCGCCCTGGCGGTGTTCGCCGTCGCGTCCCTGCTCGGCGGGCTCGTCGACTCGGGCCCGCTGCTGATCGCCACGCGCTTCGTCAAGGGCGTCAGCGCGGCGTTCACCGCCCCGACCGGCCTGTCGATCATCACCACGACGTTCGCCGAGGGGCGTATGCGCAACAAGGCGCTGTCGATCTACACGGTCTTCGGCGCCAGCGGGTACTCCTCCGGACTGATCTTCGGCGGCCTGATGACCGGCATCGGCTGGCGGTGGACGTTCCTCATGCCGGTGCCGATCGCGATCGTCGCGCTCACCGCCGGACTCGCGCTGATCCCCCGCGACACGCCCGCCTCCTCCGGCGGTCACGACATCCTCGGCGCGCTGACCTCCACGGGCGCGATGCTCGTGCTCGTCTACGACCTGGTGTCGGCCCCGGCCCGGGGCTGGACCTCACCGGTGACGCTCGCCCTGTTCGCCGCGGTGATCGTGCTGCTCATCGCGTTCGTGTACGTCGAGCGCCGGGTGCGGCACCCGCTGGTCCGGCTCGGCATCCTGCGCAAGGGCACGCTCGTGCGGGCCAACCTCGCCATCGTCGCGCTGTTCGGCTCCTACACCTCGTTCCAGTTCATCATCACGCTCTACCTGCAGGACGTGCTCGGCTGGGCGCCGCTGAAGATGGCGCTCGCGCTGCTGCCGGCCGGACTGCTCGTCGCGCTCAGCGCACCGTTCGCCGGCACGATGATCGACCGGTTCGGCACGGCGCGCTTCATCGTCGGCGGGCTGGCGGCGATGTCCGCCGGGTACGTGCTGTTCCTGCCCATCGGCACGCACCCGGTGTACGTCACGGCGATCCTGCCGACCGCGGTCCTGCTCGGCGTCGGCTTCGCGCTCGGGTTCCCCTCGATCAACGTCCAGGCGACCGCGGGGATCCACGACGACGAACAAGGCCTGGCGGCCGGGCTCGTGCAGACGGCCGCCCAGGTCGGCGCGGCCCTGGTACTGGCCGTCACCACCGCCCTCATCTCCGGCGACGGTCCCCCGGCCCGTACGGCCGCCGGTGTCCTCGCCGAGTACCGGCCCGGCCTGGTCTTCGTGACCTTCGTGGCCGTCGCCGGCCTGGCCATGGCCCTCGTCCCGTTCGCCGTACGCCGCCGTGCCCGGCACGTCGGCGCGCACCGCGCCGAGATCGTGCCGGCCGAGGTCGAAGAGGCCGAGGCCGCCTGATCCGGCGGCCCACCCGGTTCAGGCGGGGCGGGGAGACCGAACCCCCGCCTCGCCGCCACCGCGCAGGGCGCGATCTATCCCGGCCGCGTGAGGTGCCGCTGCCAGGCTCGTACGGCCGGGGTCGGGGCGCGGTCCCGGAGGCGGATCAGGCCGATCGGCGGGTGTCGCGGCGGGGCCTTGAGGCGGCGCACGGCGACGGGCGGCCCGTCGGCGGTCGCCGCGGATTCGGCCAGCAGGGCGACGCCCATGCCGGCGGCGACGAGTGCGCGGATGCCGGCCGGGTCCGGGGCCTCGAACGGGACGCGGGGCGTGAAGCCCTCGTCGGCGGCGGCGCGCGTGAGGATGGAGCGGAGCCCGCTGCCGGCGGGCAGGCAGACGAACGGCCGGTCACGGTGCGCGGCCAGCGTCGTCGTGCCGGTGCCCGCCGCGCCGTCGGGCGGGGTGATGAGCACGAGACTCTCGCCGACCAGCCGCTGTGCCCGGTACCGCTCGGGCAGGTCGTCGTGGATGGGGCCGAGGACCACGTCGATGTCGCCGTCGGCGAGCCCGTCCAGGAGGTCGGCGACCAGCCCGGTCCGCGTGGTGATGGCGAGTTCGGGATAGCGGCGGTGGAAACCGGCCAGTTCCGCGGGCAGGTCGAGCGAGCCGAGCACCGGGGTGGCGCCGATGCTGAGCCGTCCGCGCAGCACGCCGGCGAGCTGGTCGAGGTCGGCGCGCGCGCCCTGCACCTCGGCGAGAACCGCGCGGGCACGGACGAGCAGAAGCTCACCGGCGTGCGTCAGGGTGACGCGGCGGGTGGTGCGCTCGAACAGCGTGGTGCCGAGCTCGCGCTCGAGGTTGCGGATCTGCGCGGAAACGGCGGGCTGGGCGATGCGCAGCTGTTCGGCCGCCCGGCTGAACCCGCCGAGGCGGGCGACGGCCTCGAAGTACGTCAGTTGCCGCAGCTCCATGGATTCATAGTAATCCGCGATAAATGCAAGATCATATCAATCTTGGACTTATCGGTTCGCGGGCCGCAGGGTGGGACCCATGGAGCAACGACACCTCGGAACGCTGACGACCTCGGCGCTCGGCCTGGGCTGCATGGGCCTGTCCCAGGGCTACGGCCCGGCCGACGACGAGCGATCCGTCCGGGTCATCCGGACGGCGCTGGATCTCGGCGTGCGGATGCTGGACACGGCGATGAGCTATGGCCAGGGCCACAACGAGCGCCTCATCGCCCGCGCGATCGCCGGCCGGCGTGACGAGACCCTGCTGGCCACCAAGTTCGGCATCGTCCGCGGCCCGGACGGCGTACGGGTCGACGCCCGGCCCGAGCGCGTGCGCGCCGACTGCGAGGCGTCGCTGGCGCGGCTGGGCACGGACGTCATCGACCTGTACTACCTGCACCGCGCCGACCCCCGGGTGCCGATCGGCGAGACCATCGCCGCGATGGCCGAGCTCGTTCAGGCGGGCAAGGTCCGTCACCTCGGCCTGTCCGAGGTGACGGCCGACCAGCTCGAGCAGGCCGCCGCGGTGCATCCGATCGCCGCGGTGCAGCTCGAATGGTCACTGCTCTGGCGCCGGCCCGAGGCCGACGTCATCCCGGCCGCCCGCCGGCACGGCATCGGCGTGGTGCCCTACAGCCCGCTCGGCCGCGGGCTGCTCACGGATTCCCTCACCGAGGCCGACATCCGGCTCAGCGACTTCCGCAGCGCCGATCCCCGCTTCCAGGGCGGCAACCTGGCGGCCAACCGGCGGCAGGTCGCCGCCCTGCGCCGGTTCGCCGAGCAGCGCGAGATCTCCGCGGGGCAACTCGCGCTGGCGTGGCTGCTCGCCCAGGGCCCCGACGTCGTCCCGATCCCCGGCACCCGATCGCCGGACCGGCTCGCCGACAACGCCCGCTCCGCCGAGATCCACCTCGGCCCGGCGGACCTGCGAGAACTCGACGAACTGCTGCGGGCCGACGGCTGGGCCGGGGATCGAAGGTCGTTCGCCGTTCCGGTCACCGCCCGTCACGCACCGGCCCGTGCGACGGGATCCGGGAAGTGAGTGCCGAGCGGTGCGTCAGTGGGGCGAGGTGGGGGCGTTCCGAGTGGCCTCCACCTTCACGAGCATGCGCCTGAGCAGCCCGTCCAGCGTCTCCTGCGCGGCGGGATCCAGCGCGGCGATCATGTCGGTCTCCACCGTCGCGCGCACCTTCATCGCGGCCAGCCACTTCGCGTGGCCGGCCTCGGTGAGCTCCACCTCCACCCGGCGCCGGTCGCCGGTGCCGCGTATTCGCCGTACCAGCCCGGCCTGCTCCAGCGTGTCCAGCCGCCCGGTCGTCCCGGCCGGGGACAGCAACAGCTCCTGCGCGAGCCCCGAGGGCGTCATCGAGCCCCCGTGAGAGACCAGCCGGTGCAGCGTCTCGAACTCGAACTCCTGCAGCCCGATTTCGGCCAGCGCCCGGTCCTTGGCCTGGTGAACGTGCTTCACCAGGAACTGCATCCGGGTGACGACCGCCTCGGTGCGCTCGTCGTAGGGCGCCTTGCCGCGCCAGCGGGCCAGGTGCTGATCGACGGAGTCCTCCATACGCCCAGTATGCTACGCCGGCGAATAGTTCGTTGACGAAACATACGCCAGCGAACTAATGTCCTGGGCCATGCGTCGACTGATCTTCGGCCGGACCAACGCCGCCCTGGCCACCGCGCTCATCCCCACGACCCTCACGCTCGCCGTGGTACGGGCGACCGGCTCGGCCGCCGCGCTCGGCGTCGTGCTGGCGTGTGAGCTGGTCCCGATGCTGGTGCTGTTGCCGGTCGCCGGGGTGGTCGCCGACCGGTTCCCGGCCCAGCGGGTGGTGTTCGGCGCCGACCTGCTGCGCGGTGCCGCGCAGGCGGCGATCGGCGTGGAACTGCTGCGCGGCCCGGCCCGGATCCCGGAGCTGGCCGCTCTCTCGGCCGTCACCGGCGCCGGGGTGGCGTTCGGCACCCCGGCGGTGCGGCGGCTGGTCGCGGGCGTCATCGACGGCGCGGACCGGCTCCGGGCGAACGCCCGGCTCGGCGTCGCCGAGGGACTGGCCCAGATGGCCGCCCCGGCCGCCGCCGGCGGGCTGGTGCTGGCCGCCGGGCCCGGCTGGTCGTCGCTGCTCACCGCCGGGCTCTTCGCGGTCTCGGCAGGGACGCTCGGCGGGCTCGCTCCGCGCCACGCCGCGCCGTACGCCGGGCGGGAGCGGTTCACGGCGGAACTGCGCGAGGGCTGGCGGGAGACCCGGCGGCACGGGTGGTTCCTGACCACCCTGGCCGGGCACGGCGTCTGGCACCTGGCGGCGGGCTTCCTGCTGACGCTCGCACCGGTCATCGCGGTCCGGCACCTGGGCGGGGACACCGCCTGGGTGGTCATCGCCCAGGCGGGCACCGCGGGCATGCTGATCGGGGTGTTCGGCGCGGGACGGCTGCGGATCCGCCGCCCGCTGGTGGCCGTGGCGTTCGGCGGCGCGGCGTACGGGCTGCCGCTGGCCGCGCTCGGGATCGCCGCGCTCGCCCCGTCCCGTGCGCTGCTGGCCGTCGTCGCACCGGCCTATTTCGTGGCGATGTTCGGCCTCGGCGTGCTCAGCCCGCTGTGGGAGACGACCCTGCAGCACCGGATCCCGCAGGACGCGCTGGGCCGGGTGGGCTCCTTCGACGCGCTGATCTCCTTTGCCAGCCGGCCGCTCGGGATGACGGTGGCGGCCCCGGTCGCCGCGGTGACCGGGACGGCCGCGCCGCTGCTGAGCCTGGCGGTCCTGGTCGCCGGCGCGAACCTGGCGATGCTGCTGCTCGCCGACGTCCGCGGCTACCGGGGCTCCGCGCCCGGCGCGCGAGAGCAGGCGGTGGTCGCCGGCGCTGCGGCCGTCGATGACGCTTAATTGACCGATCGGTCTCGATAAGGCTACGGTTTCGGCCGTGGCACGCACCAAGGAGTTCGACCCGGACGCGGCGCTGCAGAAGGCCATGGAGCTGTTCTGGGAGCGCGGTTACGAGGCGACCTCGATGGCCGACCTCGTGACGCACCTCGGCATCGCCCGCGCGAGCATCTACGCGACGTTCGGCGGCAAGCACGAGCTCTACCTCAAGGCGTACGAACGGTACGTCCAGACCCGCGACCCGAACGTGGTCGAGCTGCTGTCGCAGCCGGGCCCGGCGCTGCCGGCCGTACGAGCGCTGGTGAACGCCTACGCCGAGGAGTCCCTCACCGACGAGCGCCGGCGCGGCTGCCTGGTGGTCAACAGCGCGGTCGAGCTGGCCGGCCGCGACGCGAGGACGGCGCGGCGGGTGGCCGCGAGCTGGGACACCGTGGAGACCGCGCTGACCTCGGCACTGATCCGCGCACGCGCCCAGGGCGAGCTCGGCGAGGACAAGGACCCGCACGCCCTGGCGCGGTTCCTGCTCGTGCTGCTCCAGGGCCTCCGGGTCCTCGGCCGTACGGCGCCGGACCCCGCCCGGATCCGCGACGCGGCGGCCCAGGCGCTCTCCCTTCTGGACTGACCCGACACGAGGGCCGAGGCACCGTCTCCGCATGCCCGGATAACAGAACGATCGATCTAATAATGCTTCGACACAGCAGGAGGACCACCATGACCGCACGCTTCACCGGACAGGTCGCGCTCGTGACGGGCGGCGGCTCCGGCATCGGCCGGGCCACCGCACTGGCGTTCGCCCGCGAGGGCGCGACCGTGGTCGTGGCCGGCCGTGGCGCCGGGCCGCTGGAGGAGACCGTGAAGCTCATCGAGGACGAGGGCGGCACCGCGAGCGCCGTCACCGCCGACGTCTCGCGCGCGGGCGACGTGGCCCGGCTCGTGGCCACCACGGTCGAGCGCCACGGCGGCCTGCACGTCGCGTTCAACAACGCCGCCGTCCTGGTGGGCGGCCCGGTCACCGGGATCACCGAGGACGACTGGGCGGCCATGGTCGGCACCAACCTGACGGGCGTGTGGCTGGCGCTGCGGCACGAGATCGCGCACATGCGCGCGCACGGCGGCGGCGCGATCGTGAACGCCGCGTCGATCGGCGTCACCGCCGTGCCGGGGCTCGGCGCGTACGGTGCGACCAAGGCCGGAGTCGTCGCGCTGTCCAGGGCCGCGGCCCGCGAGGCCGTCGCCGACGGCGTACGGATCAACGTGGTCAGCCCCGGCCCGGTCGCCACCGCGATGTCGATGCGGCCCGGTGAGAGCGAGGCGGACCGCACGGCGCGCGTCGCGGCCCGCGTCCCGGCGGGGCGGATCGGCGCGGCCGAGGAGGTGGCCGCCGCCGTCCTGTGGCTGGCCTCGCCCGAGGCCGCGTTCGTCGTCGGACACGAGCTCACCGTCGACGGCGGCGCGACCGCCTGACTCCGCCCGCGAGGACCTAAGACCTGTTTCCTGCCCGATATCGGGCAGGATTCTTGGCGTTTCTCCACCGCATCGGGTTAGATCCTGGCACATGCCCGGCCGCGCCTACGACGACCTTCTCGTCCACCTCACCCGTACGACCTCGCTGAGCGCGGGCGAGGCCGCGCGGGTGGTGGCCGACGTTCTGGCCTACTTCGCCGAGCCGGCCGAGGACTTCGTCCGCCGGCGGCACGCCGAGCTGAAGGCGGGCGGGCTGACCAACGACCAGATCTTCGAACGCCTCGCGGCGGAACTGCCGCAGCGCCGGGTGGCTCCGCCGGAGCTGTCGCTGCGCCAGCTCCGGCGGATCGTCTACGGCTGAGAGGAAGGCCTCATGTGCGGAATCGTCGCCTACACCGGGCCCGGGGACGCCGTCCCCATCCTGACCGAGGGGCTGGCGCGCCTGGAGTACCGCGGATACGACTCGGCCGGGCTGGCGGTCGTCGGCCGCTCGGGCGACCTGCGGGTGCGCAAGGCCGAGGGCCGCGTCGCCGCCCTGGCGGCGAGCCTGCCCGCCCGGTTCAAGGGCGGTACGGGCATCGGCCACACCCGGTGGGCGACGCACGGTGAGCCCAGTGACGACAACGCCCACCCGCACGTCGCCGGCAGCGTGGCCGTCGTGCACAACGGCATCATCGAGAACGCCGACGAGCTGCGCGCCAAGCTGGAGGCCGACGGCGTCGTCCTGACCTCCGACACCGACACCGAGGTCCTGCCGCACCTGATCGCACGCTCGGACGCCGCCGAGCTGGAGGACGCCGTACGCGAGGCGCTGTCGCAGATCGTCGGCACGTACGGCATCGCCGTCGTGGACACACGCCACCCCGGCGTGCTCGTCGTCGCCCGCAACGGCAGCCCGGTCGTTCTCGGCATCGGCGAGAAGGAGATGTACGCGGCCTCCGACGTCGCCGCGCTGGTCCGCTACACGCGCCAGGTGGTGCACCTGGACGACGGCGAGCTCGCCACGATCCGGCCCGACGGGTTCCGTACGTCCACGCTCGACGCCCGCACCACCCGCAAGGAGCCGTCGGTCATCGAGACCGAGGACGCCGCGTACGACGCCGAGGGCTACACGCACTTCATGCGCAAGGAGATCCACGAGCAGCCCGCCGCGGTCGAGCGCGCGCTGCGCGGGCGGCTCGACGGGCGCTTCCACACCGCGCACCTGGGCGGGCTCGACCTGGACCCGCGCGAGGCGCGGGCGATCCGCCGGGTGAAGATCCTCGGCTGCGGCTCGGCGTACTACGCCGGTCAGGTGGGCGCGCAGCTCATCGAGGAGCTGGCCCGCATCCCGGCCGACGCCGAGCCCGCCTCGGAGTTCCGCTACCGCAACCCGGTCGTCGAGGCGGACACGCTCTACATCGCGGTGAGCCAGTCCGGCGAGACCTACGACACGCTCGCGGCCGTCCAGGAGCTGCGGCGCAAGGGCGGCCGGGTGCTCGGGGTGGTCAACGCGGTCGGCAGCGCGATCGCCCGCGAGTGCGACGGCGGGGTCTATCTGCACGCCGGGCCGGAGATCGCGGTGGCCTCCACCAAGGCCTACACCTCGACCGCCGTGGTGTTCGCGCTGCTCGCGCTGCACCTCGGCCGCATCCACGACCTGTCCCCCGCCGACGGGCGGCGGATCGCCGAGGGCCTGCGGGCGCTGCCGGGCCAGATCGAGGAGATCCTGCGCCAGGAGGACCGGATCGCCGCGCTCGCCGCTGATCTGGCGAAGTACCGCAGCATGCTGTTCGTCGGCCGGGTGCGCGGCTGGCCGGTCGCGCGGGAGGGGGCGCAGAAGCTCAAGGAGGTCTCCTACATCCACGCGGAGGCGTATCCGGCGAGCGAGCTCAAGCACGGCCCTCTGGCCCTCATCAGTCCCGACCTGCCGGCCGTCGCGATCGTGCCGGACGACGAGTTGCTGGACAAGAACCGCTCGACGCTCGGGGAGATCCGCGCCCGGCACGGCCGGGTCATCACGATCGGCCACACCGAGGCGGGCGAGGACGCCGTCGTCGTACCCAAGAACGAACCGGAGCTCGACGCGATCCTGCTGCCGATCCCCCTGCAGCTGCTCGCCTACCACGCCGCGGTGGCACTCGGCCACGACGTCGACAAGCCCCGGAACCTCGCCAAGAGCGTCACCGTCGATTAGGGCCCGCCTCAGAGTCGCCGCGCAGGAAGACGGCGGGGCCCTGGACGGCTCGCGCCGGCCGGCGTCAGCCGGCCGACGCGTCGAGGCGCGCCATCGCATCCGGTCCGAGTTCGACGTCGGCGGCCGCCAGGTTCTCCGTGAGGTGGTCGGCGCTGGCGGTGCCCGGGATCAGCAGTGTCCGCGCATAGTGCGCCAGGAGCCAGGCCAGGCCGACCTGCGAGGGGGTGGCGCCGAGTTCGCGGGCGACGGCGAGGACCGTGGCGTCCTCGGTCACCTTGCGCTGCCCGGAAAACGCCGAGCCCAGCGGGAAGTAGGGGATCCACGCGACACCGTGCTCGCGGCAGGCTTCGAGCACCGGCTCTGTTCCGCGGTTCAGCAGGTTGTACACGTTCTGTACGGCTTCGATCCCGACCGGCAGCGCCTGCCGCAGCTGGCCGGCGTCGACGTTGCTGAGCGCGATCGAGCGGATCTTGCCTGCCTCGCGCAGCGCGGAGAGTTCGGCGAGCTGGTCGTCGAGGTCGACCTTCTGCTCGCCCTCGGCGATGATCCCCGGCGCGAAGTCGAGCCGGCGCAGGTAGACCACGTCGAGGCGTTCGACGCCGAGTGAGGCGAGGTTCGCCTCGACCTGCCGGCGCAGCTCCTCGGGGCGCTGCGCCGGGACCAGCCCGCCGTCGGCGGTGTTGTCGGCGCCGAGCTTCGTCGCCACGACCAGGTTCTCCGGATAGGGCGCCAGCGCCTCGCGGATGAGCGCGTTGCAGGATCCGGCGCCGTAGAACCAGGCGGTGTCGATGTGGTTCACGCCGGAGCCGGCGGCCTGCCGCAGCAGTGCCACGGCGGTCTCCGGCGCCACGTGGCCACCGTGGGTGAGCTGCATCGCGCCGTAGCCGACCCGGGCGACGTCGCGTCCGGCGAGAGGGACGGTGGGGGTGCTGGCCGGTGTCACAGGTGCTCCCGTCATGGCAGGGCGGACCGAAGAAGTGGAGGGGACTCCGATTCGGTCCAGGCTAGCAGATTCGGAGGCTCCTCCGGATAGCCCCGGGAGCTCGCCGGGCGGCGCCCGCGACACGTCGCCCGAAACGCCCGGCGAGCGCGCGCCACTCATAAATACATCTATGTCTGTATGATGCTGATCACGGGTCGGCCGCCGCCACCTGGCCGGGGCCGCTCCCCCGCGACGCCCGACGGGTGCCGCGACGTTGTGCGGTCCGCGCGATGGAACGCCCAGGACCCGGGCCGATCGCTCACACGCCCCCGCTGGAGATTCGTACTGCTCGTTCATGCCGACCGGACCGGGCGACGCGTGGCTGTGATCGCGCGTCGCGCAGGGGTCAGCGGGCGGACTCGCGCAGGATCTGGGTGAGGAACTCGGCGTTGGAAGAGATGTCGCGGAGTTTGCCGAGAAGGAGTTCGAGGGCCTCCTGAGGCCCGAGCGCGGCCAGGATCTGCCGCAGGCGGTTCACCGTCTCCAGCTCCGCCGGCGACATCAGCAGGTCGTCGCGGCGCGTACTGGAGGCGGCGAGGTCCACGGCCGGGAAGATCCGCCGGTCGGCGAGGTCACGGCGGAGCCGTAGCTCCATGTTGCCGGTGCCCTTGAACTCCTCGAAGAAGACCTCGTCCATGCGCGAGCCGGTCTCCACGAGCACCGACGCCAGGATGGTCAGCGAGCCGCCGTCCTCGATGTTGCGGGCCGCGCCGAGGAACCGGCGCGGCGGGTGGATCGCGGTGGTGGCGACGCCGCCGGCGAGAATGCGGCTGTTCGAGGGCGCCGCGAGGTTGTACGCCCGGCCGAGACGGGTGATCGAGTCGAGGATGACGACCACGTCACGGCCGAGTTCGACGAGCCGCTTGGCCCGCTCGATCGCCAGTTCGGCCACGACGACGTGGTCGCTCGCCGGCCGGTCGAAGGTGGAGTGCACCACCTCGGCGTCCACCGACCGCCGCATGTCGGTGACCTCCTCGGGCCGTTCGTCGACCAGGACGACCATCAGGTGGCAGGCGGAGTCGGCGGCACGCACGGCCTTCGCGAGGGCCTTGAGCACCATGGTCTTGCCCGCTTTCGGCGGTGCGACGATGAGCCCGCGCTGGCCTTTCCCGATCGGGGCGATCAGGTCGGTGACGCGCCCGATCAGGTCGTCCCGGCCCGTTTCCAGGTGCAGGCGTTCCTGCGGGTACAGCGGCGTCAGGTCGGCGAATTCAGGCCTCTTGCCGGTGTTTTCGGGATTGTTCGCGGGGAGGCCGTTGACGGTGTCCAGGCGGACGAGGCCGCGGAACTTCTCCCGCCGGTTACCGGGCCGGGGAGAGCGCGCCGCGCCTTCGACGTGGTCGCCGGGACGCAATCCGTACCGCGCGACCTGGGCGGCGGACAGGTAGGTGTCGCCGGGGCCCGGCAGGTAGCCGGCGGCCCGGACGAAGGCGTTCTTGTCCCTCACGTCGAGGATGCCCGACACCGGGACGGGCGGGTTCTCCTCGGGAGGCTTGGCGTCCGCCGTGCCGGACGCGGCGGCGGGCTCGGCGACGGGTTCGGCGACGGGTTCGGTCAGGGTGGTCATCAGGGGATCCTTTCCACGGGATGATCGGAGAAAGGGCACGCGGAAACAACACGCGGCCCGGGAGCACGGTGCACGCCACGTGCACCGGGAAATCCACGAGAGAGAACATCGATCTCGCGGAGGAGGTTCGGTCGCCCGGAACAGGAAGAGGGCGAGAAGGACGCAGCCGAATCGGCTGGGAAGGCGCCTATCCGAAACGAGCCGGAATCCTCGGCGACATCGTCAGCGTATACCACCCCGTCGTTATTCCGCCACACCGGCGCGCGGAGGGTCCGGCCTCGCTCGTACGGGGGAGGTGGCGGACGGCGCGCTCTGCCAGGATCGACGGCATGAGATCCGTGGTCCGCCCGCTCGTGAGCGTCACCACCTACCGGCGCTGGACCTTCCTCCTCGGCGGTACGGCGCTCCTCGTGCCGTACCTGCTGATCTACGCCGGACTCGTCCAGATCATGCGACACGTGAGCGACCAGCCGGCGCGCGGCTTCATCGACACGATGGTCATGCTCGCCGCCTTCATCGTCATCTCCGGCTCCGTCGCCTTCATCCCGGCCGTACGGGTCCTGTGCCGGACCGCCGCCGAGACGCTGCTGGGCGTGTCACTGCCCGAGGAGACGCCGGAGGGCCTGCGGTCCTGGCGCTCGCGCCGCCGCACCGCCGTCTGGTGGCTGCTGCACATCGGGGTCGGCGGCACGACGGGGTTCGCCGTGGTGGCCGGTCTGCCGATGATGCTGTTCCTGCTGGAGACGCCGTTCCTCGACCACGAGGCCACGCGCCGGTTCCTCGGCCACACGTGGGTGTTCGCCCCGTCCTGGTCGGTGCCGGCCGCGCTGCTGACGCTGCCCGCGATCGGCTACCTCGGCGCCGGGGTCGGCGCCCTGTTCGCACGGCTCGCTCCGCTGCTGCTCGGCCCGTCCGCCGCCGACCGGCTGGCCCACCTGGAGCGGCGTGCCGAGTCACTGATGGAACGCAACCGGCTGGCGCGGGAGCTGCACGACTCGGTCGGCCACGCGCTCACCGTCACGACGCTGCAGGCGGCCGCGGCGGCACGCGTGCTCGACAGCGATCCGGAGTTCGCCCGGCGCGCCCTCAGCGCGATCGAGGAGACCGGGCGCACCGCCCTGGAGGACCTCGACCACGTCCTCGGGCTGCTGCGCGAGGACGCGAGCGCCAAGACGCCCCAGCGGACCCTCGCGGACCTTCCCGCGCTGTTCGCGCAGACCCGGTCGGCGGGCGTCGAGGTGGACGCGGATCTCGCCCGCATCGAGGAGCTCCCTCCGGTGGTGTCCCGTGAGGCCTACCGGATCGTGCAGGAGGGCCTCACCAACGCCCTACGGCACGCCGGCAAGGTGCCGGTGACGGTGCGCCTGGCGGTCCGCGACTCACGGCTCGTGCTGGAGATGACCAACCCGATCCACGCGACCGTCCCGCCGCGTACGGGCGGCGGGCACGGCCTGCGGGGCATCCGGGAACGGGTCACGATCCTCGGCGGCCGGATGAACGCCGGCGCGGACGACGGGCGCTGGCGGGTCACCGTCACGCTCCCGGTCGTGCCGTGGTCCGGTGAGACGGTGGAAGATCGGCAGGCGGCCGGTGACGGCGCCGAGACGGAGAGTGCGAGGGGCCGGTGACGGACGTTCTGATCGTGGACGATGAGGTGCTGATCCGCACCGGCCTGCGGGCCGTCATCGACGCGGAGCCCGGGTTCACCGTCGTGGGCGAGGCCGCCGACGGCGCGGAGGTCCTGCCGCTGGTCCGCTCCCTGCGGCCCGACGTGGTGATGATGGACGTCCGGATGCCCAGGGTCGACGGCATCCAGGCGACGCGGACCATCCTGTCCACCGTGCCGGAGCCGCCCCGCATCCTGGTCATCACCACGTTCGAGAACGACGACTACGTGTACGAGGCGCTGCGGGCGGGCGCGAGCGGCTTCCTGCTCAAACGCGCCCGGACCGAGGAGATCATCCAGGCGCTGCGCACCGTGGCGCTGAGCGACTCGCTGCTGTTCCCCGCCGCGATCCGCGGGCTGGCCGCCCGGCACGCGAGCGGGCGCGACGCCGACCGGGTGCGCGCGGCGCGCCTCACCGACCGCGAGGGCGAGGTCCTTACGCTCATGGCCCGCGGGCTGTCCAACGCCGAGATCGCGGGCGAGCTGGTGGTGAGCGTGGAGACGGTCAAGACGCACGTCGGCAACGTGCTGGCCAAGCTCCAGGCCCGCGACCGTACGCAGGCGGTGATCGCGGCCTACGAGTCCGGCTTCGTCAGCCCTTCTTGATCGTGGAGGCGTACACGTCGACGTACTCCTGGCCGGGCAGTGCGCCTGGATCGCCGCGAAGGCGCTGCGCCGTACGCACTCGGCCCGGACGAGGGAGTCCGCCAGACCGGCGATTGGATCCGGCCACACACTCTGAGCGCTTCTTCGTTCGTCACCTATCCGGTGTGGGACCGTGAAACGCTCAGGAGACCCGTGACCGTGACGAGGAGGGCGCGACTCAGCCGGTCCGTGAAATCGACTCGGGAATGGGCCAGCGCGGGATCCTTGCAGGCCTCCACTACAGATGGTGATGGGTTGGCGAAAGGCCAGAGTCCAGCCGTCAACACGATCGAAAGGGCCACTAGTTCCTGTGCGGCGGACGCCGTCAATGCCGGGATGCGTTCCCGCACCAGTTCCGCCAGCCTGAGTTGCCGCTCTTGATGGACGAGTTTGAAACTGCGGACGGCTTCCGCCGAGATGTTGCGTTCGAGTTCGATCCCGAGTGAACTCCACAGCTCACAGAGCAGAGAACGGCGGCCCACCGACCGGGCCCATGCGTCCACCACGGACGCAGGGGACGCCGGGCCTGCCGGTGACGCGGGCGGCAGTTCGGCAGGGAGCTCGTCCAGCCACTCGCCGAAGGCCCGGTTGAGCAACTCGAAGAAGATCGCTTCTCGCGTCTCGAAGTAACGGACGACATTCGTCTTCGACAACCCGACCCTTCGGCTGAGTTCACGCAGGCTGATGTCGCTCACGGACATCTCGGCCAGGAGTTCCGCCGCCGCGTCGAGAATGGCACTTTCGCGGGCTTTGCGCTGCGTCGCATTGCGGGCGCGCTGAAAGTCCATCTGATGACCGCTAGTCATGACCGCTACCTCGACGAGTTCCCGTGACGCGCCCTACGGTGGCGCGCTCCGGCCACCCTACGCCTCGCGCTGGTGGCAGGATGAGGAGGTCTTCGAGTCACACCTCGTAACCGACCGACTCGCTCACCTCACGCCATTCGGCGTCCGATGCCGCGAGACCGTCCGCCGCGGCCTTGGCCACGGCGACCGCATCGCTGCCGAGCAGCAGCCGTACGGGCGGGTCCGGCACCTCGGTGATGTCCAGGATGACCTGGGCTATCTTTGCGGGGTCGCCCGGTTGATCGCCGTTCGCCTGGGCGAAACGCTCCACCACAGGCTCGATGACCGGCTTGTACGAGTCACTGATGGGCGGCGTACCCATCGACGAACCAGCCCAGTTCGTCCGCATGCCGCCCGGCTCGGCGACGGTGACCTTGATTCCGAAGGGCGCCACCTCTTTGGCGAGCACCTCCGAGAAGCCGCCCACCGCCCACTTGGCCGACTGGTAGGCGCCCAGGCCAGGGCCGCCGACGCGTCCTCCGACGGAGGAGATCTGGATGATGTGGCCGGAGCCCTGCTCGCGCAGTACCGGAAGAGCGGCCCGGGTCACGTTGACCACTCCGTAGAAGTTCGTGTCGATCTGGGAGCGGAAAACGTCTTCGGTCATGTCCTCGATCGAGGCCACATCCGCGTAACCGGCGTTGTTCACCACGACATCCAGCCCTCCGAACGTCTCGACCGCCTCGCGTACGGCCTCACGCGCCGCAGCGGGATCGGTGACGTCCAGCGCGATGACACGGATCTGGTCCCCGTACGCTGCGGCGAGGTCGTCGAGCGTATGGGTGCGCCGAGCGGTGGCCACAAGTCGGTCACCCGCCTTCAGCACGGCTTCCGCGAGTCGGCGTCCCAGTCCCCGGGACGTTCCCGTGATCAGCCAGGTCTTACTCATGGTGGTACCTTTCTTCGTCTTGCTCGAGGGATCGCGCAAGGGGGTTATAGGCCCGAGTCAGGCGAGGAATCCGCCGTCGACGGCAAGGTGCGCTCCGGCGACGTAGGAGGCTTCGTCGGAGCGCAGAAAGCACACGGCCTTCGCAATTTCGTGGCCGGTGCCGACACGACGAGCAGGAATACGTTCCGCGATTTTCTGCACCTCCTGGGAATTGGCCTGCTGCCGGGGAACCGCGATGACGCCGGGCTGAAGTTCGTTTATCCGGACGGTCTCCGCGACGCTGTTCTTGACGGCCTCCGCGTCGCTCACATCGGCCGTGAGGGCCAAGGCCTCCCCGCCCGCTGCGGAGATCTCGGCAGCGACTTGCTTGAGCGGCGCTTCCTGGCGGCCCACTATGGCGACCTTCGCGCCGCGCGCGGCAAGCAGCCGGGCGATGTCGGCGCCGATCCCTGTTCCCGCTCCCGTCACATAAGCGGTCTTGCCTGCGAATTGCTTGTTGTCGGGCATGGATCTTCGTCACTTTCTCCCGGGCTCGGCCCTGGGATCTGGCGCTACTGCTCCGATCAGCGCCGTGGGGCGTTGATGGTTCCGTAACGCGAGCCCCTGACGTGGGCGGTGTCGAAGAGCCGCGCCAGGTACGCCAGGTCATCGGCGCTGAGCAGCACCGAGGTGGCCCGGAAGTTCTCTTGGATGTACGCCATGCGCTTGGCACCGGGAATCGGCACGATGTCGTACGGCTGAGCCAGCAGCCAGGCGAGGGCCACCTGACCCGGCGTGCACTGCCTGGCCTCACCGAACTTCCCGAGCGCGTCGACCAGGCGCATGTTGTTCTCGAAGTTCTCGCCCTGGAACCTCGGCAGTGTGGAGCGGATGTCCTCGATGTCGAACGTGGCGCCGCGGCGGAACCTGCCGGCCAGCACGCCTCGCCCCAACGGACTGTACGGCACGAACGTGATGCCCAGCCGGCGGCATTCCGGCAGGATCTCGTCCTCGACCCCGCGCTCCCACAACGAGTATTCGCTCTGCAGAGCGGTGATCGGGTGGGTCGCGGCGGCCCGTCGAAGAATCTCCGGGTCGACTTCACTCAGCCCGAGCGCCCGGACCTTCCCTTCCGCGACGAGTTCGGCCATGGCTCCGACGGTCTCCTCGACGGGGACGGTCGGGTCCAGGCGGTGGTAGTAGTACAGGTCGATCCGGTCCGTGTTCAGGCGCCGCAGGCTGGCCTCACAAGCGGCCTTCACATATTCGGGGCGCCCGTCGAAGACGCTCCTGCCCTCCGGAGTGGGACGCGCGGAGAACTTGGTCGCCACGACGACCTTCTCCCGCCGGCCCTTCAGCGCACGTCCGAGCAGGCCCTCGTTGTGGCCGAATCCCTGCACGGGGCGACCCGGTGCCGCGTTGCTCGCACCGTAGTAGTCCGACGTGTCGAGAAGGTCCACGCCCAGGTCGATCGCGCTCTGGATGGTGGCGACCGATACCTCGGGGTCCGCCGTGCCGTAGTACTGCGACATTCCCATGAGCCCCAAGCCGATCGGACGCACCATCAGGTCGGAGTGCCCGAGCCGTACCCGCGCCGGCTCCCGGCTGATCGTCTTCTCGTCCGAGTTCGCAGGCGCTGTGCCTTCGTTCATCTCAGCCAACATCCTTCGCAGCTATAAGAGGCCACTGGAACCTTACGACTCCCACAATAAAGGACCACTGGCCTCTTATCAACCGCCATCGCCGTGTGAGGGTGTCGCGGAGCTTGCCGATGAGCAGTTCAAGGGGCCGTTCGTCGACCAGGACGACATCAGTTGGCATCCGGAGTCGGCGGCGCGCACGGCCTTCGCGAGGGCCTGGAGCCCCATCGTCCTGCCCACCTTCGGCGGTGCGGCGATGAGGCCGCGCCGGCCTTTTCCGATCGGGGCGGTCAGGTCGGTGACGCGCCTGGTCAGCTCGTCCCGGCCCGTCTCCGGGCGCAGGCGTTCCTGCGGGGACAGCGACGTCAGGTCGGCGAATTCCGGCCTTTTGCCGGTGTTGCTCGGATTGTTCGCGGGGCGGCCGTTGACGGTGCCCAGGCGGACGAGCCTGCGGAACTTCTCCCGCCGGTTTCCTGGCCGGGGAGAGCGCGCCGCGCGTTCGACGTGGTCGCCGGGGCGCAGCCCGCACCGCGCGACCTGGGCGGCGGACAGTTAGGTGTCACCCGAGCCCGGCAGGTAGCCGGCGGCCCGGACGAAGGCGTGCCCGATCTGGGGAGATCATCGAGGCGCCATAGCGCGACCGCGCGCAGGCGCTGATCGCGGCGTACGAGTCCGGCTTCGTCAGCCCTTCTTGATCGTGGAGGCGTACACGTCGACGTACTCCTGGCCGGACAGTGCCTGGATCGCCGCGATGATCTCGTCGGTCGCCTTGCGCAGGTCGGCGTCCTTGCCGTACCGCAGCGGCTCGCCGAGCTTGATCACCGGCTGCATGATCTTGCGCGGCATGCGGTAGCCGGTGGGCTGGATCTCGTCGGTGCCGATAAGCGCGCACGGGTACACCGGTGCGCCGGACTCCACCGCCAGGCGTGCGACACCGGTCTTGCCGCGGTACAGGCGGCCGTCCGGCGAACGCGTGCCCTCGGGGTAGATGCCGAACAGCCGGCCCTCCTGCAGGACGCGCAGCGCGGTGCTGAGCGCGTCGGCGGACGCGCTGCCCCCGCTGCGGTCCACCGGGATCGTGCCGACGCCGCGGAAGAAGGCGGCCATGAGCCGGCCCTTGATCCCCCTGCGGACGAAGTAGTCGTCCTTGCCGATGAAGACCAGTTGCCCGGGCGCCATGAGCGGCAGGAACAGCGAGTCGCAGAACGACAGGTGGTTCGAGGCGATGATGGCCGGCCCCCGCTTGGGCATCGTGCCGACGACCTTGGGCCGGAACAACAGACGCAGCCAGGGGCCGAGCAGAATGTGCTTGAGGAACCAGAAGAACACGGTCAGCCTTCCACCGAGGGGTGCCCGATAGTCTGACGCCTCACCTCCCGGTGCGTCGGTGCGGGGGCGTTACAAGAAACAACCGACGGTTCTTGTACCACACCCTCACTTGACGCGCATACTCCTACCGACGAGCGTAGTGACGATCGCGCCGGCGAGTGCGAGACTCGCGGAAACCGCGAGCCCGGCGTGCGCCCCCGTGGGCCGGTCCGGACGCGACGGTGTCGAGCGACCACCATCGCGACGCCGACGGAGGCGCCCCGATGGCGCGCGGTGTCGTCGGCGCCGGTCAGTAGTCCTTCAGCGTGTACGCGTCGACGACCTCGCGCGGGCTCTGCGGAAGCGCGGCCTCGCCGGTCTCGTCCTGCCCGCGGCGGCGAGCCTGGTTCACCAGCGCGAGGGCCTGGTTGCCGGTCACGTAGGCGCGCAGCTCACGCTCGTACGCCGCGAACGCCGCCGCGTGGTCGCCACCGGCCCGCGCGAGTTCGCCCGCGAGGACGTACGCGCCGACGAGCGCCATGCTCGTGCCCTGGCCCGAGGCGGGCGACCCGCAGTACCCCGCGTCGCCGACCAGGGCGACCCGGCCGCGCGACCACGCGTCCAGGTGGATCTGCGCCAGGGCGTCGAAGTGGAAGTCCGGGGCGTCCGCCAGGTGCTTCAGCAGCCGGGGCAGCTCCCAGCCTGCGTGGGCGAACCGCGCCGCCACCAGGCGCTTCTGCTCGCTCACCTCCGGGGGCAGGAACGCGGCGGGCGGCGCGTCCGCGTCGAAGCCGACGTAGACCCTCGCCTCCCGGTTGCCGCGCACGCTCATCACCATCGCGCCCCAGAAGTCGCCGCTCATCGGGTACACCACCTCCCAGCGGTCCAGGCCGAGGAAGTTCGGCACCGTCCAGACGGCGAGGTAGCTGCCGAGGTGCCGCAGGTGGTCCTCCTCCGGCCCGAACACCAGCCGCCTCGTCGAGGAGTGCACCCCGTCCGCGCCGACGACCAGGTCGAAGGTGCGCCGCGCGCCGCTCTCGAAGACGACCCGTACCTCGCCGTCGTCCTGTTCGAGTGAGGCGATCGCGTCGCCGAAGACGTACTCGGCCTCGCCCGCGCCGGCGAGGATCGCCGCCAGGTCGTCGCGCAGGATCTCCACGTCGGGGCCGCCGACGTCGCCGCCGCTCGCGGTGCGGTCGGTCGTGGTGGACAGCTCCTCGCCGTTGTCCCCGACCACCGACATGCCGCGCAGGTCCGTGCTCCGGCGGCGCACCTCCTCCAGCACGCCCATGCGCCGGACCACCTCGATCGCCGGCCCCCGCACGTCGATCGCCTGGCCACCGGGCCGCAGGCCGCGCGCCCGCTCCACGACCGTGACCTCGAACCCGTACCGCCGCAGCCAGTAGGCCAGCGCCGGCCCGGCGATGCTCGCGCCGGATATGAGAACTCTCCGCATGACACTCTCCCTGTCGTCTCGATCACCAGGAGACTCGCCGGGCGTGCTGACAGGGAGCTGATCGATCGAGGAGGCACGCCTACGCCGCGCTGACAGGAGGTGTCAGGCGGGCTGCCAGTCGGGGGCCCGGCCGGAGGCGCGCAGGACGGCCTCCCAGCGGTCTCCCCCGGCCGGTGCGGGCAGGTGGGGCACGCCCGTACGCCAGGCGGCCTCGATGACGTCGGGCCGGCTCGGGCGGTGGTCCTTGTCGAGGGCGCGGGCGAGGTCCCAGGCGTGCAGGTGCCACTCGACGCACACCGCCCCGGCGTAGTCGCCCGCCGTCAGCTTGGTGCCGCGGTAGGCGAGGTACGGCTCGTCCCAGACGTCCGGCAGCCGGTCGGCGTACGCCTCGGCCGAGATGGCGAACGCGACGATGTGCTCGCGGCCCGTGGCGGGGGGCAGCACGGCCAGCTCCGCGGCGTTCTGCCGGGACAGCTGGCGTACGAGAAGGGCCGCGGGAGCGTCCTGGGCGAACAGCCGGGACAGCCGGCTGGACGGTGCGTCGTTGAGGTACTCGTGGAAGTTCTCCGCCACGCAGCGAAGATGGCCGGCCAGGTCGATGGCCTCCCACTCGCGGCACGGCGTCGGCACGGACCAGTCGGAGAAGTGCGCGGCCAGCTCACAGATCGCGACGACGCCCTCTCTGCACGCGCGCAGAAGGTCGCGCCGATCTGGCGGCGTGCGCTCCACGTGATCCCCCCGGACAGAGCACTTCCCACTGACTCGCTTCGCCGCGAGCGGACCGGGCGCTGTGGCCCACGACGATTCTCTGAGTCGGTAGATTCTCAGAGTTGGACGGCCCGTGCCACTTCGGTGCGCCGTGTTCACGCTGGTCGCGCCACCCCCTACGCGAAAGCGTTCGATGGCCGCGGCCGGTCGCGGCTCCACGGGCACGAGCGCACGAGACGATCAACGTCTGCGCCAAGTGTGCCCAGCGGAACCGCGGCCCGCCGTCAGGTCACCGTGCTGATGACCGGATGCAAGCGAACGATCTACGAGACGGCCGGGCTCAGCTCGCGATCGACGGGCTGGTGCGGAAGCTCAGCTTGTGCGCCTCGCGCAGCGACCGCAGCCGGTCGGCCTCGTCGGTGTACGGCCGCACCGACGGCTTGGCCCGCGCACGGCGCGCGGCGATCTGCGCGCCGCGACGCTGCGCGGCGTCGCCGTACTCATAGGTCTTGGGCCCCATCGCGACGCGCTCGGCGGCGTTCGCGGCGGCCAGCGCGTCGAACAGTGCACGGTCGTAGGCGATGGCGAGCCGGCGCACCTCGTCGTACGGCCGGTGCTCGGCCTGGGCGGAGCGGAGACGGCTCTCGGCCTCCTGCGCGTCGGCGAGCCTGTCGCGCAGGCCGGCGGCGAGCTCCTTGTCTGCGGCGTAGCGCTCGGCGACCTCCGCGCCCATCTTGCGCCCGAGGCTCATGAATCCTCCTTCGTCGGAGGAGTGTTCCTCAGGCTGGTTCGCTCGCTCCGCTCTCTCACGAGCCCTCCTTCGTCGGAGGAGTGTTCCTCAGGCTCGTCTTCTCGATTCGCTCGTCGCGTTGGCTCATGAGGGCGCTCCTTCCCTGGTTGCTGTCCGAGCCAAGGGTAGAGGGTGGCGAGGGGTGACACGCGGCGGGGACACTTCCCGGCCGCCGCCTTTACATAGTAAAGTATGATCATGTCGCAGCGACCGCCGCTCACCCGTGAGCGCATCATCGAGTCCGCGCTCCATCTCATCGACGGCCAGGGGCTCGGCCGCCTCACGATGCGCCGCCTCGGCGATGCCCTGGAGGTCGAGGCGATGGCGATCTACCACCATCTCCCCCACGGCAAGGAACAGTTGCTCGAGCAGCTGATCGCGTACGTGGCCGCGCATCCGGTGCCGCCCGGCGCCGGCGACGTGCGCGACCGGCTGCGCACGTGGGCCGGCGGCTACCGCGACCGGCTCCTCCAGCACATCGGCGTGATGCCGCTCATCGTGACCCGCCGCAACCCCGGAGCGCTCATGGCCACCACCCAGTCCGTCCAGGACCTGCTGCGCACCGCCGGGCGCACCGAGGCCGAGGCGGCGATCGGCGCCCACACCCTCCTCGGCTACCTCCTCGGCACGGTCGCCCTCGACGCGCGCGAGCAGGCCGCCGAGACGGCGCCGGACGTCGACCGGGACGGCCGGTTCCAGGCGGGCCTGGACGGGATTCTCGCCACGATCGCCTGACCGCCGTCCCTCACTACCGGGGGGTCGCCCGGTCACTGTGAGCCCTGCCACAGCACGGGACCGGATCGTCCCGTACGATGCTCGCGCCGATCCCTTGTAAGCGACCTCTTACCCCCCGGAGGGCTGCATGGCCCGCTACTCCCGGCTCCGGCAGATCCAGCGGCTCGACCCCGAGAGCGACTACCAGGAGATCTACCGGATCAGCACCGAGTACGAATTCCCCTGGGACGTGACCCGCGCGCTCGAACTCGCGCTCTTCCGCACGTACGCCGTGCCGTCCATCGGCGGACTGCTCGACCGGACACGCGAGTTCGCCGACCATGGCCAGAAGCGCTACGACGACACCGTCGTCCTGCTGTACGAGATGACACGCGACGGCGGCATGGACTCCCCGCGGGGACGGGCGGCGGTCCGGCACATGAACCGGATCCACGGCCGGTACCCGATCAGCAACGACGACTTCCTCTACGTCCTGTCGACCTTCGTCGTCGTGCCGGTGCGGTGGATCTCCCGGTACGGCTGGCGGCCGTACAGCCGGCACGAGGTGCGGGCGACGGTCAACACCTTCCGGCACATGGGCCGCCTCATGGGCCTGAAGAACATCCCGGAGACCTACGAGGAGTTCGCCGCGCTGCTCGACGGCTACGAGCGCGAACACTACGCCTTCAACGAGCCGAGCCGCCGCGTGGCCGAGGCGACGATCGCCATCTTCCAGGGCTGGTTCCCCGCCTTCGCACGGCCGTTCGCGCGCCGCGGCGTGATCGCGATGACCGACGCACCGCTGCGGGAGGCGCTGGGCCTGCACCGCTCGCCACGCGCGCTGGAGACCGCCGCCGACCGCGCGCTGCGGGCCCGCGCGCTGCTGGTCCGGCTGATGCCGGCGCGCCCGGAGTCGCTGCCGAAGAGACCGCGCCCGCGCACGTACCGGAACGGCTACACGCTGGAGGAGATCGGCCCGGCCTGGATCCGCGAACGCGCCGCGCGCACCGGCTGATCACCGCTCGCGCGAGCAACGAGCGCCGCGCGGTGACGCGGTCGCCTTTCGCGCGGTGACGCGGTCCCTCTCCGGGCGGTGACGCGCTCCCCCTCGCCGCGGGCTCTCAGTCCTCCACCACGAGGATCTCCAGCGTGCGTCCGGCGGGCGGGCCGCTGATCCAGCTCAGCGGGTGGTACGGGTCGAGGCGGCGGACGGCCTCGGGCACGGTGTGCACGATCTGGTCGGCGTGCACCACGCACAGGTGGTGACGCGGGATGAGCGTCAGCGCGCGGCGTCCCTGCGCGCGCCCGCCGTCGAGGACCACGGTGCCGGTCTCGGCGATGGCGAGCGCACAGCCGGTGACCACGCCGTCCGCCTCGGCGAGCACCGCCGGGTCGAGCGGCGGGTCGTCGGCCAGCGGGCGCACGCCCTCCAGGCCCGGCAGCCAACCGCGTGGCAGGTCGGCGGGGACCGCGACGCGCTTGGCCTCACGCGCCCAGAGCATCGCCGCCATCGCCACCGCCAATTCGTCGAAGGCCACGTGACGCACGGCGGCCCGCCGGTCCGCGACGCGCTCGCCGAACAGCGCGATCACGTCTCCGCGCGGCACCGGGACGCGCCGCCGGTAGCCGCGCGGCACGCACACGTCCCCGTCGTCCCCTGCGGGGAACGCGGCCCGCACACGCCGCAGGATCTCCTCACGCGCGCCCACGGCGTCCTCCTCCGCCGCAGGCGGCGACCACGGGCCCACGCCACATGCCGATCCGCCCGCAGCGCGCACCCGCCGCGCCACCCCCACCGGAGGAAGCGACCGCAGGCACACTCCGCATGCCGACCCGCCCACAGCGCGCACCCGCCGCGCCACCCCCACCGGAGGAAATGACCGCAGGCACACCTCGCATGCCGATCCACCCGCAGCACGCACTCACTGCGCCTCCCCCACCGGAGGAAGCGGCCGCGGGCGCGCCTCGCGCGTGCGAGGCGGGCGCGGGAATCGGCCGGGTCCGGTGCCGCGCCGGCCGGCGGGCGGGGCCACTGCGCTCGTCGGTTCGCTCGCTGCGCTCACTCATCGTCGGCGCCGCCACCAGGCGCGGAAGCTCTGCCTCGGCGGCGCGGGCAGGTCCCGGGCGTCGGTCCACTTGCCGAACAGGCCGGGCAGCCGGCGGATCCGCCCGTCGCGGGCGAGCAGGCGCCCCCACCGTGCCCGGCGTACGAGCGTGTGCTCGTAGCGGCGCTGGTCGCCCATGCTCCAGGCGAGGCCGCGCATCAGGAGCATCTCCGGCGGCGGCACCGGTCGGCCGCGCCGCGCGTCGACGACCCGGCCGCGCAGGTGCACGAGCATCGCCGGGATATCGATCTTCACCGGGCAGACGTCGGCGCAGGCACCGCAGAGCGTCGAGGCGAACGGCAGTGACGCGCCCAGCGGCGCCTCGACGCCCCGTATCTGCGGGGTGAGCACGGCGCCGATCGGCCCCGCGCGGCCCGGGCCGTACGGTCGCGGGCCGGTGCGCTGGAAGACGGGGCAGACGTCGCCGCAGGCCGAACAGTGGACGCACCGCAGAGCCGCCCGCCCGTCGGGGTCGGCGAGGACCGTGGTGCGGCCGTTGTCGAGCAGCACCAGCGCGAAGTCGCCCGTGAGCGTGGCGATCGCGGGCCGCATCGGCACGCCCGCGCCCGCCCGCGACACGAGCTGGAGCAGCACCTCCAGGTCGGTCCAGTCGGGGACGACGTCCTCGATACCGGCCACGACCACGAGCGTGCCGGGGAAGGTCAGGCCGTCGCCCCGGTCGGCGACGACCAGCGTGCCGGTCTCGGCCACCAGGAAGCCGGCGCCGACGACCGCGGCCTTGCTGTGCGGGCCGGGTTCCGCGCCGTCGAGCCCGATCTCGTCGGTGACGTCGGAGCGGACCAGGGCGGCCGGGGCGTCGTCCGGAAGCAGGCCGCCGATGATCCGGCGGGCCTCGGCTGCGTCGCGCGCCCAGTGGACGTGCCCGCCCTCCTCCTCGACGGCGGCCTCCAGTGTCTCCAGGTGGGCGCCGAGTTCGCGGAGCGTACGCTCGCGGATCGCCGCGCCGGCTTCGCGCAGCGCCTCCCAGGCGGGAAATCCGCCGACGGCGTCCGCGCGGCGCGCCCGCGCCTCGGCGGCGGCCCGCCGTCGCCTGCGTCGCGCGCCGGGATCGCCGAGCTCGGGGCGCGCCGCGTCGGAGAACCTCACGGTGCATCCGATCGCGGCACGTCCGATCGCGGCTTGTCCGGCCCCGGCACGTCCGGCCCCGGCGCATCCGACCGCAGCACGTCCGACCGCGGCGCATCCGAACGCCGTGTCTCCCTCCGCGGCGTGTCCGATCGCGGCGCGGTGCCGGTCGTGCGTCCGGCGTCGTCGGGAGTCCGCGCGGGCTCGGCCGGGCCCAGCCCGGAGGCGAGGATCTCGGCGAGGTGCACCGCGCGCACCCCGCTGCGCAGCCGCGACAGCGCGCCGCCGAGATGGGTGAGGCAGGAGTCGTCGGCGGCGCACACGACCTCGGCGCCGGTCTCGTGGATCCGCGCGATCTTGTCGGCGACCATCGCGACCGAGGTGTCGGCGTTCTTCATGGCGAAGGCCCCGCCGAAACCGCAGCACTCCCCCGCCTCGGGCAGGTCGGCCAGCTCCAGGTCGCGGACCGCGCGCAGCAGCCGGAGCGGCCGGTCGCCGAGGCCGAGGGCCCGCAGCGAGTGGCAGGTCGGCTGGTAGGTCACCCGGTGCGGGTAGCGCGCGCCGACGTCGGTGACGCCCAGGACGTCGACGAGCAGCTCGGACAGCTCGTAGACCGGTAAGCCGGCGAGCGCCGGATCCATCCGCGGGTAGGCGGTGCGCACGGTCGCGGCGCACGAGGCGGACGGAGTCACGATCAGTTCGTGACCGGTGAACATCTCGGTGAGGCGGCGGGCCAGCGCGGTGGCTTCCGGATGGTATCCGGCCGTCCAGTGCATGTGCCCGCAGCAGGTCTGGGCAGGGTCGAAGACGACCTCGTGCCCGAGATGCTCGAGCAGCCGTACGACGGCCCGTCCAGTGGCGGGAAAAAGCGCATCCCCCCAGCACGTGACGAACACGGCGATGCGCACGTGGGCTCCCCTTCCCTCCGACGCAGTACAGCATCCTAGGACGGAGGTTCAAGCCTGATCATGGAAACCCGAACACAGTCGCGCTCTGCACCAAGAGTTGTTCTTTGGCCGTTATTGATGCGAGTGTGGGCCGATAACCCGTAAAGTGATCTGTGTCACCGGTGAGTACTGGGAGGCGATCAGGCCAACTGGAAAACCGCCCGGCCGTGCTATGTCGCCATGAAGGTGAACCACAGCACACTTGACAACGTCTCACTGCGTAGAGACACCCAGACAGACCACCCCAGTAGTTGAAGACCGGAGGCACGAACCATGTGCCAACACCAGCCGCCTTGTCCCAAAGCGACGGCGCGCGACCGCGAGGCCGCCCGCACCGTCACGTGCCACCCCGAGCAGGGGTGGAGCCTGCTGTGCAACGGCATCGTGCTGTTCGAGGACACCGGTGAGCTGCTTCCCGACGGGGAGATCATCGCTCCACACCGCCCGACGGATCTTCCTGCTCCGTCGGCGGCCTGACGCGTTCCTCACACGGGGGACTAGTTCTTTCGAGTGATCATCCTCGGGGGATTCAGCTTCGACCGCTCCACCGGCCGAGCCATTCGGCCGCGACCTCGCCGACCGCCGACGGGGTCCGGGAAAGATCGTGCCGTTCACCCGGCATGACACGCACTTCCGTGGCGTCGGCCGGATCCGGCACACCGAACGGATCACGGTCACCGTTGACGACCACGACCTCCACCCCCGCGTCGCGCAGCTCCCCTGCGCGCGACCTCGCCGGGTTCGACGGCGGGTGCAGCGGGAACGCCAGCGCGATCACCCCGCGCGCCCCGGCCTTCAGCGCCGTACGGCACGCCACGCGGGCGCCGTTGCTCCGCCCGCACTGAATCAGCGGCACGTCGCCGTACCGCTCCCGCAGCGTCTCGATGACCGTCAGCCAGGCCTCGTCCTGGCGGGCCGGCGACCCGGGCGCACGCCTTCCCGCCACGCGGAACGGCTGCAGGATCCCGGCCACCGCACCGCCCAGCCGCAGCGCCTCGGCGCGAACCGCCCGCAGGTCCGGCGCGTCCAGCCCGCCGTTCGACCCGTGGGTCAGCACCAGCAGGAACGCCGGGTCCACCACCTCGTCCAGCGTGACCTCGGCCGGCCCCGCCGGCGTCGCCACCTCCCACGTCGGCTTCATGGCACGCACCGTACTCCACCGGCACCGACGCCCCCTCGCCGGTGTGTCCCGGGCCGCGACGGGCGATGATCTGATCATGGCGAAGACGATGAGCACGGCCGAGTGGCGGGAGTTCGTCTCGAGCGGCACCCATACCGGGAAGGCCGCGGTGACAGGCGCCGACGGAACACCCCACGTGACGCCCATCTGGTTCCTGCTCGACGGGGACGACCTGGTGTTCAACACCGCGGAGTCGAGCATGAAGGGGCGCGCGCTGCGGCGCGACCCGCGGATCTGCGTGTGCGTGGACGACGACACGCCGCCGTTCTCGTTCGTGTCGCTGTGGGGACGCGCGACGCTCTCCACGGACGTGGACGAGGTCCGCCGGTGGGCGACCCGCCTCGGCGGCCGCTACATGGGCGCCGAGCACGCCGAGGAGTACGGCGCGCGCAACGGCGTACCGGGCGAATACCTCGTCCGCGTACGCATCGAGAAGGTCGTGGCAGTGAGGGACATCGCCGACTGACAGTAATGAAGCGGCAGGTGAGGGACGAGCCGTCCGCGTAGCGAGTGCGACCATCCGACACGAGCGGCGAGCCGACGAGCGACCTTCGCGCTCATCGGCTCACTCGTCGCCGGGCCACCTCGGGGGTGGTATCGGCGTGTCCGGGCCCATGACCTGCCGCAGGCGTTCGGCGAAGCTCTCCTTCAGCGCCTCGCCCCAGGCGTAGTCCTCCGGCACCCGGACGAGCTGGCCGAGCAGGTCGTAGATCTCGGCGGGCAGCCCCTCGGGGCCTTCGCCGTGGCGCATGGCGGCGATGGCGTACATGTGGTCGAGCGCGCCGAACGCCTCGCCGGTCAGCAGCGGGAGGGCGCCGGCCCGCAGCGCGGCCTCGATGTCGTCCTCCCACCACAGGTGCTCGCCGCCGTCGGTGGCGAACGTGCGCCGCAGCCGGGCGCGTACGTGCTCGCCCAGCGCCGGGTCGTCCAGCCCGCGGCGCCACACCTCCTGGGCCGCCTCGTCGCGGCCTCGCAGCGGAAGCGTGCGGGCCAGCAGCTCGATCGCCAGCGGCACGACCTCGGGGTCGGAGTCCTCGGTCGGGGTGACGCTGCCGAACGCGGCGATCGCCTGCTCCAGGTGGGCGATGCCGAGACTCACCGCGAGGCGCGCGTGCGCCTGCCGGTCGCGCTTGCGGTCGAGGACCTCCATCGCCCCGTCGAGGGCGCGCTGGGCGCGCGCGGGCTCGCCCCAGTCGAGCAGCCGCAGTGCGAGGTCGTGCGCGGCGGCCGGGGCGTAGCGCGGGTCGCGGGTGGCGATGGCACGCTCCCACCACTCGCAGGCCTGCGCGGCGTCGCCCTCCTCGTCGGCGATCTGCGCGAGCGCCAGGCAGGCGGGCGGCAGGTAGGCGGGGTTGGCGAAGTCGACCACGGTGCGCCAGGCCTCGCGCGCCCGGTCGCGGTCGCCGGAGCGCTCCCACGACAGCGCCAGGTGGTACGCGGCGCGCGCGCCGTACTCCGGGTCCTTGGTGCCGATCGCGACCCGGTCGGCCTCGCGGGCGCCGTCGAGGTCACCGCCGCTCTCGAGCACCACGGCGAGCCCGAGGGCCGCCTGCGCGCGCTCGGTGGTGCCGCCGGTCTCCAGCACCTGGCGGAACAGCGTGGCGGCGTCGTCGAGCCGGCCGCCCTCGGCGTGCGCGCGCGCCTCGTCGAGCCGGGTCGACGGCTGCGCGGCCGTCTCCTCCGGCGGGGTCGTCATGACGTGCTCCCGCGGCCACGGGGGAACCCGTCACCGGACGTCCTCATCGGCGCCTCGCAGGCGTCGCTCGCACTCATCTCCGTGCCCTTGGGGGTAGGCGGCGTGTGGGATGAGCCTAACGGGATTCGGGCCGCCCCGTCCCGCAGCGTGACCGTGATGTCCGGCTCGGGCCAATGGAAAGCGTCCTTGACATCTCGACCGTGTAAAGCATACTTTCCATGGCGAACGTCAAAGGAGCTTTACAGCATGCGGAACGACGTGCGCGAGCTACGGGCCGCGAAGGGCCTGTCGCAGCAGGCGCTCGGGCAGGCCCTCGGCGTGTCCCGTCAGACGATCAACGCGATCGAGCAGGGCCGGTACGACCCTTCCCTCCCGCTCGCGATCCGCATGGCCCGCTATTTCGGCAGGACCGTCGAGGAGGTCTTCCATGTCGACGATGAGAGGTCATGAGGCCGCCCGCACACGGCGCTGGCTGGTGCCAGGCCTGTGTGTCGTGGCCGGCGCCGGCTACGCCGCCGTCTTCCTGGCCCACCACCGTCCGATCGCGGCCGTGATCGGCGCGGGTGTGATGCTCGCGTACGCGCTCGTGCTGGTGATCTTCTCGCGGCGCAGCGAGGCGGTCGCCCTGCTCCGCGAGGACGGCCCGGACGAACGCCGTGCCCTGATCACGACGAGGGCGGCCGCGACCACCCTGTACGCCCTGATGGTCCTCTCGGTGATCATGCTCTTCGTCCAGCTCGCCCGCGGCGCCGACCCCGGCGCGTGGGGCGTGGTCTCCGGCGTCGGCGGCTTCGTGTTCATCGTCTCGATCGCGTACGAGTCGCGGCGCCGCTGACGCCGCACAGGGGCGTCCGGACCGCGGCCGGCCCGGACGCCCGTACGGGATCAGGACTCGAAGGCCTCCGGCGGCGGGCAGGCGCAGACGAGGTTGCGGTCGCCGTAGGCCTGGTCGATGCGGCGCACCGGCGGCCAGTACTTGTTCTCCCGCAGCGACGGGAGCGGGTAGGCCGCCTCCTCGCGGGTGTAGGAGTGCTTCCAGTCGGTGGTCAGCAGCGCCGCCGCGGTGTGCGGGGCGTTCTTGAGCGGGTTGTCGTCGGCGTCGTAGTCGCCGGCGGCGACCCGCTCGACCTCCCGCCGGATCTCGATCATCGCGTCGCAGAAGCGGTCGAGCTCGGCGCGGTCCTCGCTCTCGGTCGGCTCGATCATCAGCGTGCCGGCCACCGGGAAGGCGAGGGTGGGGGCGTGGATGCCGTAGTCGATGAGCCGCTTGGCGACGTCCTCGGCGGTGACCTTGGTCTCCTTGGTGATCTTCCGGATGTCGATGATGCACTCGTGGGCGACGAGGCCGCCCCGGCCGGTGAAGAGCACCGGGTAGTGGCCGTCGAGCCGCTTGGCGACGTAGTTGGCGGCCAGCACCGCCGCCTCGGTCGCCTCGCGCAGCCCGTCGGCGCCCATCATCGCGATGTAGGCCCACGAGATCGGCAGGATGCCCGCCGAGCCCCACGGGGCCGCCGAGATCGGGCCGCTGCCGGTCTCCGGACCGGCCTCGGACCGCAGCGGGTGGTTCGGCAGGAACGGCACGAGGTGCTCGCGCACGCCCACCGGGCCGACGCCCGGCCCGCCGCCGCCGTGCGGGATGCAGAAGGTCTTGTGGAGGTTCAGGTGCGACACGTCGGCGCCGAACTCCCCCAGGCGTGCCAGCCCGACGAGGGCGTTGAGGTTGGCGCCGTCGACGTAGACCTGGCCGCCCGCCGCGTGCACGCTCTCGCAGACCTCGGTGATCGTCTCCTCGTAGATGCCGTGCGTCGAGGGGTACGTCACCATGATCGCGGCGAGGGAGTCGCGGTGCTTGTCGATCTTGGCGTGCAGGTCGTCGAGGTCGATGTCACCGCTCTCGGTGCTCTTCACCACGACCACCCGCATCCCGGCCATCACCGCGCTGGCGGCGTTCGTGCCGTGCGCCGAGGAGGGGATCAGGCAGACGTTCCGGTGGCTCTCACCGCGTGAGGCGTGGTAGCCGTGCACGGCGAGCAGGCCGGCCAGCTCCCCCTGCGAGCCGGCGTTGGGCTGCACCGACACCTTGGCGTACCCGGTGATCTCGGCCAGCCACGACTCGAGCTCGCCGATCATCTCGACGTACCCCTGCGCCTGCTCCAGCGGGGCGAACGGGTGGATCTGCGCGAACTCCGGCCAGGTGATCGGCTCCATCTCGGTCGTGGCGTTCAGCTTCATCGTGCAGGAACCGAGCGGGATCATCGAGCGGTCCAGCGCGATGTCCTTGTCCTGCAGGCGGCGCAGGTAGCGCAGCATCGCCGTTTCCGACCGGTGCGCGTGGAACACCGGGTGGGTCAGGAACTCGCTCTCCCGCCGCAGAGCCGGCGGGAACTCGTCCCCGGCCGCGTCGGCGGCCTCGTCCTCCGCGCCGCCGAACGCCCGCAGGACCCGCGTGACGTGATCGCCCGTGGTCGTCTCGTCACAGGCGACACCGACCTGGTCGGCGTCCACCCGGCGCAGGTTGATCCCGAGGTCGAGCGCCCGGCGTACGACCTCATCGGCCCGGCCGGGGACCCGGGCCAGCACCGTGTCGAAGAAGCGGTCGTGCACGACCTCGACGCCCTGCCGGCCCAGGCCGGCGGCGAGGCGCGCCGCGTGGCCGTGCACCCGCTCGGCGATGCCCTTCAGGCCCTCGGGACCGTGGTAGACCGCGTACATGCTCGCCATCACGGCGAGCAGCACCTGGGCGGTGCAGATGTTGCTGGTGGCCTTCTCTCGGCGGATGTGCTGCTCTCGCGTCTGCAGCGCGAGCCGGTACGCCTGCCCGCCGTCGGCGTCGAGCGAGACCCCGACGAGCCGCCCGGGGAGCTGGCGCTGGATGCCATCGCGCACCGACATGTAGCCGGCGTGCGGGCCGCCGAAGCCGTACGGCACGCCGAAGCGCTGCGTGGTGCCCACCGCGATGTCGGCGCCGAACTCCCCCGGCGGCCGGAGCAGCGTCAGGGCGAGCAGGTCGGCGGCGACCACGACCTGGGCGCCGCGCCCGTGCGCCGCCTCGGTGAGGCCGGACAGGTCGCGTACGGCGCCGCTCGCCCCCGGATACTGCAGCAGCACGCCGAAGAAGTCGCCCTCCGGCAGCCCCTCGGACGTGTCGGCGACGACGACCTCGATGCCCAGCGGCACCGCGCGGGTGCGGATCACCTCGACGGTCTGCGGCAGCACGTCGGTGTCGACGAGGAAGGCGTCGCCGCTCCCCCGCGGCGCGACGCGGTGCGCCAGCGTCATCGCCTCCGCGGCGGCGGTGCCCTCGTCCAGCAGCGAGGCGTTCGCCACCGGCAGCCCGGTCAGGTCGCTCACCATGGTCTGGAAGTTCAGCAGCGCCTCGAGCCGGCCCTGGGAGATCTCCGGCTGGTACGGCGTGTAGGCGGTGTACCAGCCGGGGTTCTCCAGGACGTTGCGCAGGATCACGCCCGGGGTGATCGTGCCGTGGTAGCCGAGGCCGATCATCGAGGTGAGGACCTGGTTGCGCGCGGCCAGCTCGCGCAGCCGCGCCAGCGCCTCCACCTCGCTCAGGGCGGGCGGCAGGTCGAGCGGGCGGCCGGTGCGGATCCGGGCGGGCACGGCCGCGTCGACGAGCGCGGCGACGCCGTCGTACCCGGCGGCCTCGGCCATCGCGGCGCGTTCGGCCGGTGAGGGTCCGATGTGGCGGGCGGCGAACGGAACCTCGATCATGGGAAGCCTCCAGGCGGGTCGGGGCGCGAACACCACCGGGCACGGCCGGTGGCCGGTCTCCCCCTCTGTCACCTGAACCTGAGAGCTTCGCCGCGACGGGCGCGGCTTGCACCTTCGGTGAGGATCGGCGGCCGGCAACGCGGCCTCCGGTCCCGCTTTCCAGAGGTGCCTCGCCCGCACGGTCCTTTTGCCTGAGAGGTTCCGGGGAGGTTTGCTCCTTCGGCGCCCCTGTGCTGGCTGCACCGGGGTCTCTCCCGCACGGGTTCGACGGCGATCTCCACCCTACCGGAGGCTTATCGCCACGACGTTAAGCGCGGGGCGTACCGACCGTAAGAGCCCGGCTCTAAAGGTCAGCGGTTCAGCGTACGGAAGCGACGGACGGTCAGCGGGACGAAGATCGCCAGCAGCACGCCGCACCAGACCAGCGTCGCCGCGACCGGATGCCGCAGCGGCAGGGCGGCGTGCGCCGTGACGACGCCCGGGTTGCCGAAGAGGCCGCGGCAGGCGGCGACCATCGCGCTCACCGGGTTCCAGTCGGCGATCACTCGCAGCCAGGCCGGCATGCCCGCGGTCGGCACGAAGGAGTTCGACAGCATCGAGACCGGGAAGATCAGGGGGACCATCTGGTCGGCGGTCTCCTCGTTCTTCACCAGCAGGCCGCAGAGCACCCCGGCCCACGAGAGGGCGTACCGCAGGAGGATGAGCAGGCCGAACGCCGCGAGGGCCCGCGGCAGCCCCTCGTGGATCCGCCAGCCGACGGCCAGCCCGCAGCCGACCATGATGACCATGCCGGCGAGGCCGACGATGATGTCGCCGCCCACCTGGCCGAACGGCACCGCCGACCGGGCCATCGGCATCGAGCGGAACCGGTCCATGACCCCCTTGGAGGAGTCGGTGGCCACCCCGACCATCGTGGCCATGAAGCTGGTCATCGTGGTCATGGCGAACAGGCCGGGCATGAGGTACTCCCGGTAGTCACCGCCGCCGGGGACCTTGATCGCGCTGCCGAAGACGTAGCCGAACAGCACGACCATCACGGCCGGGAAGACCAGAGCGCCGACGAGCTCCCCGGGCTGGGACCTGAGCTGGAGCAGATTGCGCCACACCAGCGTGAGGCCGTCGGTGAGGGTCCAGCGGAGCCGGCCGAGGCGGCCGGTGGGCGCGGCGGGGGCGTGGAGGACCATCAGGCGCTCACCTTCTCTTCGGTCTCTTCGGTCTCTCGGGCGTCTTCGGGGTCCTCGGTCCCGCCGGTGAGGCGCAGGAACACCTCATCGAGGGTGGGGCGCCTCAGCGTGACGTCCTCGACCCCGACGCCGGCGCGGTCCAGCTCGAGCACGACGGCGGGCAGGGTGAGGGAGCCGGCGGGGACGGGGACGCTCACCCGGCGGGACTCCGGGTCGGTGTCCGGCTCGCCGATGCGGGAGAGCACGGCGGTGGCGTCGGCGAACGCGGCCACGTCGGACACGACCACGTCGATGCGGCTGCCGATCTCACCCTTCAGCTCGTCGGGCGTGCCCGAGGCGATCACCTGGCCCCGGTCGACCACCGCGATCCGGTCGGCGAGCCGGTCGGCCTCGTCGAGGTACTGCGTGGTCAGCAGCACGGTCACGCCGTCGGCGACCAGCTCGCGGATCGTGTCCCAGATCTCGCCCCGGCTGCGCGGGTCCAGGCCGGTCGTGGGCTCGTCCAGGAAGAGCACCGGCGGAGCGGTGATCAGGCTGGAGATCAGGTCGATCCGGCGGCGCATGCCGCCGGAGTAGGTCTTGACCAGGCGGTCGCCGGCCTCGGCGAGGCCGAAGCGCTCGAGCAGCTCGTCCGCGCGCCGCCGGGCGGTCTTGGCCGGCAGGCGGTACAGGCGCCCGAAGAGCCGCAGGTTGTCGCGCCCGCTCAGCTTCTCGTCCATCGAGGCGTGCTGGCCCGCCAGGCCGATGCGGTGGCGCACCTGGTCGGCCTCGCGGACCACGTCGTACCCCGCGACCCGCGCCCGCCCGGCGTCGGGCAGCGTGAGCGTCGACAGGATCCGCACGGTCGTGGTCTTGCCGGCGCCGTTGGGGCCGAGCAGGCCGAGGACGCTGCCCTCGGGCACCTCCAGGTCGACCCCGCGCACGGCCTCCGTCCGGCCGAACCGCTTGCGCAGCCCCTCGGCCCAGATGGCCGACTCCGAGCTCGTCATCTCATCGCTTCCCCTCGTACTGTGTACCCCGTACGCTTCGTGTGTACAACGTACGCGCTCTGCGTACGTTGTACAAGCCCTGATAGGTTTGGTCGGGTGAGGGCGGGATGACTGACGCGGTGAACCCCGGGGACGACGGGCGGGACGAGCGGCTCCGCAAGGTGGCCGAGGAGTTCGAGAGGCAGCGGGCGCAAGGCCGGCAGAAGCCGACGCTCTGGGAGCGCCTCGAGGGTCCCGGGCGCGGCCCGCGGCCCGCGCTGACGCATCAGCAGATCGCCGCTGCCGCGGTCGAGATCGCCGACGCCGAGGGGCTGGGCGCCGTGTCCATGCGGCACCTCGCCGAACGCCTGGGCGTCGCCACCATGAGCCTGTACCGCTACGTCACCGGCAAGGACGAGATCTACGAGCTGATGCTCGACGCGGTGATGGCCGAGATCGCCCTGCCCGAGGGAGGCTGGCGCGAGGTCGCCGACGCGTACGCCCGCCAGTTCCGCGCGGTCAGCCTGCGCCACCCATGGACGATCCAGGCGTTCACCCGTGTCCCCATGGCCCTGTCCCCCAACAGCGTCGCGCTCACCGAGCAGGCCCTGACCTCGGTCGACGGCCTCGATATCGACGTCGACACGATGATGGCGGTGTTCGGCGCGGTGAGCGCCTTCGCGCGCGGCGCGGTCTTCTCCGAGGTGGCGCAGCGGGAGGTCCTGCGGCGTAAGGGCTGGGAGTCCGAGGACGACGTACGGCTGGCGTACCTGCCGTGGGTCCGGTGGATGCTGGAGTCGGGCCGCTACCCGGTGCTGAGCCGTTACATCGTCGAGGGATCCAATGAGGACGACGCCGACTGGCAGTTCGAGTTCGGCCTCACCTGCGTACTCGACGGCATCTCCGCCCGGCTCGGCATCTGAGGCTCCCCTGGTGCCTCTCGCGAGGGCACCCTTCCGTACCCCGGAAGGCGGCACTGAGGACATCCCGCAGATAACCGAGCTGCCGGCCTGGGAAGATTCACCTCGTGCCCGCTAATGAATCCCCCGACCGGCCGCACGACGGTGACATGCTGACGCGGCCACGCGGCGAAGTCCCGGGCGGCACCACGGCCGATCCCCTGGTCGAGGAGCCCTCGCTGCCGGCGCGCATCCGCCGGCCCGCCGACGCCTTCCGGTTCCTGGTGTCCGTCGGCGTCATCGCGCTGATCCTCGGGCTCGCCCACGTGGCCCGCCAGACGACCACCGGCCTGTCCTCCGACATCACGCACGGCACCGAGCAGGCGCCGCACCTGCTCCTCACCCTCGCCGGGCTCGCCTCCGGCATCGTCGTGCTCGCCGTCCCGGTCGCCTTCGGCGTCGAACGCGTCATCCACCGCGACGGCCTGCGCATCGCGATCGGCGTGCTCGCCGCGGTCCTGGCCCTCGGCGTGTCGCTGGCGGTGGACTCCTGGGTGACCGCCGCCGGCATGCGCGACCTCGCGTGGTACCTCACGTGGAAGCGGCACGGCGGCTGGTTCCCCGGCCCGGCGCACATCGACATCACCCCGGTCATCGCCTACGTCACCGCCGTACGGCTGTCCGGCCGTACGCGCTGGCAGGTCGTGACCTGGGCGGTCGTCTTCCTGGACGCGATCGCCTCGCTCACCGCCGGGGCGATCACGCCGCTCGCGCTCGTCACGACGTACGTCATCGGGCGCGCCGTCGGGTACGGCACGCTGTACGCGGCCGGTTCGCCCAACACGCGGCCGCCGGGCCGCGCGGTGATGACGGCGCTGCGGCGGGTCGGCCTGGAGCCGGTCCGCGCCGCGCGGACCTCCGGCGATCATGACGACTTCCGCAGCTACGGCGCCACGCTCGCCGACGGCCGCAGCGTCGACGTGACCGTGCTCGACCGCGACCAGCAGACCGCCGGGCTGCTCTACCGGGTGTGGCGGCGCGCGCGGCTGCGCGGCGGCACCCCGCGCCGTACGATCCGTTCGCTGCGCCGGTCGCTGGAGCAGGAGTCGCTGATGGCGTACGCCACGGCGGCGGCGGGCGCGGCCACACCGCGGCTGCTGGCCACCTCGGAGGTGGGCAGCGAGGCGGCGCTGCTGGCGTACGAGCGCGTGCCCGGGCGCACGCTCGACGAGCTGCCCGAGGAGGAGCTGACCGACGCGCTGCTCGCCGACGTCTGGCGGCTGCTCGCCCTGCTCCAGCGGCACCGGCTCGCCCACCGCCGGCTGGTCGCCGCGAGCGTCCTCATCGCCGCGGACGGCCGCCCCCACCTCACCGACCTGCGCACCGGCGAGACGGCCGCCGGTGACCTGGCCCTGCGGATCGACCTGGCCCAGCTGCTCACCGACGTGGCCCTGCGCGTCGGCCCGGAGCGCGCGGTCCGTACGGCGGCGGCCGTGCTCGGCCCCGAGGCCCTCGCCGCCGCGGTTCCGCTGCTGCAGAAGGTCGTGCTCGCCCGGAGCACCCGGACCGCCCTGCGCCGGGACAAGCGGTCGCTCAGCGCGCTGCGGGAACAGATCCGCGTCCTGCGCCCGGAGATCGCCGCCGAGCCCGCGCAGCTCGACCGGTTCAGCCCCCGCACCCTGATCAGCGTGATCGCCGGGATGGTCGGCGCGTACATCCTGCTGTCCCAGCTCGGCAACGTCGACGTCTCGGGCCTGGTCTCGAACGCGGACTGGCGCTGGTTCGGCGTCGGGCTCGCGGCGTCGGCGCTCAGCTATCTCGCGGCGGCGTTCATGCTGCTCGGCTTCGTGCCGGAGCGGCTGCGGCTGTGGCGTACGGTGCTGGTCCAGCTCGCCGCCTCGTTCGTGAAGCTGGTGGCGCCCGCGGCGGTCGGCGGCATCGCGGTGAACACGCGCTACCTGCAGAAATCCGGCGTCCCGGCGGGGCAGGCGGCGGCCAGCGTCGGCGCCTCGCAGCTCACCGGGATGGGCTGCCACGTGCTGCTGATCCTGCTGTTCGGGTACGTCACGGGCAGCGGCGGCACCGGACCCTCGCTCCCGCCCTCGCGGACGATCATCATCGCGCTGCTCGCGGCGGCCGTCCTGGCCGTCGTCGTCTTCTCGATCGGGCCGCTGCGCCGCCTCGTCACGTCCCGGACGCGCTCGCTGTTCGCCGGGGTCGTGCCACGGCTCCTGGACGTCCTGCAGTCCCCGAAGAAGATCGCCACGGGCATCGGCGGCACGCTGCTGCTCACCGTGGCGTTCGTGGTCTGCCTGGACGCCTCGATCCGCGCGTTCGGCGGGTCGATGGGCTTCACGACGGTCGCCGTGGTGTTCCTGACGGGCAACGCGCTGGGCTCTGCGGCGCCGACACCGGGCGGCCTGGGGGCCGTGGAGGGCGCTCTGTCGCTGGGCCTGACGCTGGCCGGCCTGCCCGCGGGTACGGCGACGTCGGCGGTGCTGATGTTCCGGCTGCTGACCTTCTGGCTGCCGGTCCTGCCCGGCTGGGCCGCCTTCACCCATCTCCAGCGTTCCGAGGCGATCTGAGGCGCCCGGAAACGGAGACCGCCGCGCGTACGGCGGGGCCCGCCCTGCGCCGTGCGGTTCGTGGCTCCGGCGGGTCAGCCCGTGCGGCGAGCCGGTTCGTGTGGCGACGGGGCGCTCAGGAGGCAGGCCGAGTGTGGCGGGCACGGCGACCGTGAGCCGGTCGTACGGCGCTCAGGAGACGAGCGGGAGGCGGGTCGGCCCGTACGGATCGCGAGCCGGTTCGTACGGCGTCACGGCGCTCAGGAGATGAGCCGAGGGCGGGTCGGCCCGTGCGGCGGGCACGGCGATCGCGAGCCGGTTCGTACGGCGTCACGGCGCTCAGGAGGTAAGCCGAGGGGGGTCAGCCCGTGCGGCGGGCGCGACGGCGGTGAGCCAGTTCGTCGCCCGGCGCGTCGTGTTCGCTGTGGGCGCGTTCGGCGGGGAGCTCGGCCAGACCGGCCTCCACCTCCTGCCAGACCCGTCCGAGCGCGATGCCGAAGACGCCCTGGCCGCCCTGGAGGAGATCGACGACCTCGTCGGGCGACGTGCACTCGTAGACGCTCACGCCGTCGCTCATCAACGTGATCTGCGCGAGGTCCTCCACGCCGCGGTTCCGCAGGTGCTCGACGGCCGTACGTATCTGCTGCAGTGACACTCCCGTGTCGAGCAGCCGTTTGACGACCTTGAGCACCAGGATGTCGCGAAAGCTGTAGAGACGCTGCGAGCCGGACCCGTGCGCGGACCGTACGCTCGGCTGCACGAGCTCCGTGCGCGCCCAGTAGTCGAGCTGGCGATAGGTGATGCCTGCGGCGGCACACGCGGTCGGCCCGCGGTATCCGACGTCGTCGGGAAGGGGCGACACCGCACCACCGAACAGGAGTCCCTGCTCTCCGGCGCGTTGAGAGGCATCACGCCTGTCGCGGGCCGCCTTGCCCTCGCCGCTGCTTGCCGCCACGCGGACCTCCGGCTCTATCATCCCGCAGTGATCCACCAAGGGGGTTTGACGGAATTACACCGCAGGTGTTCAAGCAGCACGGTAGGTCGCGGCCAGACGAGGGTCAACGTCCGCCCTCGGCGCGTCGCAGGCGACTGCAAACCGTTACGACGTCTCCAAATCACCGCAGTCGCTGTCTTTGGGGCATCTGCCCACGTACCACCGGCCTTGGTGACGAGGCTATGCCCCCGGCTCGCATGGAGGAAACCTTCCGGCCTCGGCGCTTTCCCCGTCCAAGACCCGAATGCACCCCAGGTCAGACGGACGGTCGCCGCCGCGAGCCTCCCAGCGCACGCGGAGGACCACGTACGCCGCGCCCCGAGTCATCCACAGCCACCGGAACGCCTTCCCCGGCGGGCCCTGGCCCTGGACAATGAGAGTGGGATGGAACCCCCAGGGAGGGCGGACGTTCCACGGGACCGGGACACCTCCACGCGACCCGGCCACCTCCAGGGGGCCGGTCACCTCTAGGGGCCGGGCTGGGTCCATGCGTCAGCGGGGCTAAGGCCATGCGTCAGCGGCCGGGGCGGCCTGAAGTCTGTGCCCGTGACGGTATCGCGTCCACGGCGCCGACGGTCGGCCCGTGCGGCGCGCCCTCACCGGTCATCGGCGAACGGGGGCCGACGACGGGTCAGCGGCGTGCGGCCGGGTCAGGTGGCGCGGCCGAAGTCCTCGGGCGAGATCGTGTCGAGGAACTCCCTGAACTTCTCGACCTCGTCCTCCTGCTCGTCCGGGATCGCGACGCCGGCCTCCTCCAGCACGTCCTCGCTGGCGAAGATCGACGCGCCGGTGCGCAGTGCCAGGGCGATCGAGTCCGAGGGGCGGGCGCTGACCTCGACTCCGTTGGAGAAGATCAGGTCGGCGAAGAAGATGCCCTCCCGCAGGGCGGTGATGTTCACGGTGCGGAGCTGGACCTCGAAGGCGTCCAGGACGTCACGGAACAGATCATGAGTGAGCGGACGCGCGGGCAGCACACCCTGCTGGGCGAAGGCGATCGCGGTGGCCTCCACCGCCCCGATCCAGATGGGCAGGTAACGGTCCCCATCCGTCTCCTTCAGCAGCACGATGGGCTGGTTGGAGGGCATCTCGACCCGTACGCCGACGACCTCCATCTGCTTCACTGCGGCTCCCTGCTGAGACGGCTTACCCGAAACCCTTTAGCCCAACGTACACCCGGGCCGGGCCGTGCCGGGGCGCCGCAGAGGGCCGGATCCGCCCGGTTCACCGGGCGTACGGGCCTGGTCGGGGCACCGCACGGGCCCCGAAAGCGGCCGGCGAGCAGCATCATGATCTTCCTCTCGCCGCAGGGACTCCGGGCGTGCCGCTACCAAGCGTTGCGACCAGACTCCTGACAGTCACGAGACGCCTCCCTCTGTCCGCGGCGGTCGACGAGAGGCGGCGGACTCATGCGAGGGCTCCGCGACGGTGAACTCGCCGAGGGACGCGCCCGGCGCACGGCAGGCGGCTGGGCCGGGAAGGGGTCAGGGTTCGAGGGTGGCCCGCAGTCCGGCGGAGACGAGGGCCGCGTGCAGCTTCAGCGACAGCGACGCGATCTCCTTCGCGGTCTCGGCGGCGCGTGCGTGGGCGCCCGGGCTGCGCTGGCGCATGGTCGGCGCGACGGCCGCCTCGATCAGGCCGACCTCGCGGTCCGCCGCGGCCTTGACGGCCCGCAGGTGACGCGGCTCGAAGCCGAAGGGGCGCAGCGCCGCGGCGGCGCGCGCGATCGTCAGCGCGTCGCCGTCGTACTGGCCGCCGACCCGGCTGACGAGCCCGAACTCCTCCAGCTCGCCGAGCACCTCCGGATCGATCCCGGCGGCGTCGAGAAGCTGCCGGCGCGTCAGCCGTACGTCGCCGGTGTCCTCGTGGACACTGTCGGTGGCGACGAGTCCGCGAGGCGTGCGGCGGCGTCCGCCCAGCGGCGGTGGGTTCTGTCCGCGGTCGACCGCGTCGAGGTGCTCCTTGATGACCCGCAGCGGCAGGTAGTGGTCACGCTGCGCGGCCAGGATGAACCGCAGCCGTTCGGCGTCCGCCGGGGCGAACTTGCGGTAGCCGGACGGGCTGCGTTCGGGTTCGATCAACCCCTCCGACTCGAGAAAACGGATCTTCGAGACGGTGATGTCGGGGAACTCCGCCGACAGGAGTCCCAGCACCTCTCCGATCGTCATGGACGCGCGTGCGGCCGACCCGCTCATGCGCGCACCCACGGCGGGCGAAGGTCGACGGACCCGGCGGCGCGGACCTCATGCGCCCCGGGCGACCAGGCCTCCAACGCCCTCACAGCCCTCCTGGAGGCCGCACGTCGCCGGCGTGGTGCGGGTTGGTGAGGAACACCAGCCGGAACTTGCCGATCTGGACCTCGTCACCGCCGGACAGGCCCGCCTCGTCGATCCGCTCGCGGTTGACGTAGGTGCCGTTGAGGCTGCCCACGTCGCGTACGGAGAACTGGGCGCCGCGGCGGTAGAACTCGGCGTGCCGGCGGGACACCGTCACGTCGTCGAGGAAGATGTCGCTGTCGGGGTGGCGGCCCGCGCTGGTGCTGTCGCTGTCGAGGAGGAAGCGGCTCCCGGCGTTCGGCCCCCGCTTGACGACCAGCAGCGCGGTGTTCGGCGGCAGGGCCTCGACGCCGGACTGGTCGGCGGGGACCTCGTCGCCGACGTCGCCCACCTCGGCGTCGACGGCGCCCAGCGATATCGTCGACGTCGGGTCGTTCGGCTCGCCCATCACCGGCGGCGGCCCGCTCCGCGTCAGCGGGGTGCCGCACTGCGAGCAGAAGCGTGCATCATCCGGATTGGCGTGACCACACTGCGTGCAGTAGACGCTCGGCATTTATCGGCTCGGCCTCCTACCTATGGCCTCGGGTGTGCCAGTGGCACCGTACGGCGCGGAGGACGAGCGCTCGGCACCGCGGGTCTGCTCGGTCCCCAGCACGTCATCCCCCTCCGAGCGCCGTCGGCGATGACGCCCGTTTCGTCCTCACCCCGCAACGACGACGGTTGCCGCAACTTACGCGGCAACGCCCGAGGGGTCAACCACGACAGGCGTCGTCTGCCCTCAAGCTACCGTCGGCACTGATCGCCGGTCCACGCCGCCGCGCCGGGGGAAGAACCAGGCGTACCTCTCGCTACCGAAAGTAGTGGATAACCACACCGCCTACGGCGATCTTACCGCCTGAACGGTGATTTTCTCACGCTGTGCGACGACGCCGTCGGCTCCGCTGTTGTGCAGGGTCCGCAGGACGCCTCCGGGGATGTTCATCGCCGTGGCGAGTGTGTGCGGATCGCCGATGGCGAGGAACCGGTACGGCGGCGTGAGCAGGTGCCCGTCGGCCATCACACCGCCGCCTCCGGACGGATCGGTGAAGTAGGTGCTCACGCCCACGCGTACGTCCCCGACCTGGACGACCTCGGCACCCGCGTCGCGCAGCTCCTCCAGCGTGTCGAGAAGGGAGGCGGCGCGCACCCGGCCCTGCGGGTCGTTGATGGTCAGCTCGATGCCGGGGCCGGTGGCGGGCAGCGTGCCGGCGAGGATGCCGTACGTCGTGGCGCGGCGCCGGGCGTCCTCGAGCGCGGCCTGCCCCTGGGCGTCGTGTTCGAGTCCGGACTTGGTGGCGTCCAGGTCGCGGATGTCGGAACGCAGCCGGTCCGAACGCTGCGACAGGTCGCCGAGGATGCCGACCAGCTCGTCCTGACGCGCGGTGGCGAACTTGGTGTCCTTGTCGTTGGAGCGCACCTGGGCGGCGACGGCGAAGCCGAGCACCGCGCACAGCACGGCGACGATCAGCTGTCCACGGTTGAGGCGCGGGCGCAGCAGCCCCTTCCTCCCGGCCGCGCCCGGGTTCTCCCCTCCGCCGGTAGGGGACTCCGGCGCGCCGCGCTCGCCGCTCCCCTCGCCCACCGGCCCTCCCTCACCGGAAGAGACCTCGGGCGCACCACGCTCGCCGCTTCCCTCGCCCACCGGCTCTCCTTCGGCGGAGGAGGCCTCGGGCGCGCCGGTCCGCTCGCTCTGTTCGCTCATGCCTGGAAGAGCTTGCGCCGGATCGCGGCGACGTTGGAGAAGATGCGGATGCCGAGGACGACCACGACGCCCGTGGACAGCTGCGAGCCCACGCCGAGCTGGTCGCCGAAGAACACGATGAGCGCCGCGATGATCGTGTTGCTGAGGAACGACACGACGAACACCTTGTCGTCGAAGACGCCGTCGAGCCGGGCCCGCAGGCCGCCGAACATGGCGTCGAGCGCGGCCACGATGGCGATCGGCAGGTACGGCTGAAGCCACAGCGGCACCCCGGGGTGGAAGACGAAGCCGAGCACGACTCCGGCGGCGAGGCCGATGAGGGCGATCACTTGGGGGTCTCCTCCGGCTGGGCGTAGCGGAGTTGCGGGGCGGGCGCCGCGGGGAGCCGCACGTCGTCCTCCTGGCGGATGTCGAAGCGGATGCCGAACGTGGCCTCGAGGGTACGGAAGGCGCGGCCCGCCGGGGAACCGGCGAAGTCCTTGCCGATGCCGTCGTCGCCGAGGGCGGTCACGACGTACGGGGGCGAGAGCGGCCGGTAGTCGACCAGGATGGCGTCGCCGGCGGAGCGGATCGCGGTCGTGGCGGTCATCCGCTGGCCGTTGACGGCGACCGCCGTCGCGCCGACCGCCCAGAGCCCGTTGACGAGCCGTTGCAGGTCCTGGTCGTAGATGCGGCCGTCCTGCTGGGCGGTCGCGCCGTGCGTGGTGTGGGAGTCGTCCACCGTGACGACCGCCCCCGCGCCGGAGGCGGGCGCCGCCGCCGCCTCGCCGGCGGCACGGTCGAGCGACTGGTGGGCGTTCTGACCGGCGTCGCTGCGGGCCAGCGCCGAGCGGCGGAGGCTCTCGGTCTGCCGTTGCAGGGAGTCGGCCTGCCGCTGGAGGGAGTCGGTCTCGTCGGTACGTTGGCGGATCTGCGCGATCAGGGCGTTCCGCTGGCGTTCGGCGACCGGCGCGCCCCGGCGCACCTGGATGACCGCGACGGCGCCGAGCAGGCCGAGGAGCAGGGTCGCCGCGAGCAGCCGCGACGCCCGCCCGGCACGGCCCGTCCGGCCGGTCCCGCCCGAGGCGGCCCGGCGCGCGGCGGCCTTCTCGTACCCGGGGTCGAGGCCGGAGCCGGACAGCAGGTCGGCGAGCAACGACATGGAGGCGTCCGGCCGGTCCCACCGCCTCCTCGCTCCCTCTTCGCTCATCGGATGTGCGGCGTGAAGTTCTCGGCTTTCAGGCCGGTGAGAGAACGCCGCTCCCTCCTTGGAATGTCGGTGACGGTGGTTAGCGTGTTCACATGCGGTTTCGGCTTCAGCCCACACCCGCCCAGGAGCAGGTTTTGCTGGAGCACTGCACACACGCCCGATATGTGTGGAATCTCGCCTGTGAGCAGCAGAAACATCGGCGGCCGGGACGGACGAGCACACCAGGCCATGCCGAGCAGTCCCGCCGGCTGACGGAAGCGAGGCGTTCGGAGGACAAGGCCACGGGCCGGGTGGAGAAAGTCGCTTCCGTCTACACGTCCCAGACCTGTAACGCCTGTGGGCGCTGCGCAGCGGACAACCGTGAGAGCCGAGCGGTTTTTCGCTGTCGCGCCTGCGGGCACACCGACAACGCGGATGTGAACACGGCCGAAAACATCGCGGCAGGGCGTGCCGTGACGTTCCTGCCCCGACCAACCGACCCCGGCCGACCTCCCGAGCGGGGAGCCCTCCAGCCGTTGGGCGGGGTTGCGAACCGCGAACCTCAACCTGCTCTCTCCTCCGCGTAGGAATGAGTGGCTTGGAATCCTCTGCCGTCAGGCGGGGGAGGACGTCAACCGCCCCATTGTGGCAAGCCCGCACCACTCACCGAACCGTGCGGGCGCTACAGACGGCTTCAGGGGAAATACGGTGGAGTTTCCGCACGGTCGACCGGACACTTCCGGCATGACGCCGACGCAGAGTGCGCTGATCGTGCCCGTACCCGAGGCCGAGGAGGCGGTCGGCCCGCACCGCGCGTCACTCGACACCGCCGCCTCGTGGGGTGTGCCCGCGCACGTCACGGTGCTCTACCCGTTCCTGCCGCCCGGCCGGATCGACGACGAGGCGCTCGCCCGTGTCGCCGGCGCGGTCGCCGCCGTACCCCGGTTCGCGATGACCCTGCGGAGCGTCCGCTGGTTCGGCGACGCGGTCGTCTGGCTGGCGCCCGAGCCCGGCGAGCCGTTCCGGGCGCTCACCGCGGCCGTCTGGGGGCGGTTCCCCGAGACGCCGCCGTACGGTGGCGCGCACCCTGACTCGACGCCGCACCTGACGATCGGGCACGACGCGCCCCGCCCGGTGCTGGAGCGGGCGGCCGACGCGGTCACGGCGCACCTGCCGATCCGCGCCGCCGTCGGCTTCGTCTCCCTCATCGTGGGGTCACCGGAGCCGAACTCCTGGCGCGCCGTCGCCGAGTTCCCGCTGGGCGACGGCGGGCGAACTCCCAGGGAACTCTGAGCGGGCTCGCACGTGTTCCCCAGGACCCACCGGTGGACTGGATCCCGGCACGCTCCGACGGTGGGGGGTCATCGATGGGACACACGGGGGAGGTTCCGCTCCTGCGGCTGCCGATCAGCGGCTGGACGGTCCGGGTGGGCCGGGGCGCCGCCGACCGCGCGGCGCTGGAGGTGTACGAGGGATCCCGGATGGCGGACGTCTGCGTCGCCACGCCCGTGTCGGTCTCGGTCCTGCGCGGGGCCTGGCGCAGCCCGCGCGGCGGCGTGCCCTGGGCTCTCGCCTGGGGCCAGCTTCCCACCGGGACGACCTCGGTCACCGCGGGGTTCACCACCGGCGGGCTCAGGCCGGCGATGCGGCGGATCCCGGCGATCGTCATCGAGGGCATCTACTGGGTGGCCGAGGCCGCGGGCGGCTTCGGCGGCGTGACCGTGCACGCGGGCCCGGTCCTGGTCAGCGGCCGGCTCCGCCGCGCACGCGCCCGCTGAGAGGGCCGTGTCAGGGACGGCGCCGGGCCGCGAGGCCCTCGACCGCGCGGGCGACCTCGCCCGGCGAGGAGATCATGGTCAGGTGACGGGCGCCCGGGATGAGGGTGGGCGGCGGGGCCCCGATCCGCCGGGCGGTGTCGGCCGCCGACGTCTTGGCGAAGACGTGGTCGTCCGCGCCGTACACGACCGCCTTGGGCAGGCTCACCCCGCGCAGCAGCTCCAGCCGCCGAGCCGGCAGGCCCGCGACGCCGTTCCGCAGCATGCCCCAGACCCCGGCCTCCGCCCCCGCGACCTCGTACGGGCGGCGCCACACGTCCACCCCGGCGGCGTCCAGGCGCGGGCAGGCCGGCCCGCACTGGGACGAGTAGATCTCGCGGATCAGCCAGTCGGAATGCACGACCATGCGCAGGAGCGTGATCCGGTACGGCGGGATCAGCAGGTGGCGGAGGACGGCCGGAGGGCCGGCGCCGCCGGCCAGCGCGTCGCCGTCGAGGAGCAGCAGCCCGCCGGCACGCGCGGGGGCGCGCAGCACCGCCTCGGCCACGATCGCGGCGCCGGCCGAGTGGCCGACGAGCACCGGCCGGTCGAGCCGCATCGCGTCCAGGAACGCCAGCAGCTGCCGCGTCTGGTGGTCCACCGTGTACGGTCCGCGGCGGGTCGTGTAGCCGGCGCCGTCCAGGTCGATGGCGTACACGCGGTGGTCGCGGGCGAGGAGCGGCGCGAGACGCGCCCAGGTGTCGGCGGACTCCGCGGCGCCGTGCACGAGCACGATCGGCGAGCTGCCGCTCCCCCACACGCGGTACCGCGTCATCAGGTCGCCGGTCCGCACGTACGTCAACCCGGCCGGAGGGCGCGCGCGGCCGGCCGTCGCCGCGTTGTAGATGAACGAGAAGACCGTGGCCGCCACGATGAGCGCCGCGACGGCCGCCGCCAGGCGCCGCAGCCACCGCCGGACCCGGGAACGCCTCCGCGGGGCGGGCGTGCCGTCGACCGGCGCGCCCGCGGCCTCTTCCGCGCCGATCAACTACCGGCGCTCTCGACCACGCGCGCCCAGTCCTGCAGGAGGTCCTGGGCGGTGTCGCGGTCGGCTCCCTCGGCCCAGAGGTGGGTGACGGCCTCCGCGGGGTCCGGCAGTACCAGGATCCAGCTCGTGTCGTCCTCGATGACGCGTACGCCGTCGGTGGTGTCGACCCGGCGGTCGCCGGCGGCCTCCACGACGTGGCGCATCACGCTGCCCTTGGCCGCCCACGGGGTGGGCACGGACCGCTTGAGCAGGTGCGCCTCGGGGATCCGATGGTCGATCTGGGACAGGGTCAGGCGCGTGCGGGCGACCAGCCCGAGCATCCGGATGAACGCCGCGATGCCGTCCACCGTCGGGCTGAACTCCGGGATGATGAACCCTCCGCGCCCGTCGCCGGCGAAGATGTTGTCCTCCGCGGCGGCGGCCTTGGTCAGCACGTCCTGCGAGGTCGAGGTCCACTCGACCTGCACGCCGTGGAAGCGGCACACCTGCTCGGCCACGCGCGTGGTGGTGACCGGCAGGGCGACGCGGCCGCCGCGCCGCTCGGAGGCGACCAGGTCGAGCACGACGAGGAGGCCGCGGTCGTCGCTGATCAGCTCGCCGTTCTCGTTGACGAGGGTGATGCGCTCGCCGACCGGGTCGAACCGCACGCCGAACGCCGCGCGCGAGGACGACACGAGCTCGCCGAGACGCTGCAGGTCGCGCATGCGCTCGGCCAGGGTCTCGGTGGGCGACACCTCGTCGAGCCGGTTGTTGACGGTGAGGACCTCCACGCCGAGCCGGCCGAGGAGCTGCGGCAGGACGAGCGAGGCGGTGCCGCCCGCGCAGTCGATGACGATCTTGAGCTCGGCCTCGCGGACGCCGCGCATGTCGATGCAGCGCTGCAGGTCGCGGACGTAGGTCTCCACGACGCGGGAGGGATAGGTCAGCTCGGCGATCTCGCCGGGGAACGCCCGGCGGTACTCCTGCCGCCCGAACACCCGCTCCAGCTTCCGCTGGGCCGCCTGGGACAGGTCGGCGCCGTGCTCGTCGAGGAAGACGATGTCGACGCCCTGCGAGTCACCGGGGGTCGTGCGGATCACGATGCCGCCCGCGCAGTCCTCGCGCGCCGTCTCGTACCGCGCGACCGGGATCGGGCACGCCTCCAGGTCCCGTACGTTGATCGCGCTGGCGGTGAGCGCGCTCTGCACGGCCCGGTTGAGCGTGCGGGCGGCGCGCGAGGCGTCGCGGGAGGCGGTGACGCCGGCGCCCTTCTTCAGGGTCGTGGCGTACGCGCTGGCGAGCCGTACCGCGAGCTCCGGGGTGATCTCGACGTTGATCAGGCCGGAGACGCCGCGCGGGCCGAACAGGGTGCGCTGGCCGCGGGACTCCCAGATGACGCTCGTGTTGACGACCGCTCCGGCCTCGATCGTCTTGAACGGGTACACCTTGACGTCGCTGGAGACGTACGCCTCGGACTCGATCACGCACTCGTCGCCGATGACCGCGCCCTCCTCGATGCGGGCGCCGGCCATGACGTCGGTGTTCTTGCCGACGACGCAGCCGCGGAGGTTCGTGGACGGCCCGATGAAGACGTTGTCGTGCACGACGGCGCGGTGCAGGAACGCGCCCTCCTTGACCACGACGTTGCTGCCGAGCACGGTGAACTCCCGCAGCTCCGCGCCGGCCTCGACCTTGGCGTAGTCGCCGATGTAGAGCGGGCCCTTCAGCACCGCCTCGGAGTCGACCTCCGCACCCTCGGCGACCCACACGCCCGGGGAGACCTCGAAGCCGTCGGGCTCGATGTCGATCTTGCCCGACAGCATGTCGGCCTGGGCCTTGAGGTAGCTCTCGTGGGTGCCGACGTCCTCCCAGTAGCCGTCGGCGACGTAGCCGTACAGCGGGGCGCCCTCGGCGAGGAGCTTGGGGAACACGTCACCGGACCAGTCGACCGGCTCGCCCGCCGCGACGTGGTCGAGGACCTCCGGCTCCATGACGTAGATGCCGGTGTTGGCGGTGTCGGAGAAGACCTGGCCCCACGTGGGCTTCTCCAGGAACCGCTGCACGCGGCCGTCGTCATCGATGATGATGATGCCGAACTCCAGGGGGTTGGGCACCCGCTTGAGCGCGATGGTGACGAGCGCGCCGTTCTCCTTGTGGAAGCGCACCAGGTCGGTCAGGTCGATGTCGGTGAGCGCGTCACCGGAGATCACCAGGAAGCGCTCGTCGCGCAGGGCGTCCTGGGCGTTCTTGACGCTGCCGGCGGTGCCGAGCGGCATCTCCTCGGTCGCGTAGCTGAGGCTCATGCCGATCTCCTCGCCGTCGCCGAAGTAGTTGCGCACGAGCGCGGCGAGGAACTGCACCGTCACGACGGTCTCGGTGAAGCCGTGCCGCTTCAGCAGGCGCAGCACGTGTTCCATGATCGGTTTGTTGACCACCGGCAGCAGTGGCTTCGGCTGGTTGGCCGTCATGGGCCGCAGCCGCGTCCCTTCCCCACCCGCCATCACAACCGCTTTCACGGGAGCCACTCCTTTGCGATGGGTGCGCCGATCATGGTCTGGGTTCCGCTCCCTTCAGTTCGCCGGGGCTGTGCACGGTCCGGACGAGCTGCCGGGTCTGGGCGGTGTAGAGCACCGCCGCCCACCAGTACAGGCCGGTCCCCCAGAGCGTGAACGCCCAGCCGACGACCTTCGGCACCGTGGCCCACGCGCCCGAGTGGGCGCCCAGCAGCAGGAGCGGGAAGGCGTAGAGCAGGCAGAGGGTGGCGGCCTTGCCCACGAAGTGGACCGGGAGCGCCCCGAAGCCGTGCCGCCTGAGCACGTAGAGGGGGACGCCCATGTAGACCTCGCGGGCGACGAGCAGGACCGCGAGCCACAACGGGACGATGTCGCGGACGACCAGGCCGATGAGCGTGGCGAAGATGTAGAGGCGGTCCGCCGCGGGGTCCAGGAGCGTGCCGATCCGGCTGGTCTGGTCGAGCATCCGGGCGAGCTTGCCGTCCAGCCAGTCCGAGAGCCCGGCGAAGACCAGAATGCCCAGTGCCCACCAGTCCTGCTCGATCAGTATGAGCCACAGAAAGACGGGGACACCGAGCAGACGGGCCAAGCTCAATGCGTTCGGCCACGTCCACAGACGGTCGTTCAACGGCCACCTCCCGCTCCCCAGCGCTGGTCATGACCTTACCTGTCGGTACTGGCGTGCCGAATAAGTGGTGCTGGACACAACCGGAACAGGCCATTGACGGCGCACGCTGCCCGGACATCTGACCTGCGCTGCAGCGGTCACGGGGGCGGATCCGATCTTCGCGGGCCGGGCACGTCCGGCATCGGCCAGCCACGGAGACGGCGCTGGCCCGGACCACGCGCCGCATGTTATTGATCCGGCCCGCGGGCCGGCCGGAGCGCCGCCGGACCGGGCCGTGGCGCCGCGTCCCGGCCCGCCGCCCCGGCGGGGTGAGCGCCTCCGCCCGCCGCCCGCCGAGCGCCTCCATCGGCCGCTTCCGCGGGGGCCCGTGCCACCTCGACGCAGTTTCCACTCGGATTGCTCCGGCTGCTCTTTCGCCAAGCCGCAGCGGGGAGACCTGACTGCGGGTCGCTGCCGACAGGACGCATCCCCGCCCCCTTTTGAACGACGCCCTCACGGGTCGTGAGCCACCACGGACCAGCGGACGCGATGGCGGCGAATGATCGGCGAGGAGACCCACGGCCCGGCACGCACACATCCGATTTGCGGACATCATAGATCCTGCACATACCCGGTGCACGTGCATATCGGCGGACCAGGTTCCGGACGCATTCGAATTCATCGATGCAGTCGGCCAAATCGCACAATAACGTCGATCGTCCGCCGGCTCCGCCGAGGCGGAGGGCGGGTTGAGGGGCGCCGGGCGCACACGGCCTGGGCTGCCTGAGCCGGCGCGGCGTCCAGCGCCCGTATCGCCGGCCCCCGGATGCGCGTCAGGGCCGGCCAGTGACGGAGCCGGACCTTCTGGGGCGGATCGGGACCCCGTCATCTTCTTCTCGTTCCGCCGGCCACACGGGTTGGGCGGTGCGATTCGTTGGAGATCCACAGAGGATCGGCACACCCGCTGACCTGGTGGAACACTTCGAACGTAACTCCATGTGTCACGGCGGCGGAAGAGGATCGGGCGGACGGAAATTCGCAACGGGCGCGGCCCCGGATCCGTAACTCGCCGACGCCCGGGCGCCGCTCGCCCCGCCGGTCGGGGCGGCTCACGAAGCGGTCATCGGCCAGGGCACCTGCGGTGATCGGTAGTAGTTCACCGACAGCGCCGACCAGCGGGGGCCCTGGGCGGCGAGACGCAGCCGGAAGTCGCTCCACGCCCGCGCCGCCCGCGGCGACCAGCCGATCTCGGCGATGGCCGGCAGCCGCGGGAACGCCATGTAGTCGATGTCGTCGTCGGTGACGATGGTCTCCGACCACAGCGGGGCCTCCACGCCGAGGACGTCCTTTTCGGTCACGCCGTCGACCAGCGAGGCCGGGTCCCAGTCATAGGCGTCCCGGACCTCGACGAGACCGGCCCAGTCCTGCCCCAGCCGGGTGTTCTCGTCGTACTTCATGTCGAGGTAGGCGCGGTTCGCCGGGGACATCACGACCTTGGCGCCCTGGGCGACGGCCTCGCGCACGGTCCTGGTGCCGCTCTCCGAGCCCGTGGCGGTGTTCCAGTACTGCGCGACCGACCCGGCCGGGAGCCGCCCCGCGCCGATCTCGTTCCAGCCCGCCATCTTCTTGCCGTGCGCGGTGACGATCGGGCCGATCCTGCCGATGTACGTCGCGTAGTCGGCGGCCGTCGTGCTGTGCGCCTCGTCGCCGCCGATGTGGAGGTACGGCCCGGGGGTCAGCCGGGCGAGCCGGCCGAGCACGTCGTCGAGCAGCTCGTACGTCACGGGCTTGGCGATGCACCAGGAGCTGAACCCGACGTCGGTACCGGTGTAGAGCGGCGGCGCCTTGTCGTCGCAGTTGAACCTGGCGTACGAGGCGAGGGCGGCGTTGGTGTGACCGGGCCCGTCGATCTCCGGGACGACCGTGATGTAGCGCTCGGCGGCGTAGCGGACGATCCGGGTGTAGTCGGCCTGCGTGTAGTAGCCGCCCTTCCCGCCGCCGACCTCGGTGCTCCCGCCGTAGGAGGCCAGGCGCGGCCAGCCGTCGATCGCGATGCGCCAGCCCTGGTCGTCGCTCAGGTGCAGGTGCAAGGTGTTGATCTTGTACAGCGCGGCCAGGTCGATGTAGCGCTCGACCTGACCCACCGTGAAGAAGTGCCGGGCGACGTCGAGCATCGTGCCGCGCCACGCGAAGCGCGGGGAGTCCTCCACCCGCACGCCGGGCACGGTCCACGGGCCGCGCTGGACGGTCGACGCCTCCACGGCCGGAGGGAGGAGCTGGCGGAGCGTCTGGACGCCGCGGAACAGGCCCTCCGCCGTGCCGGCCTCCAGCCGCACGGACGTCCTGCTCACGGCGAGGCGGTAGGCCTCGCCCTGCTCCCGGCCGGACAGGGCCAGCGAGATGACGTCGTGCGCGGCGCCGCCGGCGACCACCGGCAGGCGGTAGCCCGTGGAGCGGCGCAGGATGCCGGCGAGGTAGGTCCCGGCCGTACCCGATCCGGGCCGCGCGACGATCCGGGTGGCGCGGGTGAGGGTGAACGTCACTCCGGGGACGGCCCGCACCGACGAGGGCTCCGGCACCAGACGCGGCGCGGCGACGTGCGGGGTGGCCGTGGCCGGCCGGGCGGTCGCGGGAGCGCCGGGGACGCAGGCGAGGGCCGTGGCCGCCGCCCCGGCGGCCAGGACACGGCGTCCGCGGTCGGTGCGCCCGGCGAGAGTGCCGCCGGGACGGCCGGACCGGGCCGGTGGTGCACCTGCCACGCGAACCTCCGCTGGGAACGGGCGGCCCGCGCGGGCCGCGTGCGCCCGGGCCCCCGCCCCGCCCGGCGGTGCTCGGCCGACGTTTGTTAGGAAGGCTTCCTATATGCCCCGCGACGATAAGGAAACTCTCCGACCGCGTCAAGACCGTTCTTCGCCGACCATCCTAACCATCGGTCATGACGCGCGTCAGGACGCGCCCGCCTTCGACGAGGGTGGAACCGGCGCGTACGCCGTCGGACATCGCGGACGACCCGGCGCTCCCACCGGCAACGGCGATCGCGTACCGCGAGGCGGCCCCCGGCCGGTGAGCCGGGCGACGGGTGCGGCGCGACGAGGCGTAGCGTCGAAGGTACGGCGAGTTCGGAGGTCGGACATGAACGCGGACATGAACACCGTCGAGGAGAACCGCCACATCCCGGTCGCGGACGTCATCCTGGAGGCCGACGTCGTCGTCCCCGCCCAGGCCCGCGGGGTGGTGCTGTTCGCGCACGGCAGCGGGAGCAGCCGGCACAGCCCCCGCAACCGGCACGTCGCGAGCGTGCTGCGCGAGGCGGGCCTGGCCACCGTCCTGGTCGACCTGCTCACCCCGGCGGAGGAGCAGCGCGACGCCTGGACCGCCGAACTCCGGTTCGCGATCGGCATGCTCGCCACACGCGTCGCGGCACTGGCCGACTGGGTCTCGGCGTTCTCCCGCACCGAGGGGCTGGGCATCGGGCTGTTCGGCGCCAGCACGGGTGCGGCGGCCGCGCTCGTCGCGGCGGCGGAGCGGCCCGAGATCGTCCAGGCGGTCGTCTCCCGGGGCGGACGGCCGGATCTCGCCGGGGAGTACCTGCACCTGGTCCGCCAGCCCACGCTGCTGATCGTCGGGGAGAACGACCCGGCCGTCATCGACCTGAACCGCCGGGCGCTGCGCGAACTGCCCGGCGAGGGGCGCCTGGAGATCGTCCCGGGCGCGTCGCACCTCTTCGAGGAGCCCGGGGCACTGGAGCAGGTGTCGTCGCTGGCCCGCGACTGGTTCCTGCTGCACCTGCGGCCCGTGGCGCACGTCGTCGGGAGCTGACGCCCCCGTGTCGGCCGCCGTCACAGCTCCGACAGCGCGATGGCGACCCAGTGCTCGAAGCGCCCGTAGCGGTCGGCGACCTCCTGCGTGCGCGGGAGCGGCATGTCCAGGATCGCGTCGGCCGCGTCGGTGAGGTCCCAGTACGGGTGCCGCAGATCCCGGCCGGACGCCTCACGGTAGGCCTGCTGGAACCGCGCGGCGACCTCCACCCCGTACTCGGCGGCCAGGTTGAGCCGCATCCGCGCCAGGTCGATCCCGTACGGCCCGTGGCTGCCGGTGGTCCAGTCGACGATGCCGGTCAGGCGGTCGCCGGACCACACCGTCTGGCCCGGATGGAAGTCACGGTGGATGAAGCCCGAGGGCGTCTCCGGCGCGTCCCCCGCCAGGGCGGCGAACACGCGCTCCCACAGCTCGGGGCCGGCCGACCACTCCGGCGGGCGCCGCTCACCGCGTACGGCCGGGTCGTGGTACGGGGCGTACGGGGGCAGCGCGGTGTCGAGCGGCACCTCGTGGACGCGCGCCATCGCCTGGGCCATCGAGGCGAGGAAGCCCGCCATGTCCCAGGGCCGTACGGCGGGACGGCCGGGCACCCGCGTGGTCAGCAGCGCCGGAACGTCGCAGATCCGCCCGTACGGGTCGGCGGCGAGCAGACGCGGCGCGGGCACCTCGGTGTCGTCGAGCAGCTCGAGCACGGCCGCCTCGTTGGCCGGGACGTACCAGGGGTCCGAACGCAGCCGCTCGGCGTCGTGGAAGCGGCGGACGACGAGCCGCCGCGGTGGTTCGCCCGCGTCGACGGCGTGCAGGGTGGTCGAGCGGATGCCCATCGAGCGGATCGAGGAGATGCGCCCGCCGACCACGTCGCGTACCCAGCCGAGCACCGTCTCCGGCGGATGCGGAGATGCCATCTACCCGTCGGCGGTGAGAAGGCCGAGTGCGAATACCACCGGTACGCCCGCCCTGGTGACGTCCATGTGCCCACCTTCTTCCCCGTCGATACTCCGGCGTCTCCTGCTGGACACCGTCCGTTCGCCGAACACGGCTAGCGTCGCTGGGCCACATCCGACGACAAGAGGCTCAATGGCTAATTCCGATCGCATCTCCGAGGTCTACAAGGGCGAGATCTGGGCCGAAAGCACCCAGCAGGTCGCTCGTGATCGTATCGACTGGCTCGTCGCGCAGGCCACCGGAGACGTCCTGGACATCGGTTGTTCGCAGGGCATCGCCTCGATTCTGTGCGCACGGCGCGGGCTGACCGTCATCGGGGTGGACGTCCAGGCCGACCGTGTCGAGTACGCGAAGGCGGAACGCGAGAACGAGCCGGAGGACGTACGGGCCCGGCTGGACTTCCGGCTCGCCGACGGTACCGCGCTCGACTTTCCCGACGGGTCGTTCGACACCGTTCTCATGGGCGAGATCGTCGAGCACTCCCCGGACGCCTCGCCGCTGCTCGCCGAGGCGGCCCGGGTGCTGCGGCCGACGGGCCGGCTCGTGCTCACCACGCCGTTCGGGCTGAGCCGCCACCACGACCACTACGCCACCTTCTACGTGGACTCCCTGGTGCGCCTGCTCGCGCCCCACTTCACCGTCGAGGAACTCGACATCGTCGACCGGTACCTGCGTGCCGTCGGGCGGCCGGGGGCGATGGCCGACCCGGACGGTCTGGTCATCGCGTCGCAGCCGCTCATGGAGCGGGCGCTGATCGCGATCCAGGAGGCGGTGCAGGACGAGAAGGAGCGGATGCGCCGCTACGACATCGCCATCGCGCGGTACGAGCAGGTCAACGCGCGGATGAAGAACCTCGAGGCACGGCTGGCGCACCAGTCCTACCGCACCGAGTACGTCACCTGGCAGCTGAAGTCGGCCAAGTCGCGCAAGTGGTGGCGGCTCGGCGAGGCGCTGTGGAGCGCCAAGCGCCCGGCTCAGGCGCTGCGGCTGCCCAGGAACGTCGCCACCGCGCTGCGGGCCGCGCCGCGGCTGGAGGAGCCCAAGCCGGAGACGACGGCGGGCTCACCGGACCTGTCGGGCCACTACTCGGCGATCAACATTCCCGAGGTGCCCGTCCCGGACGGGCCGGTGGCGCGCGACATCAAGGTCGCGGTCATCCTCGACGTGTTCTCCACGGGCGCCTTCCGGTACGAGTGGCAGCAGGTCGCCTTCGGCCCGGACGACTGGCGCGAGGTGCTCGAACGCGAACGGCCGTCGCTGCTGTTCGTCGAGTCGGCCTGGCACGGCAACGACGGCCGCTGGGCCACGATGATGAGCGCGGCGGGCGCGCCCAAGCAGCCGGTGCGCGACCTGGTCGCCTGGTGCAAGGCGCAGGGCATCCCGACGGTCTTCTGGAACAAGGAGGACCCGCCGAACTTCGACCGGTTCATCGAGACGGCCAAGCTGTTCGACCACGTCTTCACCGTGGACGCCGACTGCGTCCCGCGCTACGTCGAGGCGGTCGGCCACGACCGCGTCGCGCTGCTGCCGTTCGGCGCCCAGCCGCGCATCCACAACCCGGTCGCGGTGCCGGGCGGGCGCAGGCACGAGGTCGCGTTCGCCGGGACGTACCACGCGAAGAAGTACCCCGAGCGCGCGGCGCAGATGGAGACGATCCTCGGCCCCGCCCGCGAGTTCGACCTGCACATCTACAGCCGGATCTCCGACGACCCGGACTTCGCCTTCCCGCCCGAGTACACCGACCACATCGTCGGCTCGCTCCCGTACGAGCGGATGCTCGCGGCCTACAAGGCGTACAAGGTCTTCCTGAACGTCAACTCGGTGACCGAGTCGCCGACGATGTGCGCCCGGCGGGTGTTCGAGCTGTCCGCGTGCGCGACGCCGGTCGTGTCGGGCCACTCCCGCGCGCTGGAGAACGTCTTCGGCGACCTCGTCCGCCTGTCGTCCACGCCCGAGCAGACCACCGAGGCGCTCGTGGAGCTGATGAAGGACGCCGACCTGCGCGACCGTGTCGGTCACCTGGCCATGCGGGAGGTCTTCGCCAAGCACCTGTACGGCCACCGGGCCGAGACCGTGCTGGCCGCCGCCGGGGTGTCCGCGCCCCGCCGCGAACGCTCCATCTCGGTGATCCTGCCGACCAACCGGCCCGACCAGATCGACCACGCCATCGCCCAGGTCGCCGCCCAGGACCACCGGCCGCTCCAGCTCGTCCTCGTGCTGCACGGGATGCCCGCGGACGGCGTGGGGGCGCGGGCGCGGGCCGCCGGGCTGGAGGACGTCGTCGTGCTGTCCGCCGACGCCTCTCTCACGCTCGGCGCGATCCTCAACCTCGGCATCGACGCCGCCGACGGCGCGTACCTGGCCAAGATGGACGATGACAACCTCTACGGGCACCACTACCTGAGCGACCTGGCGTACGCCTTCGACTACACGACGGCGGGCCTGGTCGGGAAGGGCGCGCACTACTGCGAGATGCGCACGCACGGCGTCACGCTGCTGCGCTTCCCGCACCTGGAGCACACCGAGGCCGAGCTGATCCAGGGCGGCACGATCCTGGCCGACGGCGACGCGCTGCGGAAGCTGCGCTTCTCCGACCTGCCGCGCGCGGTCGACAGCGACCTGCTGCGGCGCGCGCGGGCCGAGGGCGTCGGGATCTACTCCGGTGACCGCTTCAACTTCGTGTCCGTGCGCGGCGACCGTGAGGCGCACACCTGGAAGGTGAGCGACGCGGAGTTGATGCGGCACGGGCGCGTCGCGTTCCACGGGCCGGCCGGGGAGCACGTGCTGTTCTGATGCTCGACACCGCTTCCGAGCCGGTCGCCGAGCGGCGCGCGGCGCCCGCCTGGCTTCCGGCGGTCGTTCTCGGCGCCGTCCTGACGCTGCTGTACGCCGTGGTACTGCTGTGCGACCTGTCCGTGCCGCAGCCGGTCGACCACAGCCGCTACATGGACGCGGCCCGGTCATTCCCGTCACGGCCGAAGGACCCGATCTTCGACCACCAGTACCTGCGCATCGGGCTGACCGGGCCGACCGCGCTGGTCATGAAGGTGTTCGGGTACTCCGAGGTGACCTACCACGCCTTCCCCGTGGCGGCGGCGCTGCTGCTGTTCGCCTCGGTGTACGCGATCGGCTGCCTGCTGTTCGGGCGCCTCGTCGGCGCGCTGTCGGCGGCCGTGCTCGGCTGCGTGGGGATCGTCGTGGTGGCGGGCACCGAGCTGCTGCCGGACCTGCCGGCGACGGCGCTGTTCACCGCGGCCGTGGCGCTGACGGTCGCGGTGCGCGAGGGGCTGCTGCCCTGGCGTCGCCTCTGGCTGGTCGTCATCGGCGTGCTGCTGGGGTGGAGCTATCTCACGCGCGAGTTCATCGTGTTCGTCTGGCCGCTGGTGCCCGCGCTGCTGTGGCGGCGGATCGGGCGGTGGGAGTGGCTGTGGGGGTTCGTGCCGGTCGCCCTCACCGGGATCGGCGAGACGGTGCTCAACGCCCACCTGTACGGCGACCCGCTCGCACGGCTGCACGCCGGGTCGGGGCTCGGTGACCTGCCCTCCCGCCCGGAGGTCGCCAGGACGTTCCACAATCTGCCGCTGTGGGTGTACCTGTGGCGGCTCCCCCAGCAGCTCGGCCGCCTGGCCGAGGCGCCGGGGATGCTGCTGCTGCTCGCGCTGACGGTCGTGGCCGGGGCGTACGTCGCCGTCCGGCTGGTGCGCCGCACGTCCACGCTCCCCGAACGCCGGGTGGGCGTGTTCGCGCTGTGGCTGATGCTGCTGTGGGTGCCGCTCACGCTGGAGGGCGGCGTGCTGAACCCCGCCCACCCGAAGCTGCGGCTGCAGCTGCTGCGCTACTGGTACCCGATCTTCCCGGCGTTCGTGCTGGGCGGCATCGCCGCGCTGTGGGTCGCCGTCCGCGCGCTGCGGCCGACCGGCCGCCGGCGGGCGGGCGCGGTGGTCTCGTGCGTCGCGGTGGCCACGGCCGCGCTCGCCGTCGTCGGCCGGCCCGGCATGCCGGGCTGGATCGGGTCGGACCGGGTCCGTTCGGACGCGCTGCCGGAGTTCCGCTCCTGGCTGGCCCGCTCCCCGGCGCGGACCGTGTGGGTGGACGTCAAGCTCTTCCGGATCCTGCCGATCTACTTCGTGACCTCGACGGGCCACCGGATCCGGCACGGGCGCATGCGCCCGATGACCTCATCGGCCCGGCCGCCGTCGGGCGACTACGTGGTGGTCTACAGCGTCGGCAGCGACGCCTGCCCGCGCTGCGGCGACGCCGCGCGCGCCGTCCTGCCCTCGGTGCCGCCGACGTGGCGGCCGGTCATGACCAGCCACGACCACCTCCTGCACGTGTGGCGGGTGGGCTGACCGGATACCGGTCAGCCTCCGCTCGTGCTCTTCCTTCGAAAGGTCACTGACGCGTTACACCGGCGGGCGGCAGCGGATCGCGGTGACCTCGCCGCGCAGCACGCACTCGCCCGAGGCGTACGGGACCAGCAGCGTGTGACCGGCGCGCACCTCGACCGGCTCGGCGTGCGCGGACTCCAGCGTGCCCGCCCCCTCGACGACCACGACGACCGAGAAGGCCGGGTCCAGCACGCTGACCGGGCCGGGCCGCAGGCGCTCGGCGGCGAAGAAGGCGTCCGCGGCCTCGGGGAACAGCCGGTCGACGCCCGGGCGTACACCATGGCCCGCGCGGCGGGCCCGGCGCAGGTCCTCGATCCGCCCGGCGTCCCAGGAGGCGCGGTCGACGCAGCGCAGCGCCTGGTCGAACCCGAGCCCGAGGTGACCCGCGTCGGCCTCGATGTCGTAGCCCTCCCACTCCAGCAGGACCGAGAAGTCGGTGGGCTCCTGGACCTCGACGAGCAGGATGCCCTCGCCGATCGCGTGCGGCACGCCCGCCGGGCAGAGGACGGCGTCCCCCGGCTTCACCGGGACGCGGTTCGTCGCGTCCAGCATCGCGGCCACCCGCTGGCCGCCGACCCAGCTCGCGAGCTCCTCCGGGTCGACGTCCCGCGCGAACCCGAGGTGCACGGCGGCGTCCGGCGCGGCGTCGACGATGACCCACGCCTCCGTCTTGCCGTACGGCGAGGCCAGGTGGGTACGGGCGAACGCGCGGTCCGGGTGGACGTGCAGCGGCAGCCGCTCCCCCGCGTCGAGGAGCTTGACGAGGATCGCCGGGTCCGCGCCGTGCGCGGCGACGTGCCCGGGGCCGAGCCACCGCTCGGGGTCCGCGGCGATCGCCTCGGCGAGGGTCCGCCCGTCCGGCAGCGTGCTCAGCCCGGCGGGCGCCGCGCCGGCGCGCGCGGTCACCGACCCGATCCAGTCCTCGGGGTGGTACGCGTCGGCCGGCGCGGCGTCGCCACGAAGGCGTTCGATGCGGCCCGCGCCCCGATAGAACGAACGCGGCATGTTGGCGGAAAGCATGATAGGTCGCACGAGCCCATCCTCCTACGCTCCCAACAGGAGGATCGTCTTCGGGTGGGCGACGTCGGCAGGAGACGGGGATACTGGCGCCGTGGCGGATGACGGTGACGAGCCGCTCGCCGGCGGGCGGATGACGCGGGGCGTCCTGCGCCGTGGGGAGCGGGTGCTGCGTCCCCTGGGGCCGTGGTCGGAGGCGGTCCACGAGTACCTCCGCCATCTGGAGAGCGTGGGATTTCCCGGTGCTCCCCGCGTCCTCGGCGTCGAGGGAGACCGCGAGGTCGTGACCTACCTGGACGGGGAGGTGGCCGCCGATCCGAGCTGGCAGCCGGGTCGCGGGCACCGCCTTCCCGCGCCCGCTCGCGGCGATGAGGCGCTCGTCGCCGCCGGACGGCTCGTCCGCGACCTCCATGAGGCGTCGCGGGGGTTCCGCCCCCACCGCACCGGCTACCGCTTCCACCCCTGCCCGCCTCGCCCCGGCCAGATCGTCTCCCACGGCGACCTCGGCCCCTGGAACACGGTCTACCGCGACGGCCGGCCCGCGGCGTTCATCGACTTCGACAGTGCGGGACCGGTCGATCCCGTGGACGAGCTGGCCGCGGCCGCGTGGGCCTTCGTGCCCCTGGCGCCCGATCGGCGCCTGCGCGAGGCCGGGTTCGACCCGATCCCCGACCTGCCGCGCCGGCTGCGCCTGTTCGTGGACGCCTACGGCCTGCCCGACCGCCGCGCCGTCCTGCCCGCCCTGCGGCGCAGCGTCCTGGCCGGCGCGGAGCGCATCGCCACGTGGCCGCTGTCCCCGGCCGAGACGGCCGCCTCCCTGGAGTACCTGGCCGGCGAGCTCCGCTGGCTCCACACCGTGGCCCCTGCCCTCGAACGCGCCCTCGGCGGGCGGGCCGGCGCCGGCCCGTGAGCGCGTCGCGGGACATGACGATCAAGGTTGGCCCAGCATTCCCTGCCCGTTTCCCCGCCTGCCGCGCATCGTTGCCGGGCGCTTGAGAGCACTGTCTCGCCCCACCGAGCCGATTTCTGAGGCAGGCTGTCATGACCGGCATCAACCGGCGAAGATTCATGCAACTGGCGGGCGGCACCGCTGCGGCGTCCGCGCTCTCCACCAGCATCGCCCGCGCCGCCGAGATCCCCGCGAACCGCCGCACCGGCACGCTGCACGACGTCGAGCACATCGTCGTCCTGATGCAGGAGAACCGTTCCTTCGACCACTACTTCGGCACGCTCCGCGGCGTACGCGGCTTCGGCGACCCGCACCCGGTGACCCTGCCGAGCGGCAAGCCGGTCTGGTACCAGTCCGACGGAACGCGGGACGTACTCCCCTTCCGCCCCGAGGTCGACGACCTTGGCATGGTGTTCCTGCAGGACCTGGACCACAGCTGGAACGGCGGGCACGCCGCGCTGAACCAGGGCCGCTACGACCGGTGGATCCCGGCCAAGACCGCCACGACGATGGCGTACTTCACGCGCGAGGACATCCCGTTCCACTACGCGCTGGCGGACGCGTTCACGATCTGTGACGCCTACCACTGCTCGCTGCTCGGGCCGACCGACCCGAACCGCTACTACATGTGGAGCGGATACACCGGCAACGACGGCAAGGGCGGCGGCCCGGTCCTCGGCAACGACGAGCTGGGTTACTCCTGGACGACCTATCCCGAGCGGCTCGAGCAGGCCGGGATCTCCTGGAAGATCTACCAGGACGCGGGCGAGGGCCTGGACGCCACGGGCTCGTGGGGCTGGACCCAGGACGCCTACATCGGCAACTACGGCGACAACTCGCTGCTCTACTTCGACCGGTACCGCGGCGCGAAGCCGGGCGACCCGCTGTACGACAAGGCCCGCACCGGCACGAACGCCAAGGGCGGCCAGGACTTCTTCGAGATCCTCAAGGCCGACGTGTCGAGTGGGCGGCTCCCGCAGATCTCCTGGATCGTCGCGCCCGAGGCGTTCACCGAGCACCCGAACTGGCCCGCCAACTACGGCGCCTGGTACGTGTCGCGGATCCTCGACACGCTGACCGCCGACCCTGACGTGTGGAGCCGCACCGCCCTGTTCATCTGCTACGACGAGAACGACGGCTTCTTCGACCACGTCGTGCCCCCGTACGCTCCCGGGGACCAGGCCCGCTCGACCGTGGACCTCACCGGGGAGCTGTACCGGCCGCCGGCCGGGGACGGGAACGCCGCCGGGCCGTACGGCCTGGGCCAGCGGGTGCCGATGTTCGTCGTGTCGCCGTGGAGCACGGGCGGCTGGGTCGACTCCGAGGTGTTCGACCACACCTCGATCATCCGGTTCATGGAGCGGCGCTTCGGCGTGCGCGAGCCGAACATCTCGCCGTGGCGGCGCGCGGTGTGCGGCGACCTGACCTCGGCGTTCGACTTCGGGCGTACCGCCACGCGGGTGCCCCGGCTACCCGACACCAGCCGCTACACGCCGCCCGACCGCGACCGGCACGACGACTACGTGCCCAAGCTCCCGGCGAAGCCGGCGCTGCCGCGGCAGGAGCCCGGCTCGCGTCCCGCCCGGCCGCTGCCGTACGACCTGGCCGTCGACGGCCGGGTCGCCGCCGGCGGCCTGCGGATCGACTTCGCCAGCCGCGGCACGGCCGGGGCGAGCTTCCACGTGACGTCGGCGACGCACACGGACGGGCCGTGGACCTTCACCGTCGGTGCCGGCCGGCGTCTGTCCGGCGAGTGGACGCCGGGCGCGTACGACGTCACGGTGCACGGCCCGAACGGCTTCCTGCGACGGCTGCGGGGCCCCGGGACGGCGGGCCCGGAGGTGTCCGCGCGCCACGACGGCGCGGTCGAGCGGGTGCGGCTGGTGCTGACCAACGCCGGGAGCGCGATCGTCCGTCTCACCGTCGAGGACGCCGACGGACACACGTCCGAGTACCGGATCCGCCCCGGCGGCAGCGCGACGCACGAGGCGCGGACACGCGTCAGCCACGGCTGGTACGACCTGACGGTCACCTCCGACCAGGACAAGACGTTCCTGCGTCGCCTCGCCGGTCACGTGGAGACCGGCCGGCCCAGCGCGAGCGACCCCGCGCTCGGCGCCCGCTGAGCCTTCTCCGAGCGGCACCGCCCCGGGTGCGGGGCGGTGCCGTGGCCTTCCGGTCAGGGCTTGCGGCCGACCGCGGCGACGGCGAGGCGGAGTACGGGGTGCTCCTCGGCCGAGTCCTCGGTGCCGTTGGGCCGCCAGTCGGGCACGCGCACCAGGCCCGGCTCGACCAGTTCGAGGCCGTCGAGGAACGCGCGGACCTGGTCGGGGGTGCGGAAGAAGCCGCGGCCCATGCCCTGGCGCATCGCGGCCTCGGCGGCCCTCTCCCCGGGCGTGCCCACCTCGACCAGGTGGTGGAGGAAGACATGGCTGCCGGACGGGAGCGGCGCGACCAGACGGGCGATGAGGCCGCCCGGATCCTCCTCGTCGCTGATGTAGTGGACGATGCCGCAGAGCAGCAGCGCGACGGGCCGGTCGAAGTCGATCTCGGCACGCAGCTCGGGCGCATCGAGCAGCCGCTCGGGTTCACGCAGGTCGCGGTCGACCACGGCCACGCCGGAACTGCCGGCCAGCAGCGCCCGTGCATGGGCCAGGACGATCGGATCGTTGTCGACGTAGACCACGCGCGTCTCCGGGGCGATGCCGCGGGCCACCTCGTGCACGTTCCCCGCGGTGGGCAGCCCGGACCCGATGTCGATCAACTGGCGGATGCCGGCCTCGCCGACCAGGTAGCGGATCGCCCGGCCCAGCACCATCCGCTGGGCACGTACGCCGAGGTGGACCTCGGGCAGGGCCTTCTTGATGTTCTCGCCCAGCTCGCGGTCCGGGGGAAAGTTGTCCTTTCCGCCGAGAAGGTAGTCATAGACCCGGGCGATGCTCGGCCGGGTGACGTCGACTCCCTGCGGCAGTCGCCCTCCGGCATCGGTCGTCCACCCGCCGCCCCCCACACCCGTCACGGCGCACCCTCCTCCGAAATGTCCAAAAGATCATGAATCGCGCCAGCTTAGTCCTCGGAGCCGGGTCGCGCCGCTCCGCGGCCGGGTCCGGTAATCTTGCGGTCTCCGGCGACCGAGGAGGTGAGCCCCATTACCGCCAGAGCAGGCCGGGCGCTCTCATCTGCCTCGACTCGCCTCGGATAGGTGACGCGAGGGCGCCCTCACCATTGGAAAGGCGCTCTCATGACCTCCCCTCTCTCCCCCACCGCCGTCGTCACCAGGCTCCGCGCCGCAGGCTGCGTCTTCGCCGAGGACGAGGCGCGGCTGCTCGTCTCCGCCGCGCGGACGCCGGACGACCTCACCGCCATGGTCGAACGCCGGGCCTCCGGGCTGCCGCTCGAGCACGTCCTCGGCTGGGCGGAGTTCTGCGGCCTGCGCGTCGCCGTCGACACCGGCGTCTTCGTGCCCCGCCGCCGTACCGAGTTCCTCGTCCGCCGGGCCGTCGCGCTGGCCCGCGAGGCGCCCCGGCCGCTCGTCGTGGTGGATCTGTGCTGCGGATCGGGCGCGGTGGGGCTCGCACTGGCGGCGGCGCTGGCCCCGGTCGAGCTGCACGCCGCCGACGTCGACCCGGCCGCGGTGCGGTGCGCCCGGCGCAACCTCGCGGGCACGGGCCGGGTCCACGAGGGCGACCTGTACGAGCCGCTCCCCGATGCGCTGCGGGGACGCGTCGGCGTCCTGGCCGCGAACGTGCCGTACGTGCCCACCGACGAGGTCGCGCTGCTGCCGGCGGAGGCGCGCGAGCACGAGGCGCGGGTCGCCCTCGACGGCGGCGCCGACGGTCTCGACGTCGTACGGCGCGCGGCGGCGGGGGCGCCCGCCTGGCTCGCGCCCGGCGGCCACCTGCTCGTGGAGACGAGCGAGCGTCAGGCGCCGCTCGCGGCCGCGGCCTTCGGCCTCGCCGGGCTGCTGCCCCGGGTCACCACCTCGGAGGAGGCGCACGCCACGGTGGTCACCGGCACCCGCCCGTCGTGAACACCGCGCGCCCGCGCCGGCCCAGACCACGAGTGACCGGCCTGACCCGCGTCACCGGGCCGGCTCTCCGGCCAGCCTGCCGATGAAGTGGCGGCGGCAGCCCGGGCTGCAGAATCCGTAGGTCGTGCCCTCGTGTTCCAGGATCGCCACCATGTCGCTGGCGACCATGCCGCACACCGGGTCGACCAGCGCGTTGGGATCGTCCGGGACCGGGACGTCGGTCTTGGCGTCGCTGATCATCTCCATGAGCTCCGTCTGGCCGACGACCCGGCCGAACACTCCGTATCCACCCTCCGGCACGCCGATGACATGGACTTCGACGCTCGGCTCGCGGTGGCAACGCTCAGGCTCGGGGTCGGCCTGGGCGAGCGCCCGGGTGATGGCGGCGATGAGGAACGGGCTCATGGGCTTGCGCCAGGGGCCGGGTACGTACACGCGTGCCACGTGGCGGGGCGGCTCGGCCGGGGTCAGCGCACGCCCGCCGGCGATCCAAGTGCCGATCTCGTGCACGACGACGTGGTTGATCGATTCGAGGAGGTCGAGGACCCCGGGGTTGGCGCTGGAGCCCTCGGCGGCGCCGATCACATCGCGGATGGCGTCCACATGGGTCAGCAACCGCTTCATGGTGAGGCTCTCGGCGAGCCGGCGTAGCTGTTCGTCGCTGTACGTCCCGCGTGGGACGAACAGCTCGAGGAACATCATCCCAGATCCTCCGCGCTCGGCTGAGTCGGCGCTGGTCACGCGCCTCGAACGTGCTCCGCCCCACAGTAGCGCGACGACGTGTCAGATCACCGTCAACCGAGTGTCAGCCGCCGGCCGGCCGACGCGCGCCGATCGGTGTTCCGGACGCGCCGCCGGCCGGTCACGGGTTCACCGTCTCGGCCTCCCGGTGCGGAGCGGCCTCCTGCCGGGGGCGCAGGACGCCGGCCGTGACGGCGGCGGTGACGCAGAACGCCACGGGCAGGAAGAACGCGACGTTGAGCGGCATGAGCCGGGTCAGCGGGCCGATGACCGCGGGACCGGCGAGCATGCCGAGGTAGCCGATCCCGGCGACGCGGGAGACGTTGGTGGCGGCGGCGTCCCGATCGGCGTGCCCGGCGGCGCTGAACAGCTGGGGCACGCAGCCGGACAGTCCGGCGCCGAACACCGCCCAGCCCGCCAGGGCCAGCGGGACCCAGGGCGAGAGTGCGGCGGCGGTCAGGCCGAGCGCGGCGGCGGACGCCCCGCGCCGGAGCACGGCCGCCGGGCCGACGCGTGCGGTCACCCGGTCGGCGACCAGGCGGCCCGCGGTCATGGCGGCGGAGAAGGCGCCGTATGCGAACGCGGCGGTGGAGGCGGGCGCGTCCAGCACGTTGCGCAGGTGAAGCACGCTCCAGTCGTTCGCGACGCCCTCGCACAGCATGATCATCAGGGCGAGCGCGGCCAGCGTCCAGATGTGCCGCGGCGTCCGGCGCCGCGTCCGTACGGGCGTGGCCGCCTCCGGCGCCCGGGGCTCGGCCCGCAGCAGCGCCGGCGCCGCGAGCGCGGTGGCGGCCAGGCCGAGGGCGGCGACCGCGCCGAGCGACGTCGCGGGGCTCCAGCCCCAGCTCAGCGTGCGGGCGCCGACGAGCGAGGCGAAGACGCCGCCGATCGAGTAGGTGGCGTGGAAGGCGGACATGACGGGCCGCGGGTAGCCGCGCTCGACCTGGACGGCGTGGGCGTTCATGGAGACGTCCAGGGCGCCGTTGCCGAAGCCGTACACGACCAGCGCCACGGCGAGCGTCCCGGCGCCTGCGGCCAGGCCCGGCAGGACCACGGACGCGGCGCAGAAGCAGGCGCTGAGCGGCACGACGGTACGGGCGCCGAAACGGTCGGTGAGCGGGCCGGCGACCTGCATCCCGGCGAAGGCTCCCGCGCCGAGCACCAGCAGGAGCCAGCCGAGCACGGCGTGGTCGATGCCCACCCGGCGCTCGATGCTGGGGATGTGGACGACCCACATGCCCATCAGGAAGCCGTTCAGGGCGAAGTAGGCGAACGTGGCCAGCCGGCCGGCCCGCAGCGATCTCTCCATGCTGCGAACATAACGAACATCTTTTTTGTTCGAAAGGCTGTTTTTCACGCGGAGATTGTGTTCAATAGGCGCCATGACCGGGACGGACCGTCTGAGACAGATCACCGAGGCCGTATGCGAGGCGGGCAGTCTCGGCGTCGCGGAGCTGGCGCGGCTCACCGGCGCCTCGGAGATGACCATCCGCCGCGACCTGGAGGTCCTCGCCGCGCAGGGCGTGCTCCAACGGTACCGGGGAGGGGCGAGAAGCCTGGTCCTGCGCGGCGAGGGGCCGCCCTTCGCGCTGCGGTCCCAGGACGGGCTGGAGGCCAAGCGGCGCATCGCCGCCCAGACCGCCGCGCTCATCGCCGACGGCGAGTCCGTCGTCCTGGACAGCGGCACCACCTGCCTGGAGGTGGCACGGGCCCTCGAACGGCGGCGCGTGACCGTGATGCCGCTGTCGCTGCACGCGGTCAACGCGCTGGCCGGTGCCCCGGAGGTGACGTTGCTGGTGCCCGGCGGGCACCCCCGGCCGGGCGAACTCGCGCTGGCCGGCCCGCTGACCCAGGCCTCACTGGCCGCGCTGCGCTTCGACACGGCGATCATCGGCTGCTGCGGCCTGAACGCGACCAACGGACTGACCGCCTACGACCTCGACGACGCCGCCGTCAAGCGCGCCGCGATCGCCTCGTCCCGCCGCGTCGTCGCCGTCACCGAGGCCGCCAAGCTGACCCGTACGGCCCTCGCCCACGTCGCCCCGGTCTCCGCCCTGCACGCGGTCGTCACCGACGCTTCGGCCCCGGAGGAGGAGACCGCCCGCCTGACCGCGGCGGGCACGGTCGTCCACCGGGCCTGACCGCTCCGCCCCGGCTCAGCGTGCCTCCTCGCGCCGGACCTGCTCCGGCCGTTTGTCGACGCGGAGGCCGCGCCAGCTCGGATGCCTCAGGTGACCGTCGCCGGTCCACTCGGTGAAGGCGACCTCGCCGACGAGTTCCGGCTCGGTCCAGTGGGCCGCGCGGGCGACGACGCCCGGCACGGTCGTGTCGAACGGGTTCGTCTCGCGCCGGAGCGGGTCCAGCCGCCCGGCGAGGTCGCGCAGTGAGACCTCGGTGAAGCCAGTGCCGACGTTGCCGACGTAGCGCAGGCCGTGCTCGTCGTACACGCCGAGGACGAGAGAGCCGATCATGTCCGCCCGGCGGCCCTCGCCCGGGGTCCAGCCGGCCACGATGACCTCCTGGTGGCGCACGTTCTTCACCTTGATCCACGGGCCGCGACGGCCAGGCAGGTAGCGGGAGGTCAGCGGTTTTCCCACGACGCCCTCGAGCCCCTGCTCGACGCTCGCCGTGAGCACCGCGTCGCCGCCGCCGCGCCACCAGGGCGGCGTGTGAACCGGGTCATCGTCCAGGCCGAGCGCCTCCAGGGCCTCGCGGCGGGCCGTGTACGGCTCGCCCAGCAGCGAGCGGTCGTCTCGGTGGAGCAGGTCGAACACGTAGTACAGCACCGGCGCGGCGGCGACCAGCCGGGCCGGCGGGCGCCGGACGTGCATCCGCGACTGCAGCAGCCCGAAGTCCGGCCGCCCGTCCCGCAACGTGATGATCTCCCCGTCGAGGACGACCGGCTCGGTGACCATGCCGCCGAGCGCGGCGAGCTCGGGGTAGGAGCCGGACATGTCCTTGTCGTTCCGCGACATGAGCGTGACCCGGTCGCCGGCCACGTACGCGACGGCGCGCACGCCGTCCCACTTCAGCTCCCATCCGTAGGCGTCGTCATCGTCGGGCATGCCGTGCCGCAGCACGGCCATCATCGGCCTGACCAGGTGTGGTAGCTCACTCATCGGATGTCCCCCGACCGTGGACCTACCCACCAGGAGCACCTCGCGGATCCGCCGGGCCGGCTCGGGCACGGCCGCGCTCCGGTGCCGTACGAGTCCCTGACGGGGCCGGTGGACTGCCGCCGAGCGGGCCTGGAACGATGCATGGCCATGAGCGAGACCCCGCGTCTGCGATCCGCGAAGCGCGACGACTACGACCGCATCGTCGGTGTGGTGGATGACTGGTGGGGCCGGCCGATCAGCTCGAGCCTGCCCCGGCTGTTCCTGGACCACTTCCACCGCACCAGCCTGGTGGCCGAAGACGGCGACGGGCTGGCGGGATTCCTCATCGGGCTGCTCTCACCCTCGATGCCCGACTCGGCCTACATCCATTTCGTCGGCGTCGCGCCGCGCGCCCGTCGCGGCGGGCTGGCCCGCGGCCTCTACCAGTGGTTCTTCGATCTCGCCGCGGCCGAGGGCCGTACGAAGGTCAAGGCGATCACCTCGCCGCGGAACCAGCGGTCCATCGCCTTCCACACCGCGATGGGCTTCACCGTCACCGGCCCGGTCGCCGACTACGACGGCCCCGCCGTCGACCGCATCGTCTTCCAGCGGGAGCTACCGCTCCCCTGACGCGGCGCCCCGCGCCGTGTCCGCCTGGTCGTCGGCCGGGTAACGCTCGGCCCCTCTCCTCTTCGTACCGGCCGCCCCGGGTGCGATCACCGCCGCCGGCCCTTCCGGCGGATCTTGATGTCGCGCATGTCCGTCACCGCCACCCGGAGGATCCGGCAGGGATATCCGTGCGCCTCCAGCGCCGCGACGGCCCGCTCGGTGGCCTCCTTCTCACCGTCCTCCGGACTCGCCGGCACCTGGCAGCGGAAGGTGAACGCCGAGAAACCGCGGTCGCTGGTGAAGGTGCCCGCCTCGGTGAAGGCGGCTCCGAAGGCGTCGTCCCCGGTGAGAACGGCGGCGCGGTCGGCGGCGCCGAGCTCGCCGAACGTGCCGCGAATCGTCACTCTGAACACGGTCGGTCCTCTCGTACGGCGTAGGCGAGCAGGCGTTCGCCGAGCAGTGTCTCGACGGTGTCGAGGAGGTCGAGCACCGCCGTGGCGATCTCGTCGGGGCCCTGACCGGCCGTCACGCGCTCGCCGATCTCGGCGAAGACCAGCGCGTGGAACCAGCCGATCTGGGCGGCCACGACGCGCGGAAGCGGGTCGTCCGGCGCCGCCCCGGCCTCCTCGGCGAGCACGGCGGCGAGGGCCTCGGTCATCTGCCGGCCCAGCTCGTCCAGCCGGGCGAGCAGCGTGGGAGCGACCCGCATCATCTCGAAGACACGGCCGAACCCCTCGGTCAGCCCCAGCATGCGGTCACGACGGCGCACCTCTTCGCGAAGCCGCGCCAGCACCGCCCGCGCGGCGGACTCGCCGGGCGGGCGCTGCCGCACGATGTCGGCGAGCCGCTGCGGGGAGGCCTCGTCCGGAGGCAGGACGAGATCCTCTTTCGCGCGGAAGTAGTTGTAGACGGTGTTGACGGACACGTCCGCCGCCGCGGCGACCTCGGCGATCGTGACGCTCTCGAAACCGCGCTCCACGAACAGACCGGTGGCCACCGCGGAGATGCGCCGCCGTGTCTCGCGCTTCTTGCGCTCCCGCAGCCCCTCGGACATGAGCCGGAATATAGCCGACCCCAAACTTTAAGCGCATTACAATTTTTCAGTCGGCTTCAGCATTGTGCGCGGTGGAGAGCCACACCGGGACGGCCGGCAGAGGGGCGTCGGTGACCGCGAAGTGGCCGGCCGTGACGGTGGTGAACGGGGCGATCGCATAGCAGCCGGGCAGCTCGGCGGGCGAGTCGAGCACCCCCCAGGAGAAACCCAGACGCTGGTGGCGCCCATGGCCGGCCACGCTGAACCCGACCGCGCCCGCCATGATGCCGGGCGGAACGGTCCGGGTGATCGTGCCGGTCATGGTCGCGGTATCGCCCCCGGTGGCGAGGCAGTCCACCTCTCCCCACGCCTCCCCGGTCACGGGCCTGCCGTCGGCACCGATGCCGCTGTGACGGAAGTGGAACGTGCCGCGCGCGAGGGTGTAGAAGCCGTGGGCGTCGAAGTCGAACCGGATGTCGTCATCGGGTGCGTACGCGTAGTGGATCTTCGCGCTGCCGACCAGGCCGGGCTCTTTCGGCGCCCCGGCCGTCGGCGTGCCGGCCGAGGCGGTCGCACCGGTCACGGTGAGCGCGGCCAGAGCGCCGATGGAGACCAGGGCCGTACGGGAGCTGAGCGAACGGTTCACGGGTTTTCCCTCATCAGATGGGCGTCGGCGCCGTCATCCGGCGCCGTCCGCAATCCTTCGGCCCGTGCCGTACCGGCGGCCTCCCCCGTGAGCGCCGGTCCCCTCCCCCGCAGGTACCGGCCCGGCACGGACTCCGGGTGTGCCGACGGCCGCGCGACCTGATTGGCTGGAGGGTCATGGACTACACGCAACTCGGACGGACCGGGCTCAAGGTGAGCCGGTTGGTACTCGGCACGATGAACTTCGGACCGCTGACCGACGAGCCCGACGCCCACGCGATCATGGACGCGGCGCTCGACGCGGGCATCAACTTCTTCGACACCGCGAACGTCTACGGCTGGGGCGAGAACAAGGGGCGCACCGAGGAGATCGTCGGCACCTGGTTCGCCCAGGGCGGAGGCCGGCGTGACAAGACGGTCCTGGCCACGAAGGTCTACGGGAACATGGCCGGGGACGGCGAGGCCTGGCCGAACCACGACCGGCTGTCCGCGGTCAACATCCGGCGGGCCGTCGACGCGTCCCTCAGGCGGCTCGGCACCGACCGCATCGACCTCTACCAGTTCCACCACATCGACCGGAACACGCCCTGGGACGAGATCTGGCAGGCGATGGACGTCCTGGTCCAGCAGGGCAAGGTCCTCTACGTCGGCTCCTCCAACTTCCCCGGCTGGAGCATCGCCCGGGCGAACGAGACGGCGGCGCGGCGCGGCTCGCTCGGGCTCGTCAGCGAGCAGTGCCTGTACAACCCGGCCGAACGGCGGGCCGAGATGGAGGTCATCCCGGCCGCGGAGGCGTACGGCCTCGGAGTGATCCCCTGGTCACCGCTGCACGGCGGCCTGCTCGGCGGTGTCCTGCGCAAGGAGCAGGAGGGCCGGCGCTCGACGTCCGGGCGCGCGGCGGCGACGCTGGCCGACCCCGACCAGCGGGCGCGGATCCAGGCGTACGAGGACCTGTGCGACAAGCACGAGGTACCGCCCGGTGAGGCCACGCTCGCATGGCTGCTCACCCGGCCCGGCGTGACCGGGCCGATCGTCGGCCCCCGCACGCGCGAGCAGCTCGACTCGGCGCTGCGGGCGGTGGCGCTGGAGCTGCCGCAGGAGTTCCTCGACGGTGTGGACGAGATCTTCCCCGGCCCCGGCCCCTCTCCGGAGGCGTTCGCCTGGTGAGACGGTGCCCCGGGACGCGTCTGCGGGTTCCGCTGTCCTCCTGTGCGCCGCTCGCTACGGTCGGGGACTTCGGGACGCGTCCTGGGGCAGCGTGCTCCGCTCGGGCAGCACCTTCTCCAGGGCGCGGATGACCTGGGCGACGTGCCGGCGGGCCGCCTGTTCGGCGGCGGCGGTGTCGCCGGACAGGAGCGCGTCCACGATCTCCACGTGCTCGTCCAGGCTCGCCGATGGACGGCCGGGGACGGCGGTGGTGAGGTTGTGTCCGAGCCGCAGCTGGGCGGTCAGCAGGTCGGCGATGGCGGTCAGGCGCCGGTTGGCCGAGCCGCGCCAGATGAGCGCGTGGAACTCCCGGTCCAGTTCGGCGTACGTCTCCACGTCGCCGGCCGTCAACGCGGTCCGCTGGCCCTCGATCAGCTCGCCGAGCCGGTCGAGCAGGCCGGCGGGCCGGGTGCGCGCGATGTGGCGGGCCGCGAGGGCGTCGATCGCCGACCGCAGCTCGTAGATGTCGCGCATGTCCGCGGCGGTCATCTCGGCGACGAAGTAGCCCGAGTGCTTGCGCGCGACGAGGAACCCCTCGCGTTCGAGGACGGCGAGCGCCGCCTTGACCGGGGTCGGCGAGATGCCGAGCCGCTCGGCGAACGGGCGTACGGTGACGCGCTCGCCGGGCAGCAGCCGGCGTTCGAGCACGGCCTGGCGCACGGCCTCGTACGCCGAACGCACCAGGCTGTTCAGCTCCGGGGGCGCTTCAGTCACCGGTCCCCCAGGCCGGGCGCATCGGCACGAGACGGTGCCGCGTCCAGGGCTCCAGCTGGTCGGCGTAGTGCCGGCCGCCGGGCCGGCCGGAGGCTCCGCCCGGGATCACCCATCCGGACCCGTCCAGGTCGGCGAGGTCCAGCACCTGCCGGTACACCGACAGGTTCGTGATGTCGAACGGCGTGCCCTCCTTCCAGCCGTACGCGCCGTTCTGGATGGTCTCGTTGTCACCGCCGATGCCGACGGGCGGCGGGTCGAGGCCGGGGCCGGCGACCGCGCGCAGAGTGTGCCGCGCGGCCGTACGGTGAACCTCGCCCCAGGGCGGCGGGGACTCCGCGTCCCCGCACGCCTGCCGCCAGGCCGCGTCGAGCGCCTCGGTGAGCAGATCGTCGCCGAGCGAGGCGGCCGGCCACGCGCCGTCGTCCGGGCGCGGCCAGGTGAGCGCGGCGAACCAGCGCCGCAGCAGCACCGGAACCCCGGGCAGACCGGACTCCATCAACCACGACCGCGTGCCCGCGCCGAGCTCACGATCCAGCAGGCGCCGCGCCAGCGCGCGACGGAAACAGGCATGCACCAGGCCGACGGTACTCGTGGCGGCGAGGTCGCCACCACCGGCCGCGAGAAGCGCGCGAGCCCGTTCGGCCGCCCCGGCGTACGGCCCGCGCCCGGCGAGCAACTGTCCCCACCGCCGCGCCGCGACCGAGACCGTGTCCCCCTGCCAGGCCACCATGTCGCCGGCCGTGAGCCGCCCGTAACCGGCGCCCTGCCCTGGACCGGCGCCCTGCCCTGGACCGGCGCCCTGCCCTGGACCGGCGCCCTGCCCTGGACCGGCGCCCTGCCCTGGACCGGCGCCCTGCCCCGGACCGGCGCCCTGCCCCGGACCGGCGCCCTGCCCCGGACCGGCGCCCTGCCCCGGACCGGCGCCCTGCCCCGGACCGATGCCCCTCCCGCCCAGGGGGCTCCATCCCACTTCCATTGTCCAGTGCTGATGGCTGGTGGAGAAGGTCTCGGGACTGCTGTGGACAACCCCTGCCCCGGGGGACGCCGACGCGGCGGCGAGTTCGTGGATCCGCTCCGAGCGGTAGCAGTCGTTCATCGAATGTGACACGAACGGCCGTTCGGCGGCGGTCACGGTGTTGTTCGCGGTGACGATGATGCCCTCGGGCGGGTCCTCCATCCGGGGCATCTCGGTGAACGGCACGCGTCCGCGCCAGCCGTAGCCCGGCTCCCAGCCGGGCACCGGGACCTGGGTGGGTACCAGGGTGTCCCGTGCGGGCAGTTCGCCGCGCAGCAGGTAGCCGATGTGCCCGCCGGTGTCGGCGGCGACCAGGTTGTTCAGCGGGTCGACCCAGCCCTCCTGCCCGTCCAGCAGGGTGCGTACGTCGCCGGCCAGCAGCATCCGCCGGAGCACGCCGAACTGCGCGCACGGCCGGTCCGTCGCGGTCCAGCGCAGCGAGAGCGCGGCACCGCTGGCGGGGTCGCCGTGCACGACCGGGCCGTTCGGCGTCATGTGGCACCGCTCGACGTGCTCCTCGCCGCCCCGTACGGCGATCCGCTCCTCGCGCACCGGCGCGGGCTCCCAGCCGGTCGCCGTGCGCACTTCCGTGCCGCCGCGGCGGAACTGCTCGACGTAGAGGTCCTGCGCGTCGCCCGCGGCGTTCGTGATCGCCCAGCCGACCCGGCCGTTGTGCCCGAAGTGCGGGAATCCGGGGAGGCCGGGGAAGGTGGCGCCCGACACGGTGAACTCCGGGCAGCGCAGGTGCGCCTGCCAGTAGGCGTTCGGCGTGTCGAGGGCGCGGTGGGAGTCGTTGACCAGCAGCGGCCGGCCCGTCCTCGTGCGCCCGGCGCCGATCGCCCACGCGTTGGATCCGCCCTCGGCCTCCGCCAGGAAGCCGAGGTACGCGGCGGCGCTCTCGACGTCCGCGCGCGCCTGCTCGGCCAGTGCCGCCCGCGGGTCCTCGCGCGGGACGCGGCCCAGCGGCGGCACCGTCACCCGCATGCCGGGCAGCGGCCGGGGGTCGAAGGCGTCGGCCGAGCGGCGTCCCGCACGCGCGCGCAGCACGGCGCGGGCGACCTTGTACTGCCAGACGCCCATCAGCACGTGCCGGATCTTGAACGCCAGCACCGAGTCGCGGGGTGTCCACTCTTCCCACCCGATCCCGGCGATCGCGTACTCCGGCGGCAGCCCGGACGCGCGGACGTACGCGTTGACCCCGTCGGCGTACCGCTCGAACGTCGCGGCGGTGACCGGGTCCATCGCGGCCAGGTCCCGCTCGGCCGCGTCGGTCAGCCGGAGCCGCCGGGCCAGCCGGTCGGCCGGCAGCGCCGCCGCCCCCACCACCTCGGCCCACCGTCCGCGTGCCCGCCGGCGGTCGTACTCGAGCTGCCACAGGCGGTCCTCAGCGGCCGCCCAGCCCAGCCCGAACCAGGCGAGCGGCTCGGACTCCGCGTCGACCGAGGGGATCCCGTACGCGTCCCGGGTGATCGTGAGACCGTCCGGCAGGCTCATGCCGCACCGGCCCGCGACGACTCGGCGTAGTGGCAGGCCGCCTTACGTTCCGTGCCGGGCAGCGCGCGCAGCGGCGGGTCCTCGGCGCGGCACAGGGCGGTCGCGAGCGGACAGCGCGGTGCGAACGCGCAGCCGCGGCCGCGGCCCAGGGCGCTCGGCGTGTCCCCCGCGACCGTGACCGGTGTCGTGTCCCGGTCGCGTACGCGCGGGCGCGGGGCGGCGGCGAGCAGCAGCCGCGTGTACGGGTGCCGCGGATCGGTGAACAGCTCGCCGGCCGGCCCCTCCTCGACGATCCGGCCGAGGTACATCACCGCGACCCGCTGCGCGAGGTGACGCACGAGCGCCAGGTCGTGGCTGATGAACAGGTACGTGATGCCGCGCTCGTCCTGCAACCGCCGCAGCAGGTTGACCACCTGGGCCTGCACCGACACGTCGAGCGCGGACACCGGCTCGTCGCAGACGACGAAGGCCGGGTCGAGCGCGATGGCGCGGGCGATCGCCACCCGCTGGCGCTGGCCGCCGGACAGCTCGTGCGGGTACCGGCTCGCGAGCGCGGGATCGAGGCTCACCGTGGTCAGCAGCTCGCGCACCCGGGCCGGGAGGTCGCCGTCGACGCGGTGGACCCGCAGGGGCTCGGCGACGATCCGCTCGACGGTCATCCGGGCGTTGAGCGCGTCGTAGGGGTCCTGGAAGACCGGCTGCATGGTGCGGCGCAGCGCGCGCAGGTCGCGCCGGCCCAGACCGTGCACCTCCCGGCCGGCCACGGTGACGCGGCCGGCGTCGGGGCGTTCGAGCGCGAGCAGCAGCCGGCCCGTCGTGGACTTGCCGCAGCCGGACTCGCCGACGAGCGCGAGCGTGGTGCCGCGCTCGACGCGCAGATCGACGCCGTCGACCGCGGCGAGCATGCCGCGCCCGCGTACGGGATAGCGCTTGGCCAGCCCCTCGGCCACCACCAGGTCGTCAGTCATGAGCCCTCCTTCGCCCCCCACGAAAACGCTCCGCAGGCTCCGCGCCCGGGGACCCCGGGAAGAGCGGGCGGACGCGCATATCGGTTCGCTCGTTCGCGGGCCGCCCCCCGCCGCGGAGCGGCCGGGGGGACGCGCTCGTCGGTTCGCTCGCTCTCATGGCGCGGCCTCCGTGAGCTCGTGCGGGTGCCAGCAGGCGACGGCGCCGCCGGAGCCGGCCGGGGTCAGGTCCGGTGGGGTCAGGCAGCGGCCGCTCGCCCGCGTGCAGCGGGGGCGGAACGGGCAGCCCTCGATCCGCTCGCCGACGGCCGGGACCTGGCCGGGGATGGTCGGCAGCTCGCCCGCGACCGGGCGGTCGGGGTCGGGCACGGACCGCAGGAGCGCCGCGGTGTACGGATGGCGCGGAGCGTCGAGCACGTCGCGGACCGGGCCGGTCTCGACGATCTTCCCCGCGTACATCACCGCGACCCGGTCCGCGATCTCGGCGACGACGCCCATGTCATGGGTGATGAACAGCAGGACCGTGTCGCGGGCGCGTTCGCGCAGCAGCGCGAGCACCTGGGCCTGCACGGTCACGTCCAGCGCGGTGGTGGGCTCGTCGGCGACCAGCAGGTCCGGCCGGCCGGCGAGCGCGATGGAGATCATCACTCGCTGGCGCATCCCGCCGGACAGCTGGTGCGGCATCTGCCGCGCCCGCGCGGCGGCGTCCGGGATGCCCACCGACTCCATCAGCTCCACCGCCCGGCGGCGCCGCGCGGACCGGCTCATCCGCGTGTGGATGGCCAGCACCTCGGCGATCTGCGCGCCGACCGGCGTGGTGGGGTTGAGCGAGCTCATCGGGTCCTGGAACACCATGCCGGCGCGGGCGCCGCGGATCCGCCGCAGCGCGCGCTCGTCCCGGCCGACCAGCTCGGTGCCGTCCAGCACCGCCGAGCCGGTCGCGCTCGCTCCGGGGGGCAGCAGGCCCAGGAGCGCGAGCGCGGTGAGGCTCTTGCCGCAGCCGGACTCCCCCACGAGCGCGACGGTCTCGCCGCGCTCGGCGCTCAGGTCGACGCCGCGCACGGCCTCGCGCCCCGGGCCGAAGCCGACCCTGAGGTCGCGGATCCGCAGGAACTCCGTTGCCGGCTCAGTCATGGGCGGGCCGATCGAGCCGGTCCAGGGTGACCGTGCGCCCGCCCTCCTGGGCCCGGTGGTGCGCGGCCAGGTCCCGTACGGTCGGGGTGCACAGCTCGGCGTCGGCGACGACCGGCCCGAGCAGTTCCTCCAGGGCCGCGACGCGTGCGGGACGGCCGGACAGCCACGGATGCACGGTGATCATGCAGAGCGTGCCGTGCCTCTTGGCGGCGGCGATCTCGGCGGCCCAGGCGTCGCGCACCGGGCCGGTCGGCGCGGGCGGGCGCGGGTCGCCGCCGACGTAGCGGTAGTACGGCGCGTCGTCGGTGGCCCAGTCGACCGGGACCTCCACGACGCCGTCCACCTCGTACGGGCGGTCGTCGCCCATCAGCGAGCTGTCGTAGCCGATGCCCAGGGCCCGCAGCACCGGGAAGACGCCGCCGGTCATGTCCCAGCTCGGCGACCGGTAGCCGACCGGGCGTTCGCCGGAGATCCCCTCCAGCGCGCGGATCGCCCGGTCGAGGGTCGCGTGCAGGTCGTCGCCGGTCAGGCTCGTCGGCGGCTCGTGGCACCAGCCGTGCAGGGCCAGCTCGTGCCCTCGCCGGTGGACCTCGGCGACCTGCTCGGGGTAGGTCGCGGCGATCCAGCCGGGCACGAACACCGTCGCCCGCAGGCCCAGGCCGTCCATCATCGACAGCAGGTTCGCCATGCCGCGGCGCGGGCCGTACCGGCGCTGTTCGAGCTCGCCGACGGCGTCGTCACGCCGGTCCCGGTTACGCCACAGGTACGGCGACTCGCCGTCGAAGTCGAGCGTGAAGCACACGGCGGCCCGCGCGCCGCCCGGCCATGGATAGCTCAATTCGCACTCCCGTTCTGCCTCGCTGCCGGGACGAAGTCGCCGGCGGTACGGCCGCCGTCGACGTCGAGGGTGGTGCCGGTGACGAATGAGGCCGCGCCGGAGCACAGCCACAGGATCGCCGCGGGCGCGTCGTTCGGTCCGGAGGTACGGCCGAGCGGGATGCCCGCCCGCATCTTGGCGACGTGATCGGTGGGCAGCTCGCTCACCTCGCTGCCGGGCGCGAAGCCGGGGCCGACGGCGACGACCCGGATCCCCGCCTCGCCCGCCTCCAGGGCGAGCGAGCGGGTCAGCATCTCCAGCGCGGCCTTGCTCGCGGCGTAGACGCCGCCGGTACGGGTCGGGCGCTTGGCCGCGCCGGAGGTGAGGTTCACGACGCAGCCGCGCACGCCCTCGCGGGTCATGGTGCCGATCACGTGCTGGGCGAGCTGGTACGGCGCGATCACGTTGATGTCGAGGATCCGCTCGACCGCGGCGCGGTCGGTGGTCGCCAGGGGCGTACGGGGATAGACGCCGGCGTTGTTGATGAGGATGTCGGCCGATCGCCAGCGCTCGTCCAGGGCCGCGATCAGCGCGGCGACGCCGTCGGCGGTGCTCAGGTCCGCGACCGCGGTGTGCGCGCCGAGGGCCTCGCCGAGCTCGGTGAGGGGCTCGGCGCGCGCGTCGGACAGCAGCAGCTCCGCGCCCTGGGCGCGGAACGCCTCGGCGGTCCACCGGCCGATCACTCCGGCCGCCCCGGTGATGAGCACCCGTTTGCCGGCGAACTCACGGCCGTAGTCGGGGATCATGAAGCCTCCTGACACTGTGATCTCGCTTCGCCGCCGTGCTCGCTGATCCGCTCGCTCACGCCGGTGCCTCCGCCGTACGGGGGCGCCGGAGGAACCGGCGGCGTGTCACCGTCGCGCGCTTGGCCGGGTCGAGCCGGTCGCGCGCGGCGTCGCCGAGGAGGTTCACCGCGAGCACGAGGACGAACAGGGCGAGGCCGGGGAACGTGGCGAGCCACCAGGCCGTCGCGATGTACTGCTGTCCGTCGGACAGGATCGACCCCCAGGAGGCCGTCGGCGGCTGCACGCCCAGGCCGAGGAAGGACAGTGACGCCTCGTACACCACCATCAGCCCGAACTCCAGCGTGCCCACGACGATCGCCACCGGCAGCACCTCGGGCAGCACGTGCCGGGCCAGGATCCAGCCGCCGGACGCCCCGGTCGCCGTCGCCGCCCGTACGAAGCCGCGGCCCCGGGTCTGCAGGGTGGTGGAGTAGGCCACCCGGGCGTACCTCGGCCAGCGCACGATCGCCAGGCACACCACGACGTTGACCAGGCTGGGGCCGAGAACGGCGACGACCAGGACGGCGAGCAGGAAGAACGGCACCGACAGGACGACGTCGACGATCCGCATGACGACCGCGCCGAGCCAGCCGCCCCGCCAGCCCGCGACCATGCCGAGCGCGACGCCGGCGACGCCCGCCACCACCACCGCCGCCGCGGCGACGAGCAGCGAGACCCGCGTGCCGTACATCACGCGCGACAGCACGTCGCGGCCGAGGGCGTCGGTGCCCATGAGGTGGTGCGCCTGGGGCGGCAGCAGCCGCCGGGCCAGCGCGACGGCGTTCGGGTCGTCCGGGGAGAGCAGCGGCGCGAACACCGCCAGCAGCACGTACAGGCCGACGATGACCAGCGGGATCGTGAGACGGGACCGGCCGTTCATGCGGAACCTCCTCCGGCGGCCACGCGCCGGTCGATGACGCCGTACAGCAGGTCGGTGGCGAGGTTGACCACGACGTACACGGCCGAGGCGAGCAGGACGATCGCCTGCACGACCGGGAAGTCGCGCGCCTCGACGGACTGGACGGTGAGCTGGCCGAGCCCCGGCCAGGCGAAGATGACCTCGGTGACGACCGCGCCACCGAGCAGGTTGGCCAGCTCCAGCGCGGCCACGGTGAGCACCGGGATCGCGGTGTTGCGCGCGAGGTGGCGGGTGACCAGGCGCCAGGTGCCGGCGCCCTTGGCGCGCGCCGTGCGCACGTAGTCCTGGGCGAGCTGCTCCAGCATCGCGGCCCGGGTCACGCGGGCGATGGCCGCGGCGGACAGCGCGGCGAGCGTGACGCTGGGCAGCAGCAGCGACAGCGGGCCGTCGTACCCGGTCGAGGGCAGCCAGCGCAGGCCGACCGAGAACACCAGCACGAGGAGCAGCCCGGTCCAGAACGCCGGCATCGCCTGGCCCGCGAGGACGATCGGCATCAGCACCCGCTCCTGCCACCGTCCGCGCCGGAGCGCGGTGACGGTGCCGACCGTGACGCCGAAGAGCAGCGACAGCACCAGCGCCGCGACCGCGAGGTTGGCGGTGTAGGGCAGCCGCTCGGCGAGCAGGTCCGTGGCCGGGCGGTTCTGCACGTACGAGTAGCCGAGGTTCCCGTGGACGGCGTTGCCGAGGAAGGTCGTGTACTGGTGCCAGAGCGAGTCGTTCAGGCCGAGCCGGTCGCGCACCCGGGCGATGTCGGCGGCCGTGGCGCCCTCGGGCACCAGCAGCCGGGCCGGGTCGCCCGAGAGGCGCAGCGCGAAGAACACGATCGTCACCACGCCGAACAGGGCCAGCAGCGCCTGCCCGGCCCGGCCGGCGATGTAGCGGGGTGTGGCGGGGAGGGCGGCGAGACGCCGCCGGGGGATCACGGCCGTCATCGTCAGCGCACCTTCATCGTGTCGAGGAAGAAGCTCTCCTGGGCGTCCGGCGTCCAGGAGACCCGGGAGTTCGCGCCGTAGATCGCGTAGTCCTGGAACAGCCCGAGGCCGGGCAGGTCGCGGGCCAGCACCTGGAACGCCTGGTCATAGAGGGCGCCGCGCCGCTTCGGGTCGATCACCCGGCGGGCCTGCTCGACGAGCCGGTCGAAGGACGGATTGGTGTAGGAGCTCCAGATGCCGCCGGTGTGGAAGAGGGGGTAGATCACGCCGTCGGCGTCCAGGCACGAGCACGACCAGCGGCCGAACCGGATCGATCCCCAGTCGTGCCCGGGGTCCTGCACCTTCTTGAGGTACGTCGGCTGGTCGGTGCCGCGGATCTGGACCTTCAGTCCCACGGCGGCGAGGTCGGCCTGGATCGCCTGGACGATCTGCGGGTTGAACGACGGGGAGGTCGCCATCACGACGGTCGCGCCCTTCGCGCCGGCCTCGGCGACCAGCCGCCGGGCGGCGGCGGGGTCGTACCGGGCGTCCGGCAGCTTCGTGTCGTAGCCGAACGCGAGCGGGGTGAGCAGTGAGTTGATCGGTTTGGCGTATCCGCGCTGGAGGTTCTCGATGAGGGCGCGGTAGTCGATCGCGGCGGCGACGGCCCGCCGCACGCGCGGGTCGTTGGTGGGACCGCCCTTGATGGTGTTGAAGGCCAGGTAGGCGATCCGCTCGGTCGGCGTGGACAGGACGGCGAGCCGGGGGTCGCGCTTGATCTGGTCGGCGGCGTCGGGGGTGAGGCCGGTGGCCAGGTCCGCCTTGCGCGACTGCAGGTCGACGACGCGGCTCGCCACGTTGGGCACCGCGCGGAAGACCGCGCCGCGCACGCTCGGCCGGCCGTGCCACCACAGCGGGTTGGCCTTCAGCTCGACCTGGGATCCGGCCGTGGCCGAGACGAGCATGTAAGCGCCGGAACCGATCGGCTTGGCGGCGAACTTCTCGTCGCCGACCCGCCGGACGTAGTGCTCGGGCACGATGGACAGCGTGGTCAGGTAGGTCAGCAGCGTCGGCGCGGGCTGCGCCGTGTGGATGACCAGGTCACCGCCGTCGGTGGTGGCCTTGCTGATCACCGAGAAGTTGGCGAACTGCTGGCTGGCGAACTTCTTGTCCAGGATCCGGTTGACGCTGAACGCCGCGTCCGCCGCGGTGAGCGGGCTGCCGTCGCTGAACCGCACGCCGCGCCGGATCGCGAACCGCCAGGTCGTCGCGTCGGTCTGCCGCCAGGAGGTGGCGATCCACGGCACGAGCGCCTGCGTTCTGGGGTTCCGGCGCAGGAGCTGGTCGAAGATGTTGCGGTAGACCGCGTAGGTGTCGGAGTCGTACTGCTTGCCGGGATCCAAGGTGGACGGGTAGTTCGCGGTGTCGATGACGAGGGTGCCGGGGTCGCGCTCGGCGGTCGCGGGACGGATGCCGCAGGCCGCGAGGCTCAGCCCGGCCACGGCGAGGGCGGCGTGGGCACGGAGACGCTTCGCTCGCATGGCGATCGGATCCAATTTCCTCAGCCGCGGGCGGGGATGCGGCCGTCCTTGGCCAGCAGCGGCACGTCGACGCGTACGGTCTCGGGGTACTTCACGCCCGCGCCGGTGTTGAGCACGACCACCTCGTCGTCGGCGCCGAGGTGCCCGGCGTCGCGCAGCCTCCCCAGCGCGGCGAAGCAGGCCGCGCCCTCGGGGCAGATGAAGGCGCCCTCCAGCTCGGCGAGCTCGGCCTGGGCGGCGAGGAGCTCCTCGTCGGTGACCGCGACCGCGGTGCCGCCGGTCTCGCGGACCGCCCGCAGGACGAGGAAGTCACCGAGCGCCTTGGGCACCGTGATGCCGAAGGCGACCGTACGGGCGCCGGGGAACGGCGTGCTCTCCTCCGCGCCGCTCTCGTACGCCTCCACGATCGGCGCGCAGCCGGCGGCCTGCACCGCCACCAGGCGCGGCAGGTCGCCGGTGATCCAGCCGAGCTCCTTGAGCTCCAGCAGCGCCTTGTGGATGCCGATGATGCCGACGCCGCCGCCGGTCGGGTACAGGATGACGTCGGGCATCCGCCAGCCGAGCTGCTCGGCGATCTCATAGCCCATGGTCTTCTTGCCCTCGAGCCGGTAGGGCTCCTTGAGCGTGGAGACCTCCTGGTAGCCGTCCCGCTCCCCCACCGCGGCGCCGACGAGTCGCCCGGCGTCGCCGATGAGGCCGTCGACGCGGTACAGCTCCGCCCCGGCGACCTGGCACTCGGCCATGGTGATCGGCGGTGCGTCGTCCGGCATCGCGATGAGACTGCCCAGGCCGGCCCGCGCGGCGTACAGCGCCCAGGCCGCGCCGGCGTTGCCGTTCGTCGGCATCGCGACGCCCTTGGCGCCCAGCTCGGCGGCGCGGGAGACCCCGACGGCCGCGCCGCGCGCCTTGAAGGTGCCGGTGGGGATCAGGCCCTCGTCCTTCATCAGGAGGCGGTTGAGCCCGGCGCGGCGGCCGTACGCGGGCAGCGGCAGCAGCGGCGTCATCCCCTCACCGAGGCTGACCGTGCGCTCGGGGTCCCGCACGGGCAGGACCTCGTGGTACCGCCAGAGGGTCGGGTCGCGGCGCGCGATGTCGTCCGGGGTCACCGCGTCCCGTACGCGGTCGAGGTCGTACCGGGCGAGCAACGGCGCTCCGGCGGCGGAGGTGCCCTGAAGGACGTCGGCGTCGTAGCGCTCGCCCGTCCGCGAGCACTCCAGGTGGCTGAGGAACGAATAGGTCACGGCCTCTCCTCGTGAGGGGGATGCACGAGGCCGCAATTTTGGATCCAAAATCAGGCGGTCGTCAATAGGCCATCCACATTCTGGACAATACCGACATGGATTGTTCCAACCCTGGCGGAGGGTCGATCCGGGTCGTGGGTTCGGCGGCCGAAATCCTGTATTTGGCCTGGTAGATACCATGTGTTATGCGCTGGAGCCCGCTCGCGCTTCCGCAACCTTGGATGCGCCCATCGGTACCGCTCGGCGTTCTCGTGCTGGTGGTGGGAGTCCCGGCGGAGACCGTGCTCGTCGCCCTGCTCAGCATGGTCACATCGGTCCTGTCGCTGGACGTGGTCTACCTGTTCGGCGTGGTGCTGATCTCCGCGGTCTGGGGGCTGGGGCTGGGGCTGGTGGCCGCGGCGGCCAGCGCCGTCGCCTTCGGCCTGTACTTCGCCACGTCCACGTCGAACCCGCACGGCTCGTGGATCATGCTCCTCGCGAACCTCGTGGCCTACTCGGTCGTCGCGGTGCTGTCCTGCTCGGTCTGTGCCTCGACGCGGCTGCTGGCGCGCGAGGTGGACGCACGCGTCGACGCCGACCTGTCCGCCACTCTGGCCCGTCTGCTGCTGCGCGCCCCCGACCTGCGGTCCGCGATGCCCGCGGCGGCCCGGGGACTGGCTCGCACGCTGGGTCTGCCGTCGGCCTCCATCCAGCCCGGATCCGTACGCGCCCGGGAGGGGCACACGACGTTCCCGCTCCGCGGCGACGGAATGCACGCCACCCTCATCGTCCCCGCCGACCTCACCGGGTCCACGCTCCGGCGGCTGCGCGACCGCGCGGTGCCCTCGCTGGAGTTGCTGCTGGAGGCCGCGCACGAGCGTGAGCGCACGGCGGACGCGCTGCGCGTCAGCCGGGACCAGCTCCAGCGGATCGTCGACGAGCAGACCTCGCTTCGGCACCTGGCCACCCTGGTGGCGTGCGGCGCCCCGCCGACGGAGGTCTTCGACGCCGTCGCCCGCGAGATGGGCATGAACCTGGGCGTGGAGCACACCGTGATCGTCCGTTACCGCCCGGACGACACGGCGGTGGTCACCGCCGGGAGCTGGAACTACCGGGGGATCGTCGAGCACGGCTCGCACTGGGTGCTGGAACCGGGAACCGTCACCGAGCTGGTCCACCGCACGCGTTCACCCGCGCGGGTGAGCGCCTACACCGGCGACGGGGCGCTGTCCAAGCGGCTGCGCGACCGCGGGATCGTCTCGTCCGTCGGCTGTCCGATCATGGTCGGCAGCTTCCTGTGGGGCATCGCGATCGCCTCCTCGAAGACGGAGGAGCCGCTGCCGCCCGACACCGAACGGCGGATGTACGAGTTCACCGAGCTGGCCTCCGCCGCCATCGCCAACGCCCAGAGCCACGCCGACCTGATCGCCTCGCGGGCCCGGGTCGTCGCCGCCGCGGACGAGACCCGCCGCCGCATCGAACGCGATCTGCACGACGGCACCCAGCAGCACCTGGTCACGATCGCCCTCGACATGCGGGGCATCGAGGTCGGCCTGCCGCCGGAGCTGGACGAGACGCGGCACCGGCTCTCGGGTGCGGCGCGGGCGCTGGAGGAGGCGCTCGCGGAGCTGCGGGAGATCTCCCGCGGCCTGCACCCGGCGATCCTGGCGAAGGGCGGCCTGAAGGTCGCGCTGACCGCGCTCGCCGGCCGCTCGTCCGTCCCGGTGGAACTCGCCGTGAACGGCACGGCCCGGCTGCCCGAACGCGTCGAGGTGAGCATCTACTACGTCGTCTCCGAGGCGCTGACCAACGCGGCCAAGCACGCGAACGCGACGGCGATCAGGGTCGACCTGTCCGTGGAGGAGACCGTGGTACGGCTGTCCGTCCGCGACGACGGCGCCGGAGGCGCCGATCCGAACCACGGGTCCGGGCTGACCGGCCTCTCCGACCGCGTCCAGGCCCTCGGCGGCCGGCTGCAGATCATCAGCCGTCCCGGCGAAGGGACCACGTTGTTCGCCGAGATCCCATATCAGCCATGACGACGGCGAACAGGCCGCCCCCTGTGCCGATTGTGGCCAATCCACTACGTAAGGTGTTCGTCGCCCCCTCGCGGGTTAGAAACATGACGAAGGTGATCCGGTAGGCACGGAAGACGGCGTGGGGCGAGAACCGCGGGGGTGCGGCTCCCGCCTCGCGTCGAACGGCCTCCGCGGGTGGGACGGCCTCAGGGCAGCAGGACGAGTTTCCGGCCGCCGGCCCGGCCGGCGGCCGCTCGGCTCAGCGCCGTCGGGCCCTCGGCGAGCGGCATCGCCTCGGGCGTGAGCCGGAGGCGGCCGGCGACGACGTCGTCGGCGAGCGCGGCGAGCTGTGCCGGATCCGGCCGGACGTAGAGGTTGGTGCTCGCCACGTCCCGGCGGGGCGGCGGCGCGTCCGACGTCAGCGAGCAGAGCAGGCCGCCGTCGCGTACGAGGCCCATCGCCTCGACGGCGGTGCCCTCGGCGGCGACGAGTGCGGCGTCGAAGCCGCCCTCCAGCCGTGTGGTCCAGCCGCGGTCGTGGTAGTCGGCCACCTCCGCCGCGCCGAGCTCGTACAGCCGCCGGGCGCTCGACTCCGACGCCGTCGTGGACACCGAGAGGCCGGCGGCCACGGCGAGCTGGAGCGCGAGTGATCCGGTGACGCCGCCCCCACCGGTGATCAGGAGCCGCTGCCCCGGCTCGAGCGCGAGCAGGTCGATCGCCTGCCGCGCGGTGAGGCCGGCGACGGGCAGCCCGGCGGCGGTCTCCGGATCGAGATCGTCCGGGCGCCGGGTGAGCACCTCCGCGGTGAGCAGGACACGCTCGGCCCAGAAGCCGCTGCCGCCGGGCAGCGGCGCCTCGTGCACCAGCACGGCGTCGCCGCCGGCCGGCTCCTCGACGCCCTCACCGGCGGCGATCACCCGCCCGGTCCCCTCGACGCCCAGCGCGGCGGGCGGGATCAGGCCCACATCCCATCCACCGGTGTGCAGCAGCCGGTCCCAGGCGCCGACTCCGGCGGCCTCGACGGCCACCACGACCTGGCCGGCGCCGGGCGGGACCGGGTCCGGCAGCTCCAGCGTCCGGACCCTCCCGCCGGCCTCGGTCACTCCACAGGCTCGCATCCGGCCTTCCTCCTCCCCGCCACGCGACCGCGGGTGAGCACACCCCCTGGATCCAGGATCGATCCACCGGACCGGAGATCGCCACCCGGGGTCAGTGCAGGAGACCGGCCCGCCGGGCGCCGTGGCGCAGCCGGTCGCGGTGGTCCGGGTGCGCGATGGCGATGAGGGCCTCGGCGCGGCGGGACAGGCTCCGCCCTCGCAGCTCGGCGACGCCGTACTCGGTCACCACGTGATCGACGGTGTTCTTCAGCGTCGTGACCGGGCTGCCCGGTGACAGGTCGACGGTGATCCTGCTGGTGCCGTCGTGGGTGGTCGCGTGGGTCACCAGGAAGGCCCGTCCGCCCGGCGAGTACATCGCGCCGCGGGCGAAGTCGGACTGGCCGCCCGAGCCGGACCAGTACCGCCCGGCGATGGTCTCGCTGGCGGCCTGACCGCGCAGGTCGACCTCGCTCGTGGCGTTGATCGAGACCATCCGCGGCTCTCGGGCGACGACGCGGGGGTTGTTCACCCACTCCACCGGCAGCAGCGCCACCGAGCGGTTGTCGTCGAGCCAGTCGAAGAACCGGCGGCTGCCGACGCAGAACGTCGCGACGTGCTTGTTGCGCTGCTGGTGCTTGCGCGCGCCGGTCAGCGCGCCGCACTCCACCAGGTCCATGAGGCCGTCGGACAGGGCCTCGGTGTGCACGCCGAGATGGCGGTGGCCGCGCAGCGAGGCGAGGAGGGCGTTCGGGATCCGGCCGACCCCGATCTGGAGGCAGGCGCCGTCCGGCACGCGCTCCGCGACGTACTCGGCGATCCTCGCGTCGCGTTCGTCGGGCTCGGACGGCACCGTCTCGGCGAGCGGGTATTCCGCCTCGCACCAGCCGGCGACCTGGCTGATGTGTAGCTGGTTCTGCCCGGACGTCCGCGGCATCCGCGCGTTGACCTCCAGGAAGAACGGCGTCTCGCCGATGAAGGAGGCCGCGTAGTCGGCGTTCGTGCCGAGGCTGAAGTAGCCGTGCCGGTCGGGCGGGCTCGCCGCCGCCAGCACCAGGTCACGGCGCGTGGCCTGGCGCAGCAGGAGCGGCACCTCGCTGAAGTGCGCGGGCACGAGTTCGCAGGTGCCGTTCCAGTAGGCCCGGCGGTCGCCGGGGCCGAGGAAGTAGCTGACGTGCTCCAGCCGCCCGGGGAACTCCCCCCGGATGTACGGACGCTCGCGCACCGGGTCCATCTGGTGCACCCGTACGCCGGTGAGTTCCGCGGCGCCCGCCTCCAGGGCGTCCATGACCGTGTGCGGCTCTCCGTTGAACAGCGGCACGATCAGGTCCGCGCCGGCGGTGACGTGCTCGAGCACGTCCGCGGGAGCGTTCGGCCGGTCGAGCCGGGCGGTCCCCGTCACGAGGACTCGCCGTCGTCGGCCGGGAGGCCGGCGGCGGCGCGCGAACGGCGGTCCCACTCGGGCTGGACGTCGGCGAAGCGCGGCCCGTGGCCGCGCTTGTAGACCAGCAGCGTGCGCTCGAAGGTGATGACGATCCTTCCCTCGGCGGTGAACCCGACCGTACGGACGGTGACGACGCCGACGTCCGGGCGGGACTTGGAGGGCCGGGCGGACAGGACCTCGGACTGGGAGTAGACGGTGTCGCCCTCGAACAGCGGGTTCGGCATCCGCACCCGGTCCCACCCGAGGTTGGCCATCACGTGCTGGGAGATGTCGGTCACGCTCTGCCCGGTGACCAGCGCGAGCGTGAACGTCGAGTCGACCAGCGGCCTGCCGAACTCGGTCTGGGACGCGTAGTGGGTGTCGAAGTGCAGCGGCGCGGTGTTCTGGGTCAGCAGCGTCAGCCAGGCGTTGTCGGTCGCGGTCACGGTGCGCCCGAGCGGATGCCGGTACACGTCACCGACCGTGAAGTCCTCGAAGTAGCGGCCGGTCCAGGACACCGTGCCGCCGGACCGCTCCGGCCCGCCCGTGTTCGGTTCGTTCATCTTCGCCACTCCTTCACGTGTTCGCCGCCTCGGTCCCATCGTTCCCGACCCGCTCGGGCCGCCCGTGCCCGGGCGGCGCGGGCGAACTGGTCGTCGAAGCGGCGCGGGAACGGCATCATCCGGTGCCGGTCCGCCCACGGGGCGGCCTGCCGTACGGCGTTGCAGCCGGCGGCGGTGACGATCCGCTCCGCGCCGGCGAACAGCGGCCAGGCCGGGTAGACGTCGAGGTGGGCGACGTCGTCCGGCAGCGTCGCGGGGCGGCTCGGCGACACGAGCGTGAACCGTGGCCGTACGCCCTCCAGCGCGGCGGTCTCCCGCGCGTACGCGACCAGCTCGGCGGTCTCGCCGGGCGGACCGGAGTGCACGACCAGCCAGCCGCCGGGCGAGGCCGCCGGAGGCGCGGCGGCGGGGGGTTCGGCGAGTCGCAGCGGGGCGAGGGCGGCGGACACCGACCGCAGGTACGCCTCGTGTCCGGCGGTCACCGGCTCCACGAGCCAGGTCTCGGCGAAGGCGAGCGGCTCGGCCGGCAGCAGCTGCCGGTACTCGTCCCAGCGCAGCAGCCGCGCCAGGTGCACGACGCGGACACCGGGCGGAACGGCGCGCGCGGACAGCTCTCCGGCCAGCCCGGCGGGAAACGCGTCCACCACGAGTTCGGCGGGCGCGAGCTCCGCCAGCGTGGCGGCGGCCCATCGGGTGAGCCCGTCGCGGTCGAGGCCGGCCGGCGCGGACCGTACGGGATGGCCGCCGGTCACGCGCGGGTCGGCGGCGAACGGCGAGCCGGTCAGGATCGTGACCGGCCCGCGCGCCTCCCGCGTGTGCAGGTACGCCCGGATGCGCGTGAGGTGCCCGAGCCCACCGCCGTGGGCGTAACAGACGATCAGCGGTCGCTCCCGGTCTCCCGGAGGACGGCCAGGTAACCCGCCGTCTCCGCCGCCGGGGTGAAGTCGCGGCGCACCCGCTCTTCGGCGGCGGCGCCCAGCTTGGCCAGTTCGTCGCCGGTCGCGCGCGCCGCGCGGCGGACGGCCGCCCGGCAGCCGTGCGGGTCACCGGCGGTGAACGTGAAGCCGATCTGGTCGTCGGCCAGGTCGGCGAGGCCGCCCGCGTCCGAGGCGAGCAACGGTACGCCCAGGGCGGCCGCCTCCAGCGCGACGTTCGGCAGGCCGTCGTAGAAGGAGGGCAGGGCGACGAGGTCGCAGGCCGCGTACACGGCGGGCAGCGCGAACCGGTCGAGGAAGGGCATCCGCGTCCAGGCGACGGCGTCGAGCCGCTCGGCGACACCGTCCTCCAGCTCCCCGACGAACAGCAGGTGGAACCGCTCCGCGTGGCCGGAGCCGAGCAGCGCGTCCAGCAGGAACCCGACGCCCTTCTTGTTCTTCAGCTGCCCGACGAGGCCGAGGACCCGGCGGCCGGGCGCGACGGCGGAGGCCCGCCACGCCTGCGCGCGGGACCGTTCGGAGGGCAGGATCTCCCAGTTCGCCGTGTCGATCCCGTTGGCCACCCAGGTCACGGCGGCTCCGGGCACGAGCGCGGAGACCAGCGGCGCGTGCGAGCGGGCCACCACGCAGACGCGCGCCGAGGCGCGCAGCGCGCTCATCAGCGCCTCACGGCGGCGCAGCGAGAAGACCCCGGTGTCGAAGTCGTTGCCGCGCAGGCAGGTGACCAGCGGCACGTCGAGCCAGGCGGCGATGACCGGGGCGCCCAGCAGCGCGTACGTGCCGCCGAACGCGACGACGTGCGTGTAGGCATGACCGGCGAGCATGGTCCAGAGGCGGCGCAGCGCGTGCTCGGGGCCGTCGCCGAGCGGCACGGTCAGCAGCCGGCCGCCGTACTCCCGCTCGTTCCCCCACGGCCGGTCGCGCCGGGTCAGGTGCGCGACGTCGACCTCCACGTCCGCGCCGCGCAGGCCGCGGACGATCCGGTCGCACGACTCGGCCATGCCGCCGCGGCTCGGCGGGTAGTGCTCGGTGAGCCACAGCACACGCATCAGCTGTCGTCCCAGCCGCCGTCGCCGTCGCCGAGGTCCCCGCCGACGTCGAGGTCATCGCCGGAGTCCCCGCCCTGGTCGAAGCCCTCCCGGTCGTAGCCGTGGTAGGTGTCGTACAGGACCGGGTCGCCGTAGTCGTAGGAGGTCCGCTGGTAGTGCGCGCGACGGTAGCCGCGCGCCCAGCCCGGGCGGTAAGGGTCGGCGTAGCCCTGGACGCCGGAGCACTCCGGACACAGACCCTGGGCGTCCACGTGCTCCGCGCACACCGGGCGGCCACAGCGGCAGGCGGTGACCGCGGGACGGTCGCAGCGGCCGAGGACGAAGAACCCGGTGGTCGCTCCGCAGGGGTTCACGCGGTCCTCCCCGAGGCCTGCGGCGGGGTCCAGCGGAACAGCTCGGCGACGACCGTGAGGATCGCCTGGAGCTGGTCGTTCTCCTCGGGCACGCGGGGAAGCTTGGCGGTGGCGTTCAGCGCGACACGCTTGCCGTCCTTGACCCGCACCCGGATCCACGCGGGCGGTGCGGTGCCCGGACGCCGCGCCGCGGCGTCCCGCGCCAGCGTGCGCTTGACGTCGATGCGCTGCACCGCCTTCTTCTTGGTCTTCCACTTGTGCTTGCCGCGGGCGTTGACCCGGTGGATCTTCCGGTGGCGGATCCGGTCGGTGACCCGGATCTCCAGGACGCTGCCGTCCCGCAGCTCCGCGCGCACCTGGAGCCAGGGGTCCAGGACGAACCACTCGGTGAGCCGGCGGACGCGCCCGCCGACGGGCAGGTCACGCTCGGGGCCCTTCTTGCCGGGCGCGCGCGGGCCGCGGAAGTCGGCGGCGACACCGATCGCGCCGTCCGGCGCCGTGTCCTCCGACAGCACCTGGATGATCGGGACGAGGACCGCCGTCGTCCGCGACGGCAGCCGCCATTTTCGTCGCTTCACCGTCACCTCGTGCTGGGAAAGGCTCGCCAGAACGGCCGCCCACTCACCGGGAACGGACGACGCCGAGACCGTGCGCTCCAGGGTCAACCGCTGGTGCGCGGGGTGGAAGCGACCGATCGCTTCGCGGGTCTTCCGCCAGAACATGAGGCGGACACTATCAATTGTCCATATTCGAAGTCATAGACCGATAAATCATGGCCATTTTCGCCCGCGTCGCCGCCCAGCCGAACTCCTCCCGTACGCGCCGGCGCCCGCGCTCCCCCATGGCCCGGGCTGCGTCCGGGTACTCCAGCAGGACGCGGATGACACGCGCCAGCTCCGCGGGACGGTCGGGAGCGACCAGGCGGCCGTGCGCGCCGTCGGCCATGATCTCCCGTACGGCGGGCAGCCCGGACGCGACCACCGGCGTACCGGCGGCCATCGACTCGAGGATCTTCAGCGGCGCGCAGCCCTGGTCGACGTTGCGCGCGCAGCCGGTCAGCGGCGCCACGGACAACTCCGCCCCGGCGAGCCAGGCGGCCACCTCGGCGTGCGGCAGCGTGAACCGCCAGACGATCCGGTCGGCGACGCCGAGCCGCCCGGCGAGCCGGCGCAGCGCCCGCGCCCGGCGTTCCGGCACGGACGAGCAGATGACCAGCCGGAGCCCGGTCAGGTCGGCGAGCCGGGCGAACGCGCGGAGCAGCACGTCGAGCCCCTGCCACGGCTGCAGCGCGCCCACGTAGACGATGTACCGCTCCGGCGCGTCGGGCGGGCGCGGCGTCTCGGACGGCACGTCGGCGCCGTTCGGCACCAGGTGGATCCTGCCCTCGGGCACGCCCCGCCGCACGAGCGCGGAAGCGATCACGTTCGAGGGCACCACGACCGCGTCGGCCCGCTCCAGGCAGCGGTCCTCCAGCCCGGCGATCGCGGCGAGCGTGGCCGGCGGCGCGAGCGGCCAGGTGTGGGCCAGCTCGATGGAGGGCAGCCCGTTCACCTCGTACACCACGCGGTAGCGCCGGCCGGGCGCGGTCACGACGGGCAGGGCGCTCCACGGGTCGCGGACGTGACAGACCCGCAGCGTGGAAACGTGCGGCGCCAGGTGCGCGGCGACCCAGCCGGAGTAGGCCTCCGCTCGGTCGATGAGGTTGGGAATCCGCTCGCCGAAGCGGGCGATCTCGACGCCGCGGTCCGGCTCCCACTGGTAGCGCGGCAGACCGCCCCCGCCGAGCACGCCGAGCAGGCCGCCGCCGAACTCCTCGAACAGCGCGGCCGCCATCTGCCCGATGTGCACCGCGGAGCCCTTGCTGGAGGGAAACCGGTCGAAGGCGAAGTACGCCGCGCGGACCTCCCGCCGCCGCGCCGCCCCCGGCGCGGTCACACCGACCGCCCGGCGGGGCGCGCGAGCCCCGCACCGGAAGCGCCCGGCGACTCGGCGCCGACGACCCCCGGCGGCTCAGCACCGGCGGCATACGGGGACTCGGCTCCGGCGCCGCACGGCCGCCCGGCGCTCGCGGCGCGCGGCGGCTCGGCTCCGGCGGCGTACGGGCGCTCGGCTCCGGCGGCATACGGCGGCTCGGGATCGGCGGCGTGCGGGGGTTCGGGGTACGCGGCGTGGCGGCGGTGCCAGGCGATCTGGTCGGCGAGGCCCTCGGCCAGGCCGATGCGGGGCGACCAGCCGAGGAGGCGGGCGGCCTCGCCGCTGTCGGCCCAGGTGCGGGCCGCGTCGCCGGGCACGGCGACCCGGTGGTCGATCCGTGGTCGTACGCCGAGCAGCCCGGCCAGCAGGTCGATCGCGTCCCGTACCGGGACGTGCGCCGGGTGGCCGACGTTGAGCACGGTGCCGGGCGGCAGGCCGGTCGTGGCGGCGGCGACGGTGGCCGCGACGACGTCGCCGACGTGGGTGAAGGCGCGCGACTGGCCGCCGTCGCCGAAGACCGGCAAGGGCCGGCCGGCGAGTCCCGCCTCGATGAACCGGTGGAAGGCCATGTCCGGCCGCTGCCGGGGACCGTAGACGGAGAAGTACCGCAGCACGACGGTCGGCAGCCCGCGCGCGGCGGCCCGCGCGGCGAGGCGTTCCATCGCGGCCTTGCTGGCGGCGTACGGGCTGGCGGGCCGCAGTGGGTCCCGTTCGGTGTTCGGGCGGCCGCCGGCCGAGCCGTACACCGAGGAGCTGGAGGCGACGACGACGCGCGGCGGCGCGGCGGCGGCCTCACAGGCCGCGAGCAGCCGGCGGGTGGCGGTCACGTTGTCGCGGACGGCGGCGGCGCGGCCCTCGCCCCACGAGCTGCGGACACCGGGCCGGCCCGCCAGGTGCACGACGACGTCCGCGCGGACGAGGGAGGCGAGGTCGTCGATGGCGAGGTCGGTCTCGACCCGGTGGACGCCGGGCCGGTCCGCGAGACCCGCCCAGTTCACCCGCGCGGCGGCGGGCGAGGCGGAACGCGCGGGCGCGTCGACCGCGACCACCTCGTGCCCGGCACGGGCCATCGCCTCCGCCACATGGCTCCCGATGAACCCGGCCGCCCCCGTCACCACCGCCCGCACGGTGCGCACCATAGCGGATCCCCCGGTACCGGTACGTTCCAGTGGCCGGCGCTCGATGACCTCCTGGAGCGCCTCGGCCAGCGGCTCGGGGTCGAGCCGGGCGTGCCGGCGAAGGCCCTCGGCGAGGCGGCGCAGCCCGTCGTCGATGTCCTCGCCGCGACGCTCCACGAGGCCGTCGGTGTACAGGACGAGGGTGGCGCCGGGGGCGTACGACAGCTCCGCCTGGGGCCTGGGGAGGTCGGCCACGCGAACGCCCAGGGGCGGGTCGGTGGCCTGGTCGAGGAAGTGGACGGTGCCGTCGGGCTGGAGGAGCACGGGTGGGAGGTGACCGGCGCAGCTGTAGGTGATCGTCTGCCGCGCCTTGTCGATGACGGCCTGGACGGCGGTGCTGGCCAGCGCCCCGTCGATGGAGCGCGCGTACCGCCCGAGCCCTCGAGCGCCTGCCCGGGCTCCTCGAGGACCTGGATTCCGGCGCTGAGGGCGCTGCGCAGCTGTCCCATCACCCCCGCGGCTGCGGGAACGCGTCGAACAGGTGCCGGCCGAGGAGTTCCTCTGCCCGGAAAGGCGGCTTCTTCGGCATACCCGGCGTCCGACGGGGCCGCCGCCCTCGATGGCGCTCGGACGGACCTGGAGAACGCCGGATCCAGGGCTCCTGGCGCGAAAAGAGCGATCTGACCGGAATGCTCCGGGACAGCGGATATCGCGTGACGCTACGGTCGGCTTGGCCGATCATCGGATCGGCGACGAAATCGGCACCGGCGGAGCGTCCATGATCCAGCGCGGCGAGAAAACCGAAGGCCCGGCCGCCCGGCCCACCTCTCCGACGAAGGAGGGCCCATGACCGAACGCAGCGAGCGAATCGAAGACATGGCCGCATGGCGCATCTCCCCGACGAAGGAGGGCCCATGACCGAACGCAGCGAGGGCATCAAAGACGCGGCCGCATGGCGCATCTCCCCGACGAAGGAGGGCCCATGACCGAACGCAGCGAGGGCATCGAAGACGCGGCCGCATGGCGCATCTCCCCGACGAAGGAGGGCCCATGACCGAACGCAGCGAGGGCATCGAAGACGCGGTCGCATGGCGCATCTCCCCGACGAAGGAGGGTTCATGACGCCCTACCCTCCGGCGCCTGCGGTCGGCCCGCCCGGCGGTGCGGCGCCGCGCCGCGGTCCGGGGCTGCTCCTCCTCATTCCGGCGGCGCTGACCTGGCTGGTCACGCTGGTCGTGCCGAGCGTGCAGACCATCGCGCGGAGCTTCCAGGCGGGCGGTGGTATCCGGGGTACCGCGCACGCCGCCGGCCTGCGCAACTACACGTACTTCCTGGGACACGGGGCGTTCTGGAAGGCCCTGGCCTTCTCGCTGTCGTTCGCCCTGGTGCCGCTGCTGATCCTGCTGGTGGTCGGGCCCCCGCTCGCCGCGGCGCTCGACCGGGCCGGCACCTGGCCGCGTCGCGTCGGCCGGGTGCTGCTGTCGTTGCCGCTCGTGACGTTCTCTCCGGTCGCGATCGCCGCCGCGTGGCTCATCGGGCAGCGCGACGGCGGGATCGCGACGATGTTCGGCCGGGTGCCCTCCAGGAGCGCGTGGTCGCCCTCCTCGCAGCTCATCACGTCCGCGGCGATGTTCGGTCTGCTGTGCGGGCTGGCGCTGCTCGTCTTCCTGCCCATCTTCCGCGGCCGGAGGCAGGGGCGCCGGCTCACCCCGGCGTTCCTCGCGGTCGGCTCGATCGTCGTGCTGGCGGGCATCGCCGTGGCGCTCCAGGCGCTCTCGGTCAGCCTGACGATGAGTCCCCGGCCGACGCTCGCGGCGCTGGAGTACACGAGCGCGTACCTCTACATGGACTTCGGCAGCGCCGCGGCCGTCGCGACCGTGAGCGGGCTGGCGCTCGGCGTGCTCGGCATCGTCGCGACGGTCATCGCCGTACGGACCGGGCTGCGGATCGAACTCGGACCGGGCGATGAGGCGGCGCCGAGGCGGCCGGACGCCGGAGGCCGCCTCGTGATCGGCGCCCTGGCCCTCGTCGTCGTCGTGATCGTCGGCGTCGTCTGCGCATGGCCGTGGCTGTCGGCCCTCTTCTCGGCCGAGCACACCGCTCCGCTGCGGCCGTCCGCGGCGCGGATCCTGCTCAACACCTGGGCACCGCCGGTGCTGGGCGCGATCGTCTCGGTCGGCACGGCGTTCCTGGCCGCGCTCGGAATCGGTGGCCTGCGCCCGCTCGGCCGGCACAGCGAGTGGCTGCTGCTGGTCTTCTCGCCGTGGCTGTTCGTCGGCGTGGCGCCGCTGAGCATCGCCGGCTTCGACAACGCCCGGCATCTCGGCCTGCTCAACCACTTCATCGGCCTGGTGCCGCCGGTCCTGCTGAGCGTGCCGTCGCTGCTCGTGCTCACGCTGTTCTGCCGGACCCGCGCGGCGCGGTGGCGCGCCGGTGGATCCGGCTTCTTCCCGCAGGTCGTGGTGCCCGCGCTGCCGCTCGCCGCGCTCATGGGCGGCGTGACCGTCCTGTTCGGCGCGCACGGGGTGCTGTGGCCGTTCATCGTGGGCACCACCGCCGAGTCCCGGACCGCGCCCATCGCCGTGCTGGCGGACCTGCGCGGTTACGCGTCCAACCCGTCCGTCGGCGCGGCGACGCCCCTCCTCGTGGTGATCGTGCTGTTCCTCGCCCTGGGAGCGCTGCAGATCTTCTACCTCGACCGGCTGGTCATCACCACCGGCCCGGCGGACGACGCCGAGGCGGACGCGCGTTCGCTTCCGCCGGCCCACGCGCCGTGGCCCGGCACCGGCTACGGCTCCGCGCCGCCTGCCCCGTACGGCCCTCAGCCCGGCGCGCACGCTCCCCCACCCGGCACGGCCGGTCCCCCACCCGGAGCGTACGGCCCACCACCCGGCGCGTACGGGCCACCACCCGGCGCGTACGGGCCTCAGCCCGGCGGGTATGCGCCGCCACCCGGCCCGGGCGGTCCGCCACCCGGCCCGTACGGTCCGCCCCCTGGTCCGTACGGCACTCCGGCCGACCCCGGCGGCTACCGGCCTCCGCCCGGCTACGGCCCACCGCCGCCTCCCGCACCACCGGCGGAAGGCGCGACGCGCCCGGCGAGCAGAACGGACGAGCCGCAGGACACACGGACGGAACCCGCCGAACCCGACGGCCAGGAGCCGGATCCCCCTCGCTGAAGGTGTCCTCGGCCGGACGGCGGGTCCCGGGCCCGCCGTCCGGTATGCACGTTTGCGGATGGAGAGGAGGGTATTCACCTCGTCAGTTCCGATCGACGACGAGGGAACGAGGAGGCCGTATGGGCGCCGATGGTCTGAAAACGATCGAGACGGATGTGCCCGCACGGCTGGACCGGCTCCCCTGGGCGCGCTGGCACTGGCTGATCCTCGTCGGACTGGGCACCGTGTGGATCCTCGACGGCCTCGAGGTGAACGTCGTCGGGGTGATCGGTCCGCGGCTGACCTCCAAGGCCGGCGGACTGGGATTGAGCGACGCGCAGGTCGGCCTGGGCGCGGCGCTGTACGTGGCCGGGGCGTGCGCCGGCGCGCTCGTCTTCGGGTATCTCACCGACCGGTTCGGACGTAAGAAGCTCTTCCTGGTCACGCTCGCGGTCTACCTGCTCGCGACCGTGGCGACCGCGTTCTCCTTCACCCCTCTGTGGTTCTATCTCTGCCGGATCGTCACCGGCATGGGGATCGGCGGCGAGTACGCGGCGGTCAACTCCGCCATCGACGAGCTGATCCCGGCCCGGCTGCGCGGCACCGTCGACATCGTGGTGAACGGGTCGTTCTGGCTGGGCACGACCTTCGCGGCACTGCTGTCGGTGCCGGTGCTCAACGCCTCGCTGCTGCCGGAGAACGTCGGCTGGCGGCTGCTGTTCGCGCTCGGCGCCGTTCTCGGCGTCGGCATCCTCTTCGTCCGGCGGATCGTCCCGGAGAGCCCGCGGTGGCTGTTCATCCACGGGCGGGAACGCGAGGCCGAGGAGGTCGTCCGCGGCATCGAGCGGGAGGTCACCGACGAGAGCGGGCGACCGCTCGGCGCGGTGGACGAGAAGATCACCATCCGCCAGCGTCACACGATCGGCTTCGGCGAGATCGTCCGCACCGCCGTGAACCGCTACCCGCGGCGCACGGTCCTGGGGCTCTCGCTCTTCGTCGGCCAGGCCTTCCTGTACAACGCGGTGTTCTTCACGTACGCGCTGGTCCTGTCGAAGTTCTTCAAGACGCCCGACGACCACGCCGGCTGGTACCTGATCCCGATCGGTCTCGGCAACTTCTGCGGCGCGTTCGTGCTCGGCCGCCTGTTCGACCGGCTGGGCCGCAAGGTGATGATCTCCGGCACGTACATCCTGTCGGGGGTGCTGCTGATCGGCACCGCGATGCTGTTCCGCGGCGGCCACCTGTCCGCCGTGACACTCACCGTCTGCTGGGTCGTGGTGTTCTTCTTCGCCTCGGCCGGCGCCAGCTCCGCGTACCTGACCGTCTCGGAGATCTTCCCGATGGAGACCCGCGCGATGGCCATCGCCGCGTTCTACGCCGTCGGGACCGCGCTCGGCGGCATCATCGGCCCGCTGCTGTTCGGCAAGCTCGTCGACACCGGCCACGCGAGCACGGTCGCCGACGGTTACCTGCTGGGCGCGGGCCTGATGATCATCGCCGGCATCGTGGAACTGGTCATCGGCGTGGAGGCCGCGGGGCGTTCGCTGGAGGACATCGCCGCTCCGCTCTCCGCCGAGCGGCCCGCCGTGAGCGCCGCCCGGTAGAGCGGTCACGCCGAGCCGTCCGTCGCTACGCCCGGCTCCCCCGACCGTGCCACGTGACACAGCGGGCCGTCCCGGGCGGGCCCATCATGGGGGCGGAGCCTGGGGGTGGGATGGAAGAGACGCCATCGGCCGACACCGTACGAGACGACGACGGAGAGCAGGAGCAGGACGACATCCCCGGCGGACGCGCCGCCACCGGGCAGAGCGACGCCGCCGCCCCGGGCACGGGCGACGCCCCTGGAAAGGAAGACGTCCTGCCGACGGTGGCGACGCTTCACTGGTACGACCACGCCGAGGCGGCGGCGACCGCGCGGTTCACGGCCGTCGCCCGCCGGCTGCCCGCGCTGGTCGGCCAAGCGCTGCGCCTGGCCTGGCGCGCGGGGCCCGCCGACACGGTCACCACGGTCGCGCTGAACCTGATGTCGGGCGTCTTCACCGCGTTGGGCCTGCTCGCCACGACCGGTGTGCTCGACGCCCTGCTCGCCGCGGGTCCGACGCCGGAGCGGGTACGCGCGGCGCTGCCGTCCCTGCTCCTCGTCGGCGGGGCGGCGATCCTGCGGTCGCTGCTGTCGGCCGCAGCCGGATGGGCTCAGGCCAGCCTGACACCGCGGGTGCAGCAGCGGGCCGAGGTGGAGCTGTACGAGGTGACGAGCCGCATCGACCTGGCCAGCTACGACGACTCGGAGTTCTACGAGGCCCTCATGCGGGCCGAGGGGCCGGGCGCCTCGGCGGCGCAGCAGGTGGTCTCGGCCACGATCGACATCGTCACCGGCGCGACCTCCTTCGTGGCCGCCGCGATCGCCATCACCACGCTGCATCCGGTGCTGCTCCCGCTCCTGCTCGTCACCGCGCTGCCCGAGGCCTGGGCGGCGATCCGCGTCGCGCGCTCGCGGTACCTGATGATGGTGCAGACCGTCGGTCCCCGCTACCACTCGGTGATCCTGGGCGACCTGCTCAGCAACCGCCGGTACGCCGCCGACCTGCGCTCGTACACCCTCCAGGGCCTCCTGCTCGCCCAGTACCGGCGGGTGGCGGACGTCTACCGTGACGCCCAGCTCCGACTCGCGCGCAAGAACGTCGCCACCCGGCTCGCCGGGGACGCCGGGTCCGGGCTGGCCGGCGGGCTGGTCTACCTCGTGCTCGCGCTGCTGCTGGCCGCGGCGTGGCTGCCCCTCGCCGTCGCCGGCACCGCCGTCCTGGCCATCCGTACGAGCCGGGCCGCGCTGTCCCAGCTGGTCCACGCGGTGAACGAGTGCTACGAGCAGGGCCTGTACCTCACCGACTACACGACGTTCCTCGCGACCGCGCGCACCCACCTGTCGCCGACGGCCACCGCCGACGTCTCTGGCGGCTTCGCCGCGATCACCGTGGAGAACGTGTCGTTCACCTATCCCGGGGCCGACGAACCGGCCCTGCGGGACGTGTCGCTCACGCTGCCCGCCGGACAGATCATGGCACTGGTCGGGGAGAACGGATCCGGCAAGAGCACGCTGGCCAAGCTGCTCGCCCACCTGTACACGCCGGGGTCCGGCCGCATCCGCTGGGACGGGGTGGACCTCGCGGACGCCGACGCCCAGGCCGTACGCTCACGGGTCGCGGTCATCGCGCAGGACCACGCCCACTGGCCGATGACCGCGCGCGCCAACGTGGTGCTGGGCGATGAGGACGATCCCGCGCGCCTCGACCGGGCCGCCGTCTCCGCCGGCACCGACGAGGTGGTCGCCTCGCTGCCCCACGGCTGGGACACGATGCTGGACCGCCGGTTCAAGGACTCCCACGAGCTGTCCGGCGGGCAGTGGCAGCGCGTCGCCGTCTCCCGCGGCTTCTACCGCGACGCACCGTTGATCATCTGCGACGAGCCGTCCTCGAACCTGGACGCGCGCGCCGAGCACACGCTCTTCGAGGCGATCCGCCGGCACATGCGCGGCCGTACCGTGGTCCTGATCACCCATCGCCTGGCCAACATTCGCGACGCCGACGTGATCCACGTGCTCGAGCACGGCCGGATCACCGCCGGCGGCACCCACGATGAGCTCATGGCGCGCGAGGGCGCCTACCGCGAGCTGTACCTCCTGCAGGCCGCCGCGTACGAGACCACCCCGCAGGCCCCCGAGGAAGATGCCCGATCGTCTCTGGCGTGAACCGGCCGTACCACCGCCGGGCGTCACCGGGGAGGTCGGACCGGCGTCTGCGGACCGTTCAGCCGAGGAGCGGCCGGACCTGCCCGGCCGCGAATCGTACGAAACCCTCCGGGTCGGGCTCGTCGCCGGTCGGCTCCAGGACGACGGTGGTGGCGCCGGCGTCCGCCCACCGCCGGACGGCGTCGGCGACCGTACGCGCGTCACCGGCGATGCCGGCCGTCCGGTCGCGGCCCTCGCGGCGCAGCTGGGCCGCCAGCCGCTCCTCCGCGCCCTGCCCGGTCGCGGTGAGAAGGTAGACGATCATCTGATGCGGGCCGGTGCGTCCGGCCGCCGCGCGGCCCTCGTCCACGAGCCGGCAGGCCTCTCGTACGTCGTCCGGCGCCGTGCCCGCGGTGAGAATCGTGCCGTCGGCGGCCTCACCGCACAGCCGGAGCGTGCGCGGCCCGGTCGCGCCCGCGACGATCGGCGGAGGCGTCCGGGGCGGCCAGTCCAGCTTGACCTTGTCGAGGTGAACGTACCGTCCGTCGACGGTGACCTCCTCCCCGGCGAGCAGCGCACGCAGGGCGGCGAGATGCTCGCGCAGGAGCGTCACGGGCGAGTCGGCCTTCGCGCCGACCTGCGCCATCCAGTCCTGCACGCCGTGGCCGACGCCGATCGTCGCGCGGCCGGGGAAGAGCCGGTGCAGCGCCGCGATCTCCATCGCCGCCAGGGCGACGTTCCGCAGCGGCACGGGCAGCAGCCCGACTCCCACGCGCAGCCGCCCGGTCCAGCCGAGCACGGCGGCCGCGGTGGCGACCCCACTCCCCCAGAAACAGTCCTCCCAGAGCCACAGCTCCTCCAGCCCCGCGTCGTCGGCCACACGGGCGAGGTCGCGCAGGCGTTCGGGTGGCAGCTGGGGCAGGCTGACGGCGCCGAGTACGGTCATGAGCCCATCCTCGCGGACCCGCTGCGCGCGCGAAAGATCACCCGATACTTCCGCGAACCGGCTCCGACGGTGCACCTGCCGCGCGGGCCTGGGTACGGAGGCCCACGTGCGAAGGCCGTGTACGGGGACACACGAGAAGGCACGGGTGTACGCGAAGGCGCACGCGCCGGCCAAGGCGGTACGGGGATGATCCGAAGGCACGGGAGGATGCCGGGACGGGACGACGTCGGCGACGAGACGTACGCGCGGCCCGCGCCGCCGGATCGGCCCCGCGCCACCGGATCGGGCCGCGGTCAAGAGAATGCCGGGGATGGGGCGATATCGGCGACGGGGCGTACGCAGAGCGGCGCCACCGGACCGGGCCATGCCACCGGATCGGCTGGGGCCGCCGGGTCGGTCCGCCGGCAGGAGGGTGCCGGAGGGCCGGTCCGCCGACGCGTGCCTTGCCGCACGATGAGAGTCTGACGTCACCGGACGTGCCCCGGCCGCGCCGATCCGTGCCGCGCCGGTCCGCCCGCCGACCGCGATGAGGAGAGACATGGGTTCGCCACTGCCCGACCTCGGCCTGACCGTTCCGGTGCTCGCGGCGCCGATGGCCGGAGGAGCCGGCACCCCGGCGCTGGTCACGGCCGCCGCGCGAGCGGGCGGTCTGGGCTTCCTCGCCGCCGGCTACAAGACGCCGGAGGCACTGGCCGGGCAGATCGCCGCCGTACGGGCCGAGGGCGTGCCGTTCGGGGTCAACCTGTTCGCACCCAACCCGGTGCCCGTGGGTCTCGACGCGTACCGCCGGTACGCACGGGCGATCCAGCCCGAGGCCGAGCCGTACGGGCTGGATCTGACCGCCGGCGAACCGGTCGAGGACGACGACCGCTGGAAGGACAAGATCGACCTGCTGCTCGCCGGTCCCGTTCCGATCGTGAGCTTCACGTTCGGGGTGCCGGAGCCGGCCGTGGTCGGGGCCCTGCGCGCCGCGGGCAGCCTGGTCGCCCAGACCGTGACGTCGGCCGAGGAGGCCCGCCGCGCGGAGGAGGCGGGAGCCGGGCTGCTCGTCGTCCAGTGCTCGGCGGCGGGCGCGCACTCGGGCACGCTCACGCCGGAGCGGATGCCGGAGGAGATCCCGCTCACCGAACTGCTCGCCCGGGTACGACGGGTGACCGAACTCCCGCTGATCGCGGCGGGCGGCCTCGCCACGCCGGACGACGTCGCCGGGGCACTGCGGGCGGGCGCGGTCGCGGCCATGGTCGGCACGGTCCTGCTGCGATCGGAGGAGAGCGGCGCCTCCGCCGCACACCGCGCGGCACTGGCCGACCCGGCGCGCGACCGCACCGTCGTGACCCGCGCGTTCACCGGCCGCCCCGCACGCGGGCTGCGCAACCGCTTCACGGACCGGTACGGCGACAGCGCACCGTCGGGCTACCCTGCCGTACACCACCTGACCAGCCCACTGCGCAAGGCAGCGGCGACAGCGAACGACCAGGAGATACTCCACCTGTGGGCCGGCACCGGCCACCGCCACGCCACCGCGGAACCGGTGGCCGACATCCTCACCCGGCTGACCGAGAAGCTCTGATCCACTTGTGGACAAGCAGGGGGAAGTGTCGGTGGTGGTGTTTAGGCTGACGGGCGTGAGCGGAGAGGACGGGCGGGCGGCGGGGCGGCAAGAGCGCCATGCCGACCCGGCCGAGGGACCGAAAGACCGCTATGCCGACCCGGCCGAGGAGCCGCAAGACCGCTATGCCGAACCGGCCGAAGGGCCGCAAGACCGCTATGCCGACCTGGTCGAGGAGATGACCGCGATCGACGGCGTCGACCCGCCGAGCGGCGGCCGCGGCTTCGGCCGCACGGCGTTGCGCTTCCACGGCAAGATCTTCGCGATGTTCGTCCGGGGCCGCCTGGTGCTCAAACTACCCGCCGACCGTGTCGGGGAGCTGGTCTCCACCGGCGAGGGCGCCCGATTCGATGCGAACAAGGACACGCCAATGCGCGAATGGCTGAGCCTCGCCCCACACTCCGGCCGTGACTGGCCGGCCCTGGCTCACGAGGCCCTGGCCTTCGCCCGCGCCAACCGCCGCCCCGATTAGGGACACATCCCGTCCGTCCCCCCGTCGGATTCCCCCGCCCGTCCCGCAGGCCCTCTCGCCGGTGTCCCCGCCCGGAACGATCGACTGGTCGGAGACGCTCGCCGCCCCGCTTCCTCTCCGCCCTGCGCAGCAGGGTTCGACCGATCACAGACGACGACCGCCCCCGGGGAGACGCGCTGCGCCCTTCCGGCGCATCCTCCACCACCGCGGCCAGCCCACACCCCGTCTCGCGCGGACAACCGGCCCAAGACCACCGCTGCCCCAAACGGCCTCTCCGCCCTGCGCAGCAAGGACGGCCGGTCACAGACGACGACCGCCCCCAGGGAGACGCGCTGCACCCTTCCGACGCGTCCCCCGCCACCGCGGCCAGCCCACACCCCGCCTGGCGCGGACAACCGGCCCAAGACCACCGCTGCCCCAAACGGCCTCTCCGCCCTGCGCAGCAAGGACGGCCGGCCACAGACGACGACCGCCCCCAGGGAGACGCGCTGCACCCCTCCGGCGCATCCTCCACCACCGCGGCCAGCCCACACCCCGCCTGGCACGGACAACCGGCCCAAGACCACCACTGCCCCAAACGCCCTCTCCGCCCTGCACAGCAAGGACGGCCACGGACAACGGATGCCCCCGAGGCACGCGCTGCGCCCTTCCGACGCGTCCCCACCACCTGGACTTCTCGCACCTGCTGCGCGGCATGGTGACTCCTCCGAAGGCTCCCTGCCCAGGCTTCCTCGCCGCAGCGGTGTGCTCTGGCTGTCCCCGGGGCGTTTCGATTCCGACCGGATGTTCGCGGTGATCGGCCGGGAGGTCACCGAGGCCGCCGAGCAGGGATATCCGGCGGTCCGGCTCACCGCCGACATGAGCTGGGCGCTCCGCCGGCCCGGCGCGTACCCGCTGATGCCGGCCTGCGAGGCCCGGTTCACCCAGGCCATCGCGGCCGAGACCGCCGTAATGGCGATCTCCCCGTGCGCCCGGCGTGCGTTGTGCTCTCAGCGTGGGCTGGCGCTCCCGGACCTACGCTGCGGTCCCGGCGTGGGCAGGGTCGCCCTCTTACTGCGACAAGGGATAGACCCGGGCGGATTGCTTGTCTGGTGGTGGTCCGCATCGCGCAGCGCTGCGAGCGGCGAGGAATCGCTCGCCTTATTGAGAGGGTTTGCCTGCGTCGTCCCACAATCCGAAATCGTTAGAGCCACGCTAGGGACGGCGGTCGGCTCACTCGTTCCTCCCAACACGGCTGGTCAGGCAGGGACGACGACTGTGCCGCGGCTGCGATCCTGGCGGCGTGTGGGCCCCAGGTCGGCGGACGGCAGCGGATGGCCACCAGGTCGGCGGGTGGTTGCCAGCTCATCGTCTCTGGCTCGGCAGCCGCGCGGCCAGGGGTCAGGGACCAGGGCCATCACTGCGGCGCCCTCGTGGTCGGCGTCGTGCCGCTTCCGCCGTCGCCGCGTGGCGCGTCGGCCGACCGGTATGAGCGTGCTGCCCAGTGGGAACGTCTCCGCAGGTCACGGGTTCGGCAGCTGCTGGGAGGAGCCATGATGCGGCTGAGTGCGCGTAACCAGGTCCGGGCCAGGGTCGTCGGTGTCACGGAAGGCGAGGCGACGGCCAACGTCGAGCTGGATGCGAGCGGCGTGCGCATGGTCGCGTCCATCACGGTCGAGGCGGCGCGCGAGCTGAAACTGTCCGAGGGTCGCGAGGTCGTCGCCGTGATCAAGGCCTCGGACGTCATGCTGGCCGTCCCCGACTGAGAACCAGGCCGGAGGGTGGAACGACCTCATGCTGATCCTCCTCGGCCGCCCTGGAGAGCGAGTACGTCACGCTGATCCCCCCGGCGGGCTTCCGGGGCCGGCGCGTTACGCTGATCCCCCCCGGCGGTTTCCGGGGCCGGCGCGTCACGCTGGTCACACCGGCTGGTTCCCGGGCCGGCGCATCACGCTGATCCCCCAGCCGACCCCCAGGCGAGCACGCCACGGTGAGCCTCCTCGGCCGGGCCGAGTACCGGGCGGACGGCACCGCGCCGGCTTTCCTGGGCCGCCCCGGGCGAGCACATCCCATTGATCCGCCTCAGGTGCGAGCCGGTGGGGGACGTCAGGCCGGCGGTCCTCGGCTGAGAACGCGGTGAAAGTCGTCGGGCATTCCCCGAGCTGAGGCACTGCGGGCAGAAACTGGTGCGAGAAGCTCAGCGATATGGCATATGCACCACCACGGAGCCTTCAAGGGTGGAATATGCGATAGTACGGTGGCGTGATTGGGACGGCCGCGGTGGCGCGTGGTCCGACTGCCGTCGCAGGGTCCCAAACCCCCGCCCCTCCCCCAGAGGGCACCTGCACGAGGAGACCAAGGTGATCGAACGTCTGCCCCGGGGCGTCCGGGTACTGCTCGCGGCCGTGCTCGGGACGAGTCTCACGCTGGCGGCCGGATGCGGGAGCACGGATGACGACTCGTCCGGGTCCTCCGGCTCGGGTGGCAAGACGCTCTTCGTCTTCGCCGCCGCGTCGCTGACCGAGACGTTCAACTCGTTGGGCAAGACCTTCGAGTCCTCCCACCCGGGAGTGAAGGTGAAGTTCAACTTCGGCGGCAGTTCCGCGCTGGCCCAGCAGATCACGCAGGGCGCCCCGGCCGACGTGTTCGCCGCCGCCAGCCCGGCCACCATGAAGACGGTGACCGACGCCAAGGACACCGCCGGTGCGCCGACGACCTTCGTCCGTAACCGGCTGGAGATCGCCGTGCCGCCCAGCAATCCCGGCAAGGTCAAGACGCTCAATGACCTGACCAACCCCAAGCTCAAGGTGGTCGAATGCGCGCCGCAGGTGCCGTGCGGCGCCGCCGCCCTCAAGGCTCTCGCGGCGGCCGGGCTGAAGGTCAAGCCGGTCTCGCAGGAGCAGGACGTCAAGGCGGCCCTCACCAAGGTGCAGCTGAACGAGGCCGACGCCGCGCTCGTCTACCGCACCGACGTCAAGTCCGCCGGCGGCAAGGTGACCGGCATCGACTTCCCCGAGGCGGCCCAGGCGATCAACGACTACCCGATCGCCACGCTGGCCCACGCGCCGCAGCCCGCCCTCGCCAAGGAGTTCGTCCAGCTCGTCCTGTCCGGCCAGGGCAGGTCCGTCCTCGAACAGGCCGGATTCGAGAGCCCCTGACCGGCCGGCGACCGGTGGCGGGGACCCTCCGGAGCGGGTCCCCGCCGCCACCTCGGCGACCGTGCGGCGGATCCTGACCGTACGGCGCCTCTGACCGTACGGCGCCCCCAAGCCTCCCTCGGACCTCTCAGTGCCGGACGACGCTGTTCCCGTCGCGGGGCAACGCCTCGATCATCACGCTCGGAGGGGCGACGGTGTCCGCGCCGACCAGCGGCAGAGCCACGCTGGTCAGGTCGCGGATCCCTGACCGCGGCTGGAGCATTAGAACGACGAGGCGCGGGTAGGGCGCCGCCCATGGCGGAGATAACACTGCGGGTCAACGGATCGACGCGCGAACTGGACACCGATCCCCGCACCTCGCTGCTCGACCTGCTCCGGGAGCGCCTGGGGCTGACCGGCACGAAGAAGGGGTGTGACCACGGGCAGTGCGGCGCCTGCACGGTTCTGATCGACGGGCGGCGGGCCAACGCGTGTCTCGCCCTCGCGGTCGCCTGTGACGGGGTCGAGGTCACCACCGTCGAGGGCCTCGGCGACGAGCCGTATCCCCTGCGAACCGCCTTCGTGGAGCGGGACGCCTTCCAGTGCGGCTACTGCACGCCCGGCCAGCTCTGCTCGGCCGCCGGCATGCTCGCCGAGCGCGGGCCGAGCGCGGTCACCCCCGACCTCACCGGCGACGATCCGCCACTGACGCCGGAGGAGATCCGCGAACGCATGAGCGGCAACCTGTGCCGTTGCGGCGCGTACGTCAACATCGTCGCCGCGATCCAGGAGGCGGCGCGGTGAAGCTTTTTGAGTATTCGCGCGCCGCCGACGCGCGGGAGGCGCTGGAGCGCTTCCGGCCCGGCACGATGTACCTCGGAGGCGGCACCAACCTCGTCGACCTGATGCGCCTCGGCGTCGCCCGGCCGGACTCCCTCGTCGACGTCACGCGCCTGCCGTACGACACGATCGACACCGACGACGGCGGTGGCCTGCGCATCGGCGCCGCCGTGCGCAACAGCGACCTGGCCGCGCATCCGGCGGTCCGTGAGCGGTACCCGATGCTGGCCCGCGCCGTGCTCAGCGGCGCCTCCGGCCAGGTGCGCAACATGGCGACGACCGCCGGCAACCTGCTGCAGCGCACCCGCTGCCCGTACTTCCAGGACGTCTCGCGGCCCTGCAACAAGCGCCGGCCCGCCTCGGGATGCCCGGCGATCCCGGGCGACCACGAGAATCTGGCGATCTTCGGGCACTCCGAGCACTGCGTGGCGACCCATCCCTCCGACATGGCGGTGGCGCTCGCCGCGCTCGGCGCGCAGGTGCACGTCACCGGCCCCGCCGGCGACCGGGTCGTGCCGATCCCGGGTCTGCACCGGCTTCCCGGGGCCGCGCCGGAACGCGACACGGTGCTGGTGCCCGGCGAGCTGATCACGGCGGTCGTGCTGCCTCCGCCGCCCCCGGGCCGCTCCCACTACCGGAAGGTACGCGAGCGGGCGTCGTTCGCCTTCGCGCTCGTCTCGGTCGCCGCGGTGCTCGACGTCGACGAGGCGAGCGGCACCGTACGCGACTGCCGGCTCGCCCTCGGCGGCGTCGCGCACGCGCCGTGGCGGGCCGAGCGGGCCGAGGCGGCGCTCCGGGGCGCCCCGGCGACCGAGGAGGAGTTCATCCGGGCGGCCGAGGCCGAACTGGCCGAGGCCCGGCCGCTGCCGCGCAACGCCTACAAGGTGCCCCTCGCCCGCAACCTGATCGTCCGGACCCTGCAGGAGCTGGTCAGATGAACCGCGTCGAGGGACGTGAGAAGGTCACCGGCCGCGCGCGGTACGCGGTCGAGTACCCGGTCGAGGACGTCGCGTACGTCCATCCCGTCCAGGCGCCGGTCACCCGCGGGCGGGTCCGCTCGATCGACGCCGCCGACGCCCTCGCGACGCCGGGCGTGCTGGCCGTGCTGTCCTGTGCGGATCCGCCGGCGCTCGGGTCCCGGGAGGACGCCGAGCTCGCGCTGTTCCAGAGCGACCGGGTCGCCTACCGCGGGCAGCTCGTGGCGGCGGTGGTGGCGAGGACGCTGGAGACGGCGCGGGAGGCCGCCGAACACGGCGTGCGGATCACCTACGACGCCGAACCGCACGACGTGCTGCTGCGCGCGGACCACCCCGGCCTCTACACCCCGGAGAAGGTCAACCCGGCGTTCCCGGCCGAGACCCGGCGGGGCGACGTGGAGGCCGGGTTCGCCGAGGCGGCGGTCACCGTCGACGCGACCTACACGACGCCCACGCTGCACAACAACCCGATGGAACCGCACGCCACGATGGCCGTCTGGGAGGAGAACGGCGACCTGACGCTGTACGACTCGACCCAGGGCGCCTCCGGCGACCGCGACACGATCGCCGACGTGCTCGGCCTGCCGCCGGAGCGCGTACGGGTGGTCGCGCCGCACGTCGGAGGCGGCTTCGGGTCCAAGGGCACCACGCGACCGAACGCGATCCTCGCGGCGCTCGCGGCGCGGGCCGCCGGGCGTCCGGTGAAGCTGGCGCTGACCCGGCAGCAGATGTACGACCTCACCGGTTACCGCACGCCCACCATCCAGCGCGTCCGGCTCGGCGCGGACGCCGAGGGGCGGCTGACCGCGATCAGCCACGAGGCGGTCGAGCAGTCCTCGACGCTCATGGAGTTCGCCGAGCAGACCGCCACGCCCACGCGGGTCATGTACGCGGCACCGAACCGCCGGACGACCCACCGGCTCGTCCGCCTCGACGTGCCCACGCCGTCGTGGATGCGCGCACCCGGGGAGTGCCCCGGGATGTTCGCGCTGGAGTCGGCCATGGACGAACTCGCGGTCGCCGCCGGCATCGACCCGATCGAGCTGCGCATACGCAACGAACCCGAGGTCGACCCGGAGAACGACCTGCCGTTCAGCTCCCGCAACCTGGTCGCCTGCCTGCGGGAGGGCGCCCGCCGGTTCGGCTGGGAGCGGCGCGACCCCCGGCCCGGCATCCGGCTCGACGGGCGCTGGCTCGTCGGTACGGGCGTGGCCGCCTCCACGTATCCGGCGCGACGGATGGCGTCCGCGGCCGGCGCCACGGTCGAGGACGGCGACTTCGTCATCCGGATCGCCGCCGCCGACATCGGCACCGGCGCGCGTACGGTCCTCACGCGGATCGCGGCCGAGACGCTGGGCACCGCCCCCGAGCGCGTGCGCGTCGAGGTCGGCGACAGCGCGCTGCCGCGCGCCTCGGTCGCGGGCGGTTCGATGGGGACGGCGTCGTGGGGGTCGGCGGTCGTACGGGCCTGCGAGGCGCTGCTGAAGAACGGTGAGCGCGGCACCGCCGACACCACCGAGGACGTCGAGGCCGACTCCGGCTTCTCCCGGCACGCGTTCGGCGCGCAGTTCGCCGAGGTACGGGTCGACATCGACACCGGCGAGGTCCGCGTGCCGCGGCTGCTCGGCGTGTTCGCCGCCGGGCGGATCCTCGAGCCGAAGCTGGCGCGGTCGCAGTTCATCGGCGGCATGACGATGGGCGTGGGCATGGCCCTGATGGAGCGGACGGTCGTGGACGAGCGCGACGGCGGTTTCCTGAACCGCGACCTCGCGCAGTACCACGTGGCCGCCTGCGCCGACGTCCAGGACATCGACGCGGTGTGGGTGGAGGAGGAGGATCCCCACCTCAACCCGATGGGCTCCAAGGGCATCGGGGAGATCGGCATCGTCGGCACCGCCGCCGCCGTCGCCAACGCCGTCCACCACGCCACCGGACGGCGCGTGCGCGACCTTCCGATCACCCCGGCGAAACTGGTCGGCTGACGCGGGGACGAAGCGGATCTCGCTACCCTGAGATCCTGCCTTTGGACGGTGCCGCGCGGCGTTCGCGCGGGCCGGAGACGAGTTGACGCAGGGAGCAGGAGTACCCGATGAGCGCGCCGACACAACAGGAGAGGTTCAGCTTTCAGGCCGAGGTCGTCCAGCTTCTCGACCTGATGATCCACTCGCTGTACAGCAACAAGGAGATCTTCCTGCGGGAGCTGATCTCCAACGCCTCCGACGCGATCGACCGGCTGCGGTTCGCGCAGCTGACCGAGCCCGGCCTCGAGGAGGAGGGCGCGGACAAGGAAGAGCTGCGGATCCACGTCTCGTTCGACAAGGACGCGCGCACGATCACCATCACCGACAACGGCATCGGCATGAGCCGGCAGGAGGTGATGGACAACATCGGCACCATCGCCAAGTCCGGCACCCGTGAGTTCTTCCAGGCGCTGACCGGCGACCAGCGCAAGGACGCGACGCTCATCGGCCAGTTCGGCGTCGGCTTCTACTCCTCGTTCATCGTGGCCGACCGGGTGACCCTGACCACCCGCCGTGCCGGGCTGCCCGCCGAGGAGGCCGTGCGCTGGGAGTCGGACGGCCGCGGGGAGTACGCCCTGGAGGCCGTCGAGCGCGCGCAGCGCGGCACCGAACTCGTCCTGCACCTGCGCGAGGGCGAGGACGACCTGCTCAACCACCACCGGCTGCGCACGATCATCCAGAAGTACTCCGACCACATCAGCCTGCCGATCGTGATGCCGCAGGAGGGCGACGAGGCCGGCGAGGAGACCGTCAACCGCGCCTCCGCGCTGTGGGCCCGCCCGAAGAACGAGATCAGCGACGCCGACTACAACGAGTTCTACAAGCACGTCGCGCACGACTTCGCCGACCCGCTCGCCCATCTGCACAGCAAGATGGAGGGCACCTACGAGTACACCCTGCTGCTGTTCATCCCGGCGACCGCGCCGTTCGACCTGTGGATGCCCGAGGCGCGCCATGGCGTGAAGCTGCACGTCCAGCGGGTGTTCATCATGGACGACACCGGTCAGCTGATGCCGAACTACCTGCGGTTCGTCCGCGGGGTCATCGACTCGGCCGACCTGCCGCTCAACGTCTCCCGCGAGATCCTGCAGAGCAGCCGGGTGGTCGACAACATCCGTTCCAGCGCGGTCAAGAAGGTGCTGCGGCTGCTGAAGGACCTGGCCGAGAAGGAGCCGGAGAAGTACGCCACGTTCTGGCGGGAGTTCGGCGACGTCCTGAAGGAGGGCGTGGCCGAGGACTACTCCAACCGCGACGAGATCGCCAAGCTGCTGCGGTTCACCACCACGAAGTCCGCGACCGACGAGCCGGACACCTCCCTCGGCGACTATGTCGAGCGGATGAAGGAGGGCCAGGACAAGATCTACTACCTCCTCGCCCCGACGCCCGCCGCGGCCAAGAGCAGCCCGCACCTGGAGATCTTCCGCAAGAAGGGCATCGAGGTGCTGCTGCTGGGCCAGGCCATCGACAACTGGCTGGTGACGAGCCTGCCCGACTTCGAGGGCAAGCGGCTCCAGTCGGTCGCCCAGGGCGTCTCCGACCTCGGCGCGATGGAGGACGAGGCCGAGAAGGAGGCGGGTGAGAAGGCCGGCACCGAGCTCAGCGGCCTGGTCGAGCGGCTGAAGGAGGCCCTCGGCGACAAGGTGTCCGACGTGCGGACCACGAACCGGCTCACCACCTCCCCTGCCTGCATCGTGGCCGACGAGCCGGACATCGAGATGAACCTCATGCGCCGCATGCGGGGTTCGGGGATGCCGAGCCGGCCGATCCTGGAGATCAACCCCGAGCACACCCTCGTACGCCGCCTGGACGGGGAGACCGACGAGCAGCGCCTCTCCGACTGGGCGCACGTGCTCTACAACCAGTCCGTGCTGACGCTCGGCGCCCGCATCGACGACCCGGCCGAGTTCGTCGAGCGGCTCAACGGCCTGCTCATGACGCTCGCGGACGGCACCGGAGAGGGTGCGCAGGAGACCGAGAAGGCGGACGCCGAGGCGGGCTCGGGCGAGGAGTGACGGCGTGGTCCGGGGCGCCGGCCGGCGCCCCGGACCACCCGCTCCCGCTGTCAGGTGCCGTAGACCTGGAACTCCCACAGCGAGTAGCCGTACGGCGTGCCGCGCTGTGTGCCGTACATCCGCACGTACCGGCCCGAGCCTGAGACGCTCACGTCCTGCACTCCCCCGGTGCCGCTGGTCGTCGAGTAGACCGTCGTCCAGTTCGTGCCGTCGGTGGACCTTTGGATCTGGAACGCTTTGCCGTAGGCGGCCTCCCAGTTCAGGACGACGTGGCTGAGCTGGCGCACCGAGCCGAGGTCGACCTGGAGCCACTGCGGGTCGCTGAACGCACTGGACCAGCGTGAGCCCGTGTTGCCGTCGGTGGCGTTGGCCGCGGCGGTGCCGGGCGCCTCGGTGGACGAGGCGGTCGTCGGGTGTCCCTGGGACAGGTTCGTCCCCGTGCCACCGCCTCCGCCCGGCGCCTTGTTGTAGACCGCGACGTAGTCGATGTTGAGCGAGCCGCCGGAGACGGTCGAGGCGTTGGGCCCACCGCCGAACGCGTCGGGGAACCCGCCGCCCATCGCCAGGTCGAAGATGATGAAGAACGGGTGGTCGACGGCGTTCGCCCAGGTGGTGGCGTCCACACGGTTGGCGGCCAGCGTGAAGTAGTTGTTGCCGTCGAGATACCAGCGGATCTGCTCCGGCGACACCGACCGGTCGATCTGCACGGCGTAGGTGTGGTAACCGGTCTGGCAGCCGGAGCAGGCCCGCTCACCGCTGCCGATCCCGGTGGACTCGTTGCAGGGACCGCCGGGGTTCGTGCCGCAGTGGAGGGTGCCGAACACCGAGCTGCGGCCGTTGATGTCCTCGAGGATGTCGACCTCGCCGGAGGTCGGCCACGGCGTACCGGTGCGCAGCGTCGAGCCGAGCATCCAGAACGCCGGCCAGTAACCGGCCCCGTTGGCGGTGGTCACGTTGGGCTGCTGGATCGACGCCTGCATCATGACGACGCCGCCGGCGGGCGCGCCGAACGTCGCGGCCTGCGTCTCGACCCGCCCGGAGGTCCAGCCGGCGCGCGGGTCCGAGCCGGAGTGGAGCGCCTTGAGGACGAGATGTCCCGCGCCGTCCTGGTAGGCGTTCGCGGTGCTGTTGGTCATGGTCTCGATCTCACCGGTGCCGAAGCCGCTGCCCGGCCCGGTGTCGTACTTCCACGTGCCGGTGTTCAGGCCGGTGCCGGCCGCTCCGGTGAAGTCGTCGCTCCACGTGGTGGTGAACCCGGCGGGCGGGGCCGGCACCGCGGCGGGCCGGGCGGGAGCCGCCCCGGCGGGCGCGCTCGCGGCGACGGTGGCGGGCGTGATCACGCCGACGGCGAGGATGAGGGCGCCGGCTCCCACCTTGAGCCGGTGCGCCCACGAGGCGCGGAGGTGCCTGTCTTGCCGATCGAACAACACGGTGTGCTCCTTTGCGGGGGCCGTACAGACCCACCCGTACGACCCCCTTGGCGAGGTGACGGTCGACTTCCGGTGGAGCGCTTTCAGGCGCGGCCGGGGCGGCTCACCAGCCGACGGCGACGAGGAGGTACTGCGGGTCGCCGTGGGAGATGAACGAGGACCGGCCCGCGACGTCGTCGTAGGGGAAGCCGTAGGCCAGGTGGTTGATCGCGTGGTCGTGCCAGAACTTGGCGTAGTAGTTGGCCGGCGCGGCCTTGTAGTACTGGCTCGGGTCCGACTGCTGCGACTGCCCGGCGACGTGCCGGTTGAGCGCGGCGCACATGTTCGGGTTGCCGGCCAGCGAGCCCGCGCATCCGAACACGTTGGACGTGGGTTCGTTCACGCCGTTCGCCTGGGCGTAGCTCGTGAAGTAGTTCGCGTACTGCCCGCCGGTGCGGAACGCGCTGTCGCTGCCCGGCGCGGGGATGTAGTACGGGGCCTGGACCGTCGCCAGGTGCTTGAACTCGGCCGGGACCTCGTTCTGGAACCGCTGGAAGGTCGCGGACCGGTCCTCGGCGAACGTCGCCTGGTCCTCGCCGACCTGCGTGTCGTAGCCGTCGTGGGCGTGCAGCCGCAGGGCCAGTTTCAGCCCGAAGCCGTCGACGCGCGTCGTGTTGCCGTTGAAGACGTCCGGCCCGACGGTGAACTCGATGAAGTCCCGGTACTGGCTGTTCGGCGAGCCCAGGTAGAAGTACATCCGGCCGGCGGAGTTGGCGGGCATGTCGAAGTAGGGCTGTTCGGCGATCGAGTGCGTCTGCCCGTTGAAGCTCCAGTAGACCTGGCTGTCGGGGTAGTGGCCGTTCGTCCGGTTGAGGATCTTCAGCTCGAGGACGTTGTGCGCGGCCGGGATGTCACTGGTGTCGCCCCAGAAGGAGTCCGGCGGCGGCGTCGTGGTGGTCCCGGAGTAGACCGCGAACTCCCACAGCGAGTAGCCGTACTGGGTGCTGCGCGTGGTGCCGTACATCCGGATGTAGCGGCCGGTGCCGCTGACGTTCAGGGTCTGGGTGCCGCCCGTGCCGGTCGTGGTGCTGTAGACGGTGGTCCAGGTGGAGGCGTTGTCGGACACCTGGATCTGGAAGGCCTTGGCGTAGGCCGTCTCCCAGGTGAGCGTGACCTGGCAGATCTGCTGCGAGGAGCCGAGGTCCACCTGGAGCCACTGCGGGTCGCTGAAGGCGCTGGACCAGCGGGTGCCGGTGTTGCCGTCCACGGCCGCCGACGCGGGGGTGCCGGAGTTCTCCGTGGACGACGCGGTCGCCGGCCGGTTCAGCGCGACGTCGCTCCCGCCGCACGCGGCGGCCTTGGGAGTCCCGGCCGCGCCGGCGGTGAGCGGGGTGCCGGCCACGAGAAAGCCGACGAGAAGCATGATCGCGGCGGACGCGATCGCCATGAGGTGGGCGGGCGCGCGACGGCGCGCCGGAGGACGGAGGGTGGGTCGCACGTGGCGTCTCCCTTTCTGGGGGTAGGGAGGCGCGGCTACGGCGGTGGCGGCCGCCGAAGCCGCGATCCGGCGACGGACGTCGCTCGGTCGTGGGGCGGTCTTGCTTTCTGAGAGCGCTCTCACGCCCGACGGTGGACGCCATTCCGACTCCCGTCAAGAGAGTCAGGACATAACGTTTCGGTAACGGCCGTCGGCCACCTTGGCCCACCAAGGCCGGACATATGCCCTGGCCAGGGTATTTGTTGCTCCGCACCCCATTACTCGGTCGCGGCGTGCGTGTCGAAGTCGAGCCGGACCGGGATCGTCGATGTCGTCGTCATGCCATCGAGCCTCGACGGTGGACGGCCCAGGAGTATGGTCCGTTTTCATGGCGAAAACCTGGGCCATCTCGGGCGTGGACCTGCATCTGGAGGTGACCGGCGCCCGCGTGGGCGCGGCGCTGGAGTCCGCGCTGCGCGAGGCGGTGCAAACGGGCCGGCTGGCCGAGGGGACGCGCCTGCCCTCCTCCCGGGCGCTGGCTGGTGACCTGGGGGTCGCGCGCAACACGGTCGCCGCCGCGTACAGCCGGCTCGTCGCCGAGGGCTGGCTCACGGCACGGTCCGGCGCGGGCACCCGCGTCGCCGCCCGGCCGCCCGTCCCCACCGGACAGGCCGGGCCGGGACGCCCGGCGTCCGATGCGATCCGGACCGGCGCGACCGGGCCGGGGCGTGCCGCGGCGTCGCGCACGCGTCCCGCGATCCGGCACGACCTGCGGCCCGGCTCGCCGGACGTGTCGCTGTTCCCCCGCACGGCCTGGGCGGCCGCGTCGCGCCGGGCTCTGCAGGCCGCGCCGCCCGACGCCCTGACCTACGGGCACACGCGCGGGCTTCCCGCGCTGCGGACCGCCCTGGCCGGCCACCTCGCCCGCGCCCGCGGCGTGCACGCCGACCCCGAGCGGATCGTCGTGTGCGCGGGCTTCACTCAGGCCCTGGACCTGCTGACGCGGGTGCTGCGGGCGCGAGGTTCGGCGACCGTGGGCATCGAGGCGTACGGTCACCGGCGGCACGCCGAGGTCATCTCCGCCGCCGGCCTGCGGACCCGCCCGGTGCCGGTCGACGAGCACGGCGCCGTCATCGGCCCGGCGGCCGACGCACTGCTGCTGACGCCGGCGCACCAGTTCCCGCTGGGCGTGCCGCTGTCCCCGGACCGGCGGGCCGAGGCCGTACGCTGGGCGCACGAGACGGGCGGTCTGATCATCGAGGACGACTACGACGGCGAGTTCCGCTACGACCGCCGGCCGGTGGGCGCCCTGCAGGCGCTGGCGCCCGAGCACGTCGTGTACGCCGGCTCCGCGAGCAAGAGCCTGGCGCCGGGTCTCCGCCTGGCGTGGCTGGTGCTCCCGGCCGGGCTCGTGGAGGAGGTCGCCGAGGCCAAGCGGCTCGCGGACGGCCACACGAGCACGCTCGAACAGCTGACGCTGGCCGAGTTCGTGACCTGCGGCGGCTACGACCGGCAGATACGCCGCTGCCGGCTGGCCTATCGCCGTCGTCGCGACCGCCTGGTGAGCGCGCTGCGGCGCGAGGCGCCGCAGGTGCGCGTCACCGGCCTGGCCGCCGGCCTGCACGCGTTGCTCGAACTCCCGCCCGGCGCGGACGAGGAGGAGATCGTGGCGCGCGCCCACCGGCGCGGCCTCGCGCTGGAGGGCCTCGACGACTACCGCCGGGCGGAGGACGCCGGCCGGCCCGCCCTGGTCGTGGGCTACGCGACCCCGCCGGAACACGCCTACACCACCGCGCTCGCCCGCCTGTGCGCCACTCTCGCGCGGCGCTGAACGTGTGGTTGGGGTCTCGGGCCCGGCCACGAGACCCCAACGGGTCACCGCCTGATCGCGGACTGCGTGTTCAGACGGTCAGCAGCAGCCACAGCCGCAGCCCCACCAGTAGTAGTCGTAGGTCCAGCCGCGGTGCCTCCAGCGCCGGTGTCTGTCGACGACGGAGTAGCCCGTGACGGAATGCCGCGGCGTGACGGTCGGAGCCTGCGCGCTCGCCGGCCCCGCGGTACCGAGAGTCACCACCGTCGCTCCCGCGAAGGCCAGGCCCGAGATCGCTACTCCCATTCGCCGTGAGATTCCCATGGAAGCCACCTCCTTTGATCGGCTTACGCGTGACGACACGTCGGTCACGCCAATGCCTTGTAAAGATGCGCATTTTCTGCGACTTATCCGACTATGACACCGTTAATCCGCAGGTAACAACGGCCCCGGCGGCCCCAGACGTCAATCTTGACGATTGCTTCGCGTGTGTTTTGCGGCTGAATTCCCGAGGTTTTGAATACCGCTACGGTGATCTACGGCCGCTTGACTCCAGGAGTCATCGGCGGTTTACCCACCGGAGGCGATCATTCCTCCGTGCGCAGGAGGACGACGTCGAACCCGACCTCGCGGAACCGGTCCGGCAGGCCCAGCTCGGCGGCACGCACCGGGTCCTCCACGACGGCGAAGTCGCGTACGAGGCCGGGCTTGACCCCGAAGACCGCGTCGGAGTCCAGGTACGGGCTGTCGGCGGCGAACACGTGCGTGGTCACCGGCGCGTACCCCGCGGCGCGTACGAGGAAGTGGATGTGGGCCGGCCGGTACGGATGGCGGCCGGTGGCCTCGAGCAGCGCGCCGACGGGCCCGTCGGCGGGGATCGGGTAGTAGCGGGGCATCACCGTGCGGAACCAGAACCGGCCGTCGGCCTCCGTCGTGAACAGGCCGCGCAGGTTCGACGGGGGGACCTCCCCGGGCCGTTGCACGTCGTAGTACCCCTCCGCGTCGGCCTGCCAGACGTCGACCGTGGCCCCGCCGACCGGCTCGCCGTCCGGCCCGGTGACACGTCCGGTGACCAGGCAGGGTTCGCCCCGGTCGTCGAGGGAGATGTTCGCGCCGAGGGGCCGCGGCGGGGACTCCACGACGTGGAAGGGGCCGAGGACGGTCGACTCGGTCGCGACGCCCTTCGCCCGGTGGTTGATGGTCTCGACCAGCATCGAGACGCCCAGGACGTCGGAGAGCAGCACGAACTCCTGGCGCACGTCGTCGCACTTGTGCCCGGTCGCGGTGAGGAAGGCGATCGCGGCGTTCCACTCGTCCTCGGTCGGCTCGACGTCCTTGACGAAGTCGTGCAGGTGACGGACGAGCGAGCCCAGCACCTGCCTCAGCCGGGGATCGCGGGTGCCCTCCAGGCTCGCCTCCACGACCTCGGCCGAACGCTCCTCGCTGAACAGCTCCCGCCGGTCCGCTCCCGCCGCCATGCCCGACCTCCCGTCGTCGCGGTGATCCGGCCACCGCCCGATGAGCCGATCCTGACACGGCCGCGCACCCGGAGCACCCGTACACCGGATCCACGCGCCGAACGTCGTGGCGCTGGCATACGCTCCCCGCATGACGGACTTCGACGCGTACGAACGCGACCTGTGGGCCGGGCGTGCCGGCGTGTACGCCCGCGGGTTCGCCCGGCTGACCGTGCACACCATCGCACCGCTCCTCGACGCCGCACGGGTCGGACCGGGGAGCCGGGTGCTCGACCTGGGCACCGGGCCGGGGTTCGTGGCCGCCGAGGCCGTGCGCCGGGGCGCGAAGGTCTCGGCCGTGGACGCCGATCCGCTGATGGCCGACACCGCCGCGCGCAACGCCCCCGATGCCGACGTACGCGTGGCGATCCTGCCCGCGCTCCCCTACGAGGACGAGACGTTCGACGCCGTGGTGGGCAACTTCGTCATCAACCATGTCGGCGACCCCGAGGCGACGCTCGCGGAGCTGCGCCGGGTGCTGCGCCCGGGCGGGCGCCTTGCGCTGACGTGCTGGACGATGCCGGGCAGCGGGGTCCTGGCCGTCGTGCGCGACGCCATGGAGGAGGTCGGCGTCGCCTGGCCGGACGACGTACCGCCGAGCCCGTTCATGACCTACGGCCGGCCGGACGCGTTCGCCGCCCTCGTCGACGGCGTGTTCCGCGAGGCCCGGGTGGAGCACCTCGACTGGGACTTCACGTTCGAGCCGGACGAATGGTGGGAGAACGGCGCGATGGCCAGGGTCGGCTCGAACGCCGTCGTCCTGCTCCGCCAGGACCCGCCGACCATCGCCCGCGTCAAGGAGGTCTACGACCGGCGGCTGACGACGTACGCCACCGGCGACGGACGGGTGTCCGTCCCGGCGCACGCACTGCTCGCCCACGGGACCCGCTGACCGGCCCTCGGATCGGCACCGGCAGCCCCGGCGGCCAGGGACTTTCCCGCCGGGTCGTCCGGATACCGGGTCGTCCGGATATTCGAGAGTCGTTTGACGGCGGGCCCCTGGGACGAGAGACTCCCCCGGAAGCACAGAAGATGGACGGTCGCCTTGGGTTGGAGGAGCGCGTTCCGCAGGCTGGTGGCGGTGGCGTGCGGCGTCGCCCTGCTCGTCGTCGGCCCCGCGTCCGTACGGGCTCGCACCCTGGCCCGTGAGCCCAGCGCCCCCGCATGGGTGGGCACCTGGGAGAGCGCGGTCGTCACCGCGGCCGCCAACCGCTGCGTCGACTGCACGATCCGCGACGTGGTGCACACGAGCGTCGGCGGCACGGCGCTGCGTGTACGGCTGTCCAACGCCTTCGGCACCGCTCCCCTGCTCGTCGCGCACACCACGGTGGCGCTTCCGGCGGTCAGCGGCGCCCAGGTGGCGCCGGGCACCCTGCGCCAGGTCAGGTTCCACCGCAGCGCCTCCGTCTCCATCGCCCCCGGCACCGAGGCCGTCAGCGATCCGGTCCGCCTCAGAGTGCCCGCGGCGCACGACCTGTTCGTCACGACCTACACCCCCGGGTACGCCACCCCGCTGAGCGTCCACCCGATCGGGCTGCGCCGCTCCCTGCTGGCGAGCGGCACCGACGCGGCGGACGCGCTGGACGCCGGCGTGTTCTCGGCGGTCACGCACGCGGGGCACCTCGTCTCGGGCGTCGACGTCACCGGCGGTGGCGCGCGGGGCGCGGTCGTCGCCCTCGGCGACTCCATCACCGACGGCTACCGGTCGACCGACGGCGCCGACCACCGCTGGACCGACGTCCTCGCCGCCCGGCTGGCCCGGGGCCGCCGCCCGCTCGCCGTGCTGAACGCCGGGATCGGCGGCAACCGGATCCTGCTCGGCGGAGGCTCACGCGGTGAGCCGGCGCTTCAACGGCTCGACCGGGACGTCCTCAGCCGCCCCGGCGTGCGCACGGTGATCGTGCTGGAGGGCATCAACGACATTCACCTGCCACCGCGCCAGCGCGACCCCGCCCGGATCACCGCGGGGCTCGCGACGATCGTCGCCCGCGCCCACGCGCGCCGCCTGCGCGTGATCGGCGGCACGCTCACGCCGTTCAGGGGCAGCGTGTACTACTCCCCGCGCGAGGAACTCGTCCGGCGGGCGGTCAACGCCTGGATCCGCAGGAGCGGGACGTTCGACGCGGTGATCGACTTCGACGCGCTCGTACGCGACCCGGCCGACCCACGCCGCCTGTTCCCGCCGTACGACTCCGGCGACCACCTGCACCCGAACGACGCCGGCTATGCCGCGATCGGCAACGGCGTGGACCTGGGCGCGCTGTGAGCGGCGTACGAGGTCCACCTAAGGCTCGGTGCCGGCGGCGTCGCGCCGCTATCGGACTGGTTTCAACGCCTATATCCGGCTATCTCGGTGCGGCGCGGTGGTTCGGACACAGGGCAAAGCGGTACCGTTGATGAGCCTTCATTGGTGCGATGTCAACCGCACGATGTAAGTCGTCCATACAAGGCGGAGTGATGACCGAGAACACAGATCTCAATCGGTACGTCAATTACGGCAAGCTGTTGACAGCCGCCGAGGGTGCCGCGAATACCGCTCACGGCCTGCGGAAACACACCGACGATCTGGTCGACGGCTGTGTATCGGCGGCCGCCGGTCACGAGGCGTTCGACTGGCACGGGAAGCTCTTGGAGCTGCACGCGGCCTGGCACCAGCACGTTCACGGTCACGCTACCGACATCCATGGCTACTACGACCGGCTGGTCGAGACCCACCACAACAGCAAACGTGGCCAACATGGCGCTGAGGCCGACGTCAACCGGCTGCGCGGGTTGACGCCCCGCCAGGAGATCTGAACATGTCCGTCACTTATGGCGATGTCATGAAGGCCGATCCGTCGATGCTCCATAAGAGCGCCGGGGCGTGGAAGGACTGGGCGGACGCCGTTCTGGTCCACGCCGGATATCTGAAGGAACAGGTCGGTCACCACATCGACAAGCAGAGCTGGGACGGCCCGCCGGCCGTGCTCGCACGCGAGAAGGTCGACGGCACGCACTCCGGCCTGATCAACTCGGCCGGAAAGCTGAAAAAGGTCGAGACGGCACTGATCACGGCGGGCAGGGCATTCGACGAGGCCAAGAACACACTCATCGGCCTGACCTCCCAGGCGCAGGGCTATGGACTCACGGTCGACGCCAAGACCGGACAGCTGTCCTACACCCCGCCCGCGGTCGGCTCGGTCACGATGGACACGCACGGAAAGAAGTCGTTGACCCAGGCCGACGTCAACAAACTCGTCCACGACGCCCAGACGCACATCAACGACCTCCAGCCGAAGATCAACGCCGCGGTGGCGAAGGCGGGGCGCGCGGACACCGACCTGGCGCAGGCGCTGGGCGGACTGAGTCCTACTAATCCCGGCAACGGCCATCCCACCGGCCCTCCCGCCGCTCCGTATGGAACGAGCGGCTCTCATGGACCCGGTCCGTCGGCGAGTGGCGACACCAGCACGCACAGCGCCTCCGCGCGGGAGGCGCAGGCGTACGCCAAGTCGCTGATGGCCCAGTACGGCTGGAGCGACGAAGGCAACTGGGAATCGCTGGTCAAGCTCTGGAACCAGGAAAGCGGCTGGAACGCCAACGCCGTCAACCCGTCGAGCGGAGCGGCCGGCATCCCCCAGGCGCTCGGCCACGGCCACGTGTTCGATCTCGGTGACTACAAGGCACAGATCCAGTGGGGTCTCAACTACATCCGCGACCGATACGGGAGCCCCAGCGCCGCATGGGCACACGAGGTTTCCCACAATTGGTACTGACCGCGACATGACCGCCCGGCACGGCCGCGACTAAACCAGGTACTAGCACTCCAGCCGCATTTGGAGTTCGAGACGGCCACCGCTGTGATCACGTAAGCGTGTTGGACGCAGATGACCGGCGGTGGCCGCCGTCCGATGTGGTCCATCAGAGGTATCGCGCGGCCCCGGCGTACTCGTCCGCGTACCGGTGTTCGTCCACCTTGACGATCTCCAGTGGGCTCTCCTCGGTCGCGCTGTTGGCGGGGGCGTCGATCTCGTACCCGTCGCCGATGTACATGCCGACATGGTGGATCGATCCGGTGCCGTGGTCGTGGGCGTAGAAGATCAGATCGCCGGGTCGCAGGTCGGCCCGGTCCACCGGCCGCCCTCCGTCCTTCTGGGCGTCGGAGTCGCGCGGGATCGTGACGCCGTTCAGGTCATAGACGGTGTGGGTGAACCCGGAGCAGTCGAAGCCGAACGACGACGTGCCCGCCCACAGGTAGTGCAGCCCGGCGAACATCTTGGCGGTGCGGACCAGATCGGCGCCCGTGGGCCGGGGCAGACTCGCCGCCGTGTCCCGCACCCGCACGTCGCGGGCGGGCAGCCAGCGCCCGCCGCGGTCGGGCGTGGCGACGAGCACCGCCGGACCGGACCGCCGCAGCACCGGCAGGCGGGTGTCGGCCGACAGTTCCATCTCGTGGTGGCGGCCGGCCGGGTCGGTGGACAGCCACGCGCTCGCGGAGGTCACCGTCGCGACGGGTCGCGACCGCCGCAGGGTGGCGAAGCCCGCGTTCTGGGTCAGCTGGCGCGCGGGCACCCAGCCCGGGTAGCCGAGCGGGTCGCGCGGCGTCGGCTGGCCGGTGACGGCGACGTGCACCCAGTCTCCCTGCCGTTCGAGGATCCGCACGGGCGTGCCGTAGAGCGCCTGGGTCTCCAGCCGGCCGACGAGGGCGGCGCGCTGCGCCAGTGTCATGTCCGCGGTCCACTTCCGTATGTCGGCCGGGTTCGCCACGGCCGGCGCGTCGACGGGCCGGTCGAGCCCCGGCCGCACCCACGCGGTGGCCACCGCGACGTCGACGTACGCCGTGGCCGGCTCCGCCGCGGAAGACGGCGTGGCCACCAGGACGCCGGACGGCGCGAGCAGGGCGAGCAGGGCGACGAGCAACCGGGAGAGAATCTTCACATCGACATTCGACCGGGCGCGCGGGCCGATGTCCAGGGCCACCGCGGGGAAGGCGTCTCACCGTCGGACGGGTCCCGGCGAGCGTGCGGTGGTCCGGCGGGGGCCACCGCACGCTCGGCGGCGGTCAGGAGACGGCGAAGTCGTCGGCGTATACGGGGCCCTGGGCGTACCAGCCGTGGGCATAAACCGTGACCTTGCCCGTCGAGCCGGTCGTGAACGGCACGGTCAGCTTGGTCCAGCCGCTGGACGACGCCCAGGTGCTCGCGGTCGCGTCACCGGAGACCCCGGCGAACGCGTAGCCGCCCTGGACCCAGCCGGTCAGCGTGTAGGCGTGGTTCGGCTGGAGCGTGAGCGACTGGTCGCACTCGCCCGTCTGGCTCGAGGTGGCGGCGACCTGCAGCGCGTGCCCGCCCGAGTGCGCCGGCGAGGACACGACGGTCCCGCCGGCCTGGCAGGTCCACGGGCTCAGGCCCGACTCGAAGCCGCCGTTGACCAGCGAACCGCCGCCACCGCCCGAGCCGTTGACGGTGAGCGTGAAGGTGGTGCTGTGGCTGCCCGAGGCCGCCTTTCCGGTGACCGTGATCGGATGGCCGCCGGGTGCGGCGGCCGACGTCGTGGTCAGCTTCAGCGTGGCGGATCCGCCCGCGGTCACCGACGCCGGGCTGACCGAGACGGTCACCCCGGAGGGCGCGCCGCTCACCGTCAGCGCGACCGACTGGGCGGACCCGGACGTCACCGCCGTGTTGATCGTCGCTGACGTGGAGCCACCGGGGTCGACGGCCGCCGCGGAGGGCGCGACCGCGATCGAGAAGTCGTTCGCGGGCGTGCCGCCCCCACCGGTGAACGGCTCGAACGCGTGGCTGAAGAACCAGGTGTCCTGCGCGATGCCCGAGCAGTCATTCGCGCCGCCGGTGCCCGGGCAGCCGCCGTTGTCCCGCTGGAGCGCCCAGAACGACAGCGTGTTGATCCCGGTGCTCGCGGCCCACTGCTCGACCGGTGCGGCGTCGGCCGTGGTGAACGTCTCGGCCGGCCCGAAGTCGTCGATCCCGGGCATCTCCGTGACGCCGATCATGTTCCACAGCTCCGCCGAGCTCTTGCCCGGGTAGAGGGTGGCGAGCTGGCCGTGCAGGCCGGTGGCGGCGGTCTTGGTGTCGTTCGCCATCTCGTGCGAGGCGTTGTCGTAGTAGTCGAACGTCATGATGTTGACGACGTCGATCCGGGCGTTGTTGGACACCGCGTTCCGCAGCACGTTGAGCCCGCTCGCCGCCAGGCCGCCGGTCGTCGTGGGCAGCGTGTAGGAGAACTGCACCGTACGGCCGTTCGCGGCGGCCCAGTCCTCCACCTGTTTGACCGCCTTGTTGCGGCGGTCGATGCCGGCGGAGTTCGTCAGCGAGTTGTCCTCGGTGTCGAGGTCGATCCGCGTGATGCCGTACGTCGTGATGACCTTCTCGTACGCCGCGGCGATCTGGCCGACGTCGGTGCAGCTGTCGGCGATCTCGGTGCCGGTGTTGTCGGCCGTGTAGCCGCCGAAGGACGGGATGACGTCGCCGCCGGCGGACTGGATCGAGGAGATCGAGGCGCCGAAGGAGGACGAGGCGATCGGCGAACCGGTGTCTCCGTTCCAGTACGGCGTGCACGATCCCTGGCCGGCGGTCTGGATGAACGCCATGGTCAGATACTTGGCGCCGGACTGCTGGGACAGGGCCGCAGGGTCGTCCCCCGTCCAGGCCTCGAAGTAGGGGGCGAACACGTGGGTGGGCAGGCCGGCGGCGCCGGCGGTCGTCGTGGTGACCGTGACGAGGCCGAACGCGGACAGGATCAGCGCGGTTGTGGCGAGGAGGGCACGCAGGGGCGTACGTGGTCGCATGGGGGCTCCTGGGGGTGACGGCCGTGCCCCGCCCTGGGGCAGGCGGGACACGGCGGACTCCCGGCCTCGGCCGGGTGAGGACGTCACGAAGTCGGGCGAGCAGGGATGCGGATCCGCGTGCGCACCATCGTCAGACCGCGCGCCATATCTGTCAAGGTTCTTAACAGTTATGCGTCCAGGCCCCCGAACGCGGGCGCCGGCGGAGCCGGGAAGCTCGGCGCGTCCGGGATGAGAAGCCCCCGCGCGGCCCGGGACGGGAAGCCCCGCGCGGCCCGGGACGGGGAGCCTGGCGGGGCGGGGAGCGGTGAGCACGCGGCGGAGGCCCGGCCGGACCGGAGCCGGCGCCGCTTCCGGCGGCCACATCGGCTTTTACCAGCGTTGGTAACATAGCGTAGCGATATGCAGCTTCGGCATGTCGAGTCTTTTCTCGCGGTGGTCGAGGAAGGGCAGTTCGCGCGCGCGGCGAGCAGGTTGTTCCTGTCTCCGCCCGCGGTGACGGGACATGTCCGCCAGCTCGAGCGGGACCTGGGAACCCCGCTCCTGCACCGCTCGCCGGTGTCGCTGACGCCGGCGGGTGCGCGGTTCCTGCCCCACGCCCAGGCCATGGTCGCCGCCGCGAACGCCGCGTGCACCGCCGTGAAGGACCTGCACGGCACCCGCGAAACGGTGATACGCGTGGGCGTGATGGCCCCCGGCGCCGCGGAGCTGACGCCCGCCATCCTGCGCGCCTTCTGCCGCGCGCAGCCGCGCACCCGCCTCGTGGTCGAGAGCCTCGGCTTCACCGACTTCCTGTCGGCCGTCCTCGAACACCGCGTGGACGTCGCCTTCATCCGGCCGGCTCCCCACGACGAACGCGTGGTCACCGACACCCTCACCGTCGAGCCGCGGATCCTCCTCACGGTGGCGGCCTGCGATCTCGCCGACGCGGAAGGCGTACGGCTCGCGGACGTTCTCGACCTGGACTTCGTCCGTTTTCCCGAGACCACACCCCGGCTGCTGTCGGAATACGGGAGCTTCGCGGCGGCCCGCAACGGCATGGAGACCCGCTGGGGCGTGGGCCGGGCGACCTCCGCGCAGGACCTGATGACCAGCATCGCCGCCGGATGGGGCGTCGCCGGCACGCTGCACTCGCTCGGGCGCTACTACCGCGCGCCCGGCACGTGCGCCATACCGGTCGTCGACGCGCCGTGGGAGGCGAGCGCGCTGATCAGCCGGAGGGACGATCTCCGGCCCGAGATCAAGGCGTTCCGCGACCTGGCGGTGGCCCTGGCCCGCGATCCCGAGCTGGGCCGCCTTCGCCCTCCGGTCCCTCCCGGGCAGTGACGGGCTGTCCCCGCACCTGACCGCCGCGCCTTCGGTTGGGTCTGGTCCCGACCCCGGTTCCGCGCGATGCTGCGCGAAACGAAGGAGGACCCATGGCGGACACCGAGACGGCCGACGACGCACGGGACACCCGTGCGGTGGGCTACGACAGACTGGCGATCGCGTCGATCACCTTGAGCGTGGTCGGGCTCGTGCTGGCGGTGGCCACGTGGGCGGCCTGGCTGCTGCTGATCCGACCCACCCCGTTACGGATCTACCGGACGGGTCTGGCCGGCCCGGTCTCGCCGTACATGGACATCGTCGGGCGCACCGTCACCTATGTGATTGGCTCGCTGTGGTTCGCGGTGCTGCCCGTCTCGGTGCTGTCGATCGTGCTCGCCTGGCTCGAACTGCGACTCGGCCCCCGGCCCGAGTCGGAGGCCGTCGCCCGCGCCGCCGTCGTGGCCGGGGCCGTGGCACTGCTGCTCGCGCTCGCGGGCGCGATCGTGTTCAGCATCAGGATGGGCCAGGCGCCGGTGATCCCTCTCCAGAACGAGGGAGCGTGATCCGCGGCGGTCCGTGCACCGCACCCCGCCGCGGGGGACGGGACCGCGCGTGGCACGGCGGGGCGTCCGTCCGGTCAGGGAGCGCCGGGGCATTCGTCGATGCCGTGGTTGTGCCGCCAGCAGCCTCCCGTCGGCGCCGTGTCGAAGCGGACGGGAGCGTCGGCGTTGCCCGTGAGGTCGTTGTCGTGGATCCAGCCCCCGCCGCAGACGCCGTCCTCGGTGATGGCCAGGCCGTGGGTCTGGGTCTTGCGCGCCTGGCCGTCCCAGACGCGGTTGTCGCGGATCGTGGGGTCGTGCACGCCGGCGGCGAGGGTGATGCCGGCCCGGACCCTGGGCGTGCCGGGCAGCCGGTACGGCACGCCGGGCTCGGGCGTGCCCTCGGCCCATGCCGTCGTCGCACCGGGGCGCACCGAGGCGAGGACGAGCTCGTTCTCGGTGTTGGCCATGACGACGGCCTGCTGCGCGTCGGCCGTGACCCACTTGCCGATGTGCCCGTTCGGCCGCCAGCAGGCGGCGGTGTCGATCACCGACTGCGCGGTGTAGGCGACGGTCTCGCCGCCGCCGCTCGCCGCCGGCTCGACCCGCCGGCCGTTGTTGCGGATCCGGTTCCCGCCGATGGCCGGGTCGCGGAGCGCCGAGGCGACGTAGATCCCCTCCAGGCCGTTGCCCCAGAACTCGTTGGCCTCGACGATCATGTCCGCCGCCTCCTCCTGCGCGCCGCCGGACAGGTTGTGCTGCCAGTACCCGTAGCGGCCGTTGCAGCTGATCCGGTTGCCCGAGACGGTGTAGGGGCCGGGGGTGTTCCCGATGGCGACGCCGTCCCAGACGTTGTCCTCGATCACGCAGCCGGTCACGATCCCGCCGCGCCCGGCGACCGCCGAGGTGCCCAGCGCCGAGACGTCGTAGCCGGCCTGGTGGTTGGCGATGAGCGTGCAGCCGGAGACGATGAGTCCCTCGGCGCCCCAGTCGGAGATCCCGAACCGGTTGCCCTCCGAATGGCATCCGATCACCCGGAGACCGCGGGTCGGTGCCCAGCGGCGGTTCTGCAGCTCGAAGAAGATCCCGTTGGTGCCGTTGCGCACGGTGGTGCAGGAGGAGACGGTGCACCGCTCGGTGGGCCCCCAGCCGCCGGTCCCGATGCCGATGCCGGCTCCGCCCAGCCACTCGCCGTGCTCCAGCCGCCCGCAGTGCACGACGAGAAGCCCCTCCACGAAGGAGTCCTGCAGGAAGTCACAGCCGAACCCGGTCGCGGGCGTGTCGTGGATGTACAGGTCGCGGAACCGGCCGCGGAGCACGAACTGCAGGCCCAGTCCCTTGGCGTACACGTCGTACTCGGGCAGGATCATGTCCGAGCCGTCGATCTCGAAGTGCGCGAAGGTGCAGTCGGCGATCGGTTTGCCGGGGCTCGCCCCGTGCTGCAGGGCGGTGAAGAACGCCAGCGGCGTGGCGGCCTCCGCGTTGCCGGGGTTGGACAGGGTGAACCGCGTGGCCGCCGGGCCGGCCCCGATCAGCGAGACCCCGCTGCGCCAGACGGTGGCCTCGTCCTGGATGGAGTACACCCCCGACGGGCAGTAGATCGTCCGGGGCCGGCCGTCCGCGCCGTAGGCGTCTCCCAGCTCGTGCACGAGGGCCTGCAGCGCGGGCTGGTCGTTGGTCTTGCCGTCGCCGGCCAGGCCGTGCTCACGAGCGTTGTGGACGAACAGGTCCGGCATCCGCTCCTCCCAGGTCCGCGCCCATGCCGGCCGTCGGGGCAGCCCGGACCTCCAGGCCGTCGATCAGGGCGCGGCAGCGTTCCAGGTTCTGCAGCGCACGCTCGCGCAGCACCGCGAAGCGCTGCCGCAGGCGTTCGGTGCAGGCGTCGCGTTCGTCCCACAGCCGGTCGAGCTCGGCCAGGAGAGGTCCGGTCTCCCGCCTGGCCACGCCGGTCAGGGCGGGCGCGCCGACCGCCTGCGCGAAGTCGAAGACCTTGCCGGCGTAGGGCAGCGGCAGGACCGGGACGCCGGCGCGCGCGGCGAACATCACGAAGTGCAGGCGCATGCCCACGGCGAAGTCCAGGTGACGCATCAGCCCGGCGATCTGCGCGGGACGGTACGCGCGGTTGAGGATCCGCGCGGTCTCGGGGGCGTTCATCGCCGACAGCACCGCGTGGGCGTGCGCGATGTCGCCCCGCTCCATCGGCACGAACACCGTCTGGGCCTGGAGCCGGTAGGTCATGAAGTCCGCGGCGTTCGCGAGCAGCTCGTGGTAGCTGGCCTCGTCGAGGTGGTCGGCCGCCCGGCCCGGCTCGCGTACCGACATGCCGACCAGGCGGTCGTGGTCGTCGATGCCCTCACGCAGCAGCATCTCCTCGGTGAAGTCCTCCGGCTCCAGCAGGACCGCGGCGTCGGCGGTCACCGAGATCGGCCGGCCGACCCCGGCGTTCTCCAGTACCAGGATCGACTCGTGGTCCCGTACCGTCAGGTCGGTCATGTTCTTTACGACCTCGCGGACGAGGCGGATCTCCGCCCGGTCGGTCAGCGGCCCGGCGCCGATCGCGTAGCCGAAGGTGGGGATGCCGAGTTCCTGCGCCAGCCGTACCGGCCGCATGATCGCGCCCGCCTGACCGTCGTGGAGCACGCCGCCTCCCCCGAGGACCAGGAGGTCCAGCCCGGTCTCCGCCTCGATCAACTGGCTCTGCGACACCCCGGTGTAGGGCACCGCGGTCATGCCGAAACGGCGCCGGCTGTCCTCCGGGTGACGACTGAAGATGATCAGTTCGGCGGTCGGGCGGATCTGCCGGAGGCCGTCCAGCACGCAGGTGAGGATCGCCTCGTCGCCGAGGTTAAGTCCCCCGTAGGAGCCGAGCACCCCGATCCGGAGCGCGCGGTCCCCGAAATCCGCCATCCCCCGATCACCACCTCGACACATGCCTGTGACGATGTGTGCTCACTCCACCATCGCACCCCGCGACGGACCTGCGTCAACAGGGCACCGGGGACATCTTCGCGCCGGGTCCGGCGCGTACCTCGGGGCCGAGATCGTTCACTTGGGGACGGGCGGCGTGTGCTCGGCGACGAGGCGGGCCAGCTCGACGCGCGAGCCGATGCCGAGTTTGCGGAAGACCTGGCCGAGGTGGAACTTCACGGTGTGCGGTGAGATGAACATGCGGGTGGCGACCTGGGGGTTGGTCAGTCCCTCCGCGACGAGCGCGGCGATGGCGCGCTCGGTGTCGGTGAGCGCGGCCCACCCGGAGGCCGGACGCTCCGCCTGGTGGTCGCGGCGCCGCACCCCGAACTCCCGCAGCCGGGCGCGGACCCGTGCCGCGTCCCGCATCGCGCCGACGTGCCGGTAGCCGGCCAGCGCCTCGTCCAGGTCGCGGATCGCCGCCTCGCGGGCTGCCGGCGTACGGGCGCGCAGGACGCCCAGGTCCTCGGCCGCCGAGGCACGGCTCCAGGGTTCGAGGTAGGTCGCGACCGCCCGGGCCAGCGCCGTGGGGTCCGCGTCCGCGATCCCCCGCGCGTGGGCGGCGGAGGCGGCGTAGGTCGGGAAGCCGGGGTTGTCGCGGGCGAGGGTCTCGGCCATCGCGGTGAGGGTCTCCCCGACCGGCCGTTCGCCGGCGGCGAGGGCGGTACGGGTCAGCCAGGCGGCGGCGTTGGGCTCGGTCATGAGCAGCCGGCGGTGTTCGAGGGTGCCCAGGAACCGCGAGTGGAACTCCTCGATCGCCCGCTCCGCGCCCGCCCGGGCGTCGACGACCCGGGTGACGGCCCAGTCGCCCCAGCGCATCCCGTACGTCGCGCCCCGGCCCCCGCGGTGCGAGGACTCGTACCGGTCCACGCTCCGCACGGCGGCGTCGATGTCGCCGCGGAGCACGCCGACGAGAGCGAGCACCGCGAAGGCCAGCAGGTCGAACGCGTGCGTGCCCACTTCGTCGGCTCTGCCGAGCCCCGCCCGTGCCTCGGCGGCGGCGTCGTCGAGCCGGCCCTGCGCGAGGCGCAGCCGGGCGCGGAGGATCGCCGGGCACGGGCTGTACGCGGTGTGGCCGAGCGCCGTGATCTCCTCGTCGGCGATCCGCAGGACGCTCTCGGCCTCCTCGAGCTGCCGGGTGTCGGTGAGCAGGCTGATCAGGTGCAGGCGCGGGTGCGCGTACTTGGCCTTGAGCGGCCCGCCCGCCGCGATGCGGGTGGCCTCGCGGATGTGCCCGATCGCCTCGGCGCACCGTCCTTCGGCCCAGGTGTCGGTGCTGAGCAGCATGTGCGCGCCGGTCAGGGCGATCGGGCCGTGGCGTTCGCCGCCGGCCACGACCGCCTCCGCCCGCTCGTGCCCGCGCCGGTCGTGGTTGGCGAACATGCCGCGGAACAGCACCTGCTCGGCGACGCCGCGCAGCTCGTCCGGCAGGTCCCGCTGTTCGAGCACCCGCTCCGCCTCCGTCACCGCCTCGGCGGCCCGCCCGGCGAGCATGAGCGTGCACGCGAGCTCGTGCCGCAGCCGGGCGGCCTGCCGGGGCCGCGTGGCCCGCTTCAGCGCGGTGCGTGCGAGCTCGGCCGCGTCGGCCTGCCGTCCGGCGTTGCTGAGCGTGGAGATGGCCGTCACCGTACGGTCGAACCGGCCGGCGTCGGAGGGCGGGGTGAGTTCGAGGGCGCGCAGGGCGAGCTCGGCCGCGGTCTGCGGGGAGGACGGCAGCACCTCGCGTACCGCCCGGTCGAGCCCTGCCACGGCCTCCGGGTCGCCCGGCCCGGCCGAGCACAGCAGGTGCGCGGCGGCGCGGATGGACGAGCCGCCGCGGTCGAGCAGCATGCCCGCGGCCTGGCGGTGCAGGGCCCGGCGCATGGGCTCCGGCATGCTCTCGGTCATCGCCCGCCACAGCAGGTCGTGCCGGAACGCCAGCAGGTCCCCGTCCGGCACGACGACTCCCGCCGCCTCCGCCTCCTCGACCGCGGGCAGCAGCCGGCTGGGCAGTTCGCCGAGCATGTCGGCGAGGTCGTTCGCGTCGAACGAGCGGCCGAGGACGGCCGCCACCTGCAGGACACGACGGCAGTGCGCGGACAACCGCCCCAGCCGGCGTCGCGCCGTCTCCTGCACCCGGTGCGGGAGCCGCTGGGAGACCAGGCGCGCGTGACCGTCGCCGATCTTCACCGCGCTCTCGTCGAGGAGGCCGCCGAGCAGTTCGACGAGCATGAACGGATTGCCGCCCGCGCCGGCGGCCAGCGCCAGCACCTCCGCGTCGGGGGTCGCGCCGAGCACGTCGGCGACGACCTCGGCCACCGCCCGGTCGTCGAGCGCGCCCAGGCTCATCCGCGTGGCGCCCTCGCGTTCGAGTACCTCGTACAGCCGGTCCACGCCGGCGCCGTTTCCGGTCGTACGGGACAGGATCCACACGAGCGGGTACGAGGCCAGCTCCGGGATCAGGGTGCGCAGCGCGAGCAGCGTCGTCGGGTCGGCCCAGTGCAGGTCGTCGAGCGTCACCAGGAGCGGGCCCTGGGTGACGCGCCGCTCCAGCCGGGCCTGGAGCTCCTGAACCAGCCACAGCCGCAGGTCGGACGCGTCGCCGCGGATGTTCGCCACGGAGGCCAGCAGCGTCTGGGTGGACTCCCCCAGGGCCGCCGTCAGCGGCGCCAGCGGCTCCAGCCGCCCCGGCTCCTCCACCCCGCCCCGGGCGACCGCGAAGCCCCGGGCCGCCGCCGTCTCGGCCGCCGCGGCGAGCAGCCGGGTCTTGCCCATGCCCGACTGGCCGTCGATCAGCACCACTCCGCCGCGGCCGGCCTCGGCCGCGCTCAGCGTGCGGGTCAGTATGTGCCACTCCCGGTCCCGGCCACGCAGACCGGCCCGCGGCGGCCGGAGGCGCGCGGCCGGAGCACCCGGAGCGGCCGTCCACTCGCCCGCCGGGAGACGAGAGCCCACGCGACCAACGTACCTGGTCAGCGCCCTGCGGCCGGACCGCCCGCGGGAGTCGAGCGAGGGAGTCGGCGCACGCTCCGGTGGTCGCCGCCTCCGGCGTCGGCGTGCCTCAGCCCGCGCCGCCGGTCACGGCAGCCGGGAGCGTCCGCGGGCGAGGCCCGGCAGGTGGCGCCAGCCGAGCGTCTGGATCAGGCCGGCCACATCGGGCGGAAGGTTGTCCAGGACCAGCCGCCGGCCGGGCGAGGTGCGCAGGGCGTAGGTGACCAGGAGGCTGAGGATGCCCAGGTCGAGAAAGCGCACCTCCGCGAAGTCCAGGTGCGCGTCGGCGGTGGCGCCGCCGATCGAGGTGAGCGCGGTCAGCAACGGCTCCTGGCGTGCGGTGTCGAGCTCGCCGGCGAGCCGCAGGCCGTCGGGCGCGTGGCTGCGGGTGATGCGGAGGACGCCGTCGTCGAACACGGGGTTGGCGGTCACCCGCAGACGATGGGTGCCGGTCAGCGCCCTGACCTGCTCGGCGGGGCAGCGGCTGCGGTCGAGCTGGCAGATCGCCATCACGGCGGTCTCGGCCGCGATGGCCTGGGCGAACCGGGCCTCGCAGGCCAGCATCAGCGGGTACGCGCCGGGCCGGCGGAGCGCCCAGCTCATGTCGGCGGTGAGCCGGACCGCCGGATATCCCTGCTCGGCGGCCTCGGTGACCTCCCGGCCGATCACCGCGAACATCCGGTCGGGGTCGAAACGCCCCTGGGACAGCCAGACCACACCGCTCGGGATGACCCGTAGCTGCCCCGTACGGACGAGACGGTCGGCGTCGGCGGGGTCGCCGAGCCCGGGGAGCCCGCGATGGCCCCTCTCACCGACGTAGATGACCTTCTGGCGGGCGGCCAGGCCGTCCCGGAGGAACGGCCCGATGACCTGCGCCTGTTCCGCGGCCGTCGCGAACGGGAACGCGGCATGGTCACCCGGCCGGATCTCGCCCACCGGTAGTGCCGTAATGCGGGTTCCCATTTGCAGTCCACAAAGTAGTCGTCCGGCTACCACCCGTGAGTGTACGCCGAACGCCTGCCGGCTCTGGGCGACTCCGCTCGACGCGGACGTTCCGCCAGGACATCAGGCGCCCGGCCCGCCGGCCGTCGAACGCGGCTCCCCCGGGCCGCCGCCGTCCGCCTTCGGGAAGTACCCCGGTCAGCGGGGCACGGGCCGGACCAGCGGGAGGAACACCAGGTCGACGATCTCCGCGATCGTCTCGTCGGAGATGCCCCCCGGCCCCCTCATGGTGAGCTCGTCGCGGAGCAGGGCCACGGGAACGGTGGCGACGCGCGGCACCAGGGCCTCCGGGCGCGCCTCACCGCGGGCGACCGCGCGCGCCAGCAGGATCAGCATGGTGCCCGGTTCGCTGCGGACGAAGTCGTCGCGCAGGGCGGCCATCAGCTCCGGGTCGCGGCGCGCGTCCATCATGAGGCCGCGCAGCACCTCGGCGCCGGACGGGGAGGCCAGCCGGTCGGCGACCGAACGCAGCAGCTCGATGACGTCCGATCGAAGGTCGCCGGTGTCCGGCGGGTCGTCCGGCCGGGCGACCATCTCGCGGTAGGCCGCGAGCGCCAGCGAGCTGCGGCTGGACCAGCGCCGGTAGATCGCCGTCTTGTTGGTGCCCGCCCGGGCGGCGACGCGGTCCATCGTGAACCCGTCATACCCGCGTTCGGTCAGCTCGTCCACGGCGGCCCGCAGGACGGCCCGCTCGACCTCCTCGCCCCGGCGTCGTGTGCGCCGCACCGCGCCGCCGGTGTCCGCGTCCGAGCCGCGCGGCGTCGTGTCCGGTCGCATGCACGCCCTCCCGTGAGTCGGAAAGTACCTTGTCGTCGCTCGAAGCGCATGTTAGCGTCCCTCGACTAGGTACCACCAGTCCTCTAACCCCCGGACACGGTTCGGCGCCGGGCGGCCGTTCCCGCGCCGGTCGCCGGAGGCGGTTCAGCGCCCCGGCGGGGAGTCCGCCGCGCCGGAGCGCGCCGACCCCGCGAATGACGGCTCCGACCGGAGACGCTTCTCGAACCGGATCATCGCGCCCTGCAGAGGACGGCTCTCGATCCGCAGGTTCTCCGACAGGGCGTCGATGATCTGCAGGCCGCGTCCGTGCTCGGCGGTGGCCACCTGGTCGGCGTGGACCTGGTTCAGCAGCGCGGAGTCGAACCCACGGCCGGTGTCGACGACCTCCACCACGCATCGCGTGTTCGTCACCTGGACCCTGACCTCGTACTCATCGCTCGGGTCGGCGTGCTGGATGACGTTGGCGCACGCCTCCCCCAGCGCCAGCGTGATGTCGTCACGGATGTCGCTCGCCACCTCCAGCGTGGCCAGGGAGGCATCGAGGATCTCCCGGGTGACGCGGACGGTTTCGGCGTCCCTGGGCAGGCACAACACGAGCGATACCTTCACGAGCACTCCCCACGGTCGACACTTGCCATCGGCCGGACACGTACCCTCCCCGCCGGGGTGAAACGGCGGATGCCGGAGGTGGCCCCCGCGGACGGCGCCCCGGACGCCCATCTGGCCATATATCCGCGAATGCCCGGTGCGGGCGCGTTCGGCTGGGTAGGTCCTGCAGTGAGCCCCCCATGACGTCAGGGAGGAGACATGCCCAAGACGACCAGGAAGGGCACCGCCAAGCCGAGCGAACTGCCCGACACGATCAAACGGTCCGACGCGAAGGCCCAGCGCACGTTCGCCAAGGCCCACGACTCCGCGGTCGCGCAGTACGGCGAGGGACAGCGGGCGCACCGCGTCGCGTACGGCGCGCTCAAGCACACGCACGAGAAGGTGGGCGATCACTGGGAGCCCAAGAACAAGGGCGCCAAGGGCCCCTCGGACGAGCAGTCCGCGGGCGGACGCTACACATCGCTGCCGTCGGCCGGCGGCGTCGACGCGAACGCCTCCAAGGAGCACCTGTACGACCTCGCCAGGCGGATGGACGTCCCCGGCCGGTCACGGATGAGCAAGGGCGAGCTGGTCCAGGCTCTGCAGAAGGCCAATGACCGCGCCACCGCCAAAGCGCGCTCCTGACCGCGGCCGTACGCGACCCGGCACGTCGGTCCGCGCCGACGACGGCGCCCCGGCGCGAGACCACGCGCTTCGCGATCCGCCAGATCCGTCACATTCGCCTCGCGGACCCCGAAGCCCTCGGCACGTTTTCTGGTCGATCCCGGCCCATCGAGGCCTCTCTTCACCAGCCACATCACTGGACGTGACTCGGCTTGTGAGGAGCGTGTAACATGAAATTTATATAGTTCGCTAATACAAGTTGGCGGAAGGTGATCATCGAGCTACGCGCCGTATGGGATCGACTGCCTGTTGGAGGTTGTATGTGTGGAATCACCGGGTGGGTGTCGTTCGAGCGTGATCTGCGCGCCGAACGCGCCACTGTCGACGCGATGACCGAGACCATGGCCTGCCGCGGTCCGGACGACCGGGGCACCTGGATCACCGATCACGCCGCTCTCGGGCACCGGCGGCTGGCCATCATCGACCTGCCGGGCGGCCGGCAGCCGATGAGCGTCGACACCCCGAACGGGCCGGTCGTGATGGTGTACTCCGGCGAGGCCTACAACTTCACCGAGCTCCGCGACGAGCTCACCGGCCGTGGACACCGGTTCCGCACCGACTCCGACACCGAGGTCGTGCTGCGCGCCTACCTCGAATGGGGCGACGCGTTCGCCGAGCGGCTCAACGGCATGTACGCCTTCGCGATCTGGGACTCCCGGGAGAACCGGCTCGTCATGGTCCGCGACCGGATGGGCATCAAGCCGTTCTACTACTACGAGACCGCCGACGGCGTGCTGTTCGGCTCCGAGCCCAAGGCGATCCTGGCCAACCCGCTCGCCGAGCGCACCCTGACCCTCGACGGCCTGCACGAGCTGTTCGCGTTCGTCAAGACGCCCGGCCACGCGATCTGGGAGGGCATGCGCGAGGTCGAGCCGGGCACCATCGTCAGCGTCGGCGCGAACGGCCTGCGCACCACCCGCTACTGGACGCTGCGCACCACCGAGCACACCGACGACCAGGCCGCCTCGGTCGCCCACGTGCGTGAGCTGCTCGAGGACATCGTCCGCCGCCAGCTCGTCTCCGACGTGCCGCGGTGCACCCTGCTGTCCGGCGGGCTCGACTCGTCCGCGATGACGGCGATCGCCGCGAAGCAGCTCGCCGAGGTCGGTGAGACCGTCCGCAGCTTCGCCGTGGACTTCGTCGGCCAGACCGAAAACTTCATCCCCGACGACCTGCGCGCCACGCCGGACACGCCGTACGTGCACGACGTCGCGGCGCTGTCCCACACCGATCACCAGGACATCGTCCTGAACTCCGACCAGCTCGCCGACCCGGAGGTACGCTCCAAGGTCATCCGGGCGCGTGACATCCCGGCCGGCATGGGCGACATGGACGCCTCGCTGTACCTGCTGTTCAAGGCCATCCGTGAGCACTCGACGGTGGCGCTGTCCGGCGAGTCGGCCGATGAGGTGTTCGGCGGCTACCAGCAGTTCTTCGACCCCGAGGCCCAGCGCGCCAGCACGTTCCCCTGGCTCGTGCGGTTCGCCAATCGTTTCGTCAACAACGGCGACATCCTCGCGCCCGACCTGGCCAAGGCCATGGACCTGCGGCGCTATGTCCAGAACGCCTATGACACGTCCATCGCGGACGTCGAGCGCCTCGACGGCGAGAGCGACTTCGAGTGGCGGATGCGCAAGGTCTGCTACCTGCACCTGACCCACTTCGTGCGGATCCTGCTCGACCGCAAGGACCGCGCCTCGATGGCGGTCGGCCTCGAGGTGCGCGTGCCGTTCTGCGACCACCGCCTGGTGGAGTACGTCTACAACACGCCGTGGTCCCTCAAGACCTACGACGGCCGGGAGAAGTCGCTGCTGCGCGGCGCCGCCCGCGACGTGCTGCCGCAGTCGGTGGCGGAGCGGGTCAAGTCGCCGTACCCGTCCACCCAGGACCCCAAGTACGCGGTGAAGCTGCAGGACAGCGCGCGGGAGTACCTGTCGGCGCCGGGCCACCCGGTGTTCGACATCGTCAGCCGCGACTGGCTCGCCCGTGCGGTCGAGGTCGACACGCCGCAGATCACGCAGGAGTCTCGGCACGGTCTCGAACGCACGCTTGACCTGGCCTTGTGGCTGGACATGTACAAACCGACGCTGAAACTATCCTGAGCATGACTGCGAGGACGGTGAGCGCCGACGAGGCGCTGCACGTCGTGATCGCGATGCACCGCCTCATGCGCCGCCTGCGGCGTACGGGTCACAACGGCACGGTGCACCCGACGCAGCTCATCGTTCTCGCCCTGCTCAACCAGTACGGCCCGCTGCGGATCGGCGAGATCGCCCGCCGCGTGCCGTGCTCCCAGCCGACCGCCACGACCGTGGTGGCGGGCCTGCGGTCGGCCGGGTTCGTCGACCGCGAGGCCGACCCCACCGACGGTCGCGCGACCCGCGTGGCCGCCACGCCGACGGGCCTGGCCGTGCTGCGGTCGTTGGCGCACGGCGAGGCAGAGGTGCTCGCCACGCTGATGGCGGAACTCCCGGAGGACGACGCCCGCCTGGTGATCGCGGCCGGGCCCGTCCTCGACACTCTCGCCGACCTGCCGGCCCACGACGAGGCACCGCTCCCCCGCACCTGACGAGTCGGGGCGGGGGACCACAGGGGCGCGTCCATGACTCCCTCGCTGTGCTCGGTCACGGCTCCTGCCGTCGGCGCCCCGCGCCTCCGCGGATGCCGAAGGCCACCACGGCCAGCGCGACCACGATGAGGATCGCCAGGCCGGTGCGCCCGGTCGCGAAGGAGGCGAGCGTGCCGGTCGTACGGGACCACAGCCCGCCGCCGGACGACCCGGCGCTCTCCCCCAGCCAGATCGACCCGTCCGAGGCCGCCACCGGGCGGGTCCCCGACGCCTTGACGGTCTGCGGCAGCCCCGGCTGCCGCTGCCGCATCTGCGCGGCGCTGAGCCGGGTGGGGTCGAGCCGGCTGAAGTCCACGCCGCCGAGCGTCATCTTGTACGTGACGACGCCCCGGCCCTCGTGGACGGTGTGCCGGTAGGTGAACTCCCCGCGCTGGATCGAGTGGACGTAATCGTCGAACACCTGGCGGGGCCGCCAGCCGTTCGTGAGCCTGGCCGGGCCGATGTCGCCCGAGTCGATCAGCTTGTCGAACGACGTGTGGTGACCCTCCTGGTGGCGCTGCCGGATCCACTCGGCCACCACACGGGCCAGGAAGGCGCGGCGGATCGGAGCGTACTCCGGCGCCGTGTTGACCGCCTCGACGATCTTGGGGACCACCAGCGTCTGCTCGAGCCGCTCGTTCCGCGCGTCGGCCGCCGGGTCCGACGGGCAGGCGTAGTTGCCGCTGAGATGGTCCGTTTTGGCCTTGACGTTGAGGGACGCCTTGATGACGTACAGCGACGAGCCGTCCTCGCGGACCTCGACGTCGCCGGGCACGATCCACATCCGGGAGGTGTAGCAGGTCTTCTTCGCCGAGCCCAGGAGCGCGTTCCAGTAGCGCTCGCCGAGCGCGGTCTTGGGGTTGAGCAGCCTGCCCTCGGTGCGCTTCATCGCCAGGTCGGCGTCGAGCAGCGCGCGCCCGGCGTTCGTCTCGCCCAGAGCGGGGTCGATGATCCGGTCGGGCTCGGTGGGGTTGAGGTTGACCCAGAACTTGTTCGGGTTCAGCACCAGCCAGGTGCGCAGGTCCGCCGTGCTCGTCGTGGCCGCGTCGAGGGCGGCGAGCGAATCCTGTTCGGCGCCGGGAGCGGCCGGGCTCGCGGAGAAGGAGTACTTCACCGATCCCGGGCTGTCGGACAGGTAGCGCAACTCCAGGGTGGAGAAGTCCACGCCGCCCAGGTCCTTGGAGTCGAGCGCGTTCGAGAGCCCGTCGTCGCCCGAGCAGCCGGGGGCGGAGGCCGCCGGCACGCCCCGCGCCGTCATGCCGCCGATGCTCTCCTTGTTCGGGCCGCCGGGGCAGTTGAGGCCCAGGTTGGCCCGCAGTTGCTCCTTCTTCTGCCGTTTGGCGGCCTGTCGGGACCTGTCCAGAGCGGCCAGTTCGTCGCGCAGTTCCGTCTGGTTGTTGACGATCTTGACGCCGGCGGACCGGAGCCGGGTGGCCAGCTGGGGCTTGAGCCCCTTGGGGGCGACGAGGATGACGGGCTTGCCGGCCGGATTCGCGAGCGGGTTGTTCAGCAGGCCCACGCGGCTGGGGGTGCCCAGGATCTGGGTGGCCTTGCCTGATCCCTCACCGACGGTCACCTCGACGATGGCCGTCGCCGTCTCGACGTCGATCTCGGCGTCGCGGTTCGCGGTGTCGCCCTGCTGCGCTCTGCGCCGCCTGTCCAGAGGCGACTCGCGGAACTTCTGGTTGAAGCCGGTGACCTGGGGGCGGATCGCGCCGGCGATGACGGCCTCCCAGTAGCGTTCGCCCTGCTGTTTGGTGGCGGTCGACTGGCGCAGCGCATAGTCGATCTTCGCGTCCACGACCCGCCGGGCCTGCTGGTCGATCACGCCCTGCAGCCTGTTCGCGGCCTGCTGGCCCCTTGATGTCGTGTCCTGCCGCGCCTTGGCCCAGAGGCTCCTGAGCTTGCCGATCTCCTCGTCGGCCGCGTCGAAGTCGTTGGCCTTCAGGTCGGCGTCGATGCGCTGGACGATCGCGTTCGGGTCCTCGTCCGCCACGGCCGCCGTGGCGGACGAGCCCGCGGCGCGCGGCGACGCGAACGCGCCAGGGGCCGCTGAGGCGAGCGCGATGACGGCCGCGGCGAGGACCGCCGTACGGCGAGGGCTACGGGTGCGCACCGTGACCTCCTCCTGCCGGGTACGGACCGGGGTACGGCGGAGCGGCCGCGAGCAGGCCGGTGGCCCGCAGGTAGCCGGCGAGGGCCGGGGGCGGGCCCGCCGCAGGTCGCCCGAACCGTCCCGGTCCGGGGGCCGGTGGCGGCGCGGGGCGCCGCGTCGTCCTCTCCCCTTTGCGCAGGGCTAGGACGCCGGCGGCGGCCAGGGCGCCGGCCGTCAGCATGACGACCATCGCGACTCCGGCCATCGACGTCCGGGTGGAGCACGGCTTGCGGAGGCCCATGTGCGGCTTGTTCAGGCTCATCGTCGGCTTGTAGACGTAGCCGACGTTGCACGCCGACGCGGGCGGCGCGGACAGCGGGAGCACGAGGCAGGCCAGCAGGAACGCGCCCGCGGCGACGCCCGCCGCACGGCGCGGCGCGGTCACGGTGTCACCGCCGGGGCGGTGGGCGTCCTCAGTCTCGCGACCTTCGTACGCAATCGGTCACCCTCCTCACGGCTCTCGGCGTCGTCGGCGCGTTGCGGCTCCAGGCGCCGGGCGGCCAGGTCGAGCTGCGCGGACTGCAGGCGGTACAGCGCCAGCGCCGTGGCGCGGCCGTACCAGCGCCAGGTGTTCACCAGCGCCCAGAAGCGCAGTGCCGGATCGGCCAGGTATGACGCCTCGGCCTTGGTGATGGCCACGCCCTCCGCGGCCTCGGCGGCCACGCAGTCGCGTGCCGCCGCCGCACGCTCGCGCCGCCCGGTCACCAGCAGCATGAAGACCACGACGATGAACGGCGTCTGCGGCAGCAGCCACAGGAACGGCGAGATCACCAGGGTGTCCGCGGCTCCCCCGACGTCGACGTGATCGGAGGTCAGGTGGGAGATCCAGGCCGAGAGCGTCTCGGCGGCCACCGCGCCGCCGATCGCCGCCACCAGCGCGCCGCACGCGACGAGCCTCCGGGCCCGGACCGTGGGCGCCCGGGCGGCGATGCCGAGCCCGGCCCCCGCCAGCGCGCCGAACGTCACCTGCCCGCCGAGCAGGCCGATGGACTGCCGGATCCAGTACTCGAAGCCGCTGGTCGCGCCGGTGAACATGCTCAGCGAGCCGTACAGCTTGACCAGCAGGACGCTCTCCACGAAGTTGTAGCCGAGTCCGGCGGCGGCGCCCAGGACCAGACCGGTGAGCACGTCGGTGACGCGATGCCGGAACAGGAGCAGCAGCAGGAGGACGCCGGCCGCCGTGATCAGCGTGTCCACGGCGGCGAGGTGCACCACCCCGATGTCGAGCAGGCGGTACTGGGTCGAGAGCTGCCGGCTGAGGTCGGTGCCCGTGCCCTTGGCGAGGTAGCCGTTGAGGGTGCCGAACGCCAGGCCGGTGTAGGCGCGGCCCAGGCCGAACACGATCAGGGCGCCCCAGCCGAACGCCGCCAGCAGCATCGGCAGCGGCACCCGCGCGAACCGCTGGCCGTGGTGCAGCAGCCACAGCACGAACGCGGTGCTGGGCAGGCACAAGAGGGCGACCAGCGGAAACGCCCCGGCGGCGGCCAGGGAGATCAGCGAGAACGGTCCCAGCAGCGCCACCAGGATCGCCCAGGTCGCGGTGACCGCGCGGCGGCCCTGGGGCCGGGTGATGAGGACCACGCCCTGGATGATCGCGCCCACCACGATGCCGGCCAGCACGGCCCAGAAGACGGCGCGGGGCATGGAGAGCAGCCGGCCGAGCGAGCCGGACCCGCCGGGCAGCCTCTGGAAGATCGACAGCGTGGGCTCGCCGGGCAGCACGTGCGGGCGGGTCAGGTTGAGCAGGAGCTCGACGAGGTAGAGGGCGATGGCGAGCCGGGCGATGAGGAGCGCCCGCGCCCGCACCAGAGAGTCGTCACGGATCCGCCCACCCGCGGCGGGACGGGCCGCGCCCTCCGGACTCCCCGGGCCGCCGGGACCTACGGGCCCCCAGCCTGGGCCACCGGGACCCCAGCCGGGGCCACCGGGACCGCCGCCGGGGCCGATGGGACCGCCAGGGGTTCCGGGACCGCCGCCTGGGCCCCCGGGACCGCCGCCTGGGCCCCCGGGTCCGCGTGGCCCGCCGGGGCCGCCGGGACCCGGTCGGGCGGCCGGCGGGCCGGGGATCATGGAGCGCTCCCGGGAACGGTGGGCAGGTCCGTCGGCAGGCCGGTGGGCACGCCGGTCGGCAGGGACGGCATGGACGGCAGGGTGGGCAGGTTCGACGGAAGGTTCGACGGAAGGTTCGACGGGAAGTTCGAGGGCATCGACGGCAGCGACGTCGGGTACCCGGTGGGCATCCGCGGCGTCTCCGGCTGGTTGAGCCCGGCGAGGTCGACCACGAGTGACACGCCCAGCAGCGCCACTCCGATCACCGCGCCGATCGTCATCAGCAGGAACTGCAGCGTCAGCGCTTCTCCGGTCCTGACTGAACGGATCAGCTGCATTGTCCTTCTTACGGCGGGCCCGCGAGTCGCAGGCGTCGGGCGTTCGGCCGGGTCGGGAAGGGGTTGTCAATATAACCGGGATAACACGCCCCAGGAATTGATTATCGGAAATCGGCCCGGCCGCGGTCAATAAAGGAAACATCCGATATGCAAAATGCATATCCGAGCACTCGCCGAACTTCGCAAATGCCCCATAAAGGCTGCGCGGGCTCCAGGGGCCGAGCGTGCGGTCAGGGGTACGGCAGGTCCAGCTCCGGCGCGTACGGCCGAGGGTCGACGTCCTCGAACCGCGCGCGCTCGAAGGCGGCGGCGAGCCGGAACGGCACGGTGGCGTCGAAGATCGTCTTGGCGGTGGCGCCGCGGGCGGGCAGTGCGGGGTTGTAGTCGGGCCCCTGGGTGGGATCGAGTACGTGGCCGGCGACGCCGGGAATGGTGATGTCCACGTCGCCCTGCATGCGGGTCTGCATCGCCCACAGCACGTCGTCGGTGTCGAAGATGTCGACGTCCCGATCGACGAGAATGACGTTCTTCAACTCCGTGTACGCCCCGAACGCCACCAGCGCGGCCTGCCGCGCCCGGCCGTCGTCGAAGGCACTGCTCTTGACGCACTTGAGAACGGCCAGGAACTTTCCGCCGCCGGCGGTATGGGCGTGCACCTCGGTGACCAGGCCGGGCATGGCCTTGTGGAGGGCGCGGAAGATGCTGGCCTCGGTGGGGATCCCGGCCAGGCTCGTGTGCTCCTCACCCGGGCCGACGAGCGTCTGGAGGATCGGGTCGGTCCGGGTGGTGACGGCGGTGACCTTGAGGACGGGAAGCGCCGGGTTGGCGGGACCGGTGTAGCCGGGGAACTCCGGCATGGCATGGCCGGTGTGGGTGTTCTGGTCCTCGGCGACCCGCCGGCCGGGGCCGATGTGACCCTCGATCACGATCTCGGCGTTCGCGATCGCCTTCTGCTCCACGGTGAGACAGTCCGCCAGCCGTACGGGCGCGCCGCGCAGACCGCCGGCGATGGCCAGCTCGTCGTAGCCCAGCGGCGTGGTCGGGGCCTCGAACGTCGCGCCGATGTGGATCGCCGGGTCCAGCCCCATGTTCACCGAGACCGGGAACGGCCGGCCCGCCGCCTCGGCGCGCCGGCGGAACCCGTCGATGTGCCGGCCGGGCGCGAAGAAGATCGAGATCTCGTCGCGGCCCTGGACGCAGAGCCGGTGGATGGTCACGTCGGTGCCGAGCTCGGGTCGCTGCCCAGGACCAGCCCCAGGCAGAAGTACGGCCCGGCGTCGAGCCGGGTGGTGGTCGGCGCGGGCAGGATCCGCCGGAGGTCGAACCCCGGGTCCTCGGCTCGGTGGACCACCTCCTGGCAGGCGGCCTCGCCCGGTCCGGCCGCGACCGGCCCCAGGGCGTGTTCGTACGCCTCGGCCATGCGCTGGGTGAGCCGGCGCGGCGAGCAGTCCAGCAGGATGCCCACCCGCTCGCGGCTCGCCATCAGGCCCACCAGCACGCGTGCGCCGGGGTGTCCCGCGATGCCGTTGAAGATCATCGCTGGTCCGACGCGTGTGGGGCGCGCCACGGTCCCGCCGGCGCCCACCCGCTTGTAGACCCCGGCGAGTTGCGCGTTCGGGTCCACCGGACGATCGGTCTCGACCAGTTGACCGGGGAACCCTCTCAGGCGCTCCAGCGCCGACCGCGGATCCGTGATCGGCGGCGGTCCGGCGCCGTCCGGCCGCTCCTCCGCAGTCATGGACCGTGGCTCCCTCCCCCGTACGCGTGGGGGGGGCGAGGTGGGTCCTACCCTCGATCACCGCCACCGATCCCGGGGCGCGGGGCGGACGCCGCGATCATCGGGCTCGGCGGCCGGTTGATCCCGGCCAAGGTGACGCCGCCCGCCGTACCGTGCGTCGTCACCGGTCCGCGACGGGCCGGAGGGTCGCGGACGGCCGAGAGCCCACTGGGCGCCGATCTCGTCCACGCGGGCGGTCGGCCCCGGCCGGGCCGCCCTCGCCGGCCCCCAGGCCGGACGTCGCCCACGTACACCCGTCCGCGCCGACGGCGAACGCCTCGTAGCCGGGCAGGTCCTCGACCCACGCGCGGGCTCCCTCTCCCATGACGAACGCCGCGGTCGCGTAGGCGTCGGCCAGCGTGAGGCTCGGCCCGACCACGGTCATCGAGGCGAGCCCGCCGTCCGCCGGCCGGCCGGTGCGCGGGTCGAGGATGTGCGCGCCGCGCTCGGCCGTCCCCGAGGTCGCGACGGCCATGTCCCGTCCGGTGAGGACGGCGGCGAGTGCTCCGGGGCGCCGTGGATCGGCGATGCCCACGCGCCAGGGACGGCCGGGCTCCGGCGCGTGCCCGAGCCGGATGTCGCCTCCGCCGCCCACGCTGTACCGGGGGCAGCCGGCCTCGTCCAGCATGGCTCCGGCGCGCTCGATCGCCCAGCCCTTCACCACGCCCGAGGGGTCGAGCTCTCCCCCGGCGTACGCGCTGAAGCAGCCGCCGGTGACCTCGGCCAGCTCCTCGCACAGGCCGAGGATCTCCGCGACCTCCGGTGCGCAGTCACCGATGCGTGTCTCTCCGCGGCCGAGCCGCCTGATGTCGCTGTCCGGCCGTCGACCGCGATCATCGTGGCGTTCCGCCGGTGCCGTCGCCCCTCGGGTGTACCCGCGTGGTAGGCGCTGACGACGGGGTTGGCGGTCAGGCAGCCGGCCAGTAGCTCGAACACCAGGGACATCCCGGCTCCCTTGGCACCGCCGACCGGAAGCGGCACCGTCGCGACCGCCGGGTCCGTCGTCGGCGCGCCGGCGGCGTCCATGGCCGCGCCCTCGGGCAGCGGCCGGCCGCTCGCCCGGTACTGCGCGATCCGGCTGAAGGCGATGACCGCGGTGGCCATGTCGAGCAGGACGGCCGGATGCCGCCGGGCGGGCACCGCCACCGACAGCCGGGCTGGTCGCGACCCCGGCGCCGCGGCTGCCCGCGTACGCCATGTTCGGCACGCCGGCGACGATACCGAGCCCGGCCATGCCGGCCTCGGCGGCCAGCGTCGTGTAGTAGCCGATGGCTCCGCTGTGGACGTTGCCGCGGATCGCCACCCAGGCGACACCCGCGTCCCTGGCGAGGTCGATCGCCTCGCGCATCGCCCGGGTCAGGGCGACCGGACCCGGCGCACGGTCCGCGTCGACGACCGCGAGCGCCGACCGCAGGCTCTCGACTTGCAGGTTCGGGCGGGGGTTGGCCTCACCCGTGTCGAACAGCTCCATGTAGCGCGGCACCCGCGAGACGCCGTGGGAGTCGACTCCCCGCAGGTTCGCCCAGACCAGGACGTCGGCGACGGTCCGGGCGTCCTCGGGTGACATGCCACGCGCGGCGAACAGCCGCGCGACCAGGGCGTGCAGGGTCCGATACGGAACGTTCACCGGCGCCATGGGACGCCTCACCTCCGGGAGACCGCGCGCGAGCGGCTCGTGCGCGCTCAGCGGTCGAGGAGCGCGGTGCGGCCGTCCCGCACCACGCTAGTGTCTCCTCCCGCCGGCCGGCGGTCGCCGGATCACCGTGAGTTCGCGGCCCGTGCCCGTCGTCAGTAGCCGGTCACCGGCGGCCAGCGGAGTTCGACGCCGGACCGGACGAGCAGGCTCTGGTAGTCCGACAGCATCTCTTCCTTCTCGCGGACGGCGTGCGGGGGCATGTCGCCCGCGAGGCAGAACGCCGCGAGCGTGCCCGCCGCCTCGCCGATGTTCCACTCGACGGGGTGCAGCCGGTAGGCGCCGTTCGTGATGTGGGTCGTGCCGATGTTCTTGGCCGCCGCCAGGAGGTTGTCCACGCGCTGCGGAATCAGGGCGCCCAGCGGGATCTCGAACGGCGAGCAGCCCACGTCGATGTAGTTGTCGCCTCCGGTGGAGGGGTGCAGGTCGATCCGGTAGAGCCCGATGCCCACCGAGTCGTCGTAGGAGACCGCTCCCCTGTCGCCGCGTACGGCGAGGGCGATGTCCTGCTCGGGGACGGTGTAGAGGGCACGGATCCGGCGGGACTCGCGGATGTAGGGCGCCTGGGCGAGGCCGTCGGCGCCGCCGCCGACGACGTCGCCGCGCAGCCGCAGCCCGGGGTAGCCGGTGCCGCCGTCCGGGCGCGGCGCCTCGGTCTGCATCCAGTACAGCATCGACCGGGAGAGCTCGCGCGCGGCCTGCACGTGCCGGTCGGCGTCCGGCACATCGATGACCGAACCGTCGAAGTAGTCGATCATCGGCCAGTTCACCAGCGTGATGTCGCTGGCATAGGCGCCGTCCTCGAAGTTGCGCCGGGCGGCGATCCGGCGGAACGTCCACAGGTCCGTGTCGCCGCCGGGACGCTGCAGGTCGCCCAGCACCTGGGTCGGGTCCTCGTCCGGGTTCGGGGTGAACGAGCGTTCGACCGGCTCCAGCGTGCGGGGGGCCGGGGCGCGCCATGACAGCAGGCGGTCGCCCCAGAACGACGGCCGGTACTCCCGCCAGTGGTCGTAGGTCGCCGGACGCTCGATCGTGTGGTCGCCGTCCACGTGGTCGACGGCGAAGCACACCGAGATGGCCTGCATGTTCTGCGGCTGGGCCTCGTCGGGGGCGCTCGGCTCGCCGGTCTCGGCCCGCGACTCGAAGCCGGTGACGTACTCGGTGCCGGTCAGCGGCAGCAGCTCGCCGGTCTCGGTGGCGTCCAGGACGACCCGGGCGCGTACGGTCGTCCGCGCGCCGGTGTCGCGGTGCGCCAGGGTGACGGCCTTCACGCGGTCGCCGTCGACGTCCGCGCCCACCGGCCGGTACGGCTGCAGCACGCGCAGCCGGCCGCAGCCGCGGTACGGAGCGAGCATGGACTCGATCACCGCGACGGCGACGCGGGGCTCGTGGCAGAGACGGCTCACGCAGCCGGCGCCGGGGTTGAGCTCCCGCCAGGCGCGGGACCGCTCGGTCAGCGGGTAGTGGCTCCGGTAGTAGTCGCGGATGCCGTCGCGCAGGGCGCGATAGGAGGCCGTGACGCCGAAGCGCTCGACCCAGGGGTGCTCGTCCGGGGGAACGGCCTGGCTGGTCAGCTGCCCGCCGAGCCAGTCGTACTCCTCGGTGAGGATCACCGAGGAACCTGCCCTGAGCAGTGCCAGTGCGGCGGCGACGCCGCCCAGACCTCCGCCCACGACGAGGGCATCGGTATGAATCTCCATCGGGGGGATCAGACTTCCTTGGGCCGCGGTCACGGCGGCGCTCGCGGCTCCTGGGAAGAGGGGAGGCGTCGCGCGGCCGAAAGGAGAGCGTGCCACAGCCGGGGGTGGGGTCAGTTACCTCGTTTAGCCTACCTCCACATCTCCGCAGGTCAAAGGCCATTTTCGAGTCGATCACCACCGCCGCCACGGTCGCCCCGCCACCGGTGATCATGGGCTCCCGGGGCGCGGCACGGTCACGGGCCACGGACGCCGGGCACGGGCCCCGCCGCGGGTTCCGGCCCGCCCTCGGCGGTGGTACCGGATTCGGCCGTCACGTGCGCACGGCACAATGTTCCGTCTGACAGGCAATGGTCGGCGAGAAAGGGACCCCTGCATGAAGTGTCCGGCATGTGAGAACGACGTCCCCTCGGGTCGGTCCGCCTGCACCTGGTGCGGCGCGCCGCTTCCGGCGGCGGGCGAGCGTCCCGGGCCGGCGCCGGGCTCGCTGTTCCGACCCCTGAACGACCCGGAGCCGCAGGCCGGGCCGTCGAACCCCAAGACCGAGCCGCTGCCGGTGACCGACTGGGAGGCGGCCGGCGAACCGCCGACGCCCCCGCCGCCCGCGCCGCCCAGGACCTCCTATCCGGTGGCGCCGCCGGAACCGCCCGGGAACGCCGGCCGCGTGCCGGCACCGGAGCCGTACGGAGACCTCGGCCCCTACGGGGATCCGAACCCGTTCGGAGACCCGAGCCCGTTCGGGTCTCCGGGACCCGTTCCGGGCGCCGGGCCGGGGACGGGCGCCGGGCCAGGGGCGGGCGCCGGGCCAGGGGCGGGCGCCGGGCCAGGGGCGGGCGCCGGTTCGACGCCAGGTGCCGGTCCGGGGGCGGGCCCGACGCCGCCCGCGACCGAGGCGGCCACGCAGTACCTGGCCAACCCCGGCCCGGCCGGTCCCGTCCCGGGCGGCCCGATGGCGGAGCCGGCGCCGTACGGATATCCGCCGCTCGCCGGCGAGCCGGGTGGCCCGGTCGCGCCGGGGGACGATCACGCCGGGAAGAACCGGAAGACGCTGCTGCTGGCCTGCGGTGTCGCGGCGGTGGTCGTGCTCGGCGGCGGTCTGATCTACGCCCTGACGCAGGGGCTCTCCGGCTCGAAGGACGACGGCGCGCAGGCGTCCGGCGCGACGGCGGGCACGGGGACCGCCGCGCAGCAGGCCGCCGCCGTCGAGAAGATCCTCGAGACGGGCAAGACCGCGCGCGGGCATCTGCCCGCTCCCCTGCGGACCTGCGACGACGTCGCCGCGGGCGTCTCCGGCTTCCAGCAGGTCGTCCGCGACCGCCAGCAGGAGCTGTCGCAGTCCAAGGAGCTGAAGGTCGACCGGCTGCGCGACGGCGCACGGCTCCGCCGTTGGATGATCAACGCGTACCAGAGCTCCCTCGACGCCGACCAGGCCTACCTCGCCTGGGCACGTGAGGTCCAGGCGCGCGGCTGCGGCGGCCGGATCGCCCCGCTGACGGCGCACTACCGGGCCGCCATCGCCGCCAACGACAAGGCGGGCCCGGCCAAGCGGCAGGTGGTCAAGCTCTGGAGGCCCATCGCGAAAAGCCAGGGTCTGCCCACGTACGCGTGGAACCGTCTCTGACCCCGGCCGCGTCAAGGCGTCGCCGGGGACGGCCGCTCAGCCTCCGGCGGGGGCGCCGGTCACCGTCAGGGTCGGCGCGGGGGCCGGCGGCCTCGGGTCCGGCTTGAGCGGCGGCATCGGCGGCACGCTGCAGTGGTGGTTGTGCGCGCACGGATCCGCCTGGCCGGCGCCGGAGTCGCGTGTCGTCGCGTGCGCCGCTCGCTGACGCGACGCCGCCGATGCCCGCGCCGTCACCGCGTGGTGCCGTCTCGCTCTACGGTGCGGTGTCGGCGTGGGGGTGGGCGTGAGACTCGGTGTCACGACCGGATCCGGGGACACGGGGGTTCGCCCGGCCACGGTGTGCGTACGGTGCCCGCCGAAGGCGATCAGCCCGGCCGCCACGGCCACCACCGCCATCAGGAGAACGCCCGACAGGGTCATCCAGCGCTTCGTCATGAGAGAACCCGGACCTCGATCGCGTGAGAACGGACGCTTACGGCACGTCCCGCGGACGGGGCGCGGCGATGGCGCCTCTTCGCCCAAGGTCGGACGGAAGCGGATAGAAGGTACCAATCCCCCATCCGCTCCGTCACCACCCAGCGGCCACGCCGCCACACCCCCCGTGCGAAACCGGGTTTCGAGACGTCTCCGGACGCCGACCGACGCCGTGGCGAGGGCCGTTCGCAGCGAACGGTTCTCGCGGGGAACGTCGCGGCGTCGATGCCGTCGCCCGCGGGCGGGAACGGCCGTCGATTCGCGCCGCGGGACCGATTAGGCGGCCTCACTCAAGATCATTAAGATCCACCGGCGTGATCATCAGACGTGGCCCCGCCGCGGGCCTGCTCCTCGCCGTGCTGGCGGGCGTGACGGCGCTGGGCGCGGTGCCCGCGACGGCCGGCGAGCCGACGGACGGCGAGGCCCCGAAGGTCGAGCTGGTCCTGGACTCCAGCGGTTCGATGCGCGCCAACGACATCGACGGCCGCAGCCGCATGTCGGTCGCCCAGCAGTCCTTCGACGAGGTGGTGGACGCCCTTCCCCCCGAGACGCAGCTCGGCATCCGCGCGCTCGGCTCCCGCGTGCCGAACTCGGCCAGCCAGGCGCTCGGCTGCCGGGACACCCAGCAGATCAGCCCCGTCGGCCCGGTCGACAAGCCTCAGGCCAAGGCCGCGATCGCGACGCTGCGCCCCACCGGATGGACGCCGATCGGGCTCGCCCTGCGCGCCGCCTCCCACGACCTGGGTACCGGCGAGACGACCCGGCGGATCGTCCTCATCACCGACGGCGAGGACACCTGCGGCGCGCCCGACCCCTGTGACGTGGCCCGGCAGCTCGCCGCGGCAGGCACCCACCTGGTCGTCGACACGCTCGGGCTCACGCTGGACGCACGGGTGCGGCAGCAGCTGACCTGCATCGCGGACGCGACCGGCGGGACGTACACCGCCGTCCAGCACCAGACCCAGCTCACCAGCCGCCTGAACCAGCTCGTCCGCCGGGCGCACGACACGTACCGCCGGACGCCGCGTCAGGTGGGCGGGGCCGACCGGTGTTCGGCGGCGCCGGTGCTCAAGCCCGGTGTCTACACCGACCGTGAGCGCTTCGCCGAGCACCGCTGGTACCGGGTGGCGGTCTCGCCCGGCCAGGAGCTGCGGGCCTCGGTGAGCATCGCCCTCGACCGGCGGCTCAACCCCGACTACGGCGTCCTGCTGCGTGCCGTCTCCACGAGCGGCCAGGAGATCGTGCGCGGCACCGGCGCGGACGGCGGGCGTACCGACGTGCTGTCCACCGGGCTGCGCTGGTCGGACCAGCAGCCGGCGGCCTCGCCCGAACCCTCGGCGTCCTCGTCCACGGACGGTTCCGGTGACGGCCTGATCTGCCTGGTGGTGAGCAACTCCTTCTCCGCTCCCGCCGGCGTGCAGACCAACCCCGGCATGCCGGTGGAGCTCACCGTCGACGTGGTCTCCGCCTCCCCCACGCCGGGCGGCCCGTCCCTGGGCCGTGGCTGGCTGCTGCTGCTCGTGCTGACCGGAACGGGACTGGTCGGCGGCCTGGTCACCGGATGGCTGGCCCGCTGGCGCGTCGCCGTGTGGAAGGAGAACTGACATGCGGTACGTACTCGCGGGGCTCGCCGCCCTGGCCTGCCTGTCCGTCGCCGGGCCGGCCGCGGCGGACGACACGCCCTCGCCCAGCCCGAGCACCACGGTCGGCACCGCCGGCACGTCCTTCCTCACCGCCACCACGGTGGAGCCCGGCCAGCAGGTACGGGTCTCCTCCTCCACCGGCGACTACCTGTACTGGTCGTTCGATGCGGCGGCCGGAGAGACCGACCGGCTCGCGATCACGATCACGCTGCCGACCCGCTCGAGCCGGCACGGGCCGGCGACCTGGACCGTCGACGTCTTCGACGGTCTCCGACGCCGCCAGCCGTGCACGGCGGGTTCGCAGACGGCCACCGCCGCGACCGGCGCCTCGACGCTCGCGCTCCACTGCCTCCTGCGCCAGGTCCGCTCGTGGGCCGACCCCTGGTCCGACGAACCCCTCCCCGGCACCTACTACGTACGGCTGTCGGCGACCGGGCTGCCGGAACAGGATCTCGGCCTGCCGATACAGACCGACCTGTCCATCACGGCGAAGAAGGGCGACGCCCAGCCGGACAACGCCCGCCTGAAGGCCCCGCTCTCACCGGCGACCGACCCGGGGACCACGGCCGCGCCGCAGGCGGGGTCCTCGGCGGCCCCGGCCGCCGCCGAGGAGGGCGAGCACTTCTGGAACCGGTTCTCCTGGCCGTCCACGCGGTGGTGGTGGACGATCGGCGGCGGCCTGCTCGCGGCCGTCGCGGGCGTCGGCGGTTACCGCCTCACCCGCCACCCGCGCCGCTGGTTCTCCTGACGCCGCGTCCCCGCCCGCCGCCTCGTCACGCGGCGGGCAGGGTATACGTGTGGCCTTAATATAAGGCGTGAGAAATATCCTCCGAGACGGTTGACACCACGCCTGGCCGCGATCAGTCTCTCGGGAGAGCGCTCCTACGCCGGCCTCCGGCGGCCCTGACCCGCCAGTCGGCCGCCGGATCCGGCGTCCCATCCCGTCGCACGACGGTGGCACCCCTCCGCCGCTCCGCCGTGCTCGCGAAGAGGAGACGCCTCATGAGACCCCGTGCCCGTACGGCGGCGCATCCCGCCGTGACGACGGTGGTGATCGCCGCCCTGACCCTGGTCATGGCCTGCGTGAGCGCCGCCCTGCCGCGAACGGCGAGCGCGGCGCCCGCCCTGCTGTCGCAGGGCAGGCCGGCCGTCGCGTCGTCGGTGGAGAACGCGACCACGACCGCCGCGGCGGCCGTGGACGGGGACACCTCCACCCGGTGGTCCAGCGTCGCGAGCGACCCCCAGTGGCTCCAGGTCGACCTCGGCGCCTCGGCCACCATCAGCCAGGTCGTCCTCAACTGGGAGACGGCGTACGCGACCGCCTTCCAGGTCCAGGTCTCCGGCGACGCGAACACCTGGACGACCGTCTACAGCACCACCACCGGCACCGGGGGCACCCAGACGCTGAACGTCTCCGGCAGCGGGCGCTACGTCCGGATGTACGGCACGGCACGCGCGACACAGTGGGGCTACTCGCTGTGGGAGTTCCAGGTGTACGGCACGAGCGGCTCCGCGCTACCCCCGAGCACCACGCCGATCTCCGCCTTCAAGCAGGTCACCGCCTCCTCGACGGAGGGCGGCAACGCACCCGCGGCGGCGCTGGACGGTCGTACGAACACCCGCTGGTCCAGCCTCTACACCGACGACGAGTGGCTCCAGGTCGACCTCGGCGGCGCCGCCACCGTCTCCGGCGCCACGCTCATCTGGGAGAACGCCTACGCCACCGGCTACCACATCGACGTGTCCGACAACGGCACGTCCTGGTCGACCATCTACACGACCACGACGGGCAAGGGCGGCACCGAGAACCTCGACCTGTCCGGCAAGGGCCGCTACATCCGCTTCCACGGCACCAAACGGGCCACCGGCTACGGCTACTCGCTCTGGGAGTTCCAGGTCTTCGGCACGGTCGACACCACGAACGACGAACCGCCGCTGCTCTCGGCGCCCACGAAGGCGCCGGCGACCACCGGCCAGTTCGCGCTGACGACGCCGGCCGACAAGGCGATGGTCACCGACACCCGCCGTCCGATGCTCGCCTGGAACTCCGTGCCCGGCGCCGCGCACTACGAGGTGTGGATCAACGTCAGCCGCACCGACTACGACTTCACCGCGTCCGGAAGGCTGCTCGACCTCTACACCAAGGTCGCCGAGCCCACCGGCACCAGCTACACCCCGACCTGGGACATCGGCGACCGCTGGACGTACAAGTGGTACGTCGTCTCGGTGACCGGTTCGGGCGCCAGGACCACGTCGAACATCAGGACGTTCAGCCTCTACCATCCGACCGTCACGGCGGCGAGCGACGGCGTCAAGATCGTGAACGGCGCCCGCGACCTCAACAAGGACGGCACGATCGAGCCGTACGAGGACTGGCGGCAGCCGGTCGAGACGCGGGTGGCCGACCTTCTCTCCCGGATGACCCCGGAGGAGAAGGCGTACCAGATGTTCTACAACGCCCAGGCGTACCCGCAGTCGGGCTGGCACTTCGGCCCGGCACAGCCGAACGACCTCAACAACGTGCTCGTCGCCGCCGCGGGGACCCGCCTCGGCATCCCGCCGGTCTCCGCGGGCGACACCATCTCCGGGTACCAGACCACGTACCCGCTGCAGAGCGCGCTGGCCGCGGGCAGGGACTACCCGCTCGACTACAAGCTCGGCGACATGCAACGCCGCGAGGAACTCGAGGTCGGCGCGCGCGGCGTCCTGGGGCCGCTCGCCGAGGTCGGCACCAAGGTGCTCTACCCGCGCATCCAGGAGGGCAACGGCGAGAACGCCGACGTCGCCGCCGCGCAGGTGCGAGCCCTCGTGGCCGGACTGCAGGGCGGGCCGGAGCTCAACCCGGGATCGGTGCTGGCGACCGTCAAGCACTGGCCCGGAGAAGGCGCCGGCGGTGAGGCGGGCATCGTCTACGACGGGGTGACGATCAAGTACCACATGATCCCGTGGCGGGCCGCGCTCGACGCGGGAGCCGTCAACATCATGCCCGGCTACGCGGGCAGCTCCTACCTCGACCCGGGCGGGCCCGGCGCGGGCAACAGCAAGCCCATCCTCGACTACCTGCGGAACAACCTGGGCTACACCGGGCTCATCACGACCGACTGGCTGCCCTCCGGCGCGTGGATCAGCGCGGCGAACGCCGGCTCGGACGTCATGGGCGGCGCCGACCCCGGCGCGTCCGGATTCTCGATCTCGAGTTTCCTGTCCAGCGTGCCGATCTCCCGGATCAACGACGCCGTCACCCGCATCCTGCGGCTGAAGTTCGAACTCGGCATCTTCGACCGGCCCTACGGCGACCCGGTGAACGGCCCGTACCGCTTCCACCAGCCGTCCTATGCCAAGCTCGCGAACCAGGCCGCGCGCGAGTCCATCACGCTGCTCAAGAACAACGGAGTGCTCCCGCTGAAGCTCAAGGCGGGCGACAACATCGTCGTCGCCGGGCCGCGCGCCACGGACGGCGCGTCGTGCTGCGTGTGGACCAGCTACTTCCACCCCGACTACGGCTCGCTGGACATCCTGGACGCGATCAAGGCACGGGCGGCGACGGCGGGCGTCAACGTCTACGCCGACAGCGGGCCCTCACCCAAGCTGGCCGTCGTCGCGGTCGGCGAACCCAGCTACACCCACGCCACCGCGTGGGTGAAGGAACAGCCCTACCTGCCGGCGGACCAGCTCGCCATCATCCAGAACTTTCACAACCAGGGCATCCCGGTCGTCGTCGTCATGGACCTGCCCCGGCCGACCGTCATCTCGGACTGGAACGGCATCGCCGACGCCATCGTGATGACGTACCGCGGCGGCGAGGAGGTCGGCCCGGCCACCGCGTCCCTGCTCTTCGGCGACTACACGCCCCACGGGACGCTGCCCTGGCAGCTCCCGCGCAGCGTCGACCAGATCCTCAAACCGGGCGGCACCGACACGCCCGCCGACGCCGTCGAGGACTGGAGCCTGCCGTACGACCTGGGCGCGACCGCCGCCGAACGCTCCGACATCCGAGCGAAGATCGACGCGGGACAGTCACCGCCCACCACGTACGGAGACCCTCTGTACCCCTACGGCGCCGGCATCAAGAGCTGGTAGCCATGCTCCCCTAACGCAACGGTGTGTGCGAGGCGAGGGCGGAGACGGTGATCCGTCCCGCCCGCACATATCCGGGCGTGAAAGGCACGGTCAGGTAGTGGTCCGTGTCGCTGGGCAGCCAGAGCCACAGGGTCTTCGGCTGCACGCCGTCGGAAGAGTCCCCGTTGCCCCAGGCCATGACGCAACTGGCCCGTTCCCCGGGAGAAAGCTCCACCGGATGCACGCCGGGGTCTTCGTTGAAATAGGTGGATCCGGTCTGCGCATAGGTCGGCAGATCGGGATCGTCCGGGTTCTGCATCTCCGGCGTGACGTACCCCGAGATCTCGCAGGTCGTCGTGGAGGTGTTGGTGAGTGTGACCATGGTGCCCGCGTTGCCCGCTCCGATCAGTCCGGCGTCGTACAACTGGGCCTGGAGCTGGTCTTTCAGACACGCCGGTGCGTCGGCCGCCGAGGCCCGCCGCGGCGTCGCGCCGTCGGCCGTACCGGCCACCCCCGTCGCGGCGATCGCGGCGCCCGCCACCACGGCGACCAGCGTCCACGCCGACATCCTCTTCATCTCCTCGGCTCCTTTCAGGTGCATGCACAGCACCTCTTATCGGTTGGAGCGTCGGAATAGCAGAAATGTTCGGAGTAATCCGGAATTAATTCCTTAACTGGCACGGTAAACCATTTGCCGTGGCGAGGCGTCGCGGCCGTCCGGAGAACAAGAAAAAGCCGCGCGACCGGGATCGGGGGGAATGACCCGGCCGCGCGGCGTCCAGAGAGGGCTCAGTGTTCTCTCGTGACCTTCATGATCTGCCAGAGCTCTTCGCGGAGGCGGTCACGGCAGACGCGGTACTGCGCCCAGTTACCGTCAAATGCCGTCTTGACGACATACTCCTCATCCGCGGTGGACTCCCGCGAGCGCCCGGGGTGATGCATGGCGTCGTGCATCTCGTCCCACAGCCGGTCGCGCCAGGCGCCGTACCGTTCGCGGTCTCCCCCGAACCTCGTCTCGACCAGCAGCTTCTCGTCGTGCAGCACCCAGTCCGCCAGAGGCGTAGGGGCGTGCCGGTGGCGCGCCGGGACGCGGGCGCCCGTGCGATGGGGCCTGCTCGGTGGCCATACCTTCATGGCGCCCCCCTTCTCTCTTTCCCTTGAGAGGACGCACGTCGCGGCCTTCCGGATGACAGGAATGTTCGACGATGCCGATATCTGGAATTCTGGAACCATGCAGCAGCGCCGAAGTCTTCGCGACGACCTGCTCGACGCCGCCGCCGCGCTGATCATCGAGCGGGGGTTCCGGCGCGTGCGGATGCAGGACGTCGCCGACGCGGTCGGGGTCAGCCGGCAGACCGTCTACAACGAGTTCGGGGACAAGTGGCGGCTGGCCGAGGCGCTGAACCTCCGGGAGAACGGCCGCTACCTCGACGCGGTGGACGAGGCCATGACCCGCCACGAGGACCTGTACTCCGCGGTCGCCGACGCCGTGTCGTACACCCTCACCACCGCGGCCGACGACCCGCTCAAGAAGGCGATCCTGACCGGCGCCGGCAGCGAGGACCTGCTGCCGCTGATGACCACCCGTGCCGAGCCCGTGCTGTTCGCGGCCAAGAAGCGCATCATCGCCCACACGCTGCGACAGTGGCCGCAGGCCGACGAGACCGCGGTCGTCGAGCTCGTGGACATGGTCGTCCGGCTGACGATGAGCCACGTCGTCCTGCCCACGGACCCGCCCGAGACCGTCGCGGCACGGCTGGCGCGGCTCGTCGCCCGCTACCTCGGCGACGCGGCGAGCTGACCTTCGATCTCGGAACAGGGGCTCCACACGCCGCCACGACTGTCGCGCATCCTCAGGCGGATCTGCGAGTCATCACTTTTGAGATCAATGCCCACCGGCGGACGCATGCGCATATTTGAGCGCATTCGTCAGCGCCTCCGAAATGAGGTGATAAATAGGTACCACGAGAGCCGCCGCCTTTACGCTGTAGATCGCGAAAGGCGCTCCCGGTAGAGCGATCGGGCGTACACGAGGAACATGACGAGGGCGATGCCGCCGTCGCTCCAGCTCTGGCCGCTCCCCGCGCGCGTCCCGCCGTACGTCACCACGCTCACTCCGTCGATCAGCAGGACGGCCGCCGCCACTCCGTACAGCGTCGTCCCGGCCAGCGGCACCACGCCCGGCCGCGGCGCCAGTCTCACGGCGCCCAGACGACGGCGCACCGCCAGGTATCCGGCGAGCACCAGCAGGCCGAACGCCCCGTAGACGACGCGTGTCCCCACGATCGCGTGAAGATGCTCGTGGATCAGGGCGTTGAGGCAGTCGTGTCCCGCGTTTCCCACCGCGCATCGCCGCGACGTGTAGCGCGCGGGCATGCCGCCCGCGACGAACGCCGCGCCGAAGAGCCGGCCGAGCGCCTCCGCGAGGAGCCCGCTCACACCGATGGCGACCAGCCCGATCGCGCCGGAGGGCACGACCACCCGCGCGAGCTCGGGGACGACCTCGCGCCAGGCGAATCCTCCGCCGAACCGGCGCGCCACGACCCGTGGAGAGCCGAAGCGCGCGACGGCCCGGCGCCCGGCCTCCTCCTCCGTCAGCCCCTCCGCGACACCGTCGCGTATCGCGTCACGCAGGTGCTCCCGCGTCTCGGCGAGCACCCGGGGTACGTCGGCACCGGAGCCGCGCAACGCGACCGCGAGCCGGTGGAGGTAGCGCTCGATGTCGTTCACGCCAGCACCGCCCGTACACCCCCGGAGAACGTCCGCCACTCCTCGCGCATCTCGGTGAGGGCGGTGGCGCCCGCCGCCGTCAGCTCGTACAGCCGGCGCCGGCGGCCGGACTCGTCGGCCCAGTAGCTGCGCAGCAGCCCGCTCTTCTCCAGCCGGTGCAGCGCGGGGTAGACGGTGCCCTCCGGCAGGTCGAAGGCGCCCTCACTCCGGTCGCGGAGCTCACCGATGATCGCGTATCCGTGCGCCGCCCCGCGGGTGAGCACGGACAGCAGGAGCAGATCGAGATGCCCCTTGAGTTGCTCTCGTCGCATACCTCGTAATGCTAGGCATAGCATCACGAGGTGTCCAGTGCCCGGTTGTCCGTGAAGGCTCGACCAGGAGCGGCGCGCGATCGCCACCCCGGTCAGCCGAGGAGGACGGTGGCGAGTTCCTTGCGGGAAAGGACGCCCAGCTTGGGATATGCCTTGTTCAGGTGGTAGCCGACCGTGCGCGGGCTCAGGAACAGTCGCGCCGCGATCTCCTTGTTGGACAGGCCCTGCGCGGCAAGCCGGCTGACCTGCAGCTCCTGCGGGGTAAGGCCCCGCGTCTCCGACTCGGGTGAACGCCGGGCCTCGGTCGCGCCCAGCTCGGCCGAGGCGCGTTTCGCCCACGGGTGGGCGCCGAGAGACTCGAAGGTTCCCAGCGCGCTGGACAGGTACGGACAGGCGTCCCCCTTGCGGCGCCGGCGGCGGAGCCACTCGCCGTACAGCAGGGCCGTGCGGGCCTGTTCGAAGGGACGGGGGTCCTTCTCATGCAGGTCCAGAGCCGTCCGGTAGTGGTCCTCGGCGTCCGGAGTCAGCAGCGCGCGGCAGCGGGCGACGAGCGCGTCGACGGACGGCTGGCCGATCCGGAAGGCCCAATCGGTGAGGTGGGTGAGCGCGTCGGTGGCCTCGGCCCGCATGGCCTGCCGCACCAGGGTCTCGACGACGTCGGGGATGCCGCGGGTCAGCGGGGTGCCGAACCGTACGGGCCCACGGGTGGCCAGGTCCAGGCGCGTCGCGGCTCGCTCCGCGCGGCCCGCGCCGAGGTCGAGCAAGGCGAGTGCCCAGTGCGCCCAGGTGCCGCCGGGGGCGGTGGCCGGGCCGCCGAGCGCGTCGGCCGCGTGGGCCTGGCAGGAGTCCTCGTCGCCCTCGACGGCGGCCAGGTAGGCCAGGATCCCGTTGGCGTACCGGATCCACCGGACCAGGCCGGTGTCGAGCGCGAGCCTGAGCGCCTCCTGCGCGGTCGTCCGGGCGTTCGTGTGCTCGCCGAGCAGCACCTCGGCGGTGCTCTGCAGGCTGAGCATGGCGGCGAGCCAGCCCAGGCGTCCGCGCACCCGGCTCTCGGCCGCCATGGCTGCGAGCACGTCCCGTGTGTGGCGCTCCTGACCGGCGACGAGGCCGCCGATGCCGATGAACGACAGGTCGTGCGGGCAGCGCACGGCGGCCTCCCGCGCCTCGGCGACCACCCGGCCGGGAGGCGGCAGCGCACCTGCCGGGGACCCGAGCGCGAGCCGGGTCATCCAGACCAGGAAGGTGTGCACGGAGGCCATCGGGTCGCCGTCGGGCGGCTCGAACGCCGCCAGCCGCGCTGCGGTGACCGCGAGCAGGTCCGTGTCGCCGGCGATCCACGCGGCGTTCGCGGCGGTGAGGTGCATCCGCAGTTCCTGGTGCGGATCGGTGCCCGCGATGTGGACCGCGCCCTCGGTCAGCAGGGCGTGCGCCGAGCGCGGGCGGCCCTGCTTGAAGTCGGCGGTCGCCCGCACACGCGCGATCCGCGCGAGCAGCGGCGGGTCGGCGGCCAGCGCCGCGGCGCGTTCGGCGGCCGCTCGCGCGTCGTTGAGCCGTGCGGTCTCGGCGGCCGCCTCGCCCGCGAGCGTGAGGCGCCGGGCCTGGTCGGCGGGGTTCGAGCTGAGCCGTGCCGCCTGGTCGTAGGCCCTGGCGGCCGCCTCGTACCCGCCGCGTTCGCGCGCCCGCACGGCGGTGTGTTCGAGTTCGGCGGCGACCCGGTCGTCGGTGCCGACGGTGGCCTTGGCCAGATGCCAGGCGCGATGGTCGGCCTCCGCGGGACCGGTCAGCGCGGCGGCGAGGGCGGCGTGCGCGGCCAGCCGTTCGCCCAGCGGCGCGTCCTGGTAGACGGCGGCCCGCACCAGCGGATGGCGGAAGGCGATCTCGGCGCCTGTAACGGCGACCAAGCCGGCGCGTTCGGCGGGCTCCAGATCGGCGGCCACGCCATCGGGCACGCCCCCTGCGGCCTTCCCGACGGCGCCCGCAGCCGCCCTGAGGACCACGCCGAGGTCGCCGGTGCCCTCTGCCGCGGCGACCAGCAGCAGGCGCCGCGTCGGGTCCGGTAGGCGTGCGGCCTGCCCGAGGAACGCCTCGCGGAGCCGGTCGGTCAGCGGCAGCGTGTCGCCGTCGGGGCGCAGTTCCAGCAGGGCGAGGGGGTTGCCGCCGGTCTCGGTGATCAGCCGTTCACGCGCCACGCCGGACAGTTCGCCCCGCCGCTCGGCCAGCAGCACCGACGCGTCGGCCCGCGACAGCCCCGCCGGGCGTAGCGTGCGCAGGCCGGTCGCGGGGAACGGACGGGCGTCGTCGTCCCGCACCGCGAAGATCATGGCGATGCCCTCGGCGTGCAGGCGACGGGCCACGAACAGCAGCGTCTCGGCGGACACGTCGTCCAGCCACTGCGCGTCGTCGACCAGGCAGAGCAACGGCCCGTCGCCCGCGATCTCGGTGAGCAGGGTGAGCACGGCCAGACCGATCAGGAACCGCCCGTCCGGATCGATCGTGCCCATGCCGAACGCGGAGGCGAGCGCCTCGCGCTGCGGCTCCCGAAGCGCGTCGAGGCGGTCCAGAACGGGCCGGAGCAGCAGGTGCAGTCCCGCGTAGGGAAGCTCGCTCTCGGTCTCGATCCCGGCGCCGCGGATCACCCGGGCCCCTGATGCGGCCTCCGCGGCGCGGTCCAACAGGGCGGTCTTGCCGATGCCCGGCTCGCCACGGATGACCAGGGCGCCGCTGCGACCGGCCCTGGCGGCCTCGACCAACTCGCCGATGACGGAGAGTTCGCCGTCCCGCCCAACCAGCATGCTCGTGATCGTACAGAAGTACCTAATGCATGACGGATTCCCGGCGATTTCCCTCCCTCTACCTTCGTGACCGGTTGGGACGTCGAAAGGAAAATTCATGGTCACCGAGGTCGCAGCGGACCGTACAGCCGACCGGACCGGCCGGACCGGGCGGCTGCCGCGCCGGGCGGCGTTCTGGTCGCTGGCCGCGATGCTGGCCTTCCTGCAGTTCGCCTCGGCCACGCCGTCGCCGATGTACGGGATCTACCAGCACGCCTGGCGCTTCTCACCGGTCACGCTGACCGCGGTCTACGCGGTGAACGCGATCGCGCTGCTGGTCACGCTCCTGTTCGTCGGCTCGCTGTCCGACCGCACGGGACGCCGACCGGTGCTGCTGACCGCCGCCGTGGTCGAGATGGCGGCGATGCTGGTGTTCGCCGAAGCGCGCGGGGTGGCGTGGCTGGTGGCGGGCCGGGTGCTGCAGGGGCTGGCCGCCGGCGCAGCGTCCGGCGCGATCAGCGCCATGATGATCGATCTGCAGCGGCCCGGCTCGCGGCTGGGCGCGCTGATGACCAACGTGTCCTCCGCGGGCGGCATCGCGCTCGGCGCCCTCGGATCGGGGCTGCTGGTCGAGTACGGCCCGGCACCCACGCGCCTGGTCTACTGGCTGCTGCTGGCGGTGTTCGGCGCACTGCTGACGCTGGTGGCCACGATGCCCGAGACGGTCACCGCCGACGGCGCCTGGCGCGGCTCGCTACGTCCGCGGGTGACGCTGCCGCCGCAGGCCCGCGGCGCCTACCTCGCACTGCTCCCCTCCGTGGTGGCCACCTGGGCGCTGGCCGGGTTCTACCTCTCGCTCGGCCCGACCGTCATCGCCGCGCTGTCACACTCGACCGACCATCTGCTGGGCGGCCTGGTGATCGTGGCGCTGAACGGTACCGGGGCGGTGATGGCGCTGCTGACCCGGGCCTGGTCGCCCGAACGGGCCCTCTACGGCGGATCCACCCTGCTGGTCACGGGGGTCGCGCTGGCAATGACCGCCCTGGCCGCGCAGCTCACGCCGCTGTTCGTCATCGGGACCGTGCTCGCCGGCGCGGGCTTCGGCCCGTCGTTCTCCGGCGCGCTGCGCACCCTCACCGGCCTGGCGCCCACAGCACGCCGCGCCGAGGTCGTCACCGCGATCTACGTGGCGTCCTACCTCGGGCTGAGCCTGCCGGCGGTGGCCGCCGGGATCGCCGTCGTCCACCTCGGCCTGTTCGCCACCGCCTACGGCTATGGCGTGGGCGTCATCGGACTGGTCGCCCTGGCGGCCGCCGTCTCCCTGCGCGGCCGGCACCGCTCCGCCGCGGCCCGCGCCGCCGCCCCGCTGAGCCCCCACCACGACCTGCCGCCCTGCCCCGGCGGAACCCCCGCCCTCGCCCGGCACGCCTGACCGCTCCGCCCTCGAGCCCCTTCCCTTCTGATCACCGTTTTCAAAGGACACCACGATGTCGCTGTACACACCGTACGAACTCGGCTCACTCACCTTGGCCAACCGCGTCGCCATGTCGTCCATGACCCGCAACCGGGCCGCCTGGCCGCAGGGCACGCCGACCGAGCCGACCGCCGAGTACTTCGCCCAGCGCGCGACCGCCGGTCTGATGGTCACCGGTTCGACGGCCGTGTCGCCCGAGGCTCGCGGCTACCTGTGGACCGAGGGCCTGTTCACCCACGAGCAGACCGACGCGTGGCGGACGGTCACCGGCGCCGTGCACGCGCGCGGCGGGCACATCGCCGTCCAGCTGATCCACGTCGGCCGTGTCTCGCACGTCTCGTTGCAGCCCGGCGAGACCCTTCCGCAGGGGGTCAGCGAGGTCCCGGCGGACGCCCAGGTGCTGGCCTGGCGGCCCGACGGAACACCCGGGATGGTCCCCGCGAGCGCACCCCGGGCCATGACCACGGCCGAGATCCAGGGCGTCGTCACCGCCTTCGGGCGCGCCGCGGAACGCGCCGTGGCGGCCGGTTTCGACGCCGTCGAGATCCAGGCGGCCAACGGCTTCCTTCCCGAGCAGTTCTTCGATCCCGCCGTCAACGACCGCACCGACGACCACGGTGGCTCGATCGAGAACCGCGTGCGCTTCACGGTGGAGGTCGTCGAGGCCGCCCGCGCGGCCGGGCTGCCGGTCGGGGTGAAGGTGACACCGAACGGCGTCGTCAACGGCAGCGCGCCGTTCGACGACTGGCGCGAGCTCTACCTCCGGCTGGCCGCCGAGCTTGATCGGGCCGGCGCGGCATATCTGAACGTGACCGCACAGGCGAGCCACCGCGAGCGCAACGGGCTCGGCCCGGCGTTCGATGAGGCGTTCCTCACCGAGGTCCGCGCCGCCTACCACGGAACGCTGATCGTCGGCGGCGGTTACGACGCTGCGTCGGCGGAGCGGGCCGTCACCGGCGGAACCGCGGACATGGTCGCCTTCGGCCGGTCCTACGTCGCCAATCCGGACCTGGTGGAGCGGCTACGGACACGGCACCCGCTCGCCGAGGCGGACCTCGGCAAGCTCTACGGTGGCGGCGCCGAGGGATACACCGACTACCCGCCCCTGACCGAGGCCGCGGCCTGACCACCGGCCACCCGGGTTGAGAGGCGATCTTCGACCTCGGCGTCGTCCTTTACGTTGTAGATCATTCATTCCGCCGACCCCCGCGCTCGCTACTGTGGTCCGCAGCAGAACCGAAGGAGGTTCGGGTGGATTTCGACCTGCCGGAGAGTGCCGTCGCCGTACGGGACGGGGTCGCCGCGATCGGCGCGCGCCACGGGCTGGACTACTGGGATCGCTGCGACGCGGACAAGCGCTGGCCCGAGGAGGTCTGGCGCGCGCTCGCCGACGGCGGGTGGCTCGGTCTCGCCGTGCCCGAGGAGTACGGCGGCGGCGGGCAGGGCCTGCTCGAGCTCGCGGTCGCCGCCGAGGCCCTCGCCGCCTCCGGGGCGGGCGCGGCGGCCTCCTTCCTCTACCTGCTCACCCCCGCCTTCGGCGCCTTGACCATCGCCCGCCACGGCACCGGGGAGCAGAAGCGCGCGCTGCTGCCCGCCCTGGCCGCCGGACGGTCGGAGACCTGCTTCGCCATCACCGAGCCCGACGCCGGGAGCAACGCGATCAACATCGCCACCCAGGCCCGCCGTGACGGTGAGGACTTCCTGGTCACCGGCCAGAAGATCTGGATCTCCGGAGTCGAGCGCGCCCGCCACATGGTCCTGGTCGCCCGTACGATCCCGGCCGCCGAGGCGAAGCCGCGGGTCAGCGGGTTCACGATCCTGCTGGTGGACATCGAGGAGGCGGTCGCGGCCGGCACCCTGACCTACCGGCCGATCCCCAAGCTCGGCACCAACACGGTCGCCTCGAACATGGTCTTCCTCGACGACGTCCGCGTCCCCGCCACGAACGTCATCGGCCGGGTGGACGAGGGCTTCGCCGTGCTGTGGGACATCCTCAACCCCGAACGGATCATCGCCGCCGCCGGTGCGGTCGGCAGCGGTGAGCTGTGCCTCAAGGTGGCCTGCGACTACGCGAAGGACCGCGCTCCGTTCGGGCGGCCCATCGGCGCCAGCCAGGCGGTCGCGTTCCCGCTCGCGCGGGTCAAGGCCCAGGTGGAGCTGGCGCGCCTGATGACGTACAAGGCGGCGTGGCTGTGGGACCGGCAGCGGCCCTGCGGCTCGGAGGCCAACATCGCCAAGCTCACCGCCGCGGAGGCGGGCTGGCAGGCGGCCGACCGGATGTTCCAGGCGCACGGCGGCATGGCCTACTCCCTGGAATATCCGGTGGCCCGGCTGTTCCGCGACGCCCGGATCGGCAAGAGCATCCCGGTCGCCGAGGAACTCGTCCTGGCGCACATCGCCCAGCACGAGCTGGGGTTGCCGAAGTCCTACTGAGCCCGCGGCGCCCGGGGCGACCGGCGCCGGCCCGCCGATGGTGACCGTCCGGCGCCGGGCCCGCGTCAGGCCCAGGGCGGCGTGTCAGGCGGACGCGGCCTGGAAGTAGTGGCCCTTGTCGAGATCGTCGATGAGCCCGGGCTGAGCCGGCCGCCAGTCCATCCACTGGCGGGTCAGTGCGCTCGAGGCCGGGCTGTCGGCCGCGAACATGGGGGCCAGCCAGCCGAACCGCTCGCCCGCGTCCTCGGGGGATACGGCGGCCACCGGAAGGCCGAGGTGCCGGCCGATCACTTCGGCGATGGCGCGGGTCGGCACGCCCTCGTCGGCGACAGGGTGCAGCACCGATCCCGCCGGGGCCTTCTCCAGCGCCAGGCGGAACAGGTTCGCGGCGTCGAGCCGGTGCACGGCGGGCCAGCGGTTGGTCCCGTCCCCGACGTGGCCGGAGAAGCCGTTGGCGCGGGCGAAGCCGACCAGGGCCGCCACGAAGCCGGGGTCGCCCTCCCCGTGCACCGTCGGGGGCAGGCGCAGCACGGATGAGCGGACACCGCGGGACGCGAGGGACAGCGTCAGCCGCGCGGTGGCCATCCGGGCGCTCGGCCCCGCCTGGGCCGGCGCGGACTCACGGCCGTCCCGTTCGGTCGCCACCCGCCCGGGGGCGAGCCCGAGCAGCCCGGAGGCGAGGACGAACGGGCGGTCGGATCCGGCGAGCGCCTCGGCGAACGTCTCGACCGCACGGCGGTCCGCGTCGACGGCGCCCTGGAAGTCGCCCGAGAAGGCGATGTCGTGCTTGAACGCGAGGTGGATCACGCCGTCGGACGCGGCGGCCGCGCTCCTCAGGGTGTCGAGATCGTCGAGAGTGCCGCGCCGCACCTGGGCCCCGGCCGCGGTGAGGGCGGCGGCCGAGGCTTCCGAGCGCGCCAGCCCGGTGACCTGGTGACCCGCGCCGATGAGCTCGGGAACGACGGCGGAGCCGATCCAGCCGGACGCGCCGGTGACGAAAACGCGCATGACGAAACCTCCGATGAGTGGACGTCCTCGGCGAGGAGGACGCGCGAGAGGCGACCGATGTCAGCCGCTGTCATCACAATACAGCAAGCATGTCAGTCGCTGTCATCAGGCTACGATCGGAGGCATGGGTCGATGGCAGCCGAACGCGCGCGGCAGGCTCGCGCAGGCGGCACTGGAGCTCTACGCCGAACGCGGGTTCGAACAGACCACGGTGGCGGAGATCGCCAAGCGGGCCGGGCTGACGGAGCGCACGTTCTTCCGGCACTACGCCGACAAGCGTGAGGTGCTGTTCGCCGGTGGGGCCGTGCTCGAGGACCTGTTCGTACGCGCCGTCACCGACGCGCCGGACTCCGCCGCCCCGATCGACGCGGTGGCCGCGGCCCTGGAGACCACGGGCACCGTGCTCCTGGACCGTGAGTTCTCCCGGCAGCGGCAGGCCATCATCGACGCGAACGCCGAGCTGCGCGAGCGCGAGCTGATCAAGCTGTCCTCCCTCGCCTCGGCACTCACCGGCGCGCTGCGCGGGCGCGGCGTCCCGGACCTGGCCGCGAGCCTGGCCGCCGAGGCGGGAATCGCCGTCTTCAAGGTCGCGTTCGTCCGCTGGATCGGCGAGGGCGAGCAGAAGGACCTGCCACAGCTCATCCGCGAGTCACTCGACGGGCTCAAGGCCGTGACCACGGGTTCGTAGGGCCTGCCTCGAAGTCCCGCCAACGGGCGTTCAGGAGCGCTCGGGCAGGCGTACGGCCACGGCCGGGTCGTGCGCCGCGCGCAGGTCGCGTTTGAGGATCTTGCCGGAGTGGTTGCGCGGGATCGCCTCGGCGAACTCGTACCAGCGCGGACGCTTGAACGCCCCGAGGCGCTCGCGGCAGTGCGCGTCCAGCTCCTCGGCGCCGACCGGCTCGCGGACCACCACCAGGGCCTTGACCGCCTCGCCCCAGCGGCGGTCGGGCACGCCGATGACCGCGGCGTCGCCGACCGCCGGGTGGGCGAGCAGCACGCGTTCGACCTCGGCGGAGTAGACGTTCTCCCCGCCCGTTTTGATCATGTCCTTGGCGCGGTCGACGAAGAAGAGGTACCCGTCATCGTCGCGGCGCATCACGTCGCCCGTGTGCAGGAATCCGCCGCGCAGCGTCTCTGCGGTCGCCTCGGGCAGGTTCGCGTACCCGGCCATCATCGACGGGCCGCGGACCAGCAGCTCCCCCACCTCGCCCGGCGGCGCGTCGACCATCACGTCGAAGGCGGGCAGCGGGCGGCCGGCGGTGCCCGGCCGCGCCAGCTCGTCGGCGAGGGTCGAGACGGACACGAAGTTGCCCGCCTCCGTCGAGCCGTACACGCCCCGGTAGTCGATGCCCGCCTCGGCGAGCATCCGCAGCGTCGCGGCCCGCTCGGTGCCCGCCATGCCGTACACCAGGCGGATCGGCCGGGCCGCGGGGTGCCGGAGCGCCCGGCGCATGCCGGCCGGGAAGATCGCCACGGTGACGCCGTGCGCGGTCACCAGCGACCACGTCTCGTCCAGGCCCGCGCCGGACGGGAAGACCACGGTGCCGCCCGTCGCCAGATGAGCGAGCGCCGCGCCGTACCCGGCGACGTGGAAGAGCGGCAGCGTCGCGAGCAGCCGGTCGTCGGCGGTGACGCCCAGCCCCTGCACCGCGTTGGCCGTCGCGGCCACCCAGCCGCGGTTCGTCAGCAGGCAGCCCTTCGGCCGCCCGGTCGTCCCGGAGGTGTACAGGCTGATCACCGGGCTGTCGTCGCCGGGCCGCGGCGGGAGCGACCCGGTGGCCGCGCCGAGCCGGGCCTCCAGTTCCTCGCCGATCACCCAGTGGGCCAGGCCGAGCAGCCCGGACGCGCGGGCGAGCGGTTCGAGCGCGGGATGCACCACCGCGTGCGCGGCGGCGGCGTCCTCGACCTGAAAGCGGATCTCGGCCGGCGCCAGGCGGACGTTGAGCGGCACCACACACGCGCCGAGCAGCGACGCGGCGAACGCGGTCTCCAGCGCCTCCGGCGCGTTGACGGTCAGCAGCGCGATCCGGCCGCCCGGCCGCACGCCACCGGCGGCGAACACCCCGGCCAGCCGTTCGACGCGCTCCGCGAGCTCCCCGTAGGTGCGGCGGCCGCCCGTCCAGGCGAAGGCGGTGCGCGACGGCCACAGCGCGCCGCCGCGATGAGCGAGATCTCCGAGCAGCATCCGCCCTCCCGGTCCGCGCGTGCTCCCCCGGATCGGAGGGAACCTCATCCAGGAGAACACAACACCAGGAGCGATTTCGATGCCCAAGCCGTACGCCAGCACCGTCCTGCCGGTCTCCGCCGACCGGGTGTGGGCCTACCTCCGCGACTTCGGCAACATCGCCGAGTGGCATCCGGGCATCGTGACGGGCGAGCTGGAGCACGGCGCCGGCGACCAGGTCGGCTCGGTGCGCCGGCTGACGGGGCCGGGCGGTGAGGTATTCCGCGAACGCCTGGTCGCGCTGGACGACGGCGAGCGCACCTCGACGTACGACCTGTTCGAGGGGCCGTTCCCGGTCCGGTTCTACCGCGCGACGCTGAGGGTCGCGCCGGTGACGGACACCGGGCTCGCCTTCGCCGAGTGGTTCGCGCGCTACGACGCCGACGCTCAGGACGAGGCCTGGCTGACCAAGACGTTCGCGCGTGGCATCTTCGCCACCGGCCTGGCCGCGCTCCAGGAGCGGTTCACCTGACCCGGTGCTCAGAACCTCGGTGAGCGCTTCTCGCGGAGGGCACGGACGCCCTCGCGCAGGTCCGGGCCGGCGAAGCCGAAGAACTCCATCGCGAGCGACGCGTCGAAGGCGGGGCCGGCCGTGCGGAGCCAGTTGTTGAGCGCCAGCTTGGTGAACCCGATGGCCTGGGTGGCTCCCCCGGCGAGGCGGCCGGCGATCTCCAGGGCCTTCTCGTGCACCTCGTCGTCGTCGACGCAGACGCTGACCAGCCCGATGCGCTCGGCTTCCTCGCCCGTCAACGGCTCGCACAGCAGCAGGTGGTACTTGGCCTTGGCCAGCCCGCACAGCAGCGGCCAGACGATCGCGGCGTGGTCGCCGGCGGCGACGCCGAGCCGGGTGTGGCCGTCGATGATCTTCGCGGTGCGGCCGGCGACCGAGATGTCGGCGAGCAGGGCGACGGCGAGTCCCGCGCCGACCGCCGGGCCCTGGATCGCGCTCACGACCGGCTTGGCGCAGTTGATGACGTTGTAGACGATGTCGCGGGCCTCGCGCAGGACGCGGGAGCGCACCTCGTAGTCGGCCATCATCTCCTCGATCATGTCGAGGTCGCCGCCGGCCGAGAACGCCGTGCCCTCGCCGCGGACGACGATGGCGCGCACGTCGTCGTCGGCGTCCGCGTCGCGCCAGATCTCGGCGAGCTCGCGGTGGCCGGTCGCGTCGACGGCGTTGAGCCGTCCGGGCGCGCTCAGCGTCACTCGCAGGACTCCGTCGGCGGCCCAGTCGATCTTCAGTCGCTCGTACGACGCGTAGCTCATCGCTCCTCCTGACCGAACGAGCGCCGGAGACGGTCCGCCGCCCACGCGCGGGCGCCGGCGGCGTCGTCGAACACCTCCGGCATCGTGATGAAATTGTGGATCATGCCGTCGAAACGGCGAAGCTCGACCGGCACGCCGGCGGCGGCGAGGGCGCGGGCGTACTCCTCTCCCTCGTCGCGGAGGATGTCGTACTCGGCCGTGAGGACCGTCGCCGGCGGCAGCCCGGGCAGGTCGGGGGCGCGCAGCGGCGCGACACGCGGGTCGGAGCGGTCGGCGGCGCCGAGGTAGTGCCCGAAGAACCAGGCCATCGCGGCCGCGCTCAGGCCGTAGCCCTCGCCGAACTCGGTGAAGCTGGGCGAGTCGAGCCCGGAGTCGGTGTTGGGGCACATCAGCAGCTGGTGGGCGAGCGCCATGCCCTCGTCGCGGGCGAGGCGCGCGACGACGGCCGCGAGGTTGCCGCCGGCGCTGTCACCGCCCACGGCCACCGCGTCCGGTGCGACCCCGTAGTGCCCGGCGCGCCGTACGACGTCGGCCGTCACCGCGAAGGCGTCCTCGACCGCGGCCGGGAACGGGTGCTCGGGCGCCAGCCGGTAGTCGGCGCTGACGACGACGCAGCGCGCCTCGGCGGCGAGCCGGCGGCACATCGGGTCGGCGGAGTTCAGGTCGCCGATCGACCAGCCGCCGCCGTGGAAGTAGACGAGCGCGGGCAGCACGCCGTCCGCCGGGCGGTAGGTGCGGATCGGGATCGCGCCGACGGCGGCGTCCTCGACCGCCGTCAGCTCCGGCCCGATGCCCCGGTGGGGGCTCATCCGGGTGGCGGCGCGCATTTCGGCGATATCGGGCTCCGCCGGGGCCGCGCCGGTCCGCATGACCTCCAGGAACGCGACTGACTGCGGATGCAGCGGCATGCGTTCGACCTCCAGACTCGGCTTGCGCCGACCCTATCCCAGGCGCCTCGCGGCCCCGGGCCGGTGAGTTCGCGCGGAGACCAGGGCTCGCCCGAAGGGGTTCCGGCGTTCTCTCAGCCGCGGGCCTCGGCGACGAGCGCCTCGATGAGGCGTGGGTCGTCGGCCTCTTCCGGGTGCCACTGCACGCCGACGCCGAAGCGGTGTCCCTGGAGCTCGATCGCCTCGATGATCTGATCGTCGGCCCAGGCGACCGTGGACAGGCCCTTGCCCAGCCGCCGGACCGCCTGGTGGTGGCCGCTCATCACCTCGGCGTGATCACCGAGGGTCTTGCCGAGCATGCTGGTCGCGCTGATCTGGACCCGGTGCCGGCCGAACCGGCCCGGCGAGGGCTGGTGCGCGTGACCGCCGACGACATCGGGCAGGTGCTGGATGAGGCTGCCCTCGCGTATGACGTTGAGCGCCTGCATGCCGCGGCCGATGGCGAGGAAGGGCAGGTCCGCGTCGATCGCCGCGCGCAGGAGCGCGAACTCGAAGCGGTCGCGGTGCGGCTGCGGCGGGCCGGTCTGCTCGTGCGGCTCCTCGCCGTACCGGGACGGCTCGATGTCGCCGCCGCCGGAGAAGATGAGGCCGTCGAGCCGCTCGATGAGGACCGGGATCGTGGCACGGACCGAGGGCGGCACGAGGACGGGCACGGCACGCGCTCGTTCGAGCGCTCGCTGGTACGCCACCGGGAGCAGCACCGCCTCGCGTACCCAGTCGGCCCAGCGCGCGGCTTCGAGGCCGGACGTGATTCCGATGAGCGGGGGAACCGCGCCGTACGTCGCCCCTGCCATGCCAGAGCCCCCTCCTGAACGCCGCGCCTACGGGCGCCTGATCGCTTCTGATCATCATTGCGCATAGCCGCGCCTTTCGGGCCCATCCCCACCAAGCGCCCGATCCACCACCTTCCGGGCGGATCCGCCGGGTGCGCGCCGGCCGCCCTCGGCGGGCGCCTCGCCCGGCGGCGCCTCGCCACGGGATGACGGAACCCGCTCCCGAGTGAACAATCCTTCGAACTCGTTGGTATTTCTTCTAACACTCTCAGAGGTGAGGATATCAGCGACGCCAGTAAAACGATCTTATACCGGTCGGTATTTGTCACCGCCCGGCAATCACTCTCCGATCACAAATAATCGATTACTGATTACAGTACGTATATGCCCGGACTCTACCGCCGTAGGTGGTTGATGTTCTCCCTGGTGAGATGCGAAACTTCCTCCGGGGGAAATGTGATCGAGGTCATCGAACCGACAGTGGGGGGATTGATGAAATCGATGAATCCCCGGATCATCAAAGAGAGCTTTGCCCTCTTCGAGGGGAAAGAGGAGGACATTTCAGGCTATTTCTACGGCCGCCTATTCGCCGAGAACCCGCGCCTGCGCGCGCTCTTCCCGCCGGCCATGAACCACCAGCGCGATCGTTTCTTCCACGCCCTCCGGAAGATCGTCTGGAGCATCGACAGCCCCGGCACTCTGTCGACGTTCCTGTCGCGGCTGGGCCGTGACCACCACAGGTTCGGGGTGACACGCGAGCACTACGACGCGATGGGGCGGGCGCTGCTGGCCACGCTGCGCAGGTTCGGCGGTGACGCCTGGACCGCCGAGATGGAGTGCGCGTGGCGGCACGCCTACGCCACCGCGGCCACGATGATGGCCGAGGCCGCCGAGTCCTCGCCGCTGCCGCCGTGGTGGACCGCGGAGGTCGTCGAGCACGAGCTGCGCCGGCCCGACGTCGCGGCGCTGACCGTACGCCCCGGCTCGACGCTCCCGTACCGGGCGGGCCAGTACGTCACCGTCCAGACCGCGCGCTGGCCGTGGACGTGGCGGCCGTACTCCGTCGCCAACGCCCCGCGCCCGGACGGGCTGCTGCGCTTCCACGTACGCGCGCTGCCCGGGGGGTGGGTCGGCGGGACGCTCGTCCGGCACACCAAGATCGGCGACACGCTGCTGCTCGGCCACGCGGCCGGCACGATGACCCTCGACCTCGACTCCGACCGCCCCATCCTCTGCGTCGCCGGCGGCACCGGCCTGGCCCCGCTCAAGGCCCTGGTCGAGGAGGCGGTCGAGAAGGACCTGCGCCGCGACATCCACCTGCTCGTCGGCGCACGCACGTCCGCCGACCTGTACGACCTGCCGGACCTGCGGGCCCTGGAAGATCGGACGCCGTGGCTGCGGGTCGTCCCGGTCGTGTCCGAGGACCCGTCCCACGACGGCCTGCACGGCCTCGTACCGGACGTGCTCGACCGCTTCCCCGACTGGTCGCGCCACGACGCCTACGTGGCGGGACCGCCGGAGATGATCCAGCGCACGGTCACGGCCCTGGACGAGCTCGGCGTCCCCGCCGGCCAGATCCACTACGACCGGATCGACCAGTAGGACCTCTCCTGGCGCGGCCGGGGCGCGTCGCCATGACCGAGGGGCCGTGCTCAGCCATGCCGTGTCTCGGCGCGCCGCCGCAGGAAGGCGGCGGTCTCCTCGTCGGCGGGGAAGAACGCCTCGATGGCCAGCTCGGCGAGGGTGACGTCCTCGGCGGTGCCGAAGGTCGTGACCGTGCTGAAGAAGGCGAGCACCTGGTCGTCGTACCGCAGCCGGGTGGGCAGCGCGATGTCGTGGGACGGCTCGTGCGGACCGTCATCGGCGCCGCCGCCGTACGCCCGGGTCTCCTCGTGCAGCGCCGTGAGCTCCGGGTCCCCCGTCAGCGCGACCTGCCGCGCCATCCGCGCGACGAGGTGCGCCCGCACCTCCGGCAGGTTGACCGCACGCGCGGCGAGCCCACGCGGATGCAGCGCGAGCCGGTGGATGTTGATCGGCGGACGCACCAGGTCCTCGGGCACGCCCTCCAGGAAGAGCATGGCCGCCTCGTTCGCCATGACGAGGTTCCAGACCCGGTCGACGACGATGGCGGGGTACGGCTCGTGCCCGTCGAGCACCCGGTTGAGTGCCTCCCGCGCCGGCCGCATCTCCGGCGAGTCGATCGACCGCTCCCGGTAGACGGGCGCGAACCCGGCCGCCATGAGCAGGCCGTTCCGATCGCGCAGGGGCACGTCGAGGCGTTCGGTGAGCCGTAGCACCATGTCGCGGCTCGGCCTGGCACGCCCGGTCTCCAGAAAACTGAGGTGACGGGTGGAGATCCCGGCCTCGTTGGACAGCTCCAGCTGGCTGAGCCGGCGGCGGCGACGCCAGTCACGCAGCAGATCCCCGACGGGCCGGGTGGCGGTAGCGGTAACCATAGTGCCCGCACGCTACCCGCCTCCCCGCCCACCGGCGATTACCCGGGAGGTAATGCGGGCCGTTCCGCGCGGCCTCCGCAGGGAGGCTCCGGCCTTCCGTCGCGGACCTGGCGAGCGCTGAGCCTCTCACAGAGACGGACCGTCTCAAAGCGCTTGCAGGGGCAGCGACACTCCGATGAGGCTCTTCCTCGACTCGGGCAGCGATCCGGCGATGTCTCGTAGCGCGGACGCGGACGGCGCGTCCGGACGGCCGGCCACGACCGGGACACCGATGTCGCCCGACTCCCGCAGCTCCACGTCGAGAGGAACCCTGCCGAGCAGCGAAACGCCCAGCCCGTCGGCCAGCGCGGTACCCCCTCCGGCACCGAACAGCGGCGTATGCCGGCCGCACGCACAGGCGAACTGCGACATGTTCTCCACCACTCCCGCGATCGCGATTCCGAGGTCGGCCGCCATCCGCCCGGCGCTCCGGGCCACCTGCTGGGCTGCCGGCTGAGGGGTCGTGACGACGACGACCTGCGCGTCGGGTACGAGTTCGAGTAGCGAGATGGCGATGTCGCCGGTGCCCGGTGGCAGGTCGACGAGCAGCACGTCGAGCTCGCCCCAGTGCACATCGTCCAGGAACTGCTGGAGCGCCTTGTGGAGCATGGGCCCGCGCCATATCAGCGGCTCGTCGTCGCTGACGAAGAATCCGGTCGACATGAGTCGGACGCCGTGGGCCTCGACGGGCAGCATGGCGCCACCCAGAGCGACCGGAGCACGGTCGACTCCGAACAGCAGCGGGATCGAGTGACCCCACACGTCCGCGTCCAGCACGCCGACCCTCTTGCCGGTGCGGGCCAGCGCCACCGCCAGGTTCGCCGTCACGGTCGACTTGCCGACCCCGCCCTTGCCGCTCGCGACGGCGTATACCGCGGGGCGGTCGTTCAGTACGCCGCGCACGCCTCCGAACTGCGCGCGTACCCGCTCGCCCAGTTCGGCCCGCTGCCGCGCCGTCATCGTCGCGAACTCGACGTCGACATGCCGGATGCCCGGCAGACCGCGAACGGCGGCCTCGACGTCGGCTCGCAGCCGTTCCCGAAGCGGGCAGCCGGAGGTCGTGAGAAGAAGCCGCACGCTCACCCGGCCGCGCTTGCCGACGCGGACTCCGCCGACCATGCCGAGTTCGGTGATCGGACGGTGGATCTCGGGATCATCGACCGAGGCGAGCGCGGTGTGGATCGATCGCTCGCACTCAGACATGAAAGGCCCGCCTCTTGGGCTTCACCGGCCGCATCATGAACTCGGGGCGGCGTAGCCCGTCCGCGTTCGGACCCGGCCGCGTCTTCGCCAGCCACTCCCGGTACACGGCGCGAGACTTCCGCGTGTCCACGACGACGTCGCCGTACTCGTCACCCGGCTCCACCGGAGCTAGCCGCACTTTCTGGTGCCAGCAATGCATTCCCGACAAGGGGTCAGGATGCACCGCGAAGGCGAGGTTCTGGTGCACGCCGGGATCGTCCCAGCTGATCCGGGAGCTGTCGGGGTCGGTGGACGCGAATGGCCGCACCCGTTCGCGATAGCGCAGCCGCCAGACCCCCTCATCGCTACGCCGCAGGTCGACCAGGCCACTCACCCACCGGCTGCCGTCCTGTTCGTGCAGCCTCCAGCGACCCATGTGGTGCGACAGGGCGACCACCCCCGGCCGGATTCCCGCGGTGACCCAGACCCGGACCACGAGATGGCCGATCTCGGTATGGACACGGACGAGATCGCCCGTGGCGATTCCACCGGCGTCTTGCGGGTTCACCCACAGTGGGTGGGTGTTGCTTATCTCGTTGAGGTACTTGGCGTTGCCGGACCGGGTGTGAACGAGGGTGGGAAGCCGGAACGTCGGCATGAGGACGAGCTGCCCTGCCTCCACGTCGACCTGGTGACGCGACACGTGCGACTCGATGTAGCCGGGGGTCGCGTGCTCCGGCCAGCCGAAATCGGCGAGCGCCGTGGAGTAGATCTCCAGCTTCCGCGAGGGCGTGAGCCAGCCGACCGTCACCGTGCCGTCCTCGTGCCGGACCCCGACCGACCCGGCCTCGCCGATGAGTGGTGGAACCGAGTCCGGGCTGGTCGGACGACGCAGCACACCGTTCTCATCGGCCTCGGCGCCCTGCAGCTCATCGGGCGCCGGCGGCCGCTCGTCGACCCGGTAGACCTCCGAGTCGATCTCCACGACCCCGAACTTGCGCATGTACTCCAGGGGGGCCAGGCCGGTCGCGGCCGCCTTCTCGGGAAGTCCCGGCACGGCATTCTCGAAAACGTGCCGGTAGTACTCATCGACGGTGATCTTCTCGCCGGGCCGGTACGGCGATTCGAAGTACTTGCGGATCCCCAGCTCGCCATCCGGGTCGATCCGCCAGGACAGCTCGAACCAGAATTCGTTCTCCTCCCAGACCTCGCCCGGATTCGCGTCACGCGTGTCGTGGTAGGTCTGACCCAGTTTGTCCATGGCCACTCGGCGAACCGGCTGCCGGAATCCCAGCCAGCGCCCAGCGTGGGTCTCGTACGAGTGGATGTCGTGCCGCTCCGTCGAGTGGCCCATCGGCAGTACGTAGTCGGCATAGGCCGCCGTCTCCGACCAGGTCGGCGTGAGCGCCACGTGGCAGCCCACCTGCTCCGTACTGCTCAGCGCCTCCACCCACATGAAGCCGTCCGGATTGGTCCAGACGGGGTTGTAGACCCTGCTGAAATAGACCTCGAGCCTGGCCCGGCCGTCGGCGAGGAAGTGCGGGAGCAGAATCGACATCTCGTTCGTGGACATCGGATACTCCCGCGGCCACAGAGTCTCGTTCCAACGTTCGTGCGCGGCGGGCATGTTCGGGCCGTGCGCGACGAACTTGTTCCAGCCGTTCGGGCTGGTGCCGCCCTTGGTACCGACACTGCCGGTGAGCACGTTGAGAAAGAACAGGGACCGGGCCACCTGCCAGCCGCCGAGATTGCCCGCGGCGGCGGCACGCCAGATATGGGCCGCGAGCCGCGTGCCCGCACCGGCCACGATCTCGGCCAGCTCCTCGATCCGCTCCACCGGTACGCGGGCCTCCTGCGCGGCGAACTCGAAGGTGTAGGAGGAGTAATCGGCCTCCAGGCGGTCCAGGAAGGTGTCGAAATCGCGGGGCGCCTCCGGATGCAACCGCTCCAGATACGTCTCCCAGTTGAGCCAGCGACGAAGATAGTCCGTCGCCAGCTGCCGGGTACGGATCAGGTAGGACGCCACCGCCAGCAGGATCGCGGCCTCGCTGCCCGGCCATGGGGCCAGCCACACATCAGCGCGTGCGGCCGTGTTGGACATACGGGGGTCCAGCACGACCAGTTTCGCGCCATCCAGCTTTCCCTCCATGATCCGCTGGGCGTGCGGGTTGAAGTAGTGGCCGGTCTCCAGATGGCTTGACAGCAGCAGAATGACCTTGGCATTGGCGTAATCGGGCGACGGGCGGTCGTATCCGCCCCACATGCTGTAGCCGAAGCGGGCGCCGCTGGAGCAGATGTTGGTGTGGCTGTTGTGCCCGTCGACCCCCCACGCCTGGAGGAACCGTTCGGCGAAGCCGTCCTCGCCGGGACGGCCGACGTGGTAAAGGATCTCATCGTTGCGGTCCTCCACGATCGCCCGACGGATGCGCGCGGCGATGTCATCCAGTGCCTCGTCCCAGGTGACCCGCTCCCAGGAACCGCTCCCCCGTTCGCCGGTACGGCGCAGCGGATACAGGATGCGTTCGGGATCGTTCAGCTGGTTGATGGTGGCGGGCCCCTTGGCGCAGTTACGTCCTCGCGAACCCGGATGCGCCGGATTACCGGTGACCTTCTTGATCGACAGGTCCGGCTTCTCGACGTAGGCGAGAAGCCCGCAGGCCGACTCGCAGTTGAAGCAGGTGGTCGGGATCAGCATGTATTCGCGCGGCACCTTGCGCGGGTGCGCCTTCGCGTCGTTCTCGACGTGATGGTCCCACGTCTCGGGTGGCGGGTAGTTCCGCAGCCGTTCGTGGTTGCGGGCGCCCGGAAGGTCGATGCTCATGCGAGGGACTCCCTAGGAGAGCGGCACATCTTGGCCGGCGCGGACGTAGACGCTCTCGTACGCCAGCAAGGCGCCCTGAGCGATGAGACCGGAAAGGGCGCCTGCGGCCGGGCCGAGGAACGCCAGCGGGATCGCCACCACCACGGGCAGCACACCCCCCAGCCAGAATGTCCTCGCGTAACGACCACGGAACACCAGGTGCGCGGCGATCGAAGCGCCACGGGCGGAATGCCCGCCCCCGTACTCGAACGCGAGGAGCAGCAGGTGGCACACTGCCGAGACCGCGAATCCCGCGGTCAGAAAACGCGTCGCGGCGTCGTCCAGGTCGGTGAACGGCACGGCCACGAGGAGGGCGCCCGAGCCTGCCATCGCCGCCTGGACGATCAAGTGCCAGAAGAGCACCGGCGACTGCCACAGCTGCCTTCCCTTGGCCTGCCCGAACAGGAAGGCGGTGTAGCCGGCGGTCATCGCGGCGACCGGGATCGCCGGCCAGCGCAGCACAGAGAAGTCTCCGAACAGCAGCCACAGCCCACCGGCGCCGGCACAGGCGGACAGCACCACACCGCCCCAGACCAGCCAAGAGGCCGGATTGGGCCGCAGAAACAGATACAGGAACCTCTCCGGCCGCTTGAGGTCCCACACCAGCAACGCACCGGTGCTCGCGGCGCCCGCGACCCCGAGGGCCGGTGCGACGAACCGCCCGATCGGGCCGAGATCCGTGCCGAGGAGCAGCGCCAGCGCGGCGAAGAGCAAAGCGCCCGCGCCAACGGCCTTGGTCCACAGGTAGGTGATGACCCGCCGGCCCCAGGGCCGTGGATGCGCGGTGTTGAGCGTGGTGCGAGCCTTCGTCTCAGCGTCGCCGTACCCGTCGCGTGCCATGTCGAGGCGCTGCCGGTCCGGCTGCGCCCAGATGTAGGCGTCGTCGACCGGCGCGGCCAGCGGGTCCAGCACCGCGCGGTCGGCGCCGAGATAGAACACGTTGGGGCCGGTGTCCCGCTCGGGCGCACGTACGGCCGTGGGGTTGGTGTTCACCAGCCGGCTGATCCCGCTGTCCGGATCGTCGAGGTCGCCGACCCAGATGGAATGGGTGGGGCATACGACGACGCAGGCCGGCTCGAGATCCTGGTCGACTCGGTGGGCACAGAAGTTGCACTTCGCCGCCGTGTTGGTTTCAGCGTCGATGTAGATCGCGTCGTATGGGCACGCCTGCATGCAGCTCTTGCAGCCGATGCAGCGGTCACCGTCGAAGTCGACGATGCCATCCTCACGCTTGAACAACGCCTGGGTCGGACAGATCTTGACGCACGGCGCATCGGTGCAGTGATTGCAGCGCATCACGCCGAACTCACGGGACGTGGCCGGGAACTCCCCCTTCTCCACGTACTTCACCCACGTGCGGAACTGTCCCACGGGGATTTCATGTTCTGTCTTGCACGCCACCGTGCACGCGTGACAGCCGATACACGTGCGCTGATCGATCGCGAAGCCATATCGCACCTGACAACCATGCGCACGATGCCGGGGCCGCCGGTAGCGGTCAGTACGTGATGGGGCCATAGGCCTGGGTTATGACCCTCCTCGGAACGACGGAACGATCGGGGCCGGTGGTTAGTGTTCGGCCGACGTGCCGTCATGCGTAACGGAGGTGGCCGTGCCCAGCACCTGGCGCACCCGAAAGCAGGCTTTGGACGAGGTCGGCGAGGACCCCGACTACCGGTTCTCGCTCGCGAACGAACGAACCTTCCTGGCCTGGATCCGGACGTCCCTCGGGCTGCTCGCCGGTGGGGTCGGCGTCGTTCAGCTCGTGCCCCACTTCAGCATCCCCGGCGGCCGGACAGTGCTGGGCCTCATACTGCTGACCTTGGCCTTGCTGATCTCCGCGTCGAGTTACGCCCGCTGGGAGCGGAACGAACGGGCGATGCGAATGAGCCGGCCGCTGCCGCGCTCGTCGGTACCACGAGTCCTGGCGCTCGGCTTGAGCCTGGTGGCCGTGGGCGCGGTCGTCCTCGTCGTGCGCGGCGCCGGAGGCCCCTCATGACCGTGCGCGTCGGCCCTTGGGCGCCCGAGGTGAGCGGCCGATACCGCGGCACAGGCCGTTCGTGAGCGCAGAGAAACGCGAGGCGGCCAGGCCCGGACTGCAGTGGGAGCGTACGCGCCTGGCGTGGGACCGGACCGCGCTCTCGTTCGCGGCGTTCGGTGCGCTGCTGATGCATCTCGGGCACGGCGGTTCGCACCTCGCGAGTCTGGGACTCGGCGTCGGGACGCTGTGCTCGGGCTGGGCGGTGCACGTCCTGGGCCGGCGGCGCTACCGGCGCGGCGTCTCACTCCGCGACCGAGGCGTGGCGTCTCGCCGGGGCACGCTCGCCGTGGTCAGCGTCCTTTCCGCCCTGACGGCCGTCCTGTCGGGCGTACAGACCATCCTTTTCCACTGAACACGCTGTGTCTCTCCACCTCGCGCGTCTGTCCAGGTTCCTTGCCCCGCGCGCCTGTCCGGCTTCCGCGCTCAGAGCCGCTCATGCGGTCCAGGTCGCCGACTCGGCTCGCCCGCTCGGCGCCGGCCGTCGCCGGCCGTCCCTCTCAGTCCCCGCGAGGCGGACCTCGTGCGGGTGGCGATCCTGAGCAGGGCCCTGCCCTGGGTGGACAGGGTGGTCTGGCGGCGCCAGACCGCACGCAACGTGCGGGTCAGTTCCATTCCGGTCACCGGAATCCGTATCAACTGGCCGGTGCGCAGCTCACGCTCGACGGCCAGGGCGCTGAGCACGGCGGCGCCGGCTCCGGCACCGACCGCCTCCTTGATCGCCGTGGTCGAGGAGAGCTCGAGGTGCGGATCGTCGTCGCGGAGGTCGCCCAGCACGCGGTGCAGCGTCTCGCGGGTACCCGAGCCACGCTCGCGCAGCACGAGACGCCCGGTGGCCAGCTCACGGCTGGTGATCGGCGTGTCCGTGCCGGCCCACGGGTGCGCCGGTCCGGTCACCACGACCAGTTCGTCGTCGGCGATCACCAGCTCGGACAGGTCGGCATGCGCGGCCGGGTCTTCGACGAACCCCAGGTCGACCTTCCCGGCCCGCAGAAGTTCCACGACGTCGTGCGAGTTCTCCGCCCGGAGCGCGACCGTCAGCTCGGGCAGCTCACGGCGCAATGCGACCAGCCACCGAGGCATGAGGTACTCCGCCACGGTCATGCTGGCGGCCACCCGAAGCCAGCCGTTCTCCACGTTGCGCAGCGCGGCCGCCCCGGCGAGCAACCGTGTCGTGGTCGCCATGACATCGCGCGCCCATTCGGCGATGCTGGTCCCGGCCTGGGTCAGGCGCGAACCTGTGGGCGAGCGGTCGAGCAGCACGAGTCCGAGCCGGCGTTCGAGCAGCCGGATCCGCGCGCTCGCCGCCGGCTGGGAGATGCCGAGCTCCCGGGCTGCCCGCCCGAGGCTTCCGAGTCGCTCGATCGAGAGCAGCAGGTCAAGATCTGCCAACTCGGGAGTGTCGGGGGGCAATGGCACGCCTAAACCTTGTCATGCCGCCAGACGACGCGCACCCGCGGTTCGGCCGTGCTGTCGGCCAGGCGCCTCCGGATCGACGCCTCGTGGCGCGATAGTCCCAGACCAGCGCCATCGTCCCGTACGGCAGGAGATCAGCCGGGCCGCGCGGCACGTGGCCGGCACACCGGAATTGATGCCGCGTCCCCTCTTTACGTGATCCGTCCTCAGCAGCTAGCGTCTGAGATCAGAGGTCAGACCACAGACGTCGAAACTCGGAGGTAAGTGCATGGAGGGCGAAGTCCCGGCGGGTGCCCCGCCGCAGTTTCTGATCCATGACGAGGGTGATTCGGTCGCGGTGGCGGTAACGGCTCTGGAGCCGGGGCGCGTCGAAGGCGCGGTGCTGAAATCCGGCCGGCGGTGCGAGTTCGAGATCCTCCGCCCGGTGCCTCTCGGGCACAAGTTCGCGGTGACGGAACTGACGAAGGGCGCCGATGTCATCAAGTACGGCGTCCGAGTGGCGGTCGCGACGAAGGACATAGCGATCGGCGAGTACGTGCACGTTGAGAATGTGAGGAGCGCACGGTGGCAGAACAGCGTCGCCTGACCGGATACCGCAGGCCGGATGGGACGGTCGGCATCCGCAACCATGTGGCGATCCTGCCGGTGGACGACCTTTCCAACGCGGCGGTGGAAGCCGTCGCCCACATCGTGCCGGGAACTCTGGCGCTCCCCCACGCGTACGGGCGCCTGCAGTTCGGCGAGGACCTGGAACTTACGTTCCGAACGCTGATCGGAACCGGGCGTAACCCGAACGTCGCCGCCGTCGTCGTGATCGGCATCGAGCCGAACTGGACGCAGCGCGTGGTCGACGGGATAGCCACCACCGGCAAGCCGGTCACCGGCCTCGCCATCGAGGGTCGTGGTGACCTGCGCACGATCGAGGCTGCCGCGCGCATCGCCCAGCGCTACGTGCAGGACGCCGGCGAACTGGCCCGTGAGCCGGTCGAACGCGGCGAGATCATGATGTCGATCAAATGCGGCGAGTCCGACACGACCAGCGGCCTCGGGTCCTGCCCGACGACGTCGGAGGCGGTCGACCGGTGGGTCGAGGCCGGCGGCACCGTTCTGTTCGGCGAGACCAGCGAGCTCACCGGCGGCGAACACCTGATCGCCGAGCGCTGTGTCGACGATGAGGTACGGACCAAGTTCCAGAAGACCTATGACGACTACCTCGCCACGATCGAGGCGACCGGCGCCAACCTGCTCGGTTCTCAGCCCACCCAGGGCAACATCGCCGGCGGGCTGTCCACCATTGAGGAGAAGGCGATGGGCAACATCGCCAAGACCGGCAGCGTGCCGGTGGTCGGCGTACTGCGCGAGGCGGAGGCGCCGACCCGGCAGGGGCTCAACTTCATGAATACGTCCTCGGCCGCGGCGGAGTGCATCACCCTGATGGCCGCCGCCGGCGCCGCCGTGCACCTGTTCCCCACCGGGCAGGGCAACGTCATCGGCAACCCGATCGAGCCGGTCATCAAGATCACGGCGAATCCGCACACGGCTGAGACCATGGGCGAGCACATCGACGTCGACGTCAGCGGGCTGCTGCGCATGGAGTACTCCCTCTCCCAGGCGGGTGACCGACTGATGGAGTCGATCGACCGGACCATCAACGGCCGGATGACCTGCGCCGAAGCACTCGGCCACCGGGAGTACACGTTCACGAAGCTCTACCCCAGCGCCTGAGGAGGGCGATCGACGCCCGGGGAGATCGACATGCCTGACAAGCCGACCGCGGAGCCGGTACTCGTGACCGAAGGCGTGTGGGGGGAGGCGTTCGAGGAACTCGCCGCTCGCCATGACGTCCGGCGCCTGGCCGATCCGCGGTCGGACCTCGATGCTCTCTCCCGGGCCTCCGCCCTGGTCGTACGTAACCGCACGCGGGTGGACGCGGAGTTGCTCGCGGCCGCGCCGCGGCTGCGGATCGTCGGCCGCGCCGGAGTGGGGCTGGACAACATCGATCTGCGGGCCGCCGACGAGGCCGGTGTCGTGGTGAGCGCGGCGTTGGGCGCGAACGCGGTCAGCGTCGCCGAACACACGGTGCTGCTCGCGCTCGCTCTGCTGCGCGACCTGCGGACGCACGATCGGGCGGTGCGCCGCGGCCAGTGGCGGCGCACCCCCGGTCGTGAGTTGTCCGGCCGGACCTGGGGACTGCTCGGCGCCGGCGCGACGGGACGGGCGGTCGCCCGGCTGCTGGCCGGTTTCGGAGTGACGATGATCGCGCATGATCCCTTCGTCGCGCGCGATGACGAACTGATCCGCACGTTGCGGATCGAGATGGTCTCCCTGGATGACCTCATCGCGCGTTCCGACGTGCTCAGCGTTCACCTGCCTGCGACGGACGAGACCCGTGGCCTGATCGACGCCGACCTGCTCGCCCGCATCCCACCAGGAGCAATCCTGATCAACGTGGGTCGTGGAGAGGTCGTCGACGAATCCGCACTCGCCGAAGCGCTGCGTGACGGCAGGCCGGCCGGCGCCGGGCTCGACGTGCGCGCCGAAGAACCGCCTGGTCCCGGCCCTCTGGACGGACTGGACCAAGTGCTCTTCACGCCGCACGTCGCCGGGATCACCGGGGAGAGCCAACAGCGGATCGCCGCGGTGCTCGCCGCCGACGTCGCCGCGGTGCTCAGGGGGGACCGCGCCTCGGCGGCTGTCGGCCGGCATGCCACCGCACCGCATCGTACGGAGGTGTCCCATGAAGATCGGTGAGTTGACCGGGCTCGCCGCGGACCTGCTGACCGCCGCCGGAGTGCCGGCCGACCGGGCGAATCGCACCGCACGGATCCTGTTGCTGTCAGAGGCATGGGGTAATCCGTCGCACGGCCTGCTGCGCCTCCCCTACTATCTCGCCCGGCTGTCGGCCGGGGGCTGTCGGGCCGACGCCGAGCTGACCCCCCGCGCAGACGCCCCGGCCGCCATCGTGTATGACGGGGAGTCCGGGTTGGGGCACTGGCAGGTGTGGCAGGCCGCCGAGACCGCACGGGACCGATGCCGGACGACCGGGGTCGCCGTTGCCACGATCGCCGACTCCTCACACTGCGGCGCGCTGGGTGCGTACGTGTACCCCATGGTGGAGGCCGGCCAGCTGGGAATCGTGTTCAGCAATGGACCGGCGGTCATGCCGCCCTGGGGCGGAGCGATTCCGTTGCTGTCCACCAGCCCGATCGCGGCGGGGATACCCACCGGACGGGCACCGATGATCGTGGACATGGCCACCACCACCGTGGCGCGCGGGAAGGTCGCCGCTTACGCCGCGCGGGGTCAGGAACTACCCGAAGGCTGGGCGCTGGATACCGACGGCACCCCGACGACCGACGCGGCCGCCGGCTTGCGGGGCATGCTGGCTCCGCTCGGCGGAGCCAAGGGATACGTGCTCGCACTTCTCGTCGAGGCGCTCACGGGAGGACTGACGGGACCCAATCTCGCGGTGGACGTGCCCGACATGTTCGATCCTGATGACGACGCACGCCCGCAGGGAATCTCGCACACGGTGCTGGCGATCGACCCGAGCGTGCTCGGAGCCGATACGGCGTCCCGGCGATTCGACGGACTGCGAGACCTTATCGGCCGGCACGGGGGGCGCGTTCCGGGGGCCGCCCGGGTGGCCCCCGGAGACCTCGATGACGACCTCGATCTGACGATCGCGGACGAGACCATGAGCCGGCTCATGGAGTGGGCGGGAGAACTCGGCGTGGCCGCCTCCCGGGCCTGACCCGGGCGAACCGGTACCCGGACGATCGAGACGATCACACCATGGCGTGAGGCCCTGCGGCCGATCCGTCCGCGGCCTCGGCGCGCAGGCGCTGAACCGCGGTCCGGTACGCCGCTCGCGCATGGCGCCGGGCGGCGGACCGGGCCGCGGCCGCATCGCCCGCGAGCAAGGCCGCCAGGATTCGCTCGTGGTCCTGCCGCGATTTCTCCAGGCGCCCTGGAACCGTCAGCGTGGTCTGCATTCCCCGGGAGAGGATCTCCTGCAACACCCCCAGGCTCTGACGCAGAAACCGGTTGCCCGCCGCGTCCACGATCGCCATGTGGAAGGCCGAGTCGAGCCGCTGCAACTCCGCGTAGTCCAGAGGCTCCCGCGCCGCCGCGGCGTTGAGTTCGTCGAGCGCCGCACGTACCCGGTCGAGCCGGGCGGTGTCCTGCTCGGCCGCCGCCCAGCCCGCGGCGGGAACCTCCAGCACCTCACGCATGGCGAACAACTCGTCCATGGTGATCGCCTCGTTGTCCAGCGCGAGCCGCAACTCCCGGGTCGTCTCCGGGTCGGCGATGTAGACGCCTCGCCCATGGACCACCCGCACCCGCCCACGCGCCTTCAGGGAACCGACGGCCTCACGGATGGTCGGGCGGCTCACCCCGAGCATCTCCGCGAATTCCCGCTCCGGTGGCAACCGGTCGCCAGGAGAGAGTTCGCCGTTGTCGATCGCCTCGACGATCTGCGCCTCCACCTGGCGCGCTACGCTGCCACGCCCGAGCTTGCGCCACATCAGGGCATCTCCTTATCAGTGGCTAGTGGTCGGATCTCTGACCAGTCGCCTCCAAGGATACGCGGACGCGCCGCGCACGGTGTGGCCGTCGTCGGATCGGACTCAGCCGAGCACCACGTCGGCGACCACGACGCTACCGACGATCATCAGTACGCAGGTCACGGTGACCAGCAGCGCGTGCGCGCGGCGCCGTGCGATCGGACCGGTGACATAGTCCTCCACCACCACCCACAGGCCACACCCGGCATGCGCCAGCACCGCGGCCAGCATCAACCAGTCCCACGTGACCCAGAGCGCCGAGTGCCAGCGGCGCCCGACGAAGGCCGGTCCGGTCCGCGCCACGTCGGTCGTTATGTGGGTCACCGTGAAATGGCCGAGTACGAGCACCGCCAGCAGCACGCCGGTGACCCGAATGAGCAGGTACGCCACGAGCCGGCCGGAAACGGCGCGGTGGGCGGTGTCCGGTCCGCGACCAGAGCGAGAAAGCACGTTCATGAGATCACCGGACCCAGGATGATGGTGCTGCCGGCGATTCCCAGCACGGCGGTGAGCAACGCGACCGCCTCCAGCAGCCGGCGTGCGCCGAGGACTCCGAGATCGGCCAGGTCGACGAGGATCAGCCGCAGACCGTTCAACGTGTGGAAGAGGATCGCGAAGAGCAGCCCGCATTCGAAGACGCGCAGCACCGCCGTCCCGTACAGGCGGTGGACGTTCGCGTAGGCGGACGGGCCGAAGCTGTACAGGGCGACGTCGGAGAGGTGCAGCGCGAGGAAGCCGAACACCAGGACGCCGGTGAGCCGGTGCAGGTAGAAGGCCCAGCGGTGGTACTCGGTGCGCTCGGCCGGCGAGCGCACCAGCCGCCAGAAGAGCGAGCGGGTCGGGTAGGCGCCACCATCGCTGCGTGCGGCCGCCCGCAGCATCACCGCGCCGAACGCTCCGACGGCGAGCAGGATGAGCGCGAGGCCGGCCAGGAACACTCCCTGTGCACAGGTCACGGTGCGGTCTCCTCTGGCTCGGGGACCAGCCGGGTCGTCTCGACCGGCCGGGTGGACAGGTCCGGGCGGCCGTCCGAGGCGCGGCGGACGATCACATAGCGGAGCCAGGCATCATCGCGACGTTCGGGGAAGTCGGAGCGGTAGTGAGCGCCGCGCGACTCCTCGCGGGTGAGCGCCGACTCGACGACCAGCTGAGCCACGGTGATCTGGTTCACCAGGTCCAGCGCCTCCTGCCACGTGTAGTTCGCGGCCGCGGGCCCCGGCGCGCACACGGCCGCCACCTGCTCGGACAGCCGGTCCAGCGCGGTGCGCGCGGCGAGGAGACCGTCACGGTCGCGGACCACGCCGCAGCGCGCCCACATCAGCTCCTTCAACTCGGTGGTCAGCGGAAACGGCAACGGCCCCGATTCGCGGTGCAGCGGCGCGTACGCCTGGTGGATCGACGCGGCCACCTCCTCGGGATCAGGGTCTCGCAGCGGGCGACCGGCCGCCTCGCGGGCCACCTGATCGCCGGCGCGTGCCCCGTAGACGGTCGATTCGGCCACGCCGTTCCCGCCGAGCCGATTGGCGCCGTGCGTGCCGCCGGCGTCCTCGCCCGCGACCAGCAGGCCCGCCATCTCCGTACGGCAGTCGCGATCGATGATCACACCGCCCATGTGGAAATGAGCGGTGGGCGACACCTCGACCGGCCCGGTGGCGAGGTCCTGCCCCACTTGGCGGGTACGCGCGACCATGCCGGGGAACCTGCGCTCGACCTCTTCCGCCCCAAGGTGGGAGATATCAATGTGGACGCCCCCCAAACGAGTGCCGCGCCCGCTCATGATCTCGGTGTAGCTCGCCCGCGCGACGACGTCTCGGGTGCTGCGCTCCATGCGCCTGGCGTCGTACCGGGACATGTAGCGTTCGCCGTCGGCGTTGAGCAGCCGGGCGCCCGCGCCACGTAGTCCCTCTTCCAGTACGGCGCCGGTCAGCCGTGAGGCCCCGGCGAGCAGGCCGGTGGGGTGGAACTGCAGCATCTCCATGTCGCGCAGCGGCAGGCCGGCGCGGTAGCACATGGCCACCCCGTCGCCCGTCTTCTCCCGCGCGGGTGCGGCGATCTTCCACATCGTCGCAGCGCCACCGGTGGCCACCACGATGACGCGCGCCCGTATCAGCATGGCGCGGCCGGTGCGCCAGTCCAGCGCGGTGAGCCCGGCGAGCTCTCCGTCCTTGTCCCGGACGAGGTCGAGAGCGCGGACGTCCTCCAACTCGCGTGGGCCGACGCGGAACATCTGATCCCGCAATCGGCCCATGATCTCGATGCCGGTCAGATCACCGCGGTGAACCGTGCGGTCGAAGCTCTGGCCCGCGAACGCCTTCTGGTTGATCCGCCCGTCCGGCCCCCGATCGAAGAAGCAGCCGACCCGCGTCTCAAGCTCGTTGATCACACGGGGGGCGTCGTTGACAAGAGTCCAGGCGAGTTCCTGATCGTTGAGGTACTTACCACCGTCGAGGGTGTCTCGGAAATGCGCGTCGATCGAATCCGACGGATCGAGGACCGCGTTGTAACCGCCCTGCACCATGCGCGTGCAGCCGGACCGGCCGACCGCGCCCTTGCTCACGAGCGCCACGGACAGCCGCGGGTCGGCCGCGTGCACGTGCAGTACGCACATCAGGCCGGCTCCTCCGCTGCCGATGACGGCGACGTCGGTGTCGATGACGTCCGGCTCAGTCGGGAAGCCCATGGGTCCTCCATCGCCGCAGTGCCCGGATCGCCCCGGCGGGGTCCAGTCCCTTGGGGCAGGCATGAGTGCAGCCGTAGACGTAGTGGCATCGATCGACCCCTTGGGCCCGCGTGACGACGTCGAGCCGCTCCTCTCCCCCCGCGTCCCGGCTGTCGGCGATCAAGACCATCGCCCGGTTGAGCGCGGCGGGGCCGATGAAGTCGCGCCGGTCGTCGGCGATCGCGCAGCTCGAGAAGCAGGCCCCGCAGGTGATGCAGTCGAGGGAGGGGTCGATGCGCCGCCGCTCCGGCGTGTCCGGCGGGATCACGGCCGGTTCGTCGAGACCGTCCCGCGGTACGAGGTATGGAGTGACCGCCGCCCACTCCCGCCAGAACGCGCCGACGTCCACGATCAGGTCGCGGACGATGGGGAAGCCGGCCATGGGATCGATCCGCAGCCGGCCGGGCTCCACCTTCGTCTGGCAGGCGAGGACGCTGGAGCCGTTCACGCGCAACGTGCAGGTGCCGCACATCGCGACCCGGCAGGAGAAGCGGAATCCCAGGGACGGATCGTGGTCCCGCTGAATGGCGAGCAGCACGTCCAGGACGGTCATCGGGGGCGTCCAGGCGACCTCGAAGTCCGTACGCGCCGCCGGGTCGCTGCGGGCGACCCGCACCCGCAGCGGCTCACTCATCACTCACCTCGATCCCGAGCGCCCGGTAGGCGGCGGCGAGCCGGGCCTCGGCCTGCTCGCCGACCATTCGGTAGGAGGACGCGCCCGTCGAGTCCATCGTCACGAACAGCGGCCCGAAGTCGCGCACGCGGAACTTCCACAGACACTCGGGCATCAGGTCGGGCCAGAACACGTCCTCGATCTGCTCGATCTGCTCCGTCTGAACGCTCGCCGCACCACCGACGATCGAGAGGTAGACGCCGTTGTGCTCACGAAACGCGGCCGAGGATTCATCGCTCAGGCCGCCCTTGCCGACGATCGCGGCGATGCCGAGCTCGGCAAGGCAGGAGCGGGTGAAGCGATCCATCCGCATGGACGTCGTGGTGCCGACGGACACCGGATCGAAGCCGGAGTCCGGCCGGCGCCGTACGCTCGGCGCGGTGTGCAGGAAGATGCCGCCGCGCAGGTCCGCGGGGACTCGCCGGCCCTCGTCGAAGAACCGGATCAGTGTGGCGTCGCGGACACCCCAGATGACCCCGTCGATGACCAGCTCGTCGCCGACACGCAAAGACGCGACCGTCTCGGAGTCGAGCGGGGTGCCAAGCCGCTTCGGGCCGGTGTCAGTAGCCATATTCGACCCTCCCGTCCGCGTGGATCGTGGCCCGGGCTCGCTCGCCGCGCCAGCACTGGATGTTGACCGCGACCGGGTTCATCGAGATGTGCGTGTAGGCGTACTCCGCGTGGACGGCGAACGATGTCGTCACGCCGCCGAGCCCCTGCGGACCGACGCCGAGTTGGTTGATCGCTTCCAGCAGCCCGGCTTCCAGCTCGGCGATCTCCGGCTCGGGATGCGGCTCGCCGATCGGACGCAGCGTGGCGCGCTTGGCGAGTGCCGCACACTCGTCGGCGGTTCCGCCGAGGCCGATCCCGACAACGGTCGGCGGGCAGGGCTTCGGGCCGGCGGCGACAACGCTGTCGAGCACGAACTTCTTGATGCCCGCCTGCCCATCGGCCGGCGTGAGCATCTTGAGGAAGGACATGTTCTCCGATCCCGACCCCTTGGGGAGGAGCAGGATGTCAAGGTTGTCCGCGCCGTCGACAAAGTCGACGTGCACCACCGGCACGCCCCGGCCGGTGTTGCTCTGGTCGTTCTCCCGGGTGAGCGGGTGCACGATGCTCGACCGTAGCGAGTAGCGGACGGTGGCCCGCGCGATCCCGTCGCGTAGCGCGGCGATCAGGCGTGCGCCGTTTACCGCGAACTCGGTTCCGATGCGGACGAAGAACACGCAGATCCCGGTGTCCTGGCAGACGATGATGCCCGTCCGGTCGGAGGTGCCGATCGCGTTGACCATGACGTCGAGTCGCCGCCGCGCCAGTCCGCTCTCCCGGTTCTGGGCGGCCGAGACCGCGCCGCGGACATCCGGCGGCAGATCGGTGAGGGCTTTTTTGTAGAGCGCGCTGGAGATCTCCGCAAGGTCCTCATACAGCGTCGCGGCTGAGGTGGTGGTGGTGAGTTCGGTGGTGGAGGAAGTCACTGAACCTCCCGTTGTGGCGGCGTGGGGGCATCAGTTGAGGGCAGTACGCGCCCGGCCGCGGTTACCAGCGTGCCGTGCTCTTTCCGGGCGTGGCCCGTTACCTGCGTGAAGTGCTGTGGGCAAGTTGGTCTCGCCGGGCGAACCAGCTGCCATATCGGCATGAGAGTGGATTGAGGTCTGACCACTCGTTGCTCATGCTAGGCAGCGGTCCGTCGTCGGTCAACGGGCAGATCCAACCCTTGACGTGTCCTGGATCACTTCCTACAGTGCAGGGCCAGTGGTCAGACCTCGGTCCACGAAACAAGGTGGTTACATGGCAAGGCTGATCGTCTGGGCATGGGCGTTCCTCGTGTCCCTCATCCTCATCCTCTATGTCGGCGCGCCCGTGTGGTTCTTCAACGACGCCGGTTCCACCATCGCAGGCATGCCGCCAATGCTGTTCTGGTTCGTCCTGCTGCCCTTTGTGGTGCCGGGGTTGATCGCCGCTCTCTACTTCTACGACCAACGCGCCATGCGGAAACTCGCCCGGCGGCGAGAGAAGGGTCCCAACAGATGAGCAGCTCGGTCATCCTCGTCCTCAGCCTGCTGCTGACCTTCGCCATCCTCATCGTCGGCGCGATGCTCGGACGCAACCACAACAACGACCTCGAAGGGTGGCTTGTCCACCACCGCGGGATGGGGTCGGTACTCCTGTGGTTCCTGCTGGGCAGCGAGATCTACACCGCGTTCACCTTCCAGGGGCTGGCCGGATACTCCTACACGAAAGGTGCCGCCGGTTTCTACAACGTCGCGCAGAACGACGTCTCGTACGCGGTCGCCTTCCTCGTCCTGCCGTGCATCTGGGCGCTCGGCAAACGGTACGGCCACGTCACCCAGGCCGACTTCATCGCCCACCGCTATCGCAGCAGAGGCCTGGGGATCTTCACCGCGTTCGCCAGCGCGTTGATAATGATCGCCTACATCGACCTCAACATCGAGGGCCTTGCCGCGATCTTTCACGTGCTCGGCGGCAACGTCTCCCCGGTGGTCGGCAATCTCATCGGCTTCGCCGTGCTGGCGATCGCGGTGTTCATCGGCGGCATCCGGGGTAACGCGATGCAGTCGGTCGCCAAGGACCTACTGATGTTCCTGGCCATCGCGGCTATTTTCATCGCGGTGCCCGTGCATTACTTCGGCGGCTTCGGAAAGATGTTCAACGCCTTCAACACGCGGACTCCTCAGTATTTCGAGCTCGGCAAGGTGGCGAAGGACCTCGGTCCGACGTGGCTGTGGTCCACCGTTCTGCTCACCGGACTCGGCCAGTGGATGTGGCCACAGTGGTTCGGCGCCGCCTTCACCGCCAAGAGCCCGCGGTCGCTGAAGCGACAAGCCGTGTTCATGCCGTTCTATCAGCTCGTGAAGGTCGCCGTCCTGATTGTCGGGTTCGCCGCCGTCATGGCGCTCGGCAGCGGGCACCCCGGCAACAACGTCGTGATGACGATGGCGAAAGAGATCTTCCCCGGCTGGGCGCTCGTGCTGATCGTGGTGGCCGCGATGCTGGCCGCGATCGTCCCCGGCGGGCCGATCGTGATGACCTCGGCCAGCCTGCTCGCCAAGAACGTCGTGCAACAACTGCGGCCGCAGACGGCCGACCGGACCATATTCTGGCTCACCCGAGCGCTCGTCTTCCCTCTCACCTTCACCGCGCTGATCATCACGCTGTGGGCGCCCGCGCTCATCGTCAACGTGCTGCTGCTCGCGTACGCCTTCATCGCGCAGCTGTTCCCCGCCGTCGTCGTCGGCGGCATCTTCTGGCGGCGGGCGACCAAACAGGGCGTGCTGACCGGCCTGCTCACAGGCTGGGCGGTGACCGGATATCTCCAGCTCGCCGGCCACGACACTCTGTGGGGGATCAACACCGGACTCATCGGCCTGGCCGCGAACCTCCTCGCGTTCGCGGCGGTAAGCCTCGTGACACCCGCGGTCGAAGGCACCGAATCGGTACGCGAGACGCTCGACCTGGTCGCTGTGGAGGAAGAGGCCACCGCCGGCGAACGCCGGAAGAAGGTGACCACGACTCCACGCACCGCCGCCGAAGGGGCCTGAGCGTGCCGATCGCCGACCGCCGCTCCGGTCTGCCGCAGCCGCCGTGCCCCGCCCGGGCGGGGCACGGCGGCTGCGAGGCGACATGGCGTGCCTGACGCTCGCCGCCGGCAGTCTCGTCATCGCACTCGCCGCCCTCGTCGGCGGCGCGACCGGCTTCGGAACATCGCTCGTCGGCACGCCCGCTCTGTTGCTGCTCGGGCTGACTCCCGGTGAGGTCGTCACGACCAACCTCTCGACGGCTCTCCTCACACGAATCGTCGTCGTCTTCCAGTTGCGGGCTCATATGGCGTCTCGCCGAATTCTGCTGCTGGTGACCGGCAGCGTGCCTGGAGCGCTGCTCGGCGTTCAAGCGCTGTCGGTCATCTCGGTACGCCTGATCACACTGCTCGCCGGAGCCTGTTCTCTGGCCGCCGGCGTCGCGCTTGCGCTGAACCTACGGACACGACGGCCGCCGCCCGCCACCGCAGCCCCGCTCACCGCCGGCTTTCTCGGGGGCCTGCTCGGCACCACGACCTCGCTGAACGGACTCCCGCCCGCACTACTACTCGCCGGCGACGGCGCGATGCCGCTGACATTCATCGCCGACCTCGCCGGCTACTTCGCCGCCTCGAACAGCCTCGCCCTGGTCATCCTCGCTCTCCGGCATACGTTGGCCATCTCGATCCTGACCACCGCCCTCCCCGTATGGGCGGTGGCGGCACTCGCCGGCAACCGGGTGGGGCTGTGGATCGCTCCGCGCATATCAGCGGCGCGGTTCCGTACGCTCGCCCTGGTCATCATCATCGTGTCCGCGCTGGTGGCGATGGCGAAGGCCCTCTGGTGACGACCTGGACCGCCACCCGTTTCTTCGGCCTCGCGCCCGGACAGCGCGAAGATCCCTCGCACGGCTTTGGCCAGGCCGCCTGCGTCTCCCCGCCGATGATCTCGAACCAGAGCACCTCACCTGCGGTGTCACGCCGAGGGGAACGCGGTGGGCAGGTCGTGGCCGGGAGGCGTCGGCTCCCCTCTGGCGTCGTTCGTGGTGGTGAGCGGGAGTTCCGCGCGTAGGTTCGTCCCGGTGCCGCGGGGGCTGTCGAGTCGGATGCGGCCGCCGA
>NZ_BAABHF010000025.1:323956-404166 GCF_039541955.1 Actinoallomurus oryzae | reverse complement strand
TTCACCAGCGTGGACTTACCCGCCCCGTTCTCCCCGGCGAGCGCGTGAATCTCTCCGCCGCGCAGGTCGAGCGACACGCCCCGCAGCGCCTGGACGGCGCCGAACGACTTGCCGACGTTGTCCAGCGCGAGGATCGCAGGCGGCTCGCTCATGCTTCGCTCCCGGAAGTGAACGATGTAAAAACGTTTTAACGAAGTTGACCCGGGACGCTAAGTCTGGCCGGAGGATACGTCAAGGGGGCGATCTGGCGCCCGAGCCCCTCCTTCTCGCACAATCAGGCCTCTGAGCTGCGGTTATGGCATATAGATAACGAGAAAGTCACCGTCGGTGGCGGATCGGCGGCTTCGTTCCGGCCTGGTTGACACGTTTTAATTGGTTCGCTTTAGTGAACGCCACTGGCTGGAGGAGGCGCGGCGATGGTGACCGTGGGCATCAAGGAGGTCGCGCGGCGGGCCGGCGTGTCTCCCGGCACGGTCTCGAACGTGCTGAACCGCCCCGAGCGCGTCGCCGCCGCGACCCGCTCGCGCGTCGAGCAGGCCATTCGCGAACTCGGTTTCGTACGCAACGGCTCAGCCTCCACCCTGCGTGCCGGGCAGAGCCGGGCGGTCGGTCTGGTCGTGCTCGACGTCGGCAACCCGTTCTTCGTCGAGGTCGCCCGCGGCGTCGAGGACGTCGTCAGCGACCGCGACCACGCGGTCATCCTGTGCAACTCCGGCGAGTCACCGGAGAAGGAGACACGCAACCTGCGGGTCCTGGCCGAACAGCGGGTCCGCGGCGTCCTCATCACCCCGGCCGGCGACGACGTCTCCGGCCTGGGACGGCTCCGCGAACGCGGCGTCGCGGTGGTGTTCGTCGACCACTCGGCCTCCGGCGACGTGTGCTCGGTCGCCGTGGACGACGTCGCCGGCGGCGAGCTCGCGGTGCGCCACCTGATCGGGAACGGCGCGCGCCGGCTCGCGTTCGTCAGCGGTTCGAAGGCGATACGCCAGTGCGGCGACCGGCGGCGCGGCGCCCTGCGAGCCCTGGAGACATCCGGGCTTCCGCCCGGCACGCTGGCCGACGTCGTCGTCCCGGAGATGAACGCGCACGGCGGTCAGCACGCCGCCCGTACCCTCCTCGACGAGGGCCTGCCGGACGCCGTGTTCTGCGCCAACGACCTGCTCGCCCTCGGCGTGCTGCGCGTCCTGCTCCAGGCGGGCGTGCGCGTCCCGGAGGACGTCGCGCTCATCGGCTACGACGACATCGAGTTCAGCTCGGCCGCCGCCGTACCGCTCAGCTCGATCCGGCAGCCGACGTACCAGCTCGGCAAGATCGCCACCGAACTGCTGCTGGACGAGTGCGACGACCCGGACGGCCACGCACACCAGCAGATCATGTTCCAGCCCGAACTCGTCGTCCGCGAATCGAGCGGCTGAGATGACTCCGCGCACGCGTGAACGCGCGGGCTTCCTGCAGGCGTGGCCAGGCGACGTCGCAGAGGGCCGGCCCTGTTGAGGACGTCCGTCAGGTGTCGTCGTCGGGCGGGGCCCCGGCGAAGGCGCCGGCGAAGGCAGCGAGGGCGGCGGTTCCGGCCGCATGGTCGGGCAGGCGCGGGTCGGGTGCCGTGCGGAGAAGCACCAGCTGGTGATACACCGGCGCGGTGGCGGCGATGAGCAGTCGCCGAGCGTCGGTATGCGGCGGGAGCTCGCCGCGCTCGATGGCCCGGCTGACGATGACCTCGCAGCGGGCGTACCGGTCCTCCCAGAGCCGCTGTTGGGCCTGGTCGGCCTTCTCGGAGCGGAACGAGGCGGCGATCAAGGCTGCGACGATCGGCGGCTGTGCGGTCAGGGCCTCCTGAATCTCGTGGTTCAGTGCCGCCAGGTCGCCTTTGAGCGAGGCGGTGTCCGGTGGCTGCCAGCCGTCGTCGCTCGCCGCGTCGAGGACATCGGCGAGCAGGCCACCGACGTCGCCCCAACGCCGGTACACCGTTGCGCGGTGCACGCCCGCGCGGATGGCGACGGCGTCCATCGTGAGGCCGTCGTAACCGTGTTCGCCGAGCTCGGCGAGGACCGCGTCGTGTACCTGCGCACGAATACGTGCGGTACGGCCACCGGGGCGGCGTCGGGCCGGCGGCGTCGGACGGGTGTCCTCCGGTCGTGCTGCTGCGGCAGTCATCGCTGGTTATCCGGTTGCTCAGCGGGACGGTGTCATGCCAGCATCTTAATGCAGCATTCGTCGCATTAGTGGCCACCCTTTCAGGAAGAGAAACGACTCGTCATGCCGCCTGTCCCCGCCGACCCGACCGTGGTGCATCCAATGCCCGGGCAGCCGCGTGTGGTCCTGCTGAAGCCGCTGATCACCTCGCCGCTCATCGAGGTCGGGGAGTTCTCCTACTACGACGATCCGGACGATCCAACCGCCTTCGAGACCCGTAACGTGCTGTACCACTACGGGCCCGAGAAACTGGTCATCGGAAAGTTCTGCGCGCTGGGTGAGGGTGTGCGGTTCATCATGAACGGCGCCAACCACCGCATGGACGGCCCCTCGACGTTCCCCTTCCCGATCATGGGTGGTTCGTGGGCCGAGCACTTCGACCTCATCACCGGCCTTCCCGGGCGGGGTGACACCGTGGTGGGCAATGATGTCTGGTTCGGCTACCGGGCCATGGTGATGCCCGGCATCCGCATCGGCCACGGAGCGATCATCGCCTCCGGTTCCGTCGTCGTCGACGACGTTCCCGACTACGGCATCGTCGGCGGCAACCCGGCCAGGCTCATCCGCCGCCGCTTCGGCGACGCGGACATCGACCGTCTCCTGGCCCTGGCCTGGTGGGACTGGCCGCTCCAGCACATCACCGAACACATCCCCGCGATCATGTCCGGCGACATCGGCGACCTGGAGAACGCGGCGCCGATCACTCCGCGGTGATCCGTCCACCTTCCAGCACGGAGAGTCGCACCACCAGCATGCACGCTTCGTCCCGCCACGACCGGTTCGCCGACCGGCTTCTCGCCCATGCCATCCCGCTCACCCACCTCGACCCTGAGGCACCGCTCGATGACCTGGAGCCGCTGCGCGGCATCATCGGCGGAGCCCGCGTCGTCGCGATCGGCGAGAACTCCCACTTCATCAACGAGTTCGCACTCATGCGCCGGCGCATCCTTCGGTTCCTGGTCGAACGCTGCGGCTTCACCGTGCTGGCCTTCGAATACGGCTTCAGCGAGGGCTTTCCCCTCGACTCGTGGGTCCGGGGCGAGGGTGCGGAGGACGATCTGTCGTCCCACCTGGCCGCGGCGATCCCCGTGGGACTCGCCGAGCCGCTGCGCTGGATGCGCCGACACAACCGCACGGCCTCGCGGCCGGCGCGCTTCGCCGGAATCGACATCCCGGCGGCCGGTGGGTCCTTGCTGCCCGCCCTGGCCCCGATCGCCGACTACCTGCGCCGGATCGACCCCGAGACCCTACCGTCGGTCCAGACGGCGATGCGGATCGCCGAATCGTTCGCCGGCGAGTCCGGGGCCGTGGCCGCGCCCGCGTGGGCACGCCTGGCCACCGCCGACCAGGATGCTCTCAGCGCGGTCCTGATGCGCCTGCTCATCCGGTTCCGTTCCGTCGAACCGCTCTACGTCTCCCGCGGCGACCGGCAAAGCTACGACATCGCCCTGCGGCGTCTCGAAGGCGCCTGCCACGCGGACTACACCTTCCGCGCCATGGCCGACCTTTTCGCCGGAGGCGGGCTCACCGCCGATACCTCGGCCCGGGACCTCTACATGGCCGGGTCGGTCCGGTGGCACCTGGAGCACCTCGAACCCGGGGCCCGCGTCGTGCTGGCCGCCCACAACGCCCACATTCAGAAGTCACCGGTCTCCTTCGACGGCCACCTCACGACGCTGCCGATGGGGCAGCACCTGCACAGGGTCCTCGGCGAGGAGTACTTCGCCCTCGGCCTGACGAGCACCGCCGGGCACACGGCGGAGATGCGCCGCGACGAGAACACGCGCTTCGGCTTCGTCGTCGAAGACACCGCTCTGGAACCTCCCGAGCCGGGAAGCATCGAAGCCGCCTTCGCCGACGCCGACCTCGGACTCGGCATCGCGGATCTCCGCCGCGCGCACCGCGAGCCCGCCGACGGCGCCGGCCGCGCCCCCAGTCCCGGCCCCGACCGCATCCGGCTGCAAAGCGCCTACTTGCATGTCCCCGTCCTCGACGCGTTCGACGGCATCCTCAACACCTCGACCTCCACCGTGGCCGACGACATCGAAGGCTGAGAGCCCGACCGGCGATGCCGAAAACAGGGGAAGGTAGATCTTTTACTCTTTCGCACCTTAGTCGGTAACTTCCCTACACATCGCGTGACCTGCGGCGTTAAGGTGCATGCCATGCGTTTTGTCCCCCTTGCCGCGATCATTGCCGCCCTGATCGCGGTGGTTCCCTCCCCCGCATCGGCGATCACCAACGGCATGCCGGACGGTGAGACGCACCCGGCCGTGGGCGCGATGGTCAACGCCAAGCCGTATCCCGACGGCACCTGGTCGTACTGCACCGGCACCCTGATCTCGCCGACCGTCTTCCTCACCGCCGCCCACTGCGGTGAGAAGGACCAGAAGACCGCGATGGTCTCCTTCTCCAGCCACTACCAACTCGGCTCCGGCGTCTACATCGGCCGCTACAAGGCCGATCCCGAGTACACCGAGAAGTCCGACTCCCACGACATCGCGGTCGTCGTCTTCAGCACGCCGATCGCCGGGATCAAGCCCGCGCGCCTGCCGACCGCGGGCCTGCTGGACCGGCTCCAGGCCGACGGCACCCTGGCGAAGTCGTCCTTCACGCCGGTGGGCTACGGCTCGGCGCTGCCCACCGACGACGGTAAGACGCTCCACTACTCCGACACCCGCCGCCGTACGTCGATCTCCTTCGGCAACCTCACCCGCACGTGGCTCAGGCTGTCGATGGACTCCGCGAAGAAGGACGGCAGCACCTGCTTCGGCGACTCGGGCGGTCCCAACTTCCTCGGCGGGCCGACCTCCGACCTGATCGTGGCCACCACGATCAGCGGTGACGACGACGCGTGCCGGACGACCAACCTCGACTACCGCCTCGACACCGCGACGGCGCGGGCGTTCCTCGGCAAGTACGTCGCTTTGCCCTGACCGGCCCGTCGCGGAAACCGGTGGGCACCCGCGATCATGTCGTCATGGGTTTCCTGGTCTTCATGCTCATACTGCTGTTCGTCATGGGTGTCATGGGCGCCGGGATCACCGTGCTCTTCCGCGCCCTGCGGACCGCGCAGATCAAGGTCGAGCGGCGTCGCCGGGACGCCCTCTACGCCTGGACCATGGCGAACGGATGGCGGATGCACGAGGGCGACGCCGCGACCCGCTGGCGGCCACGGCTGGCGCACCTGCGGGGGTTCCGGATGCGGCGGCTGGCGTACGGGACCATCGGCGTGCTGCCGATGACCGCCGCCGACTGCCGGTACGAGACCACGACCACCAACGCCGAGGGCCAGGCGCAGAGGACCGAGGTCAATCTGTCGGTGTTCGTCGCGGCGCTGCCGGGCGCGTGGCCCGAGATCTCCGTCGGCAACCGCCGCCTGGGCTCACGGATGGTGCGCGCCCTGGGCGGGCACTCGGGAGTCGAGATCGGACACCCGGGGTTCGACCGGCGCTTCCGCGTGGAGACGGCCGACCCGTACGCGGCGAGGGCGCTCCTGTCGCCCGCTCTCGTCGACGCGCACCTGCGTGGCCAGGCGCCGAACTGGAGCATCAGCGGCGGCGAGCTCATGGTCCTGGAAACGAGGCGCCTGACGCCCGAGCGCATCCCGCCGGGCGTCGAACGTCTCCGCTGGCTCGCGGCCGTCCTCGGCGTACCGAGCTGAGCGGCGGTCAGGCCGGAGGGGTGAACGCGCAGGGCAGCCGCTTGTAGCCGTTGATGAATCCCGACAGCAGGCGGTCGGGTTCGCCGGACGCGTGGATGTCCGGGAGCCGGGTGAACAGCTCCTCCAGCATGATGCTGATCTCCCGGCGGGCCAGGTTGGCGCCGAGGCAGAAGTGCGGTCCGGGGCCGCCGAACCCGACGTGGGGATTGGGCGTACGGGTGATGTCGAAGGTGTCCGGGTCGGTGAAGACCGCCTCGTCGCGGTTGGCCGCGTTGTAGAACAGCAGCACCTTGTCGCCCGCGTGGTACGTGTGCCCGTTCATCTCGTGGTCGCGCGTCACGTTGCGGCGCATGAAGATGACCGGCGTGGCGTAGCGGACGATCTCCTCGACCGCGCCGCCGATCCGCCCGTGGAAGTCCTCCAGGAGCAGCCGTCGCTGCTCGGGGAAGTCGGTGAACAGCTTCAGCGCGTGGCTCAGGGCCGTACGCGTCGTCTCGTTGCCGGCCACGACGAGCAGCAGGAAGAACGAGCCCAGCTCACGCGTGGTCAGCCGCTCGCCGTCGACGTTGGCGTTGACGAGCGCCGAGGTCAGGTCGTCGGTCGGGTTCTTGACGCGCTCGCGGCCGAGGCGGGCCGCCAGGCGGTGCAGGTCGCGGGCCGCGCGCACGATCCGGAACAGCGCGCGGGCCATCGTGAACCGGTCGATCCGGTCCGGGCTGACCCCGGTGTACTCCTCGTCGGAGTTGCCGAGGATGACGTTGGTCCGGGCGATGACCCGGGCGTAGTCGCGCTCGGGGATGCCGAGCATGTCGCAGATGACCTCGACCGGCAGTCGCACGGCGACCTTGGCCACGAAGTCTCCGGGCCCGGATTCGATCAGCTCGTCGACGATGCGCACGGCGCGCCGGCGTACGTCGTCCTCGGTCTTGGCGAGCATCTTCGGCGTGAAGGCGCGGGAGACGACCCGGCGGATCTTGGCGTGCCGAGGGTCGTCCATGTTGATGAGCGAACCGAAGTACCGCCCCATGTACGCCGGGAGGTCGGGGATCGTGGTGGCGCTCGGCTCACTGCTGAAGACGTCCGGATGGCGGCTCGCCTCACTCACGTCGGCGTGCCGTACGAGCGCCCAGTATCCCTTGCCGGCCGGCACGAGCGGCACGGACAGCTCGGGAAAGAACACCGGATGCTCCCGCGCGCGCAACGCCGCGAAGGCGGCCATCCGCTCGTCGAGCGGACGCGCCCAGAAGTCCAGCTCGGACAGGTCGAGATCTTCGAGTCCGGGGGGCGACTCGGTCGTCATGCGACACCACCCATGTAAGCGACCAGTTACAGTGAAGCACATCCGGCCGGCGGGGAAAAGGCCGCGCGATGGTCGCCCCCCTTCCGGGGCTACTTGGCGAACAGCTGTGACTCGTCGGCGAACGCCTTGAACTCCAGCGCGTTGCCCGCCGGGTCGCGCAGGAACATCGTCCACTGCTCCCCGGGTTCGCCCGCGAACCGGACGTACGGCTCGATGACGAACTCCACGCCCGCGTCCCGCAGCCGCCCCGCCAGCGCGTGGAAGTCCTCCGGCGGCAGGATGAGGCCGAAGTGCGGCACCGGCACGTCGTGCCCGTCGACCGGGTTGCTCCCCGCGGAGCCCGCCGTGACCGGCACCCGGTGGGTGACCACCTGGTGGCCGTAGAAGTTCCAGTCGACCCACACGTCCGACGAGCGCCCCTCGGGCAGGCCGAGCACGCCGCCGTAGAAGGCACGGGCGCGTCCGATGTCGTCCACCGGTATCGCCAGATGGAACCCAGGACGTACGCTCTTGGGTCCTCCTTCGTCGGAGGGGGTGACCACCGGGGCGTGTCCTTTGATTCCCTCGCTTCGCTCGGTCATGCGCGACTCCTCCTTACGCTCGTGACACGCCCGAGTCTTTCATCCTCCCTTGGCGGCTCGCGCGGCGGCGGCGAGGTCCGGCAGGGCGCTCTCCGGGACCAGCGACAGGTTGTACAGCGCGATGTCGGCCGCCCCCACTCCCATCAGCGCGCGGACGTCGTCGGCCAGGCGGCCCTCGGTGCGGTCCGGGCTCCAGTTCAGCGACGCGAGCAGCGGCCGGTCGCCGGCCAGGGCCGCCAGACCGCCGTACCGGGCGGCGAGCGCGTCGCCGGCCAGCGTGCCGCAGCCGACCCCGACCCGGTCGGCCGGTGCGAACGCGTCCGGGCCGGAGCCCTGGAGCGCGGCCATGTCCGGGTCATCGAAGATCAGCGGGCGGACGGCCGTGTCGTACTCGTGCGCGGCGGCCGCGGTCGCCTCCATGACGCGCCGCACACCGTGCGCGCGCACCGTCCGCAGCGTCGGGGCGCCCTCGCCGGCGAGCGCCAGAGCCCGCAGCTCCGGCGGGTCGTGGCCGAGCTCCTCCATCAGCCGTACGCAGGCGCCGCAAAAGCACTGCCCCGCCAGCGCCCGCGCCATCCCGGTCAGGGGCGCCAGCTCCAGCGAGATGACGTACGACGGGTCCCAGGCGGCGTACAGCGCGGACTCCAGCTCGATCACGTCCGGGGAGAACCGGGCGCACACGTCGGCGACCAGCGCGGCGGCGTACTCGACCACGTCCGGGTGGCTCGGGCACAGCGCGTGGATCGTGGGCGTGCCGTCGAGCGTGCGCGCGGCGAGTTCGGGGTGCGCGGCCACCACCGGGTCGTCGTGCAGCACGACCGTCCACGCGTGGAAGGCGAGGCCGTGGCGCGGCGCCTCCTCCCGCAGCTCACGCAGGGCGCTGATCTCCTCCTCCCCCGCGACCGTGAGCGGCCGCAGCCGCCCGTACCGATCCTCGCCGGGCGGGAAGTAGGTGATCCCGGGCGGTGAGTGCCGTACGACGCCGTGACGAGCGAACCAGCGTCGCGCCGGGTGGTAACGGACCGCCACCGCGATCGCGTCGGCACCGAGCCCGGCGGCCAGAGCGCACAGCTCGGCCGGCCCGGTGAGCACGGCGTCTTCCGGGTAGCAGAAGACCTGGACACTCACGTCTTGGCGACGGTCAGCAGGATGACGGAGTTCTCCAGGGCCTCCAGGCCGTGTCGCACGTCGGGGATGATCAGCAGGTCGCCGGTGCGCGCCTCCCATGCGTCGGCGTCGGCGGTCAGGCGGACGCGGCCCTGCAGAACGTACAGCGTCGCGTCGCCCGGACTCTCGTGCTCCGACATCGACTGTCCGGCGGTCAGGGCGATGGCCGTCTGCCGCAGCGTCCGCTCGTGACCGCCGAAGACGGTCTCGGAGCTGCGTCCCGTGGTGTCGGCCCCGGCCCGGGCCGCCAGCTCGCGCGCCAGGGCCTCCAGTGACATCTTCCTCTGCATGACGCCAGTCTTACAGTGCCGCCGCGGACGGCGGCCAGACCCCCGTGTCTCCGGCGCGGCGCAGGCCGTCGAGAAACAGGGCGACGTAGTACCGGCCGACGTCACGGGGGCCCAGCGCCCCGTCCGGGTGCCACCAGGTGCTGATCTGGTGCACCGCCCCGAACAGGAAGTTGACCGCCAGGTCGGCCGGCGCGTCGGTCCGGAACGTCCCGTCCCGCCGGCCCTCCTCGACCAGGGCGCGGAACCGCTCGTGGTAGCGCCGCCGCTCCGCGCGTACGGCCCGGCGCTTGTCCTCCGGCAGCAGGTGCATCGAGCGGAAGAAGACGGTCAGCTGGTCCAGGTGGGCGCAGCTCGTATCGATCACGTCGAGGACGGCGTCGCGCAGCCGCTCCTCCGGGGTTCCCGGGCCGCCGGCGATCCGCTCCAGGCGTTCGGTCTGCAGCGCGAGCAGGCGGTGGTAGATCTCATACAGCAGGTCGTCCTTTGCCGCGAAGTAGTGGTACATCGCGCCCTTGGTGACGCCCGCCGCCGCGACGATCTCCTGCACCGAGGTGTTCTCGTAGCCGTTCTCGGCGAACAGGCGCGTGGCCGCCTCGAGCAGCCGTTCCGGCAGCGGCCGTGCCCGCCCGGGAACCTCCGCCGTCCCCTGCGCCATCCGTGCCGCTCAGCGGTTCCGGTACGGGGCGAGCTCGCGGCGGGCGATGGAGCGCTTGTGCACCTCGTCCGGCCCGTCCGCCAGGCGCAGCGTGCGCATGCCGGCCCACAGCTCGGCCAGCGGGAAGTCCTGCGACACTCCTCCGCCGCCGTGCGCCTGGATGGCGCGGTCGATGACCCAGTTCGCCATCTCCGGCACCGCCGCCTTGATCGCCGAGATCTCCACGCGCGCGCCCTTGTTGCCGACGGTGTCCATCAGCCACGCGGTCTTGAAGACCAGCAGCCGGGCCTGCTCGATGCGGATGCGCGACTCGGCGATCCAGTCCTGGACGACACCGTGGTCGGCGATCGGGACGCCGAAGGCGACGCGTGAGGTGACCCGCTCGCACATCAGCTCCAGCGCGCGCTCGGCGATGCCGATGGCGCGCATGCAGTGGTGGATGCGGCCGGGCCCGAGGCGCTCCTGGGCGATGCGGAAGCCCTCACCCTCGCCGAGCAGGATGTTGCCGACCGGCACCCGGACGTTGTCGAAGCCGACCTCGGCGTGCCCGCCGTGGGTGCCGTCGTCGTAGCCGAAGACCGTGAGGCCGCGCTCGACCGTGACGCCGGGGGTGTCCTTGGGCACGAGGACCATGCTCTGGCGCCGGTACGCGGGCCCGTCGGGGTCGGTGACGCCCATCACGATGAAGATCTCGCACTCGGGACTGAGCGCACCGGAGGACCACCACTTGCGCCCGTTGAGGACGTACTCGTCGCCGTCGCGCTCGATGCGCAGGGAGATGTTGGAGGCGTCGGAGGAGGCCACCGCGGGCTCGGTCATGCAGAACGCCGAGCGGATCGCCCCGTCCAGCAGCGGCTCCAGCCACCGCTGCCGCTGCTCCTGGGTGCCGAACATGGCGAGGATCTCCATGTTGCCGGTGTCGGGCGCGGCGCAGTTGAGGGCGACCGGCGCGATCTTCGGGGACCGGCCCATGATCTCGGCGAGCGGCGCGTACTGCAGGTTCGTCAGCCCGGCGCCGTACGGCTCGTGCGGAAGGAAGAGGTTCCACAGTCCGCGCTTGCGCGCCTCGGCCTTGAGGTCCTCGATGACCGGCGGCGTGGACCACGGGTCGGTGCGCTCGGCGGCCTGGGCGGCGTAGACCGGCTCGGCCGGGTAGACGTGCGCGTCCATGAACTCCAGCAGCCGGTTCCGGTAGTCGCTGGTCGTCGCGTCGAACCCGAAGTCCATGCCGTTCCTCTCCACCGCGAATGCCGTACATACCGACCAGTCGGTATGACGTCACCGTAGGTCGGTGTGCGGGAGCACGTCAACGGACGCCCTGGTCCGGTTCGCGCGACCTCTCCCTCACCGTCCCGGCCGTCTTCCGCGTCACGGCGGCCGTCGCCCGCCGTTCGGCCGGTCCGGACAGCCAGGTCAGGATGGCCGCCGCCAGGACGAAGACGGCCGCGATGACCGGAAGCGCCGCGGCTCCGCCGGACTTCAGGCCGACCGCGCCGATCAGGCCGGACAGCGAGATCGCCAGGTACAGCACCGCGGCGTTGAGGGAGACCGCCAGCGGCCCGGCCCCGGCGGGCGAGAGCGCGATGGTCCGGTGCTGCTGCGGAGCGGTGACCGACCAGGAGGCCAGCCCGGACAGCGCGACCACCGGCACCACCGCGGCGAACACTCCGCTGACCAGCGGCATGACCAGGAACACCACAGCCAGCGAGAGGGTGGCGGTGATCACTACCCGGCGCGGCCCGTACCGGTCGGCGAGCCTGCCCGCGACCAGGTTGCCCGCGGTGCCGGTCACTCCGAAGGCGAACAGCAGGAGCGCCACCCGGTCGCCGTCACCGTCCAGCGCCGGAGCGAACACGGCGCCGATGTAGGTGTAGGGCAGGTAGATGCCGATGAAGGCCAGCAGCGTGCCGGCCAGCACCCGGACCACCCCGGCATCGGCCAGCGGCGCGAACCGCTGCCGCAGGCCGGCCGCGCCGGCGAGCCGGATGTGCGGCAGGCGCAGCGCGATGATCGGCGTCACCACGACGGTCAGGGCGGTGACGAACCACAGGGTGGCCCGCCAGCCCCAGGCGTCGCCGATGGCGGTGCCCAGCGGGGCGCCCACCACCAGCGAGGAGGTCAGACCCACGGTGACCACGGCGATCGCCTGACCGCGCCGCCGCTCACCGGCGACGGTCGCGGCGGTGGCACCGGCGTTGGGGGTGAACATGGCCGCGCCCGCTGCGGCGAGGACCCGGGCGGCCAGGACCAGCGGGTAGCCGGGCGCCAGCGCCGTCACCACGTTGCCGGCCGCGAACACCAGCAGTGCCGCGACCAGGACGGTACGCCGGGACCAGCCGCCGGTCAGCGCGGCGAGCACCGGCGACAGCACCGCGTACGCGATGGAGAACACGCTGACCAGCTGGCCCGCCGCCGCGACGCTGACGGACAGCGAACGGCTGATGTCGGGGAGCAGGCCGGCGATGACGAAGGCGTCGGTGCCGACCACGAAGGCGCCGACGGCCAGCACGCTCACGTGGGGCAGCCAGCGGTCGCCGGTCACCGAGTCCGTCATGGGCACTCCCCGTTGTCAGTTCCTCCATGGCAGCGGCCAGTCAACCCGTCGTGTGCGCGGACCTGAAGGACCGATCGGATCACCGTTGATACCTTGCGGATATGAATGATCTGGAGGTGCGGCACCTCCGCTACTTCGTGGCCGTCGCCGAGGAGCTGCATTTCGGCCGGGCGGCGGCCCGGCTGGGCATGGCACAGCCGCCGCTGTCCCGGTCGATACGAGAGCTGGAGCGCCGGCTGGGCGTGACGCTGCTCGAGCGGACGACACGTCAGGTCGCACTCACGGCGGCCGGAGAGGTCTTCTTGCGGGACGCCCGGGCCGCGCTGGAGGCGATCGCCGCGGCCGCCCGCCGCGCGAGGCACGTCGGCCGGCCCGCACCGCGGCTGCGGCTCGCACTCAAGGCCGACCACGACGGCGGGCTGCTGCCGCGGATCCTCGCCGCGTACCGGCGGGAGGATGCGGCACCACCGGTCGAACTGCTGCTGGGCGGACGGGGAGACCAGGCCCAGGCGCTGCGCGACGGCCGGGCGGACGTCGCGCTGCTCGCCGTCCCCTGCGACGAACGCGGTCTCGACGTCGAACCGCTGCTGACCGAGCCCCGGCTGGTCGCCCTGTCAGCGGCCGATCCGCTGGCCGCCCGATCATGCCTGCGGCTGGCCGACCTCGCCGGGCGGACGCGTCCCGACGGAGCCCCGGCGGACCGGGACGACGTCGGGCCACCCGTCGGCAGCGGCGAGAGGCCACGGAGCACCGACCGCGAGCCCGCGGTCGTGAGTCACCGGGCGCCCTCCGACCTGACCCAGATCTTCAAGCTGATCGAGCTCGGCGGCACCGTGGCCTTCCTGCCCGCCTGCGTGACACGCCGCTACCCGCGACCTGGCATCGTCTACCGCCCCGCCGACGACCTCCTGCCGGTCACGCTCGCCGTGGCCTGGCCGCAGGACTCACACTCACCGACCGTCGCCGCCTTCGTGCGAGCGGCCACGGCCGTCGCGGCGTCCGACGAGCAGGATGCGACGGTGCCACCGGAAGCGGTCACGCGGTCGTCCGGGTGACCGGTCCCGGCCGGGTCAGGTGCGGATCGAGCTCTCCCGGACCTTCAGCTCCGCGGTCAAGGTGATGTGGCGTTCGGGGAACGGCTCGCCGCTCACTCGCCTGAGCAGGAGCTCCGTCGCCTGCCGGCCGATCTCGTACGTCGGCTGGCTCACCGCGGTGATCTGTGAGCGCAGGCTCAGCGCCGGCATCATGTCGTCGAAGCCGACCAGGGCGATGTCGTCCGGGAAGCGCACCCCCGCCGTGTCGAGCGCGTCCACGGCGCCGATCGTCATCAGGTTGTTCGACACGAACAGGCCGTCCGGGCGGTCGGGCAGGGCGAGCAGCCGTTCGGTCGCCTCGCGGCCTCCGTCGATGCGGAACTCACCGCTCACCACGAGTTCGCGCGCCGACGGCAGGCCCGCCGCCCGCAGGCCCGCACGGTAGCCCGCCAGCCGGCCGGCACCGGTCGTGGTGCCCAGGCGGCCGGCGATGAAGCCGATCCGGCGGCAGCCCTGCTCGACGAGGTGGAGCGTCGCCTCCTTGGCGGCCCGGTGGTTGTCGACCATCACCCAGTCGACGTCGGCGGTCTTGAGCCGCCGGTCGATGGTGACCACCGGAATGCCGCGCTCGGCCAGCACGTCGATGGAGGTCTCGGTGGCCGAGGCGGGCGACAGCAGCACGCCCGCCATCCGCTCGGCGGCGGCCACCTCCAGGTAGCGCTGCTCCTTGCGCAGGTCCTCGTCGGCGTTGGCCAGCACCACCGAGTAGCCGGCCGCGCTGGCGACGTCCTCCACGCCGCGGACCATCGCGGTGAAGAACGGGTTGGTGATGTCGGAGATGATCACGCCGAGCACGGTCGTCGCCCGGGTGCGCAGGCTGCGGGCCTGGCTGTTCGGGCGGTAGCCGAGGGCGCGCACGGCGGCGAGCACGCGCTCCTTGAGATCCGGCGAGACCGTCTCGGAGGTGTTCAGCACGCGCGACACCGTGGCGGGCGACACGCCCGCCGTCCGCGCGACCTCCCGGATCGTCACCTGAGCCATGTGCCGGCCCCCCTCCTCGCCACCCGGAACATTGTCCACGGTCACCCGGATGCCGGGGGTTGACAGGTCCGGAAGCCACGATCTACGTTCCGAGAAATCGATTTCAGAAATCGATTTCTCGATGACTCTACCGCACCCCGGCGCCCGATCGGAGAAGGCGGCCGGGACGTCGAACCGGAGGTCACGCGTGGCGCGAATCGGTCTTCTCAGCATGTCGGACGGGCGCGACTTCGTCGCGCGCGACGTCGCCGACCATGTGGGCGAGTCGACACGGACCCTCGCCGAACTGCTGCGGGCGCACGGGCACGAGGTGATCACCGCCCGCGACGTCATCTGGACCAACGAACTCGCCACCACCGAGGCGCGGTGGGTGGCCGGGCAGCGGCCCGACCTGACCATCTTCAACTATCCGGTGTGGGCGTTCCCGCACTTCACCATGCTCGCCGCGGACGCCACCCCGGGCCCGCTGCTGCTCGTCGGCAACATCGACCCGCAGTACCCCGGCATGGTCGGCATGCTCGCCGGCGGGGGCGCGCTCGACCAGGCCGGCCGCGTCCACTCCCGCGTGTGGGGCGACCCGGAGGCCATCACCGACCGGATCCTCACCCGCGTCCGGGCCGCGACGGCCGTGACCGGCCTGCGCGGCTCGACGTTCGGCCGGATCGGCGGCCGGCCGATGGGGATGTACACCGCCGTCGCCAACACCGATCAGTGGATGCGGCAGTTCGGCGTCGACGTCGAGGAGATCGACCAGTGGGAGGTCGTCCGCCGCGCCGAGAACGCCGACGCCTCCCGGGTCGCGGCCGGGCGTGACTGGCTGGAGAAGCACGGCAACGTCCACTACGACGGCAGGCAGCTGACGCCGGAGCTGCTCGAACGCCAGATCCGCTCCTACTACGCCGTACGCGAGCTGATCGACGAGTGGAACCTGGACTTCTCCGGCATCAAGGGCCAGCCCGAGCTGACCACGCACTTCGCCACCATGGACGTCACCGAGGCGTTCCTCAACGACCCGTACGACTGGGAGGGCCCCAAGGAGACCCACGTCACCGCGACCGAGGCGGACATGGACGGCGCGCTGACGATGCAGATCCTCAAGCTCCTGTCCGGCGATCCGGTGCTGTTCGCCGACGTCCGCCACTACCACGCCGACAAGGACGTGTGGGACCTGTGCAACTCGGGTCAACACGCGACCTGGTACGCCGCGCGCTCGGCCGATCCGGCGGAGAACCTCGCATCAGTGCACTTCCACCCGGAGGTCTTCTACTTCCCGGCCGGCGGCGCCTCCGTGCAACACCTCGCCGCGCCCGGGGAGATGACCTTCGCGCGCCTCACCCGCTACGACGGGCGGTACCGGATGCACGTCATGCGCGGCGCCTTCGAGACCTACGACGACGCGACGAACGAGGCGATGATGCGCCAGTCGACGTACGAGTGGCCGCACGCGTTCGCCCGGCTGCGCGTGGACAGCGAGGAGTTCCTGTCCCGGTTCGGCGCCAACCACATCCACGCGGTCCCCGGCGAGTACGTGGCGGAGCTGCGTGCCGTCTGCGAACTGCTCGCCATCGACTTCGACGGGTTCGGTGACCTTCGATGAGACCTCACCTGAGACGCCTCGCCGTCCTCCTCCTCGCCGCCGGCACGCTGACCGGCGTCACGACCCACGCTCAGGCGGCCCCCGCGAGCGCCAAGGGCCCGGTCGGCTGGGACGTCTACCGCCATCCCGAGCGGCTCGCCCGGCTGAGCACCGGCGTGCAGACCAAGCAGTTCTCCAGCTTCGACCGCACCGGCGGCAACAACGACGGCTTCGACGGGACGTACTCCTGCCTGCGCACCACCGCGGACGGCTGCGTCATCGCCGAGCACGACGGCGCCGGTGAGGTGGACGCGATCTGGTTCACCCGCGACAACGGCGACGTGCGCGCCACCGGGAACATCACCATCACCCTCGACGGCCGTGACGTGGTGCACGCGTCGCTCCAGGACCTGGTCGACGGCAAGGTCGGCGCGCCGTTCGTGAACCCGCTCGTCGCCAACGCCGACCAGAGCTCCGGCGGCGTGTACGTCGAGGTGCCGATGCCGTTCCGGCACTCGATGCGGATCATCACCGACAAGAACCCGATCTTCTACCACGTCACCTACCGGACCTTCGCCGACGACACCGGCGTGCGGACCTTCGACCCCTCCGACAAGGCCACGGACGTCATCGCGAAGCTGAAGGCCGCGGGCACCCGGGACCCCAAGGCACCGTTGCCCGGCGCCCGCACCCGCAGGACCGCGCTCCACCTCGCGCCCGGCGCCACCGCGACGCTGGCGCGCGAGGCGGGCCCCGGTGAGCTGTCGGCCGTACGGCTCACGCTGCCGCAGGCCGAGCAGGTCACACCCCACAACGTCGAGGACGAGGGGCGTGCCTTCGGCGCCGGCGGTTCGAGCACCTTCACCGTCAAGGTCGACCCGGCCAACACGGGCGTACGGCTGACGCGCCGCTACGACCCGGAGATCGGCCACCAGCGCGCCACGATCTCCGTCGACGGCCAAGCCGCCGGGCAGTGGGGGCCGACGGAGCCCCGGGGCGCCGGGCAGTGGGCCGAGGAGTCGGTCGAGCTGCCGGCGAGCCTGACCGCCGGGAAGTCGCAGCTCACCATCCAGAACACCTTCGTCTCCTCCGACCTGGACTACAACGAGTTCACCTACTGGGCCGACAGCCACGTCGGCGGCTCGCTCACCCGTACCGACACGGTCGACGTCGGCGACACCGCGGACGAGTCCGCCCACGCGTACGCCATCACCGGCCAGACCTGGCAGGGCGACCGGGTGTTCGCCTACCCGCTCGGCGACGACGAGCTGGCCAGGCTGCACACCGCGCAGCAGCTCCTGCAGGGCCTGCGGGTGCGGATCACCTTCGACGGGAAGCGGACCGTCGACTCACCGCTCGGGGAGTTCTTCGGCTCCGGCTTCGCGGTCGCGCCCGTACGGTCCCTGTTCACCGGCATCGATCCGGCCGCGCACTCCTACGCCGCCTGGTGGCCGATGCCGTACGGCCACGACGCGAAGGTCGAGCTGTACAACGGCTCGCCGCTGACCGTAACCGGCGGGGACGCGCAGGTCACCTCCGGGCGCCACGCGATGGCCGGTGAGGGCTACTTCCGCACGCAGTCCCGCGCCGGCGCCACTGAGAACGGCAAGGACTGGGCGTACCTGCAGGCCACCGGCCAGGGCAAGTTCGTGGGCGTCGTCTCCTCGATGCAGGGCCCGGCGTCGCGGGCGTTCCTGGAGGGCGACGAGCGCGTCTACACCGACGGCTCGCGCAGCCCGCAGCTGCACGGGACCGGCACCGAGGACTTCTACCAGAGCGGCTGGTACTTCAACCGCGACACCTACACCGAGCCGTTCAACGGGGATCCGGCGCACCTGACCGCCACGACCGGCTGCGCCGCCGGCTCCGACTGCACCGGGGCGTACCGGTTCATGCTGAATGAGGCCGTGCCGTTCGGCTCGGCGATCACCTTCGGCATCGAGCACGGGCCCGGCGACGACGTGGCGGCGAACTACTCCACGACCGCCTTCTGGTACGGCCGCGACTCCGCCGCGTCCCGCCGTACGGACACGCTGACCCTCGGCGACGCGGCGAGCGAGAAGGCGCACGGTTACACCGGCACCGGCCCGGCGACCAGCCTGAGCTCGACCTTCGAGGGCACGAACACCGCGCTCACCGCGAACGTCCGGCCCGCGACGACGCCGGTGACGTTCCGGCTCGCCGTCGACCCGGCCAACAAGGGCGTCACGCTCCTGCGGACGAGCGACCAGAACACCCCCTACCAGCGCGCGAAGGTGAGCGTGGACGGGCACGCGCTGCCGGACTGGCTCCAGCCCCTCGGCAACACCACCCACCGCTGGCTGGACGACACCTACCAGCTGCCGGCGAGCGTCACCGCCGGACGACGCTCGATCACCGTCACCCTGACGCCGGACGGACCGCCCTGGTCGGCCGCGTCCTACCAGGCCTGGAGCAGCCCATGACCGAGCGAAGCGAGGGAATCGAAAGACACGTCCCAGTGGACACTCCCTCCGACGAAGGAGGGCTCATGCTCCAGGAGGTACTGCTCCGGATGCGGGGCATCGGCAAGAGCTTCCCCGGTGTGCGGGCGCTGTCGGGCGTCGACCTGACCGTGCACGCCGGGGAGGTGGCCGCCCTGCTCGGTGAGAACGGGGCGGGCAAGTCGACGCTGATGAACGTCCTGGCCGGCGTGCACGGCGACTACGACGGCGTCATCGAGGTGGGCGGAGAGGAGGTGGCGATCCACTCCCCCAAGGACGCGGCGCGGCACGGGATCGCCATGATCCACCAGGAGCTCAACCTCGTGCCGGAGCTGTCCATCGCGGACAACATCTTCCTCGGCCGGGAACCCCGCACCCGGTGGGGCACCCGCGACCGGCCCGCGGCGCACGCCCGTACCGCGGAGCTGCTGGCCGGCCTCGGCCTTCGGCTGTCCCCGCGCCGCCTGGTCCGCAGCTGCCGCATCGCCGAGCAGCAGCTCATCGAGGTGGCCAAGGCGCTCAGCAACAACGTGCGGATCCTCGTCATGGACGAGCCGACGTCCGCGCTGGCCGACGCCGAGGTGCACCGGCTGTTCGAGGTGATCCGCGACCTGACCGGCCGCGGCGTGGCCGTCATCTACATCTCCCACCGGCTGGAGGAGCTGGAGGAGATCGCCGACTCGGTCACCGTGCTGCGCGACGGCGCGTACATCGGACGGCGCGACATGGCCGGCACGACGCGGGCCGAGCTGATCCAGATGATGGTCGGCCGCCCGCTGGGCGACCTGTTCCCCCGCGAGACCGGGGAGCACGGCGGCGGCGACGTGCGGCTGCGGGTCGAGGGCCTGTCGCTGCGCGCCGAGGCGGGCCGGTCGGCGCTGCACGACGTCGACCTGACCGTTCGCGCCGGGGAGATCGTCGGGCTGGCCGGCCTCATGGGCGCGGGCCGCAGCGAGGTGCTGGAGACGCTGTACGGCGTCCACCGGCCGGCGGCCGGGCGGATCGAGCTGGACGGCGAGCCGTACCGGCCGCGTTCGCCGCGGTACGCGATCCGGCGCGGCCTGGCGCTGGTCGCCGAGGACCGCAAGGCGCAGAGCCTCGTGCTCGGCAACACCGTCGCGTTCAACGCGAGCCTGGCGGCGCTCGGCCGCTACACCCGGCTGTTCGTGGACCGGCGGCGCGAGCGCGCCGCGGTGGCCGGGCAGGTGCGTGACCTGCGGGTGAAGACACCCGGGCTGAACGCGACGGTACGCAACCTCTCGGGCGGCAACCAGCAGAAGGTGGTGCTGGCCAAGTGCCTGCTCACCGAGCCGGCGCTGCTGCTCATGGACGAGCCGACCCGCGGCATCGACGTGGGCGCCAAGGCCGAGATCCACGCGCTGATGAGCCGGCTCGCCGGAAAGGGGACCGCCCTGCTGGTGGTCTCCTCCGAACTCCCCGAGCTGATCGCCATGTGCGACCGGATCCTCGTGCTCTGCGAGGGACGCCTCACCGGGGAGTTCCACCGCGACCCGGCGCACGGCCCGCCCGCCACCCAGGAGGACATCCTCGCCGCCGCGATGGCGCGCCAGGCCGTACTCGATCAGGAGACAGCTGATGCCTGACCAGACCGCGACCGAAGAGGAGACCGTGGCCGCGAAGGCCGGCGGCTCGCCGCCGCGACTGCGGACCCGGATGCGGCGGCTGCTGCCGGTGCTCGGCTCGCTGCAGGGCTACATCGGCCTGATCCTCGTGATCGTGCTGGGGCTCGCCACCAAGGGCGAGGTGTTCTGGAACCAGACCAACCTCACCAACGCGGTCGGCGCGTTCGCCTCCCGCGGCATCCTCGCGGTCGGCGTGACCCTCGTGATCCTCACCGGCGGCATCGACCTGTCGGTCGGGTCCATCTTGGGCATCGGCTCGATGGTCTCGGCCATGATGCTCGTTCACCACAACCTGACGCCCTGGGAGATCGTGCCGATCTGCATGCTCGTCGGGGCGTTCTTCGGGCTGTGCAACGGCGTCGGCACGACCTGGCTGCGGATCCAGTCGTTCGTGATGACGCTCGCGATGCTGTCGGTGGTGCGGGGGCTCGACCGGCAGTACTCCAACAACGTCAGCGTCGGCACGCAGGTGGTCAACGATCAGGGGCACCTGACGCCGCACTCGGCGCAGTTCCAGGACCTGGGCACGCCGGGGCACAACGTGCTGACCGGCGTCCTCGGCCAGGGCGTCTACTACCCCGTGCTCGCGCTGGTCGTCGTCTGCGTCGTGTTCCAGCTGATCCTGTCCAAGACGCGGTTCGGCCGTCACGTGTACGCGGTCGGGGGCAACGCGACGGCGGCCCGCCTCTCCGGCGTCAACGTGACCGCGGTGACCATCACCGTGTTCGTGCTGTCCGGGATGCTCGCCGGGTTCGCCGGGCCGATCGACGCGGCCTACAGCGCCTCGGCCGACCCGCTCGCCGGCACCTCGTACGAGCTGGACGCCATCGCGGCGGCCGTCATCGGGGGTACGAGCCTGGCCGGCGGCCGGGGCACGATCGTCGGCACGTTCGTCGGCGCGCTGATCCTCACGCTGCTGGACAACGTGCTGGGGCTCAACGCGGTCAGCGACAACTGGCAGCTCGTCATCAAGGGTCTGATCGTCGTCGCGGCGGTCGTCCTCCAGCGGCCCGGCTTCTTCGCCGCCGCTCTCACCCCGGTCAGACGCCTGATCGGATCTTCACCCCGAGAAGGAGACGAAAAGTGAGATCGTTGATTCGCCCGCTCGTGGCGGTCGTGGCGGTGGTGACCCTCGCCGCGGGCTGCGCGTCGAAGGCACCGTCGAGCTCGGGCGGCTCCGGCTCCGGCTCCGGCGGCAAGAAGCAGTTCGTCGTCGGCTACTCCCAGTCCAACAACGCCGAGCCGTACCGCGCGCAGCTCAACCTGCAGCTCGAGTACTTCATGAAGCAGCACCCCGACATGAAGCTGCTGCCGATCGCCGACGCGCACCAGTCGAGTGCGACGCAGGTCAGCCAGGTGCAGAACTTCATCCAGCAGAAGGTGGACGTGCTGATCGTCTCGCCGAACGAGCCGGCCCCGCTGACCGCGGCCGTGCAGCAGGCGTGCCAGGCGAAGATCCCGGTCATCATCCTGGACCGCAGCGTCAACACCGACTGCTACACCTCCTTCATCGGCGGCGACAACTACGAGATCGGCAAGCTGGCCGGGCAGGAGGCGGTCAAGCAGCTGCCGAACGGCGGCAACGTCGTCGAGCTGCGCGGCATCATGTCCGACCAGCCGCAGATCGACCGGGACAAGGGCTTCCGCGACGGCATCAAGGCCAACCCCAAGATCAAGATCGTCGCGGACCGCGAGGCGAAGTGGCTCAAGGACTCCGCCGTGCCGATCATGCAGCAGTGGCTGAGCAGGTACCCCAAGATCGACCTGGTGTACGGGCAGAACGACCCGATGACGCTCGGCGCGTACCTCTCCGCCAAGGCGCAGCACCGGGAGAGCCAGATGAAGTTCATCGGCACCGACGGCCTGGCGATCCCGGACGGTGGCATCCGCGCCGTCCAGCTCGGCGAGCTGACCAGCACGTTCGTCTACCCGACCTGCGCCAAGGAGGCCGCCGACACCGCGTACGCCATCACGCACGGCAAGCAGGTGAGCAAGAAGCAGGTGCTGCACACCACCCAGGTGACCAAGGAGAACGCGGCACAGCTCTACAAGCAGTACGACATGTCCGGGAAAATCGGCGGCTGAACGCGTGACGGTAGAGGGGGCGCGGCCGTGCCGCGCCCCCTCGGCGGGAAAGGGTGGCTCGTGAGTCTCCTGCTTGGGGTCGACATCGGCACGTCCAGCACGAAGGGGGTGCTGACCACTCCGGACGGCACCGTGGTCGCGACCGCGGTCCGCGAGCACGCCGTGTCGCGGCCCCACCCGGGCTGGGCCGAGCACGACGCCCGCGAGGTGTGGTGGGAGGGGTTCGCCGCGGTCACCCGCGAACTGCTTCCCCAGGCCGGCGGCGAACCGGTCGCCGCCGTCGGCGTCAGCGGGATCGGCCCGTGCGCGCTGCCGGCGACCGCCGCGGGCGAGCCGCTGCGCCCCGCCATCCTGTACGGCGTCGACACGCGTGCGGTCGCCGAGATCGAGGAGCTGACCGCGCGGTACGGCGCCGAGGCGATCGTCTCGCGCGGCGGCTCGCCGCTGACCACGCAGGCGGTGGGGCCCAAGCTGGCCTGGCTGCGCCGCCACGAGCCGGACGTGTGGGAGCGCACCGGCCGGCTGTTCATGGCGAGCTCCTACCTCGTGCACGAGCTGACCGGCGTGTACGTCCTGGACCACCATTCGGCGAGCCAGTGCTCGCCGCTGTACGACAGCCGCGAGCACGCCTGGATCGGCGAGTGGGCGCGGGAGATCGCCCCCGGCCTGGACCTGCCGCCGCTCGCCTGGCCGGGCGAGGTGGCCGGCACGGTCACCGAGGCGGCGGCGGAGCGGACGGGACTCGCGGTGGGCACGCCCGTCGTCGCCGGCACCATCGACGCGTGGGCCGAGGCGGTCAGCGTCGGGGTGACCGAGCCCGGCGACGTCATGGTCATGTACGGCACGACCATGTTCCTCATCGAGGTCCTCGCCTCGCGCCGCACCTATCCGGGCCTGTGGGGGACGGTCGGCGTCACGCCCGGCACGTACGACCTCGCGGCCGGCATGGCCACCTCGGGCGCGGTCACCGACTGGCTGCGGCAGCTCACCGGCGCGGCCTACGAGGAGCTGACCGAGGAGGCGCGGGCGGCCGGGTACGGCGCCGGCGGGCTGATCATGCTGCCCTACTTCGCCGGCGAGCGGACTCCGCTGTTCGACCCCGACGCTCGCGGTCTGGTGCTCGGCCTGACCCTGGGCCACGGGCGCGGCCACCTGTACCGCGCGGCCCTGGAGGGAACGGCCTTCGGCGTACGGCACAACCTGGAGGCGATGCGGTCGGCGGGCGGCGAGGCGCGGCGGCTGGTCGCGGTCGGCGGCGGCACGAAGGGCGGCCTGTGGACCCAGATCGTCTCGGACGTGCTCGGCCGGCCACAGGTCATCCCCTCGGTGACGATCGGGGCGTGTTACGGCGACGCGCTGCTGGCCGCCCGCGCGGCGGGCCTGTCCGACGGCGAGGGCTGGAACCCCCCGGCCGGCACGGTCGAGCCCGACCCCGCGGCCGGCGAGATCTACGCCGAGCTGTACCGGCTCTACCGCGACCTCTACCCCGCGACCCGCGACGCCGCCCACGCCCTGGCCGCCTTCTCACGGGAGCCGTGAGCGGCGGCCGGGCGGCGATGTCCGGAAACCCCGGCGGTCTTACTGGGCGCGGCCCTTCTCGTCGCCGCGGTCGACGTCGAGGCCGACGACCGACATGCAGCGATTGCACCGCCATTCGGCGATGACCGACTCCGCGCCCATGTCGCGCGTGCGGTAGGGCTTGGAGACCTTTTTCCGCCGCATTCCGTAGCCGCAAGTGGAGTGCATCATCAGCCCGCACTCATGGCACGGCCACACGTCGTTGCCGGGACGACGGCAGCCGGGGCACACGGGCCGGTCGTCGTGTCCCTCGAACGCGTCGAGGTCGGCTCGCCAGGCGCGCTCGAGTTCGAGGTACTCATCGTCGGGCCAGTGGTGGTCGGCCAGCCAGGCGAGGTACTCCTCGGCGTCGGCGGCGAGGTTGGCGGTCATGGACTCCGGATGTCGCCAGGCCGCGCCCCCGGCGCGGTCGTCCCGGCGGCGGACCGCCATGACCGGAACCAGGCTGATGAGGGCGAGGGGCAGGATCACGACTGAGACGATCATGACTCGGCGTCCACGGTCATGCTCGCGTCGCCCCGGACACGTCCTCGCGGCAATGCGGCAGGGGGCACTGGGGTTCCCACGGTGGCGTCCTTTCGTGAGTCACTGCTGGGGGAGAAAGATCACAAGGACCCTGGTCCACACGCACGTGGGCTTGTTGCAAAGCGGTATGAACAGTATCGAATCCCGCCTTGGCTAGGAAATCGATCTCACAATTCAATGATCATTTCTTCTCGCGCCATAATTTGTGATCATGAAACCGTTCATGATCGAATAGCGCGGCGCGAGCCGCGATCCGGTCTCACCCCATGCCGGATATCGGCCACCGCGGGCGCCGGGCGAGGACCCTAGGCGAACGAGCCGTTGAGGCGCAGGGCGTGCGCGACGACGGCGATGAGCACCTGGATCACCGACTCGCGTGAACGGGCGTCGCACATGATGATGGGGACGCCCGGGTCGAGGTCCAGCGCCACGCGGACGCGTGCCTCGCCGTACCTCGGTGCGCTGTCGAAGCAGTTCACCGCGACGACGAAGGGCGTGCCCCGCTGTTCGAAGTAGTCGATCGCACCGAAGCAGTCCGGCAGCCGCCGCGTGTCGGCGAGCACGATCGCGCCCGCCGCTCCGCGGGCCAGGCCGTCCCACATGAACCAGAACCGGCGCTGCCCGGGCGTGCCGAACAGGTACAGCATGACGTTGTTCGGGAGGGTGACGCGGCCGAAGTCCATCGCCACCGTGGTGGACTCCTTGGAGTCCACGCCGATGGGACCGTCGATCGCGCGTCCGTACGAGGACCGGCCGCTCTCGGTGCGCAGCGGGCGGATCTCGCTGGCCGTGCCCACGAGTGTCGTCTTGCCGGCGCCGAACCCTCCGGCGATCAGGATCTTGATCGCCCTGGGGCGCGCGTCGGTCCGCGGTTCAAAGGGAGTGAAGCTCATCCAACACCATTCGGAGTACCGTCTCGTCGCGTGCGTATTCTGACGCCACCGGCACGCCGCCCGCCACGACGGCGACCAGGCCCAGCGGCCCTCCGTGCGAACGCGTCCGTCCCCGCGTGACCGCGCAGGGCCGGACCCCGGGTCCCGCGGCGTCGCCGAACGACCGCCGTCGCCGTCCGCTCACCGGACATCACTCTCCACCCGGCGTTCCGCCCGCCGACCGCGGCGCGGTCCCCAGATGTCGGCGCACCCGTTTGACCAGCCGGGTCATCTCGTACCCGATGACGCCGATGTTCACGTCGCCCTCGGCGAAGACGGCCAGGCACGAACCGTCCCCGGCCGCCATCACGAAGACGAAGGCCGCCTCCAGCTCGACGACCGTCTGGCGGATGTCACCGCCGCCGAACGTGGTGCTGACGCTGCGCGCCAGGCTGTGGAACCCGGCCGAGAGCGCGGCGAAGTGCTCGGCGTCCGCCGGCGTGATACCGCGCGACAGGCCCATGGGCAGGCCGTCGCCGGAGAGGATCATCGCCTGCTGCACCGAGTGGACCCGGCCGACGAGGTCGTCCAGCAGCCAGCCCAGCTCACCGGTTGTTTCGAGCATCCGCTCGCCGCCTTCCCAAGGAACTCACTCGTCGGGGTCCTCTTCCTCACGACCGCGCTGCCAGCCCTGCTGGAGCGCGGTCATCAGCGATCGGGTCTCCTCCGGAGGCCGGGTGGTCGGTCCGGTGTCCGCCGGTCCGGTCTCCTCCCGCCCGACGTCCTCCGGCCCGCTCGCCGGCCCGGGGGCTCTGGTGTCGTCGCGCAGCTGCGGGGCCAGGCTCGCCTGCCGGACGCGCCGGGGCAGCTCGGGCGCGTCCGGGTCCGTGCCGTCGGAGGCGGCGAGACCGATCGTGCCCGCCGCCGCGGGCAGCGGGGGCATGGCCCGGCCGGGCGGCCGCCACGGAGGCGTCGCGGGCCGGCCCGTGTCCACGGACGGCTCGTCCTGCCAGGTCTGCTCGTAGCCGGACCCGTCGTCGCCGGCGATGAAGTCGAGCGGAACCAGTACGACGGCGCGCGTACCGCCGTACGGCGACGCCGTCAACCGGACGTCGATGCCGTGCCGCGCGGCCAGCCGTCCCACGATGAACAGGCCGAGCCGATCGCTGTCGGCCAGGTCGAACTCCGGAGGGTAGGCCAGTCGCTGGTTCGCGTCGGCGAGCTCGGCCTCGTTCATCCCGATGCCGCGGTCCTCGATCTCGACGGCATAGCCCTTGACCGCCAGCTCACCGCGTACGTGCACCTGGGTGGGCGGCGGGGAGAAGGCGGTGGCGTTCTCGATGAGCTCGGCGAGCAGGTGGGTGACGTCGGCGACCACGCTTCCGTCCAGGGCCGCGGGCGCGGCGGCCTCGACGAGGACCCGTGTGTAGTCCTCGACCTCGGCGATCGCGGCGGCCAGGATGTCGCGCACCGCCACCGGGTGGTGCCACCCGCGGGCGGGCGCGGCCCCGGAGAGGATCACCAGGCCCTCCGCGTGGCGCCGCATGCGGGTGGTGAGGTGGTCGAGCGCGAACAGGCCCTCCAGCGCGTCCGGGTCGGAGGCCTGGCGCTCCATCGTGTCGAGCATGCTGAGCTGCCGGTGCAGCAGCGACTGGCTCCGCCACGCGAGGTTGAGGAAGACCTGGTTGATGCCCTGGCGCAGGCGCGCCTCGCCGATCGCGGCCTGCACGGCGGTCCGCTGCAACGTGGTCAGGGCGTCGGCGACCCGGGTCACCTCCCGGCTGTGGCCGGCCTCGACCGGTGGCACCTCCGCCTCGACGTCGACCTTCTCGCCGGCCCGGAGCCGCCTGACCACCTGCGGGAGCCGCTCCGCCAGGTCCAGTGCGGCGCGCTGCAGCCCGGTGAGCTCGCGGGTGAGGCTCCGGCCGAACAGCACCGAGACCGCGATCGAGCAGACGACGGCCAGCAGGCCGAAGCCGGCGGCCGCGTACAGCATGAACATGATCCGGTCGCCGATGGGCTTGCTCTCGGCGGTGAGAATGGAGCCGGTCCGGTCGGTGGTCTGCGACCAGGTCGTCATCAGCGGCGTGATCGCGGCGTGCCAGTCCTTCGCCCGGGGCGCCAGCGACGCCGTGGGGCCGGCGGCGACGATGGCGTCCTCCAGGCTGCGGAGGGTGCCGAACTCCGAGGAGCCGGCGAGCTGCTGGAGCGGTCCGCGCAGGCTCGGTTTCACCTCGGCCAGGGCGCTGTCGAACAGGTAGCGTCCGTTCGCGGCGTTCCGGGTGAACAGCGTGTACTCCGGGCCGGTGAAACGCTTGGCGCGGGTGGCCAGCGCCGCCGACACCAGCGCGTTCTCGCGCATCATGAACTCATGCGCGGTGCTCACCGAGATGAGCGCGGTGCCCTGCCGGTAGACGTCCGGGTCGTTGATCAGCACCATGCCGCCGAACAGGTGCAGGAGCGCGTCGACGACCGCGTCGTAGTCGTTGATGACCCCTACGGCGTCCACGCCGCCCGCATCGACCTTGGCCCGTACGCCGGCCAGCCCGTCGAGCTGGGTGAGCAGCCGGTTGAGGCGCTGCCGCGTCGTCTCGCTCATCGTCCGGCGCGCCTCGCCGGACAGCGCCGACCGGCGGAACGCCGCCTGCGCGGCGTCCGTGCTCGCCCGGGTGTTGGTGACCCCGTCGCGGTCACCGCCGCCGGCGGTACTCATTAATACGGCGGCGCTGACGCGTTCCTGCTCCAGGGCGGTGGCGAGCGTCGTCCCCGGTACGGCGACCTTCTCGTACGTCGTCGAGGCCTCGTACTTTCCGAGTGCGTCCCCGGTGGTGAGATAGGCGGCGAATGCCCACAGCACCGCAAGAGAGAGCAGCGGGATCAGGAGCAGTACCAACAACCTCAGCCGCAGCGACCTTGCGGAATGCTTGGAGGAAGCCATGACAGCCTTATCGGTTTTGCGCGTGTGCACCAAGGCACCGCTCATGGAGCAATTCCCCGAGAAGGTAAATGGCACCACATTAGTTACCCTGGTGGCAACTCGCCCAAATCGGGCTTCCGCTCGCTCGCGCCGGCCGCGGGCATTCGCCGGGCGCCTACCGGCGCCTACCAGTCCTCGGTCTGCTCCACGGCGACCTCGACCAGGCCGCCGGGCGTCTCCTCGAACCGCCGCATCGAGCTCAGCGGCGGGGAGTAGACGTGCACGCTGACCGCGGGAGCGTCCGAGACGTTGCGCACGTCGTGCACGTAGTCGCGGCCGAAGGCCCACGAACCGCCGGAGTCGACGGTGCGCGCCTCACCGGGCTCGCGCTCCTCGAGGCTGCCCAGCACGACGGTGAAGGCACCTTCGGAGTCGCCGTGGTCATGGAACCCGGTCGACTGTCCCGGGAGCCAGCTGATCAGCCAGACCTCGTGGTCGTCATCGTGGTGCAGGCGCTCGTACCAGCGGCCGTCGGCGCTGAGACGCACGCGGTGGAGCCACTCCTCGGACCGGTCCGCGAGCGAACGGGCGATCTCGGCGAGCCGGGGCGTGGTCGAGCTGACGGTGGCGGTGGTCATTGCGGTGGTGCTCCTGGATCCAACGGCGGTGAACGGTGAAGGCGTGCGGACTCACGTCACCGACACAGCGCGCTGGCCTGCCGTCGAAGATCGACGTGCAGGCGCGCGTGAAGAGGAGCGCCGACATGCATTCCCCCAGCTTGGGACATATTGCCTACCAAGTCAACTGGAAACGTCGAGAGGTGGGCCGCCGAGGCCTGGCGGTGCCCGCCGGGGCCTGCCGGACGCGGCGAAGGACGGTGCGCCCGCCGCCCGCCGACTCCGTACCGCCGCTCATCGATGCCGAGTCCGGCGAATCTATGGCGGTCGCCCGTGTCGTGGTTATGGTCCTCGCATGCGGGAGAGCCTGATCGCCGGGCAGTACTTACTCATCGAGCAGATCGGCAGGGGCGGGTTCGCGGTGGTCTGGCGGGCCCGCGACGACCGGCTGCAGCGCGACGTCGCCGCCAAGCAACTGTTCCTCCCACCGCACTTCACCGAGGAGCAGCGCCGCGAGCACCGCGAGCGGACCTTCCGCGAGGCCCGGGCGGCGGCGCGGCTCACCCATCCGGGCGTGGTGACCGTGCACGACGTCGTCGAGCACGACGGCATGCCGTGGATCATCATGGAGTTCGTCCCGGGCCGCACCCTGAGCCAGATCGTCCGCATGGAGGGCCCGCTGGCGCCGGCACGGGCCGCGCGCATCGGCCTGCGGGTGCTCGACGCCCTTTGTGCCGCGCACGGCCGCGGTGTCCTCCACCGCGACGTGAAGCCCAGCAACGTCATCGTCGGCGCCGAGCGGGTGGTGCTCGGCGACTTCGGCATCGCCCGTACGGAGGGCGGCGGCGAGGACGAGATCACCGGCACCGGCATCGTCATGGGCGCCCCGTCCTACACCGCGCCCGAACGCGCGCGGGGCGAACCCGCCGTCGCCGCCTCCGACCTGTGGTCGCTCGGCGCCACGCTCTTCTACGCCGTCGAGGGACGGCGCGCCTTCAGCGGCCCGAACGCCAACGCGACCTTCCACGCCATCCTCACCGGCGAACCCGCGCCGGCCCGCCACGCCGGGCCGCTCCGCCCGGTCGTCGACGGGCTGATGCGCAAGGACCCCGGCGACCGGATGACCGCTGAGGAGGCCGCGGAACTCCTCGCCGACGCCGCCCGCGAACGCGTCTCACCCGCGGCGCCGTCGCGGCGGACCCTTGCCGTCGGCCGGGACCGGCGCCGCCGGGAGAAGTCGCGCGAGCCGACCCGGCCGACGCACGGAACGGCCGCCGTGCCGCCGTCCCGGCCGGCGAGCGACCCACGCCGCCCGCCCGCCCGGCCGCCTGGTTCGCGCGGACGGCCCATCGTGACCCTCGCCTCCCTGACGACGCTCACCCTCCTGCTGCTGGGCGGCGGCCTCAGCGTGGACGACCCCTGGCGCCGCCCCGCCGCGTCGTACCGCACGCCGGTGCCGCATCCGCGCCTGACCGCCACGCTGCCCGCCGGCGGCGAGGTGCTCGGCGTGGCGTTCAGCCCCGACGGGCGTACGCTCGCGGCGGCCGGCCAGGACCACACCGTACGGCTGTGGAACACCGCCACCGGCCATCCGTCCGCCGCCCCCTCCGCCACGCTGTCCGGGCACGGGCACCCGGTCTCCGCCGCGGTGTTCAGCCCGGACGGCCGCACGCTCGCGACCGGCGGCTACGACGGCCGCGTCACCCTCTGGAACACCGGCACCCACCGTGCGGTCGCGACGCTCGACACACACGTCCGGAGCAGCGGCACGCTCAGCTTCAGCCCCGACGGGGCCGTCCTCGCGACCTCCGGCGACACCGTGCGCCTGTGGGACGTCGGCACCCGGCACGCGACCCGCTCGCTGCCGGACTCCGGGGAGAACCTGCTGAACGCGACCTTCGCCCCGCGTGGGCGGATCCTGGTCACGGCGGGCAGCCGGGCCGTACGCCTCTGGGACGTCTCGGCGCACCCCCGGCCCACGACGGTCACCAAGCTGACCTCACTCGTCGGCGGAATGGCGTTCAGCCCCGACGGACGGACGCTCGCCACGGGCGGAGACGACCGCACCGTACGCCTGTGGGACGTCCGCGGGCACCGGCTGACGGCCACGGTGCCCCGGCTCGCGGGCCGCGTGAACGCCGTGGTGTTCAGCCCGGACGGCCGCACCCTGGCCTGCGCGAGCGACGAGACGGTACTGCTGTGGAACGTCCGCGGCCGCACCGTCACCACCCGGCTGGACGCGCGCACCCGTACGGTCGAGGCGATCGCCTTCAGCCCGGACGGCCGCACCCTCGCCACGGCCGGAGACGACGCCGCCGTACGCCTGTGGGACCTCGGCTGAGACGAGGAACGAAAACGCCGGAGGGGCCGCCGGAAAACCGACGGCCCCTCCGCTGAGTCACTCAACCGATCATCCGGCGACCACTCGTCATGATCGCCGATGATCATGGATCTCGGTCGGGACGGCGGGATTCGAACCCACGACCCTTTGACCCCCAGTCAAATGCGCTACCAAGCTGCGCTACGTCCCGAGAACGCGTTAAAAGGCTAGCACAGCGTGGCGGATGATCCGGCCCGCGCGGGCCCGGCCCGGGCCCGCCTCCGCGGGGTCGCCGACGTGCGTCGGGAGGTCGTCCCGCCCGCGGGCCCGATCGACCGCCCGGGGGTCCGGGCCCGCTCTCGGAGACCGCCCGGAACCCCCTGCCCTCCGCACGGCGTCCAGGCGCCGCTCCCGACGGGTGAGGGGTTCCGGATGGGCTCTCAGACGAAGCTCAGACCGTCGAGCCAGGTCTGCCAGGCGCTCTCGGCCTCCTTCTGCCCGACCGCGTCGGTGAACAGGTGATGGCCGAGGACGACGACGTTGCCGCGGTCGGCGCCAGAGTGGATGAAGCGGTACATCGCGTCGTCGGTGCGGATGCCGAGGAAGTGGGGCAGGCCCGCGTAATCGATCACGCCGTCGATCGGCGGGAGGCCCTCGACGGTCAGCGACGCCCGGTCGCCCTCCGCGACCTCGCCGGTCAGGCCCAGCTCCTTCGTCAGGACCGCCCACAGGCGCTCCGGCTCCGGGCCCTGTGGACGCGCCGCGAAGACGGGCGTGGCCACGCGGCCGCGGAAGTAGGTGAGGTACTCCGCCAGCTTGGCGAGGTACATGTCCCAGCCGGTCTTCATCGCCTCGTACTCGGTCTCCCAGTCGTCGCCGAGGAAGCCGCTGTGCACCAGCCGCAGCACCGCGCCGCCCCCGTCGCGGCCCTCGATGAGGTACTCGAAGGCCATGAAGGTGCCGTCGGGGTTCTCCGGCGTGCGGTACGCCAGCCGCTCCCCCGGCTCCCAGGCGGTCACGGTGGACTCCTCGGTGTGACCGGCGAGCGTCAGGCCGCCCCTGCCGCCCACGCGGGGCTCCAGCTCGTTGCGGCCCATGTACCAGGAGTCGATGCCGGGGCCGGTCGCGATGGCGTCCCAGACCTCCTCGGGGGCGGCGTCCAGCGCGATCTCTTTGCGTACTTCGAACTCGTGCGTCATCGTCATCTCTTTCTCTGTGCCGTTACGGAGGCCGACGGTCGCGTCAGCCCGCTTCTCCTGAGGGGGTCGGAGGCGCCGGGGCGGCGGCCTCGCCGTCGCGGGGGCGGATGCTCGGGTGCACGGCGACGACCACGCGGTGCTCACGCCCGCCCTCGGCCGTCGCGTCGTGGTACTTGGAGACCAGGGCGGCCACGGCCCCCGCCAGCTCCTCGGCGAAGGCGGACCGGTCGGCCGCCGAGGCGAACCTGACCTCGCCGTCGATCGCGAACGTCGCGACGCGCCTGCGCGCTTTGGCCGCGCCGGTGATCAGCTCGCCGACGTCGCGTACGAGACGGGCGGCGACGGCGAGCAGCCAGCGCGCGGAGAGCTGGTCGGGCGAGCGCGCGGGGTCGGGCTGCACGGCGCCGAGCGCGGCCGGCGAGATGACGTACGACGTGGCGGTCGCCCGCATCAGCCGCTCGTTGACGTTGCCCTTACGACGCTCTTCGACCAGCTCGACCAGCCCATGCCGTTCGAGCGCCTTGAGGTGGTAGTTCACCTTCTGCCGCGGCAGGCCGACACGGGCGGCCAGCATCGTCGCGGACGCCGGCTCGGCCAGCTCGGCCAGCAGCCGGGCCCGGATGGGGTCGAGCGAGACCTCGGCCGCGGCCGGGTCCTCGATCACTGCGACTTCGAACATGGGACAAGCATCGCTCCGAACACTTTTCTTGTCAAGACAGTCTCGATGTTCGGTGATCCGGTGACTGTGGCACTCGTCACAGGAGCCCCGCATCACGCATCCGGCGCCGGCAGGACCCTGTCCACCCCTGAGCAGAGCAAATGACCGAAACAACCACTGTCTGTCAGCGCAAATAGTTTCGGTCAGACTCCAAACCACGGGGATGTCCCAAAATGCGAGACCTGAGCGGATCTCGCCAATCCCATCGGCCTGTGATAGAGATTCTCTGTAACCACTTGCATACGGATGCCCGACACCCGCCGCAGATCCTCCCCCGACAGCCCTCGCAGCAGCGCTTCCGAAACCACTGCGGGTTTCGGATGCGTGCACGCCGCCGAAACATTGATACGGAGCATGGATCCGGTCATGTCAATCGCCGCCGCAGGCTCGGTCCCACAGCCCGAAACGTTCCGTCTCTATCGCAACGTGCCGCAGCTACTTCGCGATCCCATGGGGGAAGTGGAAAGGATCGGAAGGGCGGCGGCCGGTCAGGTCGCTCGCCTGCACTTCGGTGTGGCCCACGTCTATCTGGCAACCCATCCGGATCATGTCCAGCACATTCTGATGGACAACGCCGCCAACTTCCTGCGCGACGGCACGTACTGGCGGCCGCTGCGCCGGTTGTTCGGCCAGGGCATCATGTCCGAGGGCACGGACTGGAAACTCAGCCGCAAGGCACTCCAGCCCGTACTCACCCGGCGGTATGTCCACTCGATGGCCGACCAGATGACCGCCGCGATCAACGAATCGCTCGACGGGCTGGCCGAGTCCGCCCGCACCGGGCGGCCGGTGGTCGCGATGACCGAGCTGTCCCGCATCGTCAGTCACACAGTCATCAGCGTCTTCTTCGGGGGCAAGATCACTCCTGCGGACGCGGCCCGGCTGACACCGGCCTTCGAGACCGTGGTGAAGGCCATTGCGTTCCGTTACCTCCTGCCCTTCCTGCCGTTCTGGATCCCCGTGCCGGGCGATCGCGCGCTCCGGCGCGCCGTACGGCTGTTCGATGAGGTCCTCTACCCGCTGATCCGCGAACAGCGCTGGCGCAACGACGACGTGCGCGACTTCTTCTCCGTGCTCTGCCGGGCACACGAGGCCGACGGCGGTCAGGTGAGCGACCGGTGGGTCCGCGACAACCTCTTCGCCATGTTCGCCACCAGCACCGAGACGACGATCGGCGCCCTGACCTGGCTGTGGCCGCTCCTCAACGACCACCCCGAGGTGGCGCGGAAGCTTCAGGAGGAGGTCGACACGGTCGTGGGCGCGGGCCCGGTGCGCACCGAGCACGTGCCCGGGCTGACCTACACCCGGCAGGTCGTACAGGAGTTGCTCCGGCTGTACCCGGCCGGGTGGGTGTTCCCCCGGCGGGCCGTCCAATCCACGAGGCTGGGCGGAGTCACGATCCAGGCCGGTGAGTCGGTCGCCATAAGCCCGTTCCTGACCCATCGGCTGGAATCGTTCTGGGAGCGCCCGGGTGAATTCGATCCCGACCGATTTGATCCCGACCTCGGCAGAGAGCCCGGGCATCATCGGTACGCCTACGTGCCTTTCGGCGACGGCCCACACAAATGCATCGGACTGCACGTGTTCAACCTTGAGGCAGAACTCATCATCGCGAGCATTCTGTCGCGTTTCCGGCCGACTTCATGCACGTCCGTCTCCCGAATTCCTCGTGTCGGCGCCACGCTTCGTCCGAAAGAAAGCGTGAAGCTGATTCTGAAAGTCGCCTGAGCACCGAGGTTCATCGCCGGAATCAGCGCGTGTTCAGTGAGCATGCCATCGAAGCGACGTTGACCGTGTTCTCGGACAGGAGAGTTGATGACATCTTCCCTCGCCAGACGCGAGGAGCTGGTCACCGCTGCGGACAGGGGCAGGATCTGCGCGGTCGCGATGGAATGCCTTCGTGACCTTCAGGACTGCGCGTCCGCGCACCCGGCGCTGTTCTCGGCCCGGCCGCTGGGCCCGACGGTGTTCAGCGGCGTCGCCCTCGCCCATGCGTTCGGCTCGCCCGAAGCCACGGCGAAGGAGCTCAGGATGGCCACGCGCTTCACACTCTGGGCCTTCGCCGCCGACTGGCTCCTGGACTACGCGGCGACCTCGGGCGAGGAAATCGATGTCATCGTGGCCGGCTGCACGCGGGTGGGGCGGGGCGGGGCGCCGGACCCCGGTGTGCCTTTGGAGCGCCTGCTCGCGGAGCTGCGCGACGAGCTGGCCGCCCGGCCCCACTGGAGCGGGCTGCGGCGCGTCTGGGCCGAGCACCTCGACCGCTACCTGTCCGCCAACGCACGCGAGTGGGCTTGGAAGACCGCCTACGCGGCCGGCGACAGAACGGCGCTTCCGACCTTCGAGCAGTACCTCGCGAACGCCGACAACATCGGCGCTTCGCTCGTCAACGTCGCGCATTGGATCTACGCCGGCGCCGCGACGACGGCCGAGGAAATGGACCGCCTGGCCGAGGTCAGCGCGCAGGCGCAGCAGGCGCTGCGTCTGCTGAACGATCTGGCCACCCACGAACGCGACCTCGAGTGGGGCGACCTCAACAGCCTCATGCTCGGACTCGAACCCGCAGAGGTCGGCCGCCGGGCCGAAGAGCTCATCGACCGCTGCGACGAGATGTGTGAGGAACTGTCCGTACGGTTCCCTGAGCCCGCGGCCTACCTGAGGCGCCAGATCGGCCACAGCGTGGGCTTCTACGGCACGACGGACTACTGGGGCACCCGTTGAGCGCCGAGCCTACGGCGGCCGTCTCCGTCCCGCCCACCCCGGCCATCGACATCTTGGCGGAAGCCGAGGACCTCCTTGCCGGACTTCTGCGCGAGCCCTGGGGCCAGGTCTCCCCCTCGGTGTACGAGACGGGGCGCTTGGTCGCCCTCAGCCCTTGGCTGACCGGACACGACCAGCGGATCGACCATCTCCTGCTCAACCAGCGGCCGGACGGCGGCTGGGGCTCCCCCGAACCCGGGTATGCGCTGGTGCCGACGCTGAGCGCGACCGATGCGCTCCTGTCGGCAAGGCGTGCCGGCGCCGAGAATGCCGCGACCGCCGGGCTTCGCGTTCTGTTCCGCTGGCTGCGCGGGCCCGGCGCGCTGACTGCGGCGGACCTTCCGGACCTGCCCGCGATCGAGCTGATCGTGCCGAGTCTGATCATGTCCATCAACCGGCGCCTGGATGACACGGAGGATGCCGGGGAGCGTTGGCCGGGCGCCGAACGCCTGCGCACCCCCGCCGGTATCGACGACGCCCCGCTGCGGCTGATTCAGGGCCGGTTGTCCGCCGGGCATCCCCTTCCGTTGAAGCTGGCCCACGCGCTGGAGGTCGCCGTCCCCGGCGCGCACCGGCATCCCCTGTTCCGGCCCGAGACGAACGGCAGCGTCGGCGCCTCGCCGGCTTCCACCGCGGCGTGGCTGGGCCGTCCGGACGATATGGCGGGCTCCCCCGCGGTCGCGTTCCTCCGCGAGGCCGTACGGCAACACGCCGGCCCGGTGCCCTGTGGGCTGCCCGTGACCGTTTTCGAGCGCGGATGGGTACTCGGCTGGCTACTTCGCGCCGGCATCCCGATCGACCCGCCCGCCGAGCTCGTGGCCGGCCTCAGCGCCTCGCTCGGCCCAGGGGGAACGCCGGCCGCGGCCGGCCTGCCGGAGGACGCCGACACCACCTCGGTGGCGCTCTACGCACTCGCCCTCGCCGGTGCGCCGCGCCCCCCGGACCCGCTGTGGGCGTACGAATCCGGCGACCACTTCTCCACCTGGCCCGGGGAGGATGGCGTCTCGATCACCACGAACGCCCACGTGCTGGAGGCCTTCGGCCAGTACCAGCGGGTGGCGAGGGGTCCGGACGACATCCGGCACACGAACACGATCGCCAAGGTGGCGGCCTGGCTGCGTCACCAGCAGCGCGAGGACGGCAGCTGGCACGACCGCTGGCATGCCTCCCCCTACTACGCCACCTACTGCGCGGCGCTGGCCCTGGACGCCTTCGATGGACCGCGGTCGGCCGAAGCGGTCCGCCGTGCCGTACGCTGGGCGCTGGTCACGCAGCGGGTGGACGGTTCGTGGGGGCGATGGGCCGGCACGGCCGAGGAGACCGCCTACGCACTACAGCTTCTTCTCGCGACCGGACGCGGGCGAGCAGCAGGGCGAGACGGTAAGGTACGGCAGGCAGCGACCCGTGGATACGAATACCTCATTCGGTCTCCGCGCGACGCGGAGGGTCCCGCACTCTGGCATGACAAGGACCTTTACCGGCCGACCGCCATTGTCCGGGCCGGCGTGCTGGCGGCCCTTCATCTCGGCCACCGAGACGGGCTGACCCCCAGGGCATGAGTTGGTGAAGCGGACACTGATGGCCTAACACCCACAGAAGGCCCGCGAATCGCCATTCACCTTGAACCCGATATCTTCGGTTGCTAGAGTTCATGATCGCCAACGCGATGTCAAGTTAAGTTTGAATAACGGGTCACGGGTCTATTGCTGCAATTCTGCTGGAAACCCGGTCCAGCCCTCCGATATCCCCTCCTTATTCTGCCGAGGCCGCTGCAATGCGCTTGCGCAACTCACGTCTGCGAACCAAGATCATCGCACTGCTCACGTCCCTGGTCGCCCTCTGGGTGTTCGCGGCCTGGGTCACCCTGCGGGAGGGCGTGAACCTGCTGTGGGTCTCCTCACTCAACAGCAACGTCGCCCAGCCGATCGTCGATCTCCAGCCCGAACTCCAGCGCGAGCGCCAGCTGTCTCTTATCCTGCTGGGCTTCCCCGGCGCCCAGCAGCAGGCCACGTTGAACGCCCAGCGGCTGCGTACGGACAACGCCGTGGCGAAGTTCCGGAAAGAGGCGCAGGCCGAACGCGTGAAGCTGGCCGAGGACAAGACGCTCAAGCAGGCGATCGCCGCCGGGTTGGACCGGCTGTCCCAGCTCCCGCAGGACAGGGCCAAGGTCGACTCCGGCGCGATCGGCTTCGACGCGACGCAGAACGCTTACAGCACGACCATCGAGAGCCTGTTCGCGGTCGACGACTCGCTGGCCAGTCTCGACGACAAGAAGTTCGCCAAGGACGTGCGTGTCTCCCTCCAGCTCAACCGCGCGGTGGAGGTCGTCTCACAGGAGAACGCGCTGGTCTCAGGAATCCTCGCGGCCGGGCGACTCACCCGCAACGAGTATCTGCAGCTCGTCCAGGTCATCGGGGCCCAGCGCTACACGTTCGGCAAGGCGCTCGAGGCCGTCCGGGGGAGTGACCACACCACCTATGAGGTACTGACCTCCGACGGGCCCTTCACGCGTCTCCGCACTCTTGAGAACACCCTGCTGAACAAGAGCAGGCTGAACCAGCACCCGCCCATCACGTCGGACCAGTGGCGTGCCATCGCCGACCCGACCACCACACAGCTGTCCAAGGCGGTCTTCGACTACGGCGACCGCCTGGTCGACAGCGCCACCCCGATCGCGATCGGGGTCGTCGTCCGCCTCGTACTCGCCGGTGGTCTCGGTCTCCTGGCGGTCATCGCGTCGATCGTCGTGTCGATCACCACGGCGCGTGACCTCATGCGGCAGTTGGAGAAGCTGCGCATCGCCGCGCGCGAACTGGCCGACAAACGACTGCCCGGCGTCGTGGAACGGCTCGGGCGCGGCGAGAAGGTGGACGTCGCCACCGAGGCGCCGCCCCTGCGTTTCGGCGAGGACGAGGTCGGCCAGGTGGGCCACGCGTTCAACTCCGTGCAGGAGACCGCGATCCGCACCGCCGTCGAACAGGCCGAGCTGCGCCGCGGCATCCGCGACATCCTCCTCAGCCTGGCGCGCCGCTCCCAGGCGCTCGTCCACCGGCAGCTGACCCTGTTGGACACCATGGAGCGCCGCCAGGACGACTCCGCGGAGCTGGAGGACCTGTTCCACGTCGACCACCTGGCCACCCGGATGCGGCGCAACGCGGAGAACCTCATCGTCCTGTCCGGCGCCACGCCCGCCCGTGGCTGGCGCCGCCCGGTGCCCATGATCGACGTGGTCCGTTCCGCCGTCGCCGAGGTCGAGGACTACACCCGGGTCACGGTGATGCCGATGGGCGACGTCGCCCTGGCCGGCCGGGCCGTCGGTGACATCGTCCACCTCCTCGCCGAGCTGATCGAGAACGCCGTCTCCTTCTCCCCGCCGTACACCCAGGCGCAGGTCAGCGGCCACATGGTCGCGCACGGGTACGCCGTGGAGATCGAGGACCGCGGGCTCGGCATGACCGACGAGATCCTCGCCGACATCAACGAGCGGGTCACCGACCCGCCGGAGTTCAACCTGTCCAGTTCGGCCCACCTCGGCCTGTACGTCGTCGGCCGCCTGGCCATGCGTTATGACGTCAAGGTCTCGCTCAAGCACTCCTCCTACGGCGGCACGACCGCGGTCGTGCTCATCCCCCACGAACTGGTGGTCGAGGGTGCCGATAAGGAGGGCGAGGCCGGAGCCGCGGCTCGCAGCGTGCCCGTCGGGGTCGCGGCCGGCGGCATGACCGCCACGTCGTACGGCGACGTGCCCGCCCGCGTCACGGAGGCCACCGTGCTCGAGCCACCCGCCCTGCCGTCCCCGGCCCAGCCGTCCGGCCCGGCGCCGGCGCGTCCGTCCACTCCGGCGCCCGCCGAGGCGACGGGCCCGGCGAGCGAGCCCTCGGCCGCCGCGGAGCCGGCAGCCGACGAGCCCGGCACCCTGCCGCCGCTCCCCCGGCGTACGTCCACGACGTCGCGAGAGCCCGAGCGCGCGGAGCCGACCGGATCGCAGGCGACCGGACCGACGCCCACACCGGCCTCGCAGACCACCCCCGGCGGCCTGCCGGTCCGCGTGCCCCAGGCCAGCATCTCCCCGGCGCTGCGCACGGACGGCCCGACCTCGTCGTCCGCGTCGGCCGCGGCCCCGCCTGACGACGGTCCGACGCCGGAGGAGATCCGCAAATCGTTCGGCGGACTCCAGGCGGGCACCCGCCGAGGCCGGACCGACGCGGCGGCGCGATCGCTGACCGACGCGACCGACGACACTTCCACACCCGCTGAAGACGCCCAAGAGGACAACCAGTGACGCAAAAGACAGACCCCTCCGCCGATCTGGCCTGGTTGCTCGACGACCTGATCAAACGCGTGCCGGAGGCGCAGCACGCCATCGTGCTGTCCGCGGACGGCCTGCTGATGGCGGCCTCACGGGAGTTCGAACACGAAGACGCCGAGCATCTGGCGGCGGTCGCGGCCGGCATCCAGTCGCTGGCCAAGGGAGTGGGCGAGCGCTTCGGCGGTGGCCCCATCCGGCAGACCGTCGTCGAGATGCGGTCGGCGTACCTCCTGGTGACCGTCGCCGGCCAGGGCGCCTGCCTGGCGGTGCTCAGCACCGAGGAGGCCGACATCGGGCTCATCGCCTACGAGATGGCGATGCTCGTCACCGGACTCGGCCACCATCTGACCGCCGCGTCCCGTAGTTCCGAGCAGGCGTCGTGACCTCGCCCGGCGAACCACCCGGTGAGGAGTTCCCGGGCACGGAGGCCGGCGACGAGAACCTTTCCGGCCGATCGGCCGAGCCGCCCGCCGACGAAGTCGAGGACGAAGAACGCTGGCTGGATGACCAGGCCGGGCCACTGGTCCGGCCGTACGTGATGACCAGTGGCCGGATGCAGCCCGTACGCGGCAAGTTCGACCTGGTCACGATGGTCGAGGCCACCGGCCTCCCGGCGACGCCGGAACTCGGCCTCGGCCCGGAGCACCAGGCCGTGGTGCGCCTCTGCGAGCAGGTGCTGTCGGTGGCCGAGATCGCGGGCCACCTCAAGCTCCCGACCGTCACCGTCCGCGTGCTGCTCGGCGACCTCCTCGACAAAGGGCTCATCACGGTGCAGGACCCTCATACCGACACCGACCTCATGACCGACGAGCAGATGTACAGGGCAGTGATCGATGGACTCCATGCGCTTTGATCGACAGGGCCGGAGACTGCCCAAGGCGATCAAGATCCTCATCGCCGGCGGATTCGGTGCCGGAAAGACCACGCTGGTCGGTGCCGTCTCAGAGACGAAGCCGCTCCGCACCGAGGAGATCCTCACCGACAAGGGCGTGCGCGTCGACGACATCGCGGGTGTGGAGGGCAAGACCACCACCACCGTCGCGATGGACTTCGGCCGCATCACCATCAAGGACCAGTTCATGCTGTACCTGTTCGGCACGCCCGGGCAGGAGCGGTTCTGGTTCATGTGGGACGAGGTGGCGATCGGCTCGCTCGGCGCGGTCGTGCTCGCCGACACGCGGCGGCTCGCGGACTGCTTCCCCGCCGTCGACTACTTCGAGCGCCGCAACATCCCGTTCATCGTCGCGGTGAACTGCTTCGAGGGCGCCAAGCAGTACGAGCTGGACGAGGTCCAGGCCGCGCTGAACCTCGGCTCCGGCGTGCCGGTGATGCTCTGTGACGCGCGGGTGCGGGAGTCGGGCAAGAAGGTGCTGATCGCGCTGGTCCAGCACGCGATGGAGAGCCGCAAGGTCGGCGCCTCCGCCTGAGGCGTGGCCTGGACGTACGCGGGCCGCCGGTGTGCACCGGCGGCCCGCGCGCGTCTCACTTGCGCTGGCGCTTCTCCCGGATCTTCATGCTGATCTCGATGGGCGTGCCCGCGAAGCCGAAGTCCTCGCGCAGCCGGCGTTCGACGAACCGCCGGTAGCCCGCCTCCAGGAAGCCCGTGGTGAACAGCACGAACCGCGGCGGCTGCACGCCCGCCTGCGTGGCGAACATGACGCGCGGCTGCTTTCCGCCGCGTACGGGGTGCGGCTTGGCCGCCACCAGGTCGGTCATGAAGGAGTTGAGCCGTGCGGTCGGCACCCGCTCGCCCCAGCCCTCCAGCGCCGTCTCGATGGCGGGCACGAGCTTTTCGACGTGGCGTCCCGTACGGGCCGAGATGTTGACCCGCGGCGCCCAGCGCGCGTGGTGGAGCTGCCGGTCGATCTCGCGGTCGAGGAAGTGACGGCGCTCCTCGTCCACCAGGTCCCACTTGTTGAACGCCAGGACCAGCGCGCGGCCCGACTCGATCACCATCGTGATGATCCGCAGATCCTGCTCGGCGAGCGGCTCGCTCGCGTCGATGAGCACGACCGCGACCTCGGACCGGTCGAGCGCCGACTGGGTGCGCAGCGTGGCGTAGAAGTCGGCGCCCTGCGACTCGCGGGCCCGCCGGCGGATGCCGGCCGTGTCGACGAACTTCCAGGTGCGCCCGCCCAGCTCGACCAGCTCGTCCACCGGGTCCCGCGTCGTGCCGGCGACGGAGTCGACGACGACGCGGTTCTCACCGGCGAGCTGGTTGAGCAGGCTGGACTTGCCGACGTTGGGCCGGCCGAGCAACGCGATGCGGCGCGGTCCTCCCGCGACGCCGAACCTCTCCGGCGGCGCCTCCTCGGGCAGCGCGTTCAGCACGGCGTCGAGCAGGTCGCCGCTCCCCCGCCCGTGCAGCGCGGAGACGACGAGCGGCTCACCCAGGCCGAGGGACCACAGCGCCGCGGCGTCCGCCTCGGCCCGCGCGTCGTCGACCTTGTTGGCGGCCAGCACGACCGGCTTGTCGGCGCGCCGCAGAACACCCACCACGGCCTCGTCGGTGTCGGTGGCGCCGACCGTCGCGTCGACCACGAACAGCACGACGTCCGCGGCGTCGACCGCCAGCCGCGCCTGGTCGGCGACGGCGGCGGCGAGGCCCTCGGCCTTCGGCTCCCAGCCGCCGGTGTCGAGCACCGTGAACCGGCGCCCGCCCCACGCGGCGTCGTACGCGACCCGGTCGCGGGTCACGCCGGGCACGTCTTCCACGACCGCCTCACGACGGCCGAGGATGCGGTTGACCAGCGTGGACTTGCCGACGTTCGGCCGGCCGACGACGGCCACGACCGGGGGCGGCGCGACATCGTGCTCCACACCGTCGCCGATGTCCAACACATCGGCATGCTCCATCTCACTCATGAGTCCTCCTCCGTCGGAGGAGAGACCAGGCACGCGTGCTTATCGGTTCGCTCGCTTCGCTCACTCACGGACGCTCCTCGCCGTACACGGCTTCGCGCGCCGCGTCATCGGCGTCGGCGCCCTTCGCGATCCGTACGACCTCGGTGATGACCTCGGGAAGGGTCAGGCTGGTGGTGTCGACCTCCACGGCGTCGACCGCGCGCGCCAGCGGATCGACCTTGCGGGTGGAGTCATGGTGGTCGCGGCGGGCCAGGTCGGCCTGGGTCGCGGCGACGGAGGCGCCGGTCAGCTCCTTGCTGCGGCGCTGCGCGCGCGCCTCGGCGCTCGCGGTGAGGTAGATCTTGACCGCCGCGTCCGGCGCGACGACCGTGCCGATGTCACGGCCCTCCACCACGATACCGCCGGCACCGATGATCTGCTGTTGCAGCGCGACGAGGCGCCGGCGGACCTCCGGGACCGCGGCCACGGCGCTGACGGCGCCGGTGACCTCGTCGGTGCGGATGGGCCGCGCGACGTCCGTGTCGTCGACGCTGATCGTCGGGGCGTCGGGGTCGGTGCCGACGCTCAGGACGGGCTCGCCCGCGCGGGCGGCCACCGCGGCCGGGTCGTCGACCGGGACGCCCTGACGTAGCATCCACCACGTCACGGCGCGGTACATCGCGCCCGTGTCGAGGTAACGCAGCCCCAGGGCGCGTGCCACACCCTTGGACACGCTGGACTTGCCCGAACCCGAGGGGCCGTCCATGGCGATGACGAGCATCTCTTGTGCTTCCTCTCCCGTACCGACCGGCCAACGTCTGAGGCTACCGGTACGGCGGGCCGGCTTGATCCCTCCATCGACAAGCCCGTGCGAGCTGGCATGCGTCTTGTATGTAACATAGATACAAGAATGACCACTGCGACCTCCCGGGCCTACGACCACGTGAAGCAGGCCATCCTCGATCGCGCCTACCCGGGCGGCGCGCTGCTGAGCGAGGGTGAGATCGCCACGGCGGTCGGGGTGTCCCGCACTCCGGTGCGCGAGGCGCTCCTCCGCCTGGAGTCCGAGGGCCTCGTACGCCTCTACCCCAAGCGCGGTGCGCTGGTCCTGCCGGTCTCCCCCCAGGAGATCTCCGACGTGCTGGAGACCCGCGAGCTGGTGGAGACCTTCACCGCCGGCCGGGCCACCATCGGGCCCGAGCTGATCGGCGAGCTCACGCGGCTGCTGGAGGACATGCGACGCCACGCCGACGCCGGTGACGGCCGGGAGTTCGCCTACGCCGACCGGTGCTTCCACCGCTCGCTCGTCGCCGCCACCGGCAACGAGATCCTCACCCAGCTGTACGACTCGCTGCGCGACCGCCAGCTGCGCATGGCCCGCCTCACCGCCGACGACCCCGTACGCGCCGCCGACGCGATCCGGGACCACACCGAGATCCTGGAGGCCGTCCGCTCGGGTGACCGCCGCCGGATCCGCGCCGCGATCCACCGGCACCTGCAGACCGCCGGGTCCGCCCTGCGCGGCCGTTCCTGACCGTCCCCCAACCCCTCACCGCATCCCGCGGAGCACACCCCTGCCCTCTGAAAGGTGAAAAGTGAACGTCGCGGTTTCGTCGCCGCCCCGTCCGCAGACCCCCTCCCATCCCCTCGGCGGCCGCCGCGCGTGGAGCGTGTGGGGCCTCGGCGCCCTCGTCTACCTGGTGGCCTTCTTCCACCGTACGAGCCTCGGCGTCGCGGCCCTCGCCGCCCAGCAGCGCTTCGGCGTCGGTGCCACCGCGCTGTCCACCTTCGCGATCCTGCAGCTGGGTGTGTACCTGGTCATGCAGATCCCCAGCGGCATCATGGCCGACCGGTTCGGCCCGCGCCGGATGCTCGGCGTCGCGCTGCTGTGCATGGCCCTCGGCGAGGCGCTGTTCGCCGTCGCGACCTCCCTGCCGCTCGCCGTCCTCGGGCGCGGCATCGTCGGCCTCGGTGACGCCTTCACGTTCATCAGCGTGGTGCGCCTGGCCGCCTCCTGGTTCCCCCGCCGGCGGTTCGCCGTGCTCACCGCGCTGACCGCGATGACCGGGTCGCTCGGCCAGGTCGGCGGCACCGTTCCGCTGTCGGCCGCCCTGCGCGCGTACGGCTGGACGCCGACCTTCCTCGGCACGGCCGTGCTCAGCGTCGCTCTCGCGTTCGTCGTGTGGTGGTGGGTCGCCGACCACCCGGCGCCCGCGATGGAGCGTTCCCTCGTGAAGACTCCCGTCTCGGCCGGCCTGCGCGAGGTGGTCGGGCAGCGCGGCACGCGCACCGCCGTGTGGGCGCACTTCACGCTCATGTCGGCGTTCATGGTGCTGGCGACGCTGTGGGGCTACCCCTACCTGGTCAAGGGGCTCGGCATGGACGCGGGGCCCGCCCGCCTGACGCTCACGCTGACCGCGGCGGCACCGCTGGTGGTCGCGCCCGCCCTCGGCTGGGTGGCCGGCCGCCGGCCCCACCTGCGCGGGCGGCTGATCGTCTCGGTGGCCGCCGCCCTCGCCGCCGTCTGGGTCACCGCGGTCACCTGGCCCGGTGGACACCTGCCCGTGGCGTTCGCGGTGATCCTCGTCCTCATCAGCGCCGTCGGCAGCGCGGCGTCGATGCTCGCCTTCGACCTGGCGCGCGACGCCAACCCGCCGAGCCGCGGCGGTGTCGCCTCCGGAGTGGTCAACATCGGCGGGTTCTCCGCGGCGATGAGCGCCTCACTGGGCGCCGGAGCGCTGCTGGACGCCGCCGGAGGCACCTACAGCGCGCCGTCGTTCCAGCTGGCCTTCGCCCCGATCACCTGCATGATCGTCATCGGCACCGTACGGCTGACGCTGCTGCTGCGCCCGTGGCGGTCCCGGCCGGTGCCCGGCGAGCACACGGGCGAGGGCGCCGCGCGGACTCTCAGCCCGGAACCGACCAGCCACGCGCCCGCAGTTCGTCCGCGAGGCGCTGTGCCGCCGCGGGCGTCACGCTCAGCTCGACCACACCGACCGGGCGTCCGGGCGAATGCTCGATCGTCACGTCCTCGATGTTGACCCCCGCGACCCCGGCCGCCTGGAACAGCAGGGCCAGCTCGCCGGGCCGGTCGGGGATGACGACGGACACCACCGCGTAGGTGCCGGCCCGGTCGCCGTGCTTTCCCGGCAGGCGGCGGCGGCCGGTGCCGCCGCGCCTCAGCAGCGAGGTCACGTCGGTCTCGGCGCCCGCGCGCAGCGCCGCGGCGGTCGCGGCGAGGTCGGCGGCGACCGCGTCGATGACGTCGGCGACGGGCTCGGCGTTGGAGCTGAGGATGCCGATCCACAGTGACGGGTCGCTCGCGGCGATGCGGGTGACGTCGCGTATGCCCTGACCGGCCAGGCCCAGCGCGACCTCCGGCGCGGCCTCCAGCCGGGCGGCCACCGCGGCGGCGGCCACGTGGGGGCCGTGCGAGACCAGCGCGACGGCCCGGTCGTGCTCCTCGGGGTCGACCACCACGGTCTGCGCGCCGCACGCCTCGGCCAGCGCGGTCACGGCCTCGACCGCCTCCGGAAGGGTCTTCGGGGTGGGGCACAGTGCCCACGGATGGCCGAGGAAGAGGTCGGCGCGCGCCGCGGCGGGCCCGGAACGCTCGCGGCCGGCGAGGGGATGCCCGGCGACGTAACACGTCAGGTCGCAGCCCAGCTCGGCGGCCTCGCGCAGCGGCCGGGACTTGACGCTCGCGACGTCGGTGTAGACGCGGGCGAGGCCGCGCTTCTGGGCGTCGAGCAGCGTCGACGCGACGGCCGCCGGCGGCACCGCGATCACCGCGACGTCGGCGGGCCCGTCGCCGTCCTCCAGCGGAACGCCGGCACCGAGCTCGGCCGCCATCCGCACGTACGCCGGATCACGGTCGGTCAGCCGTACGTCGTCACCGCGCTCGCGCAGCGCGAGCGCCACCGAGGTCCCGATCAACCCGGTGCCGATGACGACGACCTGTCGTGTCGCGCCGATGACTTCACCTCCGCGTGGTCTCGAAGCGTATCCGCAACGCTCGCGGCGAATCGCCGCGACCCCGGACATCGGGGCGCCGGAGCCGGCCTCCGGGCCGCAGGCACGGTCTCACGGCGGCAGACGGCCCGGAACACGTTGCGCCGCCCGCCCCGCCGTGGCCGCGCGTCCGCCGGAACAGACCCTGACCGACCGATTCCGACCGGAACCCGCCACGTGCCCTGGCGTCGAGCGCGGCCGCCGGCTACTGCGCGATGTCCAGGCGCAGTGCGGTGGCGCCGCGCAGATAGACGTGCTGGATGTCCGAGCGCGGACGGTCGCTCTGGATGTGGGCCATCAGGCGGATCACCCGCGGCAGCGCGTGCGGCACGTTGATCTCGCTGGCGCACAGCAGCGGCACGTCGTGGAAGCCGAGCTTGCGCGCGGCCAGCGCCGGGAACTCCGCGGTCAGGTCCGGTGTCGCGGTGAAGATCACGCTGATGACGTCGTCGGTGGTGAGAGCGTTGCGGGTCATCACCTCGGTGACCAGCTCGGCGGTCGCCTCGAGAATCTGGTCACGATCGTCGGCATCGACCTGGACGGCCCCGCGTACGGCCAGTACCCCCACAAAACCTCCCTTGATCGGCGGCGGGTCAGAGCTCGACCGCCGCGTACAGCTCGCCGATCTCCTTGGTGGTGAGCGCCCGGATCGTGCCCGACCTCAGGCGGCCCAGCTTGACCGGGCCGAACTCGGTGCGGGCGAGCTGCTGAACCGGATGACCGACCTCGGCGAGCAGGCGGCGCACGATGTGCTTGCGGCCCTCGTGAAGGGTCACCTCGACGAGAATCCGCTTGCCGACCTGGTCGAACACGCGGAACTCATCCGCCTTGGCGAAGCCGTCCGCGAGTTTGACGCCCTGCTTGAGCCTCTTGCCGAGATCACGGCCGATCGGCCCGTGGATCTCGGCGAGGTAGGTCTTGGAAACACCGTATCGCGGGTGCATGAGGCGATTCGCCAGTTCACCGTCGTTGGTGAGCAGCAGGAGGCCCTCGGTGTCGGTGTCGAGACGGCCGACGTGGAAGAGCCGCTCGGGCACGTCGCCGACGTACGCGGCGAGGGTCTTGCGGCCCCTGGGGTCGGACATGGTGCTGACGACACCGGTGGGCTTGTTGAGCATGTAGTAACGCAGCTCGGCGCGGGTGGGGATGCGCTTGCCGTCGACATGGATGACGGCCTGCTGCGGATCGACGCGCGCGCCGAACCAGGTGATCTTCTCACCGTCGACGGTGACCCGCCCGGCAGCGATCAGCTCCTCGCAGGCGCGGCGGCTGGCCACACCCGCGTCGGCGAGCACCTTCTGGAGCCGTACGCCGTCGTTGGTCGTGTTCATTGCTGAAGTTCCTCTATGCCTTCCAGGTCATCAGGCAGGTAGGGGGCGAGTTCGGGCAGCTCGTCAACGGAGTTGAGGCCGAGCCGCTCCAGGAAGTAGGTCGTCGTCCGGTAGAGCACCGCCTGGTGCTCCGGGTCGTGCCCCGCCTCCTCGATGAGACCTCGTACGGTCAGGGTGCGGATCACGCCGTCGCTGTTGACTCCGCGGATCGCCGACACCCGTGCCCTGCTCACCGGCTGCCGGTAGGCGATGACGGCGAGCGTCTCCAGCGCCGCCTGCGTCAGCCGCGCCTGCTGTCCGTCGCGAACGAACCGCTCGACGAGGGGGGCGCAGACATCTCGAGTGTAGAACCGCCAGCCACCGGCGATCTCCCTCAGGTCGAACCCCCGGCCCTGCTCGGCGTATTCCGCGGCCAGCTCCCGCAGCGTGGCGGCGACCTCGTCGCGGGGCCGTTCGAGGATCTGGGCGAGCGTCACCTCCGGGACCGGCTCGTCCACGACCAGCAGGATCGCCTCCAGCCCCGCCCGCAGCGACGGCTCGGCCGCGCCGGGTTCGGCCTCCGGCGCGTCGAACAACGCCCCATCCGCGGACCGGGACGCGACCGGCTCCGGCGCCCGCGGCTTGGGCACGACCGGCTCGGACGCGGCCTCCTCGGACGCGGCCTCCTCAGACGCCGTCTCCTCAGTCGCAGCTTCCTCAGGGGTCGCCTCACCAGACAGGGGCCCCTCAGACGCCGTCTCCGCCGACTCCGTCTCCCCCGACACAGGCTCCTCGGGCGTGGCGGGTTCGGTGGGCGGGCGGTCCGGCTCGTGCGGGGAGAGGGGACGGCCGGCGGTTTCGGGCTCGGGAGGGGTGTCAGTCATCGTCCTTCTTCTCCGCGGGTCGTCCTGAGTAGTCGTCGCCGACGACGACCTCACCCTCTTCGGTGCCGGTCCAGGTGATGTACAGCTCGCCGAGCGGCTCCGCCTGCTCCAGCGCGACGGCCTTCTCCCGGTAGAGCTCGAGCACGGCCAGGAACCGCGCGACGACCTCGAAGGTGCCGGCGCAGTCGGCGGTCAGCGCCCGGAACGTGGCGCGCTCCAGCCGCCGCAGACGCTTCACGAGCAGGGCGGCCTGCTCCTTGACGCTCGCCTGCGGCGCGTAGATGTGCGTGGTCGACACCGTCGGCACGGGTTTGGGCGCGAGGGTCTTGGCGGCCAGCCGGGCGAATTCGGCCGGGCCCAGGCCGATGAGCACCTCGGGCAGGAGGTTCGCGAACCGCGGCTCCATCGGCACCGTACGGGCGAAGCGGCGCGACTCGCGGGCGATCCGCCCCGAGAAGACCCCCGCGACCTCCTTGTACGCGCGGTACTGCAGCAGCCGCGCGAACAGCAGGTCGCGGGCCTCCAGCAGGGCGAGGTCCTCTTCGTCCTCGACCTCTCCGGAGGGCAGCAGCCGCGCGGCCTTCAGGTCGAGCAGAGTGGCGGCGACCAGCAGGAAGTAGCTCGCCTGGTCGAGGTCCCACTCGCGGCCGCGGGTGCGGATGTGGGCGATGAACTCATCGGTGACCTTGTGCAGGGCCACCTCGGTGATGTCCAGCTTGTGCTTGGCGATCAAGCCGAGGAGCAGGTCGAAGGGACCCTCGAAGTTGTCGAGGTGCACTTCGAACCCGTGCTTGTGCTCCTCCGCGGCCGGCTCGCTCACCTCGCCAACGGTAGTGGAGGTCACGCACTCCCCTGCCACGTGGGAGCGTGACGCCCGGGTGCACCCCTCGGCGGTCCGGTGCGGTCAGGGGCCGCACCGGGACCGGTCAGGTGAGGTGCTGCCACCTCTGGAGTACCTCCTTGGCGAGCTCCCGGTAGGCGTTGGCGCCCATGGACGACGGGTCGAAGCGGGTGATGGGCTCACCCACGACCGTCGCGTCCGGGAACCGTACGGTGCGGTTGATGACCGTGTGGAAGACCTTCTCACCGAAGGCGTCCACGATGCGGCCGAGCACCTCGCGGGTGTGGAGCGTGCGCGAGTCGTACATCGTCGCGAGGAAGCCGTCGATGGACAGCTCCTCGTTGAGCCGCCCTTGTACCTTCTCGATCGTCTCCATGAGCAGCGCGACACCGCGCATCGCGAAGTATTCGCACTCGAGGGGGACGAGCACGCCCTGGCTGGCGGTCAGCGCGTTGACGGTCAGCAGGCCCAGCGACGGCTGACAGTCGATCATGATGTAGTCGTAGTCGGCCACGACCGGCTTGAGCAGTCCGCCGAGGATGTACTCGCGGCCGACCTCGTGGACGAGCTGGACCTCCGCGCCGGACAGGTCGATGTTGCTGGGCAACAGGTCCATGCCCTCGACGCTGGTCTCCAGGATGACCTCTTCGGTGTCCACGCCCCGCTCCATGAGCAGGTTGTAGATCGTGAGGTCGAGCTGGCGGGGGTCGCCCTTGCCCAGGCCCACCGACAGCGCGCCCTGCGGGTCGAAGTCGACGAGCAGCACCCGCCGCCCCTGCTCGGCCAGGGACGCGCCCAGGTTGATGGTCGTCGTCGTCTTGCCGACCCCGCCCTTCTGGTTACAGACCGAGACGATGCGGGCGGGCCCGTGCTCGGCCAGCGGGGGTGGGTCGGGGAACGACGGAATGGGACGCTGCGTCGGTCCTAGCGGCGCGGCGTCTCGCGGATCGGTCGCGATCGCGGTCGAAAGCACACTCTCCGAACGTGCTCTCTCCTCGTGCGCGCTGATGTCAGTCACCAGCTCCTCGAACCTCCCCGGCGACCTTGGTTTGCCGTCAAGATGGGGACTCTATGGCCTGTCAAGTAAGGCGGCAAGGCGGCACACCGACGGTCGCGCCTTTGTTCGGATACCGCCCAGAACCCCACGCCCGGCCGCCGCTCACGACGAGCCGGGGCTCCGGCAAGTCTCTCAGACACTGGCGCGCGGGTGCGCCGAAGCGTAAACCTCCCGCAGCCGGTCGACGGTGACCAGCGTGTAGATCTGGGTCGTCGCCACGGACGCGTGGCCCAGCAGCTCCTGGACCGCCCTGACGTCGGCTCCGCCGTCGAGGAGATGCGTCGCGAAGGAATGCCGTAGGGTGTGCGGTGAGACGTCCTTGAGCTGCGCGCGGCCGGCCGCCGTCCGCAGCGTCGACCAGGCGCTCTGGCGCGACAGCCGCCCGCCGCGGGCGTTGAGGAACAGCGGGCCGCCGCTGCCGCCGGGCGGGCCGAGCGCCGGGCGCGCCCGCAGGAGATAGGTCTCGAGCGCCTCACGGGCGTACCGGCCGACCGGGACGAGGCGGGCCCTGGCCCCGGTGCCGTGCAGCCGGACGACGGCACGCTCGAGGTCGACGTCGCCGACCTCGAGCCCGACCGCCTCGGAGATCCGGGCGCCGGTGCCGTACAGCACCTCCAGCAGGGCCCGGTCGCGCAGGTCGCGCGGCGTGTCACCCTGGCCGGCCGCCGCGAGGAGACGCTCGACCTCCTCGATCGTGATCGCCCTCGGCCGCCGGCGCGGCGCCGACGGCGGCCGTACGTCGCGCGCCGGGTCGGCGGCCGACAGCCCCTCTCGCACGGCGAAGCGGTGCAGGCCGCGGACCGCGACGGCCGCGCGGGCGGCCGACCCGGCGGCGAGCGGCGGGTGCCGCTCGTCGCCCTCGCGCAGCCGGTCCAGGAAGGACACGACGTCGTCCTCGCCGACCTGCCCGATCGCCGTACGGCCGCGAGCGACGAGCGTGTCGACGTAGCGCCGCAGGTCACGCCGGTACGAGCTCAGCGTGTTGGCCGCCAGGCCGCGGTCGACCGCGAGATGGTCGAGGTACGCGCGTACCTCGGCCCGCAGCGCTGGCCCGAGCTCTTCTCCGGCGGCTGGTATCAGCGCGGCACCTCATCCAGGCGGGTCGAGGGGGCTCGACGTGTCATCCTTCCGGGGCGTCGGGCGCGCGAAGGTCACGGTAACCCGTCTCCCGTGCGGCGTAGACCGACAAGATACCCATCACCGCAAGGGGGTTGTGGATGTGCCCGCGCCGCACCGCGGCGACCGCCTCGTCGAGCGGCACCCAGGCGACCGGCATCCCGGCCTCCTCGTGGATCCGTTCGAAGTCGATCTCCTCCTCGGGGATCTCGCTGAGCCCGCGGGCGAGGAAGACGCGCACGCGCTCGTTGGTCATGCCCGGGGAGGTGAAGACGTCGACCAGCGTGTGCCACTCGCGGGCCCGGTAGCCGGCCTCCTCGGCGAGCTCGCGGGCCGCCGTACGCCACGGTGGCTCGCCGTCGACGTCGCGCAGCCCCGCCGGGGGTTCCCAGAGCAGGCGGCCGACCGGGTGGCGGTACTGGCGGATGAGCAGGACGCGGTCCTGGTCGTCCAGGCCGATCACGCCGACCGAGCCGGGGTGGATGACGATGTCGCGCTGGACGACCTCGGTCGTGTCGCCGTTCGGCATGCGTACCCGGTCGGTGCGGACCTCGACGATGCGGCCCTTGAAGTGCTCCTCGCGGCCCTCGACCGGCCACGACTCGGGGGTGTCGGCCAGTTCCGCGGCGCCGGCGTCCGCTCCCCCGCCGGAGGAGAGACCGGGCCCGCCGTGCTCACCGCTCCGATCGCTCATTCGGCGTGGTCCAGGGCCGCGGCGACGAGACCGGCGAACAGCGGGTGCGGCCGGGTCGGGCGGGACCGGAACTCCGGGTGCGCCTGCGTGCCGACGTAGAACGGGTGGGTCTCGCGGGGCAGTTCGGCGTACTCGACGAGACGTCCGTCGGGCGAGAGACCGGAGAAGACGACGCCGGCGGCGGTCAGCTCCTCGCGGTAGGCGTTGTTGACCTCGTAGCGGTGCCGGTGGCGTTCTTCGACCTTCTCCGCGTCGCCGTACACCGCGCGGACCACGGAGTCCTCGGCGAGGTTGGCGGGGTACAGGCCCAGGCGCATCGTGCCGCCCATGTCGCGCTCGCCCGCGACGACGTCGACCTGGTCGGCCATGGTCGCGATGACCGGATCGGCGGCCTTCTCGTCGAACTCGGCGCTGTTGGCGTCGGTGAGCCCGGCGAGGCTACGGGCGGCCTCGATGACCATGCACTGCAGGCCCAGGCAGATGCCGAGCGTGGGGATGCGGTTCTCGCGGGCGTGCCGGGCGGCGCCGACCTTGCCCTCGATGCCGCGCACGCCGAAGCCGCCGGGGATCAGGACGCCGTCCACGCCCTTCAGCTCGCGGGCGGCCGACTCGGGTGTCGCGCACCGGTCGCTCTTGACCCAGCGGATGTTGACCCGGGTGTCGTGGGCGAACCCGCCGTGGCGCAGCGCCTCGGTGACCGACAGGTACGCGTCGGGCAGGTCGATGTACTTGCCGACGAGCGCGATCGTGACCTCGCGGGAGGGCTGGTGGACCCGGCTCAGCAGGTCGTCCCACTCGCGCCAGTCGACGTCGCGGAACGGCAGCCCGAGCCGGCGCACGACGTAGGCGTCCAGGCCCTCGGTGTGCAGCACCTTGGGGATGTCGTAGATGCTCGGGGCGTCGATCGCGGACACCACCGCCTCGGCGTCCACGTCGCACATCAGGCTGATCTTGTTCTTCAGGCTCTGGGTGATCGGCCGGTCGGAGCGGCAGACGATGGCGTCGGGCTGGATGCCGATGCTGCGCAGCGCCGCGACCGAGTGCTGCGTCGGCTTGGTCTTCAGCTCGCCGGACGGCCCGATGTAGGGCAGCAGCGACACGTGCAGGAAGAAGCAGTTGTCGCGGCCGATCTCGTGCCGGATCTGGCGTACGGCCTCCAGGAACGGCAGCGACTCGATGTCACCGACCGTGCCGCCGACCTCGGTGATGACGACGTCGACGTCGGGACCGGCCATGCCGCGGATCCGGTCCTTGATCTCGTTGGTGATGTGCGGGATGACCTGCACGGTGTCACCCAGGTACTCCCCGCGCCGCTCCTTGGCGATCACGTTGGAGTACACCTGGCCCGTGGTGACGTTCGCCGAGCCGTGCAGCTCGGTGTCGAGGAACCGCTCGTAGTGACCCACGTCGAGGTCGGTCTCGGCGCCGTCGTCGGTGACGAACACCTCGCCGTGCTGGAAGGGGTTCATCGTGCCGGGGTCGACGTTGAGGTAGGGATCGAGCTTCTGCATCGTGACCCGCAGGCCGCGCAGTTTGAGAAGCCGGCCGAGGCTGGATGCCGTGAGCCCCTTGCCGAGGCTGGAGGCGACACCGCCGGTGACGAAAAGATGCTTGGTGGTCCTTCCGGACCCACCAATGACTGCCGAAGCCAAGAGGGACGCTCCCGTGGTCGTTGTCGCGGCTGCGCCCACCTGACCGGTGGGCGGCCAATCTCCACGGGCCACCAGGATAACAGGCGATGTACCTGATCAGCCGCGAGCCGATCAGATCAGCTGTAGCCCCCGGCGTAACTTCCGGTGGCGGCGCTCCCAGCGGCCCCCGGTGACATCGTGCGCAGCTGGCCGGTCAGATCGTCGATCAGCTTCCTCGCCTGGTCCGCCGACGTGCGCGCCTGGTCACGCTCGGCCGACAGGGCCGACAGGGCGTCGCGCTGCTGGGTGACGGCCTCGGCGAGCTGGTCGACCCACTGCTCGCGCTCCTTCAGCTTCTCGCTGATCGAGTCGCGTTCGGCGCCGACCTGGCGGGCCTGGGCGAGCGCCTGGTCGCGCTCGCGGATGAGGTCCTCCACCCGGCGCTGGGTCTGCGCCAGCTCCGACGCGGCGCGGGCCTGCGCGAGCTCGGCGCTGTCGCGGTCGTTCTCGATCTGCTTGACGCTGTCGAGCGCACGGCGCCGCTCGGCGTCGAGGTCCTGGACGCGGCGCCGGAGGACGTCGGCGTCCTTGGAGGCGGCCTCCAGGTCGGCGAGCCTGCTGCGCAGGGTGTTCAGCTCGGCCTGCGCGGTCTCCAGCGCCTGGGCCAGGTCGGCGGCGTGCTTGGAGATGCGGTCGCGCTCGCCCTCGAGGGCCTTGCGCCCCGCCTGCGCCTCTCCGGCGGAGCGGTGCGCCTCGTCGCGGTCCTCGCGCATCTGGTCGCGTTCGGACATCGCCTGGCGAGCGGCGACCTCGAACTGCTCCGCCTGCGCGCGGGCCTGGTCGCGTTCGGTGAAGGCCTGCCGCATCGCGGCCTCGGACTGCTCCGCCTGGGCGCGCAGGCGCTCGGTCTCCTGCCAGGCGCCGGCGGCCTCGCGCTGGGCCGCCTCGCGCTCGGACATCATCTGGCGCACGGCGGCCTCGGACTGCTCCGCGCGCTGCTCGGTCGCGCGCAGCTGGGCGAGCGCCTGTTCGGTCTCCTGCCGGGCCCCGACCGCCTCACGCTGAGCGGTGTCACGCTCGGACATCATCTGCCGCACGGCGGCCTCGGACTGCTCGCTGCGCTGCTCGGCCGCGCGGGCCTGCTGCTCGGCCGTACGCGCCTTGGCGAGCGCCTGGTCGGTCTGCTGCCGGGCCCCGACGGCCTCGCTCTGGGCGTTGTCGCGCTCGCTGATGGCCTGCCGCATGGCGGCCTCGGACTGCTCGGCCTGCGCGCGGGCCCGCAGGCCCTCCTGCCAGGCGGTGTTGGCCTCCTGCTTGGCCGACTCGCGCTCGGAGATCGCCTGGCGCACGGCGGCCTCGGACTGCTCGACGCGCTGGTTCATCTCCTCCAGCTGCGCGCGTACGCGGTCGAGCTCCTGCTGCATCGCCGCGGCGTCCTGCTTGGCCGACTCGCGCTCGGCCATGAGCTGGCGACCGGTGGCCTCGGCCTGCTCCTTCTGCTGCCGTACGGACTGCGCCTCCTGGCGCATCGCGGCGGCGTCGCGCTGGGCGGCCTCACGCTCGGTCATGAGCTGCCGCACGGCCGCCTCGGCCTGCTCGGCGCGCTGGTCGAGCTGTTCGTTCTGGGCGCCGACCCGCTCGATCTCCTGCATCGCCGCGGCGGCGTCCTGTTTGGCGCTCTCGCGCTCGGCGAGCATCTGGCGCGCGGTGGCCTGCGCCTGCTGCACCTGGGTGCGGAGCCGCTCGACCTCCTGCCAGGCAGAGGTCGCCTCCTGCTTGGTCTTCTCGTGCTCCGCCTGGACGGCCGCGATCTGGACCGCGGCCTCCTGCTTGGCCTCGGCGACCTTCTGCTCACCCTGCGCCAGCGCGCCGGCGAGCATGTCCGCCATCTGCCGCAGCCGGTCGACGACCTCGCCCGGCTGTTCCGCGTCGCCGCTCCGGGCCGGCCGGCTGCCGTTGCCCGGCAACCAGGACGACCCGCCGCCCTCCGCGGAGTAAGAACCGCCCGAACCATTGAGATCGCTCACATAGGGAACTCTAAGGGCGTCTCGCGAGGCTGTCTGCCATGTCCGGGAACGTGTGGCGCATCACTCGTGGATCAATCCCCCCATGCCCTCCTCCGAGAAGGGGGTGTGACCTGGGAGGGGAGACGCACGGGCGCGTCGGCGTCACTGTGCGAAGCCGTCAATCCCCTCGATCGATTGATTGATGAGAAAATGCCGCCCTTGGCTTCCTCCGCCGCCCTGAAGGGCGGGGATCCCTTCCCTCGCGGGTCGGGGTTTCCTGCTTCAGCGACGGCCGCCCGCCCCGCGTACGCGGTTGGGGTCTTACACCGTCTCCACAGGCTTGAGCCGCCAGCCCGGCGGCACGGATGTTCCTCGCCGCGTTCACGTCCCGGTCGTGGACCGTCCCACACGCGGGGCAGGTCCATTTCCGGGCGTTCAGCGGCAGAGCGTTGACCGCATGCCCGCAGGTCGAGCAGGTCTTCCTGCTGGGGAACCAGCGGTCGATCACGACCAGCTCACGGCCATACCAGTCGCACTTGTATTCCAGCATGCCCCGCAGGTCCCGCCAGCCCGCATCGGAAATCGCGCGGGCCAGTGAATGGTTCTTGATCATGTTGCGGACGTTCAGATCCTCGATCACGACCGTTTGGTTCTCACGGACGAGCCGAGTCGACAGTTTTTGCAGGTGGTCGCGGCGCCGGTCGGCGATTCTGGCGTGGATGCGGGCGACCTTCAGACGGGCTTTGGCCCGGTTGTTCGACCCTTCTGCTTTGCGGGCCAAACCGCGCTGGGCTTTGGCCAGCCGGGCACGGTCCCTCCGCTCATGACGGGGATTGGTGATCTTCTCCCCGGTCGACAGGGTGAGCAGGGACGTGATGCCCACGTCGATGCCGACCGTTTCGCTGGACGCGTCCAGCCGTCCGATGCCAGTCTCCACCAGGATGGACACGAACCAGCGTCCGGCCGTGTCCCGGCTTATGGTCACCGCGGACGGCTCCGCGCCCTCCGGCAGCGGCCGAGACCACACGATGTTCAGCGGGTCAGCCATCTTCGCCAAGGTGACCCGTCCGTCACGCCAGCGGAACGCACTGCGGGTGTACTCGGCCGACTGCCGTGACTTCTTGCGCGATTTGAACACCGGGTAGCGGGCGCGTTTCTCCCAGAATGCCGCGAACGCACCTTGCAGGTGCCGCAGGGTCTGCTGGAGAGGAACGGAGGAGACCTCGTTGAGGAACGCGTACTCCTCCGAACGCTTCCACTCGGTCAGCATCGCCGAGGACTGCGCGTAAGAGACCCGGCGGCGCTCGGTGTACCAGGCGGCCGTACGGGCTTCCAACGCCTTGTTGTAGACCAGGCGCACGCACCCGAAGGTGCGAGACAGCTCGGCGGCCTGTTCAGGCGAGGGATAGAAGCGATACTTGTACGCTCGCTTCACCTGCTTCGCCATGGCTCACACGTTATCAGGTCAGTATGTAAGACCGTATGAATGAGGGAGGGAAGCGGCGCTTCCTCCTCGGCCTCAACGCCGGGGTCTCCACGCCGCGCTACTGATGAAGACCTTGTATCCGCCGATCGAGCCGTACGAATCCGGATTCGTGGAGACCGGCGACGGCGACCGGATCTACTGGGAGGCCTGCGGGAACCCCGCCGGCAAGCCGGTCGTCATGCTCCACGGCGGCCCGGGCGACGGGTGCGGTCCCGGGCACCGCCGGCTGTTCGACCCGGAGGCGTACCGCATCGTCCTGTTCGACCAGCGCAACTGCGGGCGCAGCCTGCCGAGCGCGAGCGATCCGTCGGTCTCGCTCGAGCGCAACACCACGTGGAACCTCGTCGCCGACATCGAGCTGCTGCGCGAGCACCTGGGCATCGACCGGTGGATGGTCTTCGGCGGCTCGTGGGGCAGCGCGCTCGCCCTCGCGTACGCCGAGACGCACCCGGAGCGGGTCACCGAGATGGTGCTGCGCGGGATCTTCACGCTGCGGCCGTTCGAGCTGTACTGGTACTACCAGGAGGGCGCCTCGCTGCTGTTCCCCGACCTGTGGGAGAGGTTCGTCGAGCCGATACCGGAGGACGAGCGCGACGACCTGATCACCGCGTTCCACGCGCGGCTGAACGACCCGGACCCCGCGGTGCGCCTGCCGGCCGCGCGGGCCTGGAGCGTCTGGGAGGGGTCGACGATCACGCTCCTGCCGGACGAGAAGCTGATCGAGGAGCACGCGGCCGACGACTATGCGGTGGCGTTCTCCCGGATCGAGAACCACTACTTCGTGAACGGCGGGTTCTTCGAGGACGACCAGCTCCTGCGCGACGTCAAGAAGATCCGGCACATCCCGTGCGTGATCGTGCAGGGCCGCTACGACGTAGCGACGCCGGCGGCGACCGCGTGGGACCTGCACCAGGCCTGGCCCGAGGCGGACTTCCACCTCGTCGCCGACGCCGGCCACGCGTACAGCGAGCCGGGCATCCTGCACCGCCTGATCGAGGCCACCGACCGGTTCGCCCGCTCCTGAGCCGGCCGCCGCCCGGTCCCGCCTGGCCGATTCCGAATCGGATTCGGTAACGTGGGAGCGGACGGAACGCTGAGAGACCGTCCCGGGCCCTCACGGGGGCGCCGGGCCGTCTCCGGGAAGGGGCTCGCGTGACGATGACCGGCGCGGCGATCGCCGGGCTCGGGATGACCGAGCTCGGCAAGGTGTACGGCCGCAGCCCGCGCCGGCTGGCGGCCGACGCCGTACGCGCCGCCGCCGACGACGCCGGCCTCGCCCTGTCCGACCTCGACGGGCTGATCGTCAGCCACGGCCTGTCCGGCTCCCCCGGTATCGAGCTGGCGGGCGTGCTCGGCCTGCGGGACCTGCGGCTGCTCACCCAGATGAACTCCTACGGCGCGACCGCGATCGGCATGGTCTCCCACGCCGCCGCGATGGTCGGCAGCGGCGCCGCCTCGGCGGTGGCCTGCGTCTTCGCCGACGCGCCGCTGCGCCCCGAGCGCTCCTCCGGCTCCGCCTACCACCGCGACGCGGCGGAGTGGCACGGCATCGGCGGCCTCCAGGCTGCGCTGGGCTTCCGCAGCGTCAACGCCTTCTACGCCCTCGCCGCCCGGCGGCACATGGAGCGCTACGGCACCACGAGCGAGCAGCTCGGCGCGATCGCCGTCGCCACCCGCGCCTGGGCCGGCGGCAACCCGCTCGCCCAGATGCGCGAGCCGATCTCGCTGCGCGACCACCAGGAGTCCCGCTGGGTCGTCGAACCGCTGCACCTGCTCGACTGCTGTCTCGTCTCCAACGGCGGCATCGCCGTGATCGTCACGAGCGCCGAACGCGCCCGCGACCTGGCCCGGCCGCCCGTCCACGTGTGGGGGTGGGGCCAGGGCCACCCCGGCCGCCGCATGGAGCGCGGCGGCGACTTCGGGCTGACCACCGGAGCCGCGCTGTCCGGGCCGGCCGCGATGAAGATGGCGGGGATCACGCCGGCCGACGTCGACAGCTGCCAGATCTATGACTGCTACACCTTCACCGTCCTGGTGACGCTGGAGGACTACGGCTTCTGCGCCAAGGGTGAGGGCGGGCCGTTCGCCGCGAGCGGTGCTCTCGCCCCGGGCGGCGCGCTGCCGGTCAACACCGGCGGCGGGCAGCTGTCGGGCTACTACATGTGGGGCATGACCCCGCTGTCCGAGGCCGTGATCCAGGCCCGCGGCCAGGGCGGTGAGCGGCAGGCGCCGCGCAATGACGTGATCCTCGTCAGCGGCAACGGCGGCATCCTCGACCACCATGCGACGCTGGTCGTGAGCCCGCACGCGAAGGAGTCCCCATGACCGAGCGCAGCGAGGGAATCAGAAGACGCGCCCCGGTGGTCACACCCTCCGACGCAGGAGGAATCATGACCGAGCGCGGCGAGGGAATCAGAGAACGCGCCCCGGTGGTCACACCCGCGGCCGGTCCGATCCGGCGTGACGGCCGCGGCGACCCGTTCTTCGACGGCGCCGCCGAGGACCGGCTGGTCGTACGCTGCTGCGCCTCCTGCGAGCGGTGGTTCGCCCCCGACGCGACCGGCTGCCCCGGATGCGGCACCGACGACCTGTCCTGGGCCGAGGCGAGCGGCGAGGCGGTACTGATCTCCTGGGCGGTCGCCCACTCCCGTACGGGCGAGACGGCGCCCCTGGCCCTGGTCGAGCTGGCCGAGGGCCCCTGGATGTACACGCGGCTGGAGGCGGTGGAGGCACCGCGCGAGGGACTGCCCCTGCGGGCGAGATTCGTCCATCCGGACGAGGGCGAGAGCTACCCGGTGTTCGAGGAGCGCGACCGGTGAGAACAGACGTGTGCGAGACGTTCGGGATCGAGTTCCCGCTGTTCGCCTTCAGCCACTGCCGTGACGTGGTCGCGGCGGTCACCAACGCGGGCGGATTCGGCGTGCTCGGCGCCGTCGCCTACTCCCCCGACCGGCTCGAGGAGGAGCTGCGCTGGATCGACGACCACGTGGGCGGCCGCCCGTACGGCGTCGACGTCCTCGTGCCCGGCAAGATCGCCAAAGAGGCGGAGGCATCCGGTGACCTGCTGTCGGCGATCCCGGCGGGGCACTGGGAGTTCCTCGCCGGGCTGTTCGAGCGGTACGGCGTACCCGCCCCCGACCTGACGGCCGGCCGCGGGGACGCCCGCCGCGGCGGTCGCCAGGTGACCGAACAGGGCGCGACCGAACTGATCGACGTCGCTCTGCGCCACCCGATCCGGCTCATCGCCAGCGCCCTCGGCCCGCCCCCGCCGCTGATGGTCGAACGCGCGCGGGCCGCGGGCGTGCCGGTCGCCGCGCTCGTCGGCACGGTCGAGCACGCGCGCCGTCAGGTCCAGGCCGGCGCCGACCTGATCGTCGCGCAGGGCTCGGAGGCCGGCGGGCACACGGGCGAGATCTCCACGATGGTTCTCGTTCCGGAGGTCGTGGACGCCGTGGCGCCGCTGCCCGTGCTCGCGGCGGGCGGCATCGCGTCGGGCCGGCAGATGGCCGCGGCCATGGCGCTCGGCGCGCAGGGCGTGTGGTGCGGCTCGGTCTGGCTGACCACCGAGGAGGCCGAGACGCTCCCGGCGGTGAAGGCCAAGATGCTCGCCGCCTCCTCGAGCGACACCGTGCGCTCCCGGTCCCGTACGGGCAAGCCCGCGCGGCAGCTGCGATCGGCGTGGACGGACGAGTGGGACGCCTCCCCCGCCAGCCCCGGAGCGCTGCCGATGCCGCTCCAGATGATCGTCGCCGAGGGCGCGATGGGGCCGATCGGCACGGCCGCCGAGAACGGCAACGAGGGCGCCCGGCAACTGGTGAACTACTTCGTCGGCCAGGTCGTCGGCCGGATGACCACCGTCAAGCCCGCACGCCAGGTCGTCTACGAGATGGTCGAGGAGTTCGGCGAGGCACTGGAACGGCTGGCGGCGCTCGGCGACGGCTGAACCTCACGGCGGCGTACGGAGCGGGCGGCCACGGCCGACAGCGCGACCGCGCCGAGACCGAACACGACGTTCCCGGTCAGCGCGGTGCCCCGGGGGACGTCCATGTCCCGCGCGTGCGAGACGCCGACCCACGCGTAGGTGAGCAGCGCCCCACCGGCCAGGGCGAGGCGGTGCGCCTCGCCCCAGCCCGTACGCCGGCACCAGCGCGCGCACAGCGCCACGCTCGCGGCGACGAGCCCGAGCCAGGCGCCCGCCACGGCCCACTGCGGGACGCCGTCGCCGAGGAACTCACGGGCCCAGTAGAGACTCGTCACCCCGAACGCGGCCGTCCCCACCCTCCAGGGCGCCGGGGCGGCGGGCGCGGACCTGGCCGACGGGCCGCGGCGGAGCGCGAACGCGACCACGACGAGCGCGACGATGACGGTGGAGCACCAGGCCAGCTCGGCCGGTGAGGCGACGAAGCGCGTCTGGGCGACCTGCGCGGCCGACAGCAGCACCGCCCCGGCGGCGAACAGCCCGGCGGTCACCGCGGTGCCGGTACGGCCGAGCCAGGGCCCGGCGGTCACCGCGGTGCCGGTACGGCCGAGCCAGAGCCCGGTGGCCTCGCGGCCGCAGGCCTCCACGAGGGCGATCGGCACGCAGATGCTCCAGACGGTGTGCATCGACAGCGCGCCGCCGCCGTACATGGGAGCGAACATGAACAGCGAGGCGACGTCGGTGATCGGGGTGTTGCCGAGCAGGTACTCCCCCACGAGCGGCGCGAGGAAGAACAGGGCGACGGCGCGTCCCCGGTGGCGTGGATGTCGTCCGGTCACCCGCCCGAGCGTAGGAACGCCGGGCGTACGGCCGCGTCGGCCGATCGGCCATGGCGGCATGGCCACCCGGCCATGCCCGGGCTCCGGTGCGGCGCGCGGCCCGCCGAGAGACGACAGAGCCGCTCGAACGTGGTGATCGAGGCGATCCGCGACGTACCGTGCGGACATGAGCTCTGACGAGGTACTGGTCGAGACCGACGGCCCGTTCGCCGTCATCACGATGAACCGGCCCGAACGCCGCAACGCTCTGTCCCTGTCCCACATGCGCGCGCTGACCGCGGCGTTCCGGCAGGTCGGCGAGACGGACGCGACAGGGACGGTGCTGGCCGGCAACGGCCCGGTCTTCTCCGCCGGACACGACTTCGCCGACCTGGCCGGCGCGGACCTCGGCGCCGCACGAGAGCTGCTCCTCGCCTGCCGGGAGCTGATGGAGACCATCCAGTCCGTCCCGCAGGTCGTGATCGCCCGGGTGCACGGGCTGGCGACCGCCGCCGGCTGCCAGCTCGTGGCCACCTGCGACCTGGCCGTCGCGACGTGGAGCGCGGGGTTCGCCGCTCCCGGCGGTAAGGGCGGCTGGTTCTGCCACACGCCGATGGTGCCCATCGCCCGCAATGTCGGGCGCAAACGGGCGATGGAGATGGCGCTGACCGGCGACGTCATCGACGCCGGCACCGCGCTCGACTGGGGCCTGATCAACCGCGCCGTGCCCCCGGAGGAGCTGGAGAAGGCAACACGCGAGCTGCTCGAACGCGCCACGCGTGGCAGCCGGCGCAGCAAGGCCCTCGGCAAGCAGGCCATGTACGCCCAGCTCGGTCACCCGGAGGCGGACGCCTACACGTACGCGGTGGAGGTGATGGCCGCGGCGAGCCAGACCCCCGAGGCACAGGAAGGAATGCGGGCATTCCTCGAAAAGCGCGCGCCACAGTGGCCCACGTGATCCAGGTCGGTTCCGGTGGTGAGAGCACGGATCACCGCTGGTCATCCGGTGGCCGCAGGGCCTGGTCCCAGGCCGGTCCGGGAAGGGTCATGGGCACTTCCGGAAGGACGCTCCGGTCCGTGACGGGCACGGCATCTGACGGCGGCGGAGGCCGTTGTTCTCGCTGATCAGGGCGCTGGTGACGGAGTGGCGCCAGGGCGCCGTACGGCGGCCGTGCGGGCGCCGGGCGCGGCTCTGCCGGGTCCCATAGCACGCTGTGCGGCCGGTTGCCGCTAATACGGAGAGCCGATAGCATGGTATGCGTTGCAGTCGTAGTTTCCTCGTACGTATTGAGTTCGTCTTGAACGCCCGCGGAAGTGACGGCGGGCGTTTTCGCTTCTCCGGGATAGTCTTCGCGGAAGCAAGCCGAAGTCCGTGATGCAGCCCGGTACGCCAACCGGCGCCCCGGTGAGGTCCCAAGCAAGGAGAGAAAGTGGCAGAAGGTACCGTCAAGTGGTTCAACGCCGACAAGGGCTTCGGGTTCATCGCACCTGACGGCGGCGGCCCGGACGTGTTCGTGCACTACTCGGCGATCACCTCCAGCGGGTTCCGTACGCTGGAGGAGAACCAGCGCGTGAGCTTCGAGACGACCCAGGGTCCGAAGGGCCCGCAGGCGGAGCAGGTCACGCCGATCTAAGACTTAGGACGACCCAAGGCTGGGCCCCACCGCCTCATGACGAGGTCGGTGCGGGCCCGGTCTGCTTTCCACCGCCCTGGGGGCCTGTCTCAAAGCCCCGCTGTCCTGCTGCGCGACGTCCAGGCGTCGCTCGCTACGGACGGGGACTCTGGGACAGGCCCCAGGCCGTCCGTCTCTCGCCGGCCGGCGAGGATTCTTCGGTGGCGCCGGGCGTCGAGGTTCCGGGAGTGAACTCGGGCAGGAGAGTGAGGATCCCCAGGAACGCCAGGGCGGCGCCGAGCCAGAGCGGAGCCCGCAGCCCGAAGGTGTCGATGGCCACGCCCCCGGCCGAGGAACCGATGATGACGCCCAGGGTGATGAACGATGAGTGGACGGTGTTCACGAGCGGCCCGGCGTTTCCCGTCCGCTGGACGCGCGTCACCATGGCCGGGTTCATCGTCACGCCGACCAGGCCGACGCCCAGCATGAAGGTCACGGCGAGAACGCCGATGCCGGCCAGCAGGGCGAACCCGGTCAGGAAGAGCAGGTTCAGGGCCAGGCCGCAGAGTTGGACGCCGACCGTGTGCCGGTCGGCGAGACGCCCGACGACGTGGTTGCCGATCACTGTGGCCGCCCCGTAGGCGATGAGCAGGAACGGCACGGTGCCGCCGCCGAATCCGCTGACCCGGGTGAGGATCGGGGTGAGGTAGCTGAAGGCGGAGAAGGTCGCACCGATGATGAACGTGCTGGTCGAGAACACCAGCCACAGGCGAGGACGGGCGAATGCGCCCATCTCCTTCCGGGCGCCCTCCCCTCCGCCGCCGGCGTGCTCGAGGCGAGGCACTCCGGCCATGGTCGCCAGCGCCGCGAGGACGGCCACGGCGCTGACGGCCCAGAAGGCGGCACGCCAGCCCAGGCGCTCTCCGACCATCGTCGAGAGTGGCAGGCCCAGCAGCGTGCCCACCATCAGCCCGTTCATGACCACGGCGATGGCCCAGCCACGCACCTGGGGTCGCGTCAGCCGGGCCGCCAGTGAGATGGCGACCCCGAAGAAGGCCTGGGCCGCGATGCCGGTGATGACGCGCGCCACCGTCATGACCGCGTAGGAGGTCGCGGTGGCGGCCAGCAGGTTGCCCGCCAAGAAGATCGCGAACAGCACGACGAGCGCCGTCCTGGGGCGGAATCTGATCATCGCGATGGTGAGGAACGGACCGCCGGCCGCCATCGCCACGGCGAACGCGGTGATGAGATAGCCGATCTGCGGGATGGTGGCGTGCAGACCGGCGGCGAGTTGCGGCATGAGCCCGGCGACGGCGAACTCGCTGCTCACCATGGCGAAGACGCCGAGGGCGAGTATGTAGATGACACGGGGCACAGCGGATCCTCCTGGCCAGGATTTTGTATCGTTCGGTGTAAAACACGGGCGCGCGAACGGCGCGCGCCACGGCCCGGCGGCGCTCAGCGGAAACCGGGCGTCAGGGTGTCAGGGCGTCAACGGCGGTGGCCGCGATCGCTTCCAGCGCGAGCCGGTCGGCGCCGCCCTGGGCGGCCACGCGGATCCCGGCGATCACGGCGTTGAGGAACCGCGCCAGATCGCCCGAGTCCCGCGTGGAGGTGATCTCCCCGGCGCGGCGGCCCGTCTCGATGACGGTCCGGATGACGTCCAGCCGCCGGACCAGGTCACGCTCCAGCAACGCGGCGACCTCCGCGTCGCGCCCGGCGAGTTCGACCGTGGTGTTGACCGTCAGACAGCCGGGGTGGCCGTTACGCCGGTTCTCCATCTCGCCGTCGACGATCGTGCGGAGCAGGGCACGGATCCGTTCGACCGCCGACCGCTCCCGGTCTTCCAGGATCTCCAGCTGGTCGGCGGTGGTGGTGTCGATGTAACGGGTCAACGCCCGCTTGAAGAGCTCGTGCTTGCTCTCGAAGGCGTTGTAGACGCTGCTCCGGTCGAGGCCCACGGCCTCACACAGATCCCGGGTCGAGGTGGCCTCATAGCCGTTCGTCCAGAAGGCGTGCATCGCCGCCTCCAGGACGCGGTCCTCATCGAACGTCCTCGGTCGTGCCATATCAGCAGGTTACGCGTTTTGCACTGATCAATGCAATACACGGCGCGCGAAGTGCGCCGAGCCGACTGCGCGGACGATCGTTATCCCTGGCGCCCCTCGCCCCTACCCGACGCCGCCGGGGTGGGCGGGCGTCGGGTGGTCGTCGCGGGCTACTTGACGCCGGCTTCCTTCATGTCGCGGAGTTCGCGCTTGAGTTCCTTGATCTCGTCGCGGAGGCGTGCGGCGACCTCGAACTGGAGTTCTTCGGCCGCGTGGTGCATCTGCTGGGTCATCTGGTCGATCAGGGACTCCATGTCCTCGCGGGGGTGTTCGCCGACCAGGTCGGCGGCGTGGCGGCCCGTGCGCTTGGCGGACAGGCCCGGGACGGGGGCCTTGCCGCGGCTCTGCTGGCGGCCGGCGCCGATGAGCTCCTCGGTGTCGGCGTCCTCGCGGGCCAGCATGTCGAGGATGTCGGCGATCTTCTTGCGGAGCGCGGTGGGCTCGATGCCGTTCGCCTCGTTGTAGGCCATCTGCTTGGCGCGGCGGCGGTTGGTCTCGTCGATCGCGCGCTCCATCGAGGGAGTGACCTTGTCGGCGTACATGTGGACCTGGCCGGACACGTTACGCGCGGCACGGCCGATCGTCTGGATCAGCGACGTCTCCGACCGCAGGAAGCCCTCCTTGTCGGCGTCGAGGATCGACACCAGCGACACCTCGGGCAGGTCGAGGCCCTCACGGAGCAGGTTGATGCCGACCAGCACGTCGAACTCGCCCAGCCGCAGCTCGCGCAGCAGCTCCACCCGGCGCAGCGTGTCGACCTCGCTGTGCAGGTAGCGCACCCGGATGCCCAGCTCCAGGAGGTAGTCGGTCAGGTCCTCGGCCATCTTCTTGGTCAGCGTCGTGACCAGGACCCGCTCGTCGCGGTCGGCCCGCTCGCGGATCTCGTGGACCAGGTCGTCGATCTGCCCCTTGGTCGGCTTGATGACCACCTCCGGGTCGACCAGGCCGGTCGGGCGGATCACCTGCTCGACCACGTCGCCCTTGACGCGCCCCAGCTCGTACGGCCCGGGCGTCGCCGACAGGTAGATCGTCTGGCCGATCCGCTCGAGGAACTCCTCCCACTTCAGCGGCCGGTTGTCCTGCGCGCTCGGCAGCCGGAACCCGTGCTCCACCAGCGTGCGCTTACGCGACATGTCGCCCTCGTACATCGCGCCGATCTGCGGCGTCGTCTGGTGCGACTCGTCGATCACGAGGAGGAAGTCCTCGGGGAAGTAGTCGAGCAGGGTGTTGGGCGGCGTGCCGGGACCACGGCCGTCGATGTGGCGGGAGTAGTTCTCGATGCCGGAGCAGGTGCCGACCTGACGCATCATCTCGATGTCGTACGTCGTGCGCATCCGTAGCCGCTGGGCCTCCAGCAGCTTGCCGTGCCGCTCCAGCTCGCCCAGACGCTCCTCGAGCTCCTGCTCGATGCCCCTGATCGCCCGTTCCATCCGCTCGGGGCCGGCGACGTAGTGCGAGGCCGGGAAGATGTAGAGCTCCTCGTCCTCGGTGACGACCTCGCCGGTCAGCGGGTGCAGGGTCGCGAGCTTCTCGATCTCGTCGCCGAACATCTCGATGCGGACGGCGAGCTCCTCGTACTGCGGAATGATCTCGACCGTGTCGCCGCGCACCCGGAACGTGCCGCGCGTGAACGCCAGGTCGTTGCGGGCGTACTGCATGCCCACCAGGCGCCGCAGCAGCTCGTCGCGCTCGATCTCATCACCGACCCGCAGCCGCACCATGCGGTCGACGTACTCCTGCGGGGTGCCCAGGCCGTAGATGCACGACACCGACGCGACCACGATGGTGTCGCGGCGCGTCAGCAGCGAGTTGGTCGCCGAGTGCCGCAGCCGCTCCACCTCGTCGTTGATCGAGGAGTCCTTCTCGATGTAGGTGTCGGTCTGCGGGACGTACGCCTCGGGCTGGTAGTAGTCGTAGTACGAGACGAAGTATTCGACCGCGTTGTTCGGCAGCATCTCGCGCAACTCGTTGGCGAACTGCGCGGCGAGCGTCTTGTTCGGCTGCATGACCAGCGTCGGGCGCTGGACCTTCTCGATCAGCCAGGCCACGGTCGCGGTCTTGCCGGTGCCGGTGGCGCCCAGGAGCACCGCGTCCTTGTCGCCCCGCTTGACCCGCTGCTCCAGCTCGCCGATCGCCTGCGGCTGGTCGCCGGACGGATTCATTTCGGTGACGACCTCGAAGGGCGCCACCTTGCGCTGAAGATCGGTGACAGGCCGCACGCTGTTTCCTCCGGTGAGTCTGTGGTCGCCGCCCAGAGGGGCGGCGAGGCGGGCGGCTCCCCCTGGCCGTCCGTGTATGTCAACCGTACGACCCGCCGGTGACATTCCGGTGGCGCTGTCGCGGACTCCCCTGCCGTCACCGTAGAGTAATCGAAACGTCACGCTCCGTTAAACCGTCGCCGGAGGTCGCCATGGCCCACCGCATCGCCGCCCTCGTCTCGGCCCTGCCCCTCACCTACGCCGGCATGGCGTTCGCCCCGGCCACGCGGCAACCGGCCGGAGCGGGCGTGGCCGACATCGCGCATCGGGGCGCCTCCGCGCACGCCCCGGAGAACACCCTGGCCTCCTTCTACGAGGCCAGGGCCGCGAACGCCGACTATTTCGAGCTCGACGTGCAGGAGACGCGCGACCACGTGCCGATCATCATGCACGACGCGACGCTGAGCCGTACGACCGACGCCGAGAAGGTCTTCCCGGGCCGGTCACCGTGGCGGGTCGGCGACTTCACACTCGCCCAGATCAAGCGGCTCGACGCCGGTTCGTGGTTCTCGGCCCGCTACGCGGGCGAACGCGTCCCCACGCTCGTCGAGACGCTGCGCGACATGGAGGGCAGCGACATGAAGCTGCTCCTGGAGCTCAAGAATCCCGCGCTCTACCCGGGCATGACCGGGCGCGTCGCGCAGGTGCTGCGCGCCCAGCCCGACTGGCTGCTCCCGGACCGCACGGTCGTGCAGAGCTTCGACTGGCCCTCGGTGGAGAGCTTCCACCGGCTGCTCCCCTCGGTGCCCACCGGCGTGATCGGCACGCCCACGACCCGGCAGCTGCCCGGCGTCGCCCGCTACGCCGGCTACGTCAACCCCCGCTACGACACCGTCAGCGCCGCCTACGTACGCGCGGTGCACGCCCAGCACATGAAGGTCTTCGCCTGGGTCGCCGACAGCCCGGCGACCATGCGGCGGCTGATCGACGACAGGGTCGACGGGATCGTCAGCAACCGCCCCGAGGCCGTGCCGCACTGACCGGGGCGGCTCACGATGAGCGACGGGCCGCAGGACGCGTCCAGGCGGTGAAGACGGCCGACTCGGTGTTCGGGGCGACCGACCGGCGACAACGCGGCAAAAGCGCTCTGAGCGCCGCACAGCGGCGCCGGAGAGCGGAGCCGGGGCAGGCGGCGTGGACCCCCGCGCACGACACGGCTCGGGTGAGCACGGCTCGCGTATCAGCCGCCGGAGCTGGAGCCTCAGGTCCGCGGTGCGAACCGGAGCGGGGCCCCGGCTCGAAGACCCGTACGCCGGCCCCGCCGGAACGGTCAGGCGGCTCGGCGGGTCAGGTCGGCCCACAGGTCGTCGACCTGGGCGAGAAGCGACTCCAGCGTGCCGGAGTTGTCGATGACCCGGTCGGCGATCGCGCGCCGCCGCTCGCGGGTGGCCTGGGCGGCGATGCGGGCGCGGGCCGCCTCCTCGCTCATGCCGCGCAGCTCCGTGAGGCGTCGCACCTGCTCCTCGACCGGGGCGTCCACGACGACCACGAGGTCGTACAGGCCGGCCAGGTCGTTCTCGGTGAGCAGCGGCACGTCGTAGATCACGATGGCGTCCGCGGGGGCGTCGTCGACCAGCTCCTGCATCCGCCGCCCGACGAGCGGGTGCACGATCGCGTTGAGGCGCTCGCGGCGGGCGTCGTCGGCGAACACGATCGCGCCCAGCCGTTCGCGGTCCAATCCTCCGCCCGGCAGCAGGACCTGCTCTCCGAACTCCTCCACGACCGCGGCCAGGCCGGGCGTGCCGGGCTCGACCACCTCGCGCGCGACCGCGTCGGCGTCGACCAGGACGGCGCCGAGCGCCACCAGCCGCCGCGACACCTCGCTCTTGCCCGAGCCGATGCCGCCGGTCAATCCCACTCTCAGCACGTGCCGAGAGTACTCACTCGGCGCTCTTCACGGCCACGAGGCTCTTGCGCATGTGGACGAGCATCAGGTGGTCGGCGACCCGCTCCCGATGCGTCTCGCCGTACCCCAGACGCCGGTAGAGCCGCAGATTCGTCTCACTCAGGTGGCCGGTGAACAGCACGCAGGCGTCGGCCTGCCCGGCCGCCTCCTCCTCCAGGGCGCCCATCAGCGCGCGGCCGATGCCCCGGCCCTGCAGGTCGGGGGCGACGACGAGCCGGCCGATCAGGCAGGTCCGGTCGTTGAACCGGCCGCGTACGGACCCGGCGATGCGCGTGCCGGCCACGGCCTTCAGCACGAGCGAACCGTTGATCATCTCGCGCACCTGGTCGATCGACTCGACCAGCGGCGGCAGGAACGGGTCGCCGTGCAACTGCGCCTCGGTCACGTACGCGGCGCGCTGGAGCGTGAGGATCTCCCCCGCGTCCGCCACGTCGGCCCGCTCGATCCGCACACCGTCCATGAGCGCTCAGCCTACGACCCGTACGGTGGCCGCCAGCACCGACCGGTGCGGCCCCGTGACGGTGTCACCGAACCCCAGGTCGCCGGTGCCGAAGACGGAGACGACGGCGTCACCGCCGGCGGCGCGCAGGTCGCCCTGCCCGGTGATCCGGTTCGCCTCCGGCCGTCCGCTCGCCGCGTCCAGGTTCCCGGCGATCACCGTGTGCGGGGCGCCGCTCCACGCCTGGAGCAGGCCGGCGATCTCGGCGAGCCGGGTGCGGGTGCGGTCGGCGCCGTGCTGGACGTCCACCGACCACACGTCCGCCGTACGGCCGCCGCCGGCGTCGATCCGCGCCCAGACGTAGCCGCGCGCCTGTGGTCCGGCGCCCACGGGCAGCCGGCCGGTGCCGCTGGCCTTCACCGGGAGCCGCGACAGCACGGCGTTGCCGAACTGCTGGTCGGCGGCCGGCCCCCACACGAGCCGCATGCCGAGCCTGCGGGCCAGCCAGGAACCGACGTCGGCGGTCCCCGACAGCGGCCAGCCGCGGCCGACGGACTGCAGCGCGACCACGTCGGCGTGCTGCGCCTCGATGGTGCGGGCGACCGCCTCCGGGTCGAGCCGCCCGTCGGCGTCGACGGCCTGGTCGATGTCGTAGGCCGCGAGCCGGAACGTGCCGGGCTGCGCGGCCGCACGCGAGGTCTCCGGGGCGGTCACCGCGTACGCGGCCGGCACGACGAGCAGCAGCAGCGCACCGCCGCCGGCACCGAGCGCACGCGCCCACGACCGCGCCGGAAGCGGGCCGCCGCGCGCCGCCGCGATCGCCGAGAGCAGGCCGAGGACGATGCCGGCCGCGCCGGGCAGCACCTTGTTCGGCAGCGGGAGCGGCTCGGCGTAGTGCGCCTGGTACGACAGGAGGACCAGGGCGGCGAGCAGGCCGCCCACCGCCACACCCAGGTCGATGCGCCAGGCCGGCCCGCCCAGGTCGCGCGGGCGCGCCGCCGCCCCAGCGGCCACGGAAGCCCCATCGGCCCCGGCCGCGCGACGGCCACGGTAGCCGCCGCGGCGCAGCGGCACCCGGCAGGCGACCGCGAGCAGCCACGCCGACAGCACCTGGCCCGCGACGACGACCGCGACGGCGACCACGCCGGTCAGCCCGTACCGCCCGGTCACCGCGCCCGCGCCGACGCCCAGCAGGGCGCCGCCGAACACGCACACGCCGCCGGGTACGGCCGCGACGGCCAGGCCGGAGGACAGGAACGCCAGCGTGAGGGCCTGTGCGGCGAGCACGACCGCGCCGGCGACCGGCAGGGACAGCCATCCACTGGAGGCCGCGAACGCCGGGCTGGCCAGCACGAGGATCTGCAGCGCCAGGAACGGCCCGAGCGCCGCGGCGCCGAGCGCGTCACGCCAGCCGATCGCGGGCGCCTCGATCGGCGGGACCCGCACCTGCCGCACGAGGGCGAACGCTCCGGCCCCGACGATGATCACGCAGGCCAGCCACGGCAGGACGCCGCCGCGGGCCGCCGGATCCCAGGTGCCGAAGGCCAGGGACAGCGCGGTGTCGCCGGTCAGCCCGCCGACCACCGCCACCGCGAACCCGGTGCCGGACAGGCCACGCGCCGTCTCGTACAGGGCGGTCAGAGCGAGCATGCCGAACGCGGCCCCGGCCAGATCCGGCCACAGCGCGGCCGGCAGCGCCTGAACGGCGAGCCGTACGGCGAGCAGGCCGCCGACGCCGGCCACCAGCAGGCCGCGTGGCCCGGCCACGGCGCGCGCCACGGGCGCCAGGAAGCCGGCCAGGCTGACGATCAGGATCGCCGCGGTCGCGGTCACCGCGCCGGAGACCGTCGCGAAGTGGCCGAATGAGGGGAACGCGGCCCGCAGCACCTCGGTCAGGACGGCGATGGTCACCGCGATCAGAAGGATGCGGGAGAACTCCTGCGGAACGACCGGGGGCCCCGCCGATGCGGCGGGACCCCCGGGACGTACGCGTGTGTCGGAATCGACCATATGCGGTTATTTTGCTCCGCTTACTCCTGGCCGCCGGACAGCTTCTCGCGCAGGGCCGCGAGGGCCTCGTCGGACGCCAGCGCGCCGCCTGCGTCGCCGCCACCGCCGGACTGGTCCTCGGTGTTGTACGACTGCGGACCGGCCGCCTCGGCCTCGGCCTTGCGCGCCTCCTCGACCTGCTTCTTGTGGGCGTCGAAACGGGCACGCGCCTCGGCGTACTGCCGCTCCCACGTCTCACGCTGCTGGTCGAAGCCCTCGAGCCAGTCTCCGGTCTCGGAGTCGAAGCCCTCGGGGTACTTGTAGTTGCCCTGCTCGTCGTACTCGGCCGGCATGCCGTAGAGCGTCGGGTCGAACTCCTCGTCGGTGAACGTGCCGCCGCCCTCGTTGGCCTGCTTCAGCGAGAGGCTGATGCGACGCCGGTCGAGGTCGATGTCGATGATCTTCACGAAGATCTCGTCGCCGACCTGGACGACCTGCTCGGGGATCTCCACGTGGCGCTCGGCCAGCTCGGAGATGTGCACCAGGCCCTCGATGCCCTCCTCGACCCGGACGAACGCGCCGAACGGCACCAGCTTGGTGACGCGGCCCGGCACGACCTGGCCGATCTGGTGGGTGCGGGCGAACTGCTGCCAGGGGTCCTCCTGCGTCGCCTTGAGCGACAGGGAGACCCGCTCGCGCTCCATGTCCACGTCGAGGACCTCGACGGTGACCTCCTGGCCCACCTCGACGACCTCGGACGGGTGGTCGATGTGCTTCCAGGACAGCTCGGACACGTGCACCAGACCGTCGACGCCGCCGAGGTCCACGAACGCACCGAAGTTGACGATGCTGGACACGACGCCCTTACGGACCTGGCCCTTCTGGAGGGTGTTGAGGAAGGTCTGGCGGACCTCGCTCTGGGTCTGCTCCAGCCAGGCACGGCGGGACAGGACCACGTTGTTGCGGTTCTTGTCCAGCTCGATGATCTTGGCTTCGAGCTCGCGCCCGACGTACGGCTGAAGGTCGCGCACGCGGCGCATCTCCACCAGGGACGCGGGAAGGAAGCCGCGCAGCCCGATGTCGAGGATCAGGCCGCCCTTGACGACCTCGATGACCGTGCCGGTGACGATGCCATCCTCGTCCTTGATCTTCTCGATCGTGCCCCAGGCGCGCTCGTACTGGGCGCGCTTCTTGGACAGGATGAGGCGACCTTCCTTGTCCTCCTTCTGGAGAACCAGGGCCTCGACGTGATCACCGACCTTGACGACCTCGTTCGGGTCGACATCGTGCTTGATGGACAGCTCACGCGAGGGGATGACGCCCTCGGTCTTGTAGCCGATGTCGAGCAAGACCTCGTCTCGGTCGACCTTGACGACAGTGCCCTCGACAATGTCGCCGTCGTTGAAGTACTTGATGGTCTCGTCGATCGCCGCGAGGAAGGCTTCCTCGGACCCGATGTCATTGACCGCTACCTGCGGGGTACTCGAGGTGGCCTCGGTGCTGCTCGTCATGTGTGGGATGGCTCCGGATACGGACATGCGTAGTTGCCTGTGTTGCGCGGAGGGCCAGTTATCGTCCCTGCCGATGAACCGGCGGTTTGACCAGACCGATGTCGACTTGACCGAGCGCGAGCCTGCTCTGTCCGAGGCGCGCACAGGCCCACAGCGCAGCGATCAGGATATGGGAGGCCATGGGCAGCGGTCAATCTCAAGAGTGGTCAGTAGGGGCAGGCCCACTCCTTGTAACGCGTGTAGAGGTAGATCATCTTATCCTGCGGGAAGGCGATCGTGGCCGGGTTCCCGTCGGAGGTGTAACGCTTGTCGGGGTTCTTGGCCAGCCACTCCAGCCACGCCGTCGAGCAGTATCGCTGGCAGTCATCTTCCTTGACCTTCCCCTTGTCGCGGATCCGCGGGATCTGGCGCGGGTCGAACGAGCCGGCGTACGGCGAGTCGGCCGGCTTCCACCCGGCCAGGAACATGCCCTGGAAGTTCCACGGCACCGGCTTGGTGCCGCGCTGGGCCCAGTCCAGGTGCGCCTGAGACAGCGAGCCGAACGGGAACGCGAAGGTGGTCGCCGCCTTGCCCGTGGCACTTTCGATCATCTGCTCGTCGGTACCGATCTCCTTGGCCACCTCGTCGTGGCTCATCTTGCGCATGTCCTTGTGGTTGGTCGTGTGGTTCGCGATCTCGTACCCGTTGCGGACCAGCCACCGCATCGTCTCCACGCCCGGCTTGGAGCCGCCGTAGAACGGGTCGCGGTTCACGAAGAACGTCGCGACCGGCCGGAACCCGGGATTCTCCTTCGCCACCCGCTGGATCACCCCGATCGCCGTGTCGGGCTTGGGGTTTCCGGAACCGTCGAAGTCGGCATGCGTGATCGACCCGTCGTCGAAGGTCAGCACGACGGGATGCCTGCCCGCCGGGATGTTGATCTGGCCCTTGACGAACTCCGCCGCGGTGACCGGCACATAGCCCTGCTTGGCCAGGCCGGTGAACTCGTCGTACAGCTCCTTGGTCGAGCGGTCGAGCGAGACCTGCGGCTTGGCCATCACCCGGTGGATCATCAGGATCGGGACCATGCCGAGCTCGTTCGCGCCGGCCGCGCGGGCCGCCGCTGCCGCCTTGGCCATGTTGAACGGCGCCTTCTTCTTCTGCGCCTTGCGCGGCGCGGCGGCGGCCTTGGACGACGCCGCGTGGACCGCGCCGCCCGCGGCCGGATTGGCGCCGGGAGACCCGCCGCCGTGCCGGTCGCGGGGGGCCACGAAGCCCACCACGACGGCGATCACGATCAAAGCGGCGGCCAGTTTGTCAAGGTGCGGCACGGTTGTCCCCTAGCGATCCTGCACGCGGTGCCCACAAGAGCCTGCTCAGGGTTGTTTCCCGCTACCACGATCATGTAATCGCTCGGCTACCTACGGCGAAGCTCTGAATTACGGCGAGAAAACTCCGCCCTGACTCCGCCGGGTCATGGCCCAGGAGATCGCCGCTTTCCGCCCATCACGCCGGCCGCCGCGGGCGCCGCCCCCGGCGGCCGGAGAGGTCGGTGGCCGGAGGGGTCAGTGGCCGGAGGGGTCAGTGGCCGGCCTCGTGCCAGGTGCGGCCCGTGCCCATCGAGACCTCCAGCGGCACCCGCAGGTCGTACGCGGCGCCCATCTCGCGGGCCACCAGCTCTCGCAGGGTTACCAGCTCTCCCTCGGCCACCTCGAAGATCAGTTCGTCGTGGACCTGCAGCAGCATGCGGGAGCGCAGGCCCGTGTCGCGGATCGCGCGGTCGACCCGCAGCATGGCGACCTTGATGATGTCGGCCGCCGAACCCTGGATCGGGGCGTTGAGCGCCATGCGCTCGGCCATCTCGCGGCGCTGGCGGTTGTCCGACGTCAGGTCGGGCAGGTAGCGGCGGCGGCCCATGATGGTCTCGGTGTAGCCGTCCTGGCGGGCCTGGGCCACGATGTCGCGCAGGTAGTCGCGGACGCCGCCGAACTGCTCGAAGTATTCCTCCATCAGCCCGCGGGCCTCGTCCGGCGTGATGCGCAGCTGCTGGGCCAGGCCGAACGCCGACAGGCCGTACGCCAGGCCGTAGTTCATCGCCTTGATCCGCGACCGCAGCTCACCGTCGATCTGCTCGGCCGGCAGGTCGAACACGCGCGACGCCGTGACCGTGTGGAAGTCGATGCCCGACCCGAACGCGTCGATCAGCGCCGCGTCCTCGGACAGGTGCGCCATGATCCGCAGCTCGATCTGGCTGTAGTCGGCGGTCAGCAGGCACGCGAACCCGTCGCCGACCACGAAGCCCTCGCGGATCTGGCGGCCCTCGGCCGTGCGGATCGGGATGTTCTGCAGGTTGGGGTCGGCCGAGGACAGCCGCCCCGTCGCCGCCACCATCTGCCCGAACGTCGTGTGGATGCGCCGGTGGTCGTCGGCCATCGGGATCAGCGAGTCGACCATGCTCTTGAGCTTGGCCACCTCACGGTGGCGCAGCAGCGCCTCCAGCACCGGGTGCGCGGTCTGGGCGTAGAGGTTGGTCAGCGCCTCGGAGTCGGTGGTGTAGCCGGTCTTGGTGCGGCGCGTCTTGGGCAGCCCCAGCTCGTCGAAGAGGATCTGCTGGATCTGCTTGGGCGAACCGAGGTTGAACTCGCGACCGATCGACTCCCACGCGGCCTCCTCGACCGCCTTGACCTCACCGCCGAACGTCGCCGACAGCCGCGCCAGGTAGTCGATGTCGAGGGCGATGCCCAGGCGCTCCATGCCCGCCAGGACATCCACGAGCGGCATCTCCACGTCGCGCAGTAGCGTCACCGCGCCGCGCCGCTCCAGGTCCGCGTCGAGCGCCTCGGCCAGGTCCACCACCGCGCGGGCACGGACGACCAGGTCGTAGGCGGCCTCCTGCTCGCCGGAGCCGTCGAGGGTGAGCTGGCCGCTGTCGTCGGCCTCCTTGCGCAGCTCGCGGTGGAGGTAACGCAGCACCAGGTCGCCCAGGTCGAACGACCGCTGCCCCGGCAGGGCCAGGTAGGCGGCCAGGGCCGTGTCGCTGGTCAGCCCGTCGAGCTCCATGCCCCGCGCCGCGAACGCCAGCATCGGCCCCTTCGCGTCGTGCATGGCCTTGGCCTGCTTGGGGTCGGCCAGCCACGCGGCCAGCGCCCGCTCGTCCTCCTCGGGCAGCTCCACCGGGTCGATGAACGCGCCCACGCCGGCCTGGGTGGCCAGCGCGATGCCGGTGACGTCGCCGGTGCCGCGCCCCCACGTGCCGGTCACCGCGACGCCGACGCGCCCGGCGCCGCTCGCGTGCTCGGCCAGCCACGCGGCCACCTCGCCGGGACCGGGCCGGGCCATCTCGACCTCGAACCCCTCCTCGGCCTCCGGCTCGACCGCCGACAGCGTCGCGTAGAGCCGCTCGCGCAGCACCCGGAACTGCAGCGTGTCGAACAGCGTGTGGATCTCGTCGCGGTCCCACTGGCCCAGCGTGAGGTCGGCGGGCCCCCGGTCGAGCGGCACCTCGCAGTCGAGTTTGTTGATCTGCTGGTTGCGCAGCACGTCGCCGAGGTGCTCGCGGAGGTTCGCCCCGGCCTTGCCGGTGATCTCGTCGACGTGCGCGACCAGCTCGTCCAGGCCGCCGTACTTGGTGAGCCACTTGGCCGCGGTCTTGGGCCCGACCCCCGGGACGCCGGGCAGGTTGTCGCTGGTCTCCCCCACCAGCGCGGCCAGCTCCCGGTGCCGCTCGGGCGGCACGCCGTACTTCTCCTCGACCGCCGCCGGCGTCATGCGCGCCAGGTCGGACACGCCCTTGCGCGGGTAGAGCACCGTGCAGTGCTCGCCGACGAGCTGGAAGGCGTCGCGGTCGCCGGTGACGATCGAGACCTCCATCTCCTGCGCGACGGCCTGGGTGGCCAGCGTCGCGATCAGGTCGTCGGCCTCGTACCCGGCCACCGACAGCCGCGGGATGCGCAGCGCGTCGAGCACCTCGAAGATCAGGCTGATCTGGCTGCGGAAGTCATCCGGCGTCTCACGCCGGTTCGCCTTGTACTCGACGTAGGTCTCGTGGCGGAACGTCGGCTCGCTCCGGTCGAAGCACACCGCCACATGGGTGGGCCCCTCGTCCCGCAGGACGTTGATCAACATGGACGTGAAGCCGTACACGGCGTTGGTCGGCTGGCCCGTCGTCGTCGAGAAGTTCTCGATCGGCAGGGCGAAGAACGCCCGGTACGCGAGCGAGTGCCCGTCCATGAGCAGCAGGCGGGGAGTTTCAGGGGTCGCTTCCGTCATCACCACGCAGGCAGCCTAGCCTTCGCCTAGGACAAAACAGAGCAGGCCGAGAAGGTCATGGGAGGTTTCGTGGACGACGCGAGCGCGGTGGCGCCGGGCGAGCTCGACCTGAACGCGTTCGAAGGACTCGCCAAATCGATGGGAATCGAGATCATCGAGGCGTCGGCCGAACGCGTCGTCGCCCGGATGCCGGTCAAGGGCAACACCCAGCCGTACGGCGTCCTGCACGGCGGCGCGTCCTGCGTCCTCGCCGAGACCATCGGCTCGGTCGGCTCGGCCCTGCACGCCGGACCCGACCGCATCGCGATGGGCATCGAGATCAGCGCGAGCCACCACCGGTCGGCCACGGAGGGGTACGTCACCGGCGTCGCGACCCGGCTGCACGGCGGCCGTACGCTCGCCAGCTACGAGATCGTCATCAGCGACGACCGCGACCGCCGGGTCTGCACCGCGCGCCTCACGTGTGCGATCCGCGATCAGCGGTAAATTTCTTCGTCCCGGCCACCAGCCGGTGACCTGCGGGTTCGTCGTTCGTGGCCGAATCGTTTCCGATCGAGGCCCAACGGGTATGCCCCAGACTTTGCACGCATCGCACCAGTCTCGCTACCGTTGCACCGTAAGAGCCCGGAGCGCTGAGTAGAAAACGTACCGCCGGGCCTGTGCAGGGCCGGGGAAGGCCTGCATGGGTTCACCGGCGGCACGGCACCAAAGGCGCTCCGGGCTCATCGCATCTTGATCGCGATTCGGCGAAGCCCGTCCGGGGCGGCGCGCGCTCGTCTACGGTCGCGCTGTGCACCGATCCAGCACCTGCCGCCGCGACGCGCCGAGACCACGGCGAACGGCGAAGACGGCCTCCTCGCGGGCCGCGGCGGCCCTGCTCGCCTCCGCCCTCACGCTCACCGGATGCGGCTCGTCCAACCGCCACTACAAGATCCCGCCACAGCCCGTGGCCGACGGCGAGAGCCCGCTGTCCGGCCGTACCGCCACGATCGGCGAGGTCAGCTACACCGCCATCGGCGTCCGTACCCGGCTCGGCGAGGTCATCGGCTCACACGGGAGCTGGATCCCGCACGGCCGGTACGTCACGGTCCGGATCCTCATGGTGAACAACGGCCGCGAACGCCACGACTTCGACCCCGGCCGGCAACTCCTCGTCACGGCGGACGGCAGGACGTACGGCCCGAGCACCGACGCCATGCAGATCTCCCGCGGGGTCTCCGGCACCCAGTCCATCGCCTCCCGCGAGCTGTGCGCCTTCGACCTGTGGTTCGACGTTCCGCGGACGGCGGCCGTCCGCGCGCTGCGCGTCTTCGGCGACCCCTCATCGTCCCTGCTGGGCGACCAGCTCAAGGGCGCCCCGGTCGCCGGCACCAGGAACCCCGTCGACATCCTCCTGAAGTAACGGCCTGAAAAACGGCGGCCCGCGCGGACAGGGAGCGCGTGGTGCGCGTTCCCTGTCCG